>NZ_JAIRBR010000014.1:0-237699 GCF_020361265.1 Nocardia sp. JCM 34519.1
CTGAAACCAACCAACCCACCGGAAAGGGGTCACGATTCATTTGCCGGAAAGTGTCCAGGGTTCAGCTGCCGTTGACAGGGTCGATACAAATGTCGCCTTCTGTCAATACGTCAGCGACCCAGGTGCGAGCTGTATTTCAATACCCTGTCCCGCTCGGCGCCGATATCTCTTCCCAGGACTTCGAATTGACGTTGGTGGACCGGACGGCAGGGATTACCTGGTCTACTCAATTCGCCTGGCAAGGACCCCGATCCTGAACGATCGGCTGGTGGATGCCGATCTGGTACGGCTGAACGCTCCGATTCGTGTACATCCAATTTGCTTGCGGGGTAGCCGTTTTGGTGATCTCAGCTCAGTGGGCGGCTTGGGCTGAGGTGCGCACGTCGGCCAATACTCTGGCGATGTCGTGGCGTGGGAGTTCGATCAGGGGTGGGGTGAGTAGGGGGGCTGGGGTGGTGGCTTGGATGAGGTCTTTGGCTTGGCGTTTGGTCAGGTCGGTGGGTGCGTGGCGGATGAGGGCTTCGCGCCAGGCGTTGCCGATTTTGCCGTGGGCGCGGTGGAGGAGGTCGGAGACCGTTGCGTCGGCGGGGGTGGTGGGGGTGGTGGATTCGGCGTGGACGATCGCGAAGCCGGGGCGTGGGGTGGCGTGTTCGACGCGGAGCCGGAATTTGGTTGATATCAATGATTTCAGGGCTTGGCCGCGCAGGTCGGGGTGGGTGTCGGGGACTACCGCGACGATGTTTCGGCAGTTAGCCGCGAGCAGGACGCGGAGTAGCCAGGCGCCTGGATCTTTGGAGAGGTCCGCGACGATGTCGATGGGGCCGCGGCGGCCGTGGACTTGCGGGATGCCCTTTGCGAGGAGGGTGGCGAGGGTGAGTTTCGGGTGTTCGGCGGTATGCGTCGTCGACCAGCCGTCGCCTACCAGGACTGGCTGATCCGATTGGGCCAGTAGGTATTTCGCGATGTCATCGGGTAGGCCCGATGCGCCTTCGAGGGATTGGGGGCCGTGGGTGTAGATGTTCGCGGCCGCGGCGGAATCCAGTGTGCGCCAACTCTTGGATGTCGGCCGCAGCGCATACCAGTCGGCGGCGCTGCCGACGGCCTGTGCGCCCAGGTATCGGTTGAATTTGGGCAGCATCGCCTCGACGGTCAGGTGCAGTTCGCGAATCGCGTTCTGCACCTTGAGTCCCAGTGCGGGTTGTCGCGCGCTGAATCCGTACGCCAGCAAGAGGCGTGAATTCTCTTTGTCACCAAGACCTTCCAGCCCGCGGGCGAGGAACAGCTTCACACCTTCGGGGGTATATGGCGGATCGGTCACCACTAGGTCGGCGAATCCAGTTGCCGCAGTTGGGAATCCGAGTCGGAAATCGCCGAACAAGCAGCGGGCGGCGACACCGAGCCGGCCCGCCTCGCCAGCGATGAATTCCAGGATCCGCTCATCCAGGTCGACCACGGTGATCTGCGCGTCGCGACAGATCAGCGCGGTGGCGATGGAGGTGAGGTCGTGATCGCCGACGAAGAGCACATGCGCGCCGCGGGTGTCGAAGGTCGATTCCAGCCAAAGCGCCCGTCGCACAACGGTTTCGGCGGTGGCGGACACGTGGTCGATGTCTTGGCGGGCGGCGGGCGCCCGCTCGATCAGCTCCTCGATGAGCCGAACCGTCTCCGCGTGCGCGGCCAGTCGCGCCGCGAGCGGATCCGCCTGCGCCGTCCGGTCGAGCTGTGCGAGATCGAATCGCACCGCATAGTCGTCGGCCCGGCTCACATTCAGCCGGAAGCTCTCGCCCGTCTGCGACAGGTCTTCCCCCAGCGCCGACAGAATCTCCTCGACGCTGCGCCGTGGCACTCCGAGCGATCGAACCAGTTCAGCAAGCGTGTGCTCCCCCTCCGCCAACGCACGGACGACCTCTCTGAGCGGCCGCCCACCGACCCCGGCCGCCGCGACAACCGCTCCGACCTGCTCGATCGGCACTTTGGGTTCGGAATGGTCCAAGTCGCTCACCCAGCCACGATAGTCGCCGCACCCCTACCCGACGCCAGGCGGGACCGCAGCGCTCCAACCCCGCTGCCGGTTCGTCCATCGCACATCGACGAACCGGCAGCGCAAGGTTGGGCTGCCGTCGCGACGACGTTCAGAGCTCAGCATCCCCCAGTAGCGATTCGATCCGGCGATAGGATTCGTAATCCCGGAAATGCCGCGAGTACAGATCGCCCCCCTTCGACAGATCGTCGGTAAGCGACTGGTTCACATCGACAACATGCTTGAGCGAGACCTTGATCAACTCGCCACGCTCGTTCTCGTAGGTCGTCTCCTGCGCTACCGCGGCCTCGTGCGCCAGCTTGCGCGCCTCGTCCTCCGAACCGGCGTACAGCAAGACGAAGTCCTCCTGGTACATCGGCTCGTAGCCGGGCGAATCCGATGTCGACTCATAGACGACGACCGCGATGTACGGACTCCGACTCACCATTGCTTCCTCCTGGTCACTTCTTGAATCGATTGTCGTTGAGCAGTTTCCATGCCTTCTTGTAGTCGGCGCTGTTGCCCTTCTTGATTTCGCCCAGCGTCGCCTGTAGCAGCTGACTCGGGAATTCCCTTCTGATCGAACCCTTTCGGCAACGAGAAATGAACGAGTCGGCCTTGTCGCCCAGATTGTCACCGGCTGTGCAATTGCCGCCGTACTCGGCCAGTTGCACCGCACCGACGGTATCCGCGGCCGGGACCGCGGCGGCGACCTGCGGAGTTGCGAACGCGATCGCACCGGACGCGAATACGATCAGTGTGGCGACAATGGACTTGCGGATGTGTTTCATGGATTTCCTTCATCGGGTGTATCGAACACCGCGGAACCACAGTGTTCACCGGGAATCAGGAGTGCCCGCTCCGAGCCCCGGATCTATGCCGCAGGTGCCGACGTCGCTGCTATACGAGCACCGCTGCGGCGATGGCCGATGCGGGTACCATTGCCAGCGCAGCGATCGGCCTGCGGATGTGTTTCATGGAATCGTTCGTCCTGAGTCGTGATCTGCCGGCAACCGCACCTTCGTGTGGTTCCGGGGTTGGGGAGTGCCCGCTCCCCAACCTCGGTGGCAGCCGCCCGCGCATCATTCCCCCGAAGCTCGAAACCTGGTGTCTTGCAACGGCTCAGCCGACGCATCGAGTCAGCGGGAGCTGATCGGATCCGAAAGCTGTTCCGTCACATACATTGACGCGCCGACACCGTCGGCGGTTCCATCGAATCGCGTTTATCTCGAACCGGATTACGGCAGTGCCGGAAAGGCAAAGCCGACCCGGGGCAGCTCCGAAGACAAGCGTTACTTCTTCGGGTCGGCGACCAGGGTTTTGCCGGGGTTCGGGTCGGGGGCGACGCCGTCGTGGGCGACCAAGGCCTCCTCGCGGCCGAGGGTCGGGCCGATGGCGATCAGGCCGACGATCGGATAGGGGGCGGGCTCGGGTTGAACGTCTTCCAGGCCCAGGGCTTTCGCCGAATCGTTGTTCTTGATGCCGAAGCGGACGCCGGTGTCGGCGATGTAGAAAATGCTGTCCTTGCGACGGCTGTCCGGCTCGATCCCGGTGGTCTGCACGTACGCGCCGGTGCCCGGTTTCATGTAGAACTGGTCGGCGAGCAAGCCCTTATTGTTGGACTGCGCCAGCGTGAGCGGTTTCGCGTTATCGGCCAGCGGCAGGTTCACGCCGGTGATCACCGTCAATTCGGCGCGATCGCCGGAGGAGTCCTTGGCGACGGCCGTTTTGGGCTTCCACGAGATGCAGCTGTCCGGGGCTTCCCTGGCACTGATCAGCTGCGGTGCGACCTCCGGGTAGGTGTCCACCTTCAGCGTTTGCAATTGACTGATTCTGGCGAGCGTGCTCGAGTCGATCATCGAGTTGGTGGACGAGGGCGGGTTGGCGGCGCGAATGAGTTCCGCGGTGAACGGCGAAACCTTTTGCAACCCATCGCGCAATACCGCGTAATTCTCCGTGGTGCCGACGCTGGTGGTGACCTGGACGACGTCACCGATGCGGTGGCCGTTGATGGTGTATGACGGAACACCACCGGGATCGGTTATCGCGGGCGGCTCGATCGCGGGGTATTCCGGAATCGCGTTCAGCAGCCCTTCGCTGATCGGGCGCGGGGTCGCGTTCGCGAGGTTGAGCGCGTAGGTGACGGCGGGATCCTTCATATTCACGCGGGCGCGCCGGTTGTTGTAGATCAGGTAGACCGAATCCTTGCCCTGCACCAGCAGCGCCTTGTCCTTCGGCAGATTCGACGCCTTGTCCCCGAGCTCGATCCCGCCGACGATCACCGTCACCACGCGGTCGGTTCCGGTGTCACCCTTCGGGGCGTCGCAGACCGTCCACGTCTGCCCCTTGCCGTCCTTGTCGAAGTGGATCGAACCGGGTGCGCCGGGAATGCCGATGAGCGAGCCGAGGGGTTTGCTGCCGAGCTCCGACTCCTTGACGGTGACCGGGCTCTCCGACTTGTTCGCGGCGAGCTTGGCCGATGACAGGTTGAGCGCGGGATGCACCACGCCGTCGATCACCGCGTATGCCGTGCCCGAATCCTTGCCGATCAGGATCGAGTGGCTGCCGATCTTGTCCTGCGGCCGCAGCAGTGCGAGCACACCGCATCCGGCGAGTACGACGAACGCCATGATCAATCCCGCCGCATAGGCACGCGACTGGGAGCGCATCGGATCGTGCAGCATTCGCACGTCCCGGCGGACCAGGGCGTGTTCCATGCGGCGCACCAGGAATCGGTAGCCGCTCACCTGCCACCGGGTGGTGGGTTTTGAAGGCATTATTCCTCCCCCGAACAGTGCTCGCGTTCGCCGAACACAGTACAGTTCCCGAGGACTCTTGTTCAGCTCGACCGCCAGGAAACGGTCGGGCCCGGGTACTTGGGGGACAACGATGGCCGAACCTGTCGGGGCGGGACCTCGACCGCTGCTCGGGCGCATCTCGCTGCCGAATCTGCTGGTGGCGCAGGTGATCGGGCTCGTGGCCGGTGCGGGCGCATTGATCGGGGGGCTCGGCCCGCTGCCCGCGCTCGCCATCGGAATCGTCGCGGCGCTGCTGCCGCTGATCCCCATCGCCAAGCGCACCGTGCTCGATTGGATCGGCACCGCGTGGCGCTATCTGACAAGGGGCGATTACGAGCTCGGCGACACCGTCGACTTCCGCGGTTCCGACGGCCGTTCGCTCGGGTTGTACTGGGACGGCAGCCGGGTGGTGACCGTCGTCGAGGTGCTCGCGCCGAGGGGCGGGCTCACCAGGATCGGCCGGACAACCGTGCACGCCTCACACCTGCTTCCGCTGCCGGAACTGGCGAAATGCCTGAACCAGCACGACATTCTGCTCAGCGGCATCGATATCATCAGCCACGGCCACCGCAGCCGCTCCGGCACCCCGGCCGGACCGATCTACGAATCGCTGCTCGGCCCGCTGCCCGCCACCGCGCATCGCACGGTGTGGCTGGCCATCAGCTTCGATGCGCTGGTCTGTCCGGAGGCCGCGGCCCGGCGCGGCGGCGGCGACGAGGGCGCGTCGCGCGCGGTGACCATCGCGACGCAGCGGATCGTGCGCGCGCTGGAGGACGCCGACTGCTATGCCCGCGTGCTCACCGCGCCGGAAATTCGCAAGGCGGTCCTGCAGATCACCGGCGGCTACGATCCGCGGGCGCTCACGCATCGCTGGCGCTATGCCGAGATCGGCAACAGCGTCAATATCGGCAGCGCCGTCGATCCCAAGCGACTCGGCTCGGATCTGCTTGCGCAGCTGTGGGTTGCGCCGTCGCGCGGCACCTCGGTCGCGGTCCGGCTGCGGCCGGGCAGTTCCGCGGAGACGGTGTGCATCGGCGCGGCCTGGCGGCTCACCGCACGGGAGCTGCCGGAACGCGGCAAGCTCAAGGGCATGGTGTCGATGAACGGACGCCACCGCGACGGGCTGCTGGCCCACCTGCCGATCGCGGTCCCCGATCTGGACGGCACCGTGCCGACCATCGAATACCCGATCGAGGTGGTCGGCGCGCTGCACCTGCCGTCCTCCGGCTGCGGCCAGCTGATCGGCTCGGACGACGAGGGCAACGGCGTCGCGGTGCGCATCGTCGGCACCGGCATCTCCACCGTGTACGTGGCGGGCGAGCTGTATCTGGCGCAGCAGCTGGTGTTCCGCGCGCTCGCGGTCGGCGAGCGCATCCTCATCCGCACCGACCGGGCGCATGCCTGGGAGAATCTGGTCACCACCATCGGCAATCCGGAGCGGCTGACAATCGCGGTCGAAACCCACCAGTCCGATGCGGGATTCACGGCCACCGTGGTGGACGGTGTGCTCGCGCCCGCGCCGCACGCCGGTGTCACCACCATCTACGTCACCGGTGATCCGATGGGCTGGCCCGCGACCCGGCCGGATCTGTCGATCCATCAGCCGGGCGCGATCGGCAACCATGTCGTATTGCGAACGGGCACAGCGCAAGTGGATCTGACCCTGGTATCCATTCCGCGCGAGGCCACCTATATCGGCCAGCCGCGCGGGCGCAGGCAACTGGCGGGCAGCCCCAACTGAATGTCAGCCCGGGTACGGATCTTTCACCCGGGCCTCGCGCAAAGTACGCGCCCACCAAGCCAATTGACGCAGCATGCGGGCCGACGCATCGATCGCGGCGCCGTCCGAGGTCTCGCCGCGAGCGTCGAATTGCCGCTTGGCCTGATGGAAGCTGACGGTCTCGCGGATCGAAACCATATGTATTTCGGCGACCACCTGACGCAGCTGTTCGACGGCGCGCAGACCACCGGAGAGCCCGCCGTACGCCACGAATCCGATCGGCTTGGCCCGCCATTCGTGTTTCGCGGTGTCGAACGCGGTCTTCAATGCCGCCGGATATCCGTGGTTGTACTCGGAGGTGATCGCCACGAAGGCGTCGGCGGCGGCCAACCGCGCGCGATAGTCCGCGACCTCGGGTGTTTCGGTGAGGTCGGTGGGCAGCGGCGTATCGATCAGATCGATGACGCCCGTATCGAATTCGGGCCGCTGCCGCACCGTGCGCAGGAACCATTCGGCGACGACCGGAGCGAAACGCTCGGGCCGGACGCTGGCCACGATCACCTCTAGCCGCAGCGGAGTATCCACGGCGCGAGCTTAATCGACCCGGGCAGCAGCGGCGGAACTCGCGCACGGGGACGCCGAGTGCGCCCCTTGCGCGGCTTCGCGGGGCCGATCGTGCACCATATTCACTGGCTATCGGTCTGATGCCCATAGTGTTGTGGGGGTTGACTTCGAGGGAGGGAGGGTCGGCGATGCTCACCGGGAGTTGGCTGTTGATCGAGACGCTCGGTCGCGCCGACACCTGGTCGATGATCGCCGCGGGGACGGCGCCGCGGGCCTGGAAGTCCATTCAACGGGCGGTTCCGTCCCGGCTGCAGCCGGTGATCGGCGCGGTGTACGGATCCGGTGCGCCGATCGATCAGCAGCTGCCGCAGTCGCGGCACGCCTGGTCGGGACGGCGGCTGCTCGCGGTGCCGGTGCTCGGCCGGGATACCCGGGTGCACGCGGTCAAGTTGTGGTTGGGCGACGGTGAGCCGCCCGCGCAGGTGGGTGCGGCGCCGTTCACCATCGACGCACGCACCCGCCGGGTGGACACCCTGCCCGGGCTCGGGCCGCATTTCGCTACCGAGCCGATCAGCTGGCTGGGCGCACAGTCCTACGAGACGATCGAAAGGTTCGACGGCGCACTGGAATTCACCGCGACGCTGGCCCGCTCCAGCCCCGATTCGCGCTGGCTCGGCGTCGCGACCGTGCGGTCGCAGGCCGGTCCGCGCTCGATTCTGCTCGCCGCGCGCAACGGCGGTACGGACGCCACCAGGACGCAATGGTTGGGCGTCGCCGCCGATGTGACCGAAAGCGTTGCGCCACAATCGAAGTCATTCGAGGCGGGCACACTGGACATGTTGCGGGAACGGCAGCCGAACCTGTACCTCGCCATCGTCGATACCGCCCAGGTGCGGCTGATTCGCTGGGTCAGCGAACCGGTGCCCGGACTGCGCTGGTCCGGCGCCGACGAGCGCACCATTCCGCATCCGGCCGATCGCGCCCGAATTCTGGCCGCGCGCGACGAGATTCGGTCCGGAGCCCAGCTCGTGACGCTCGCCGATATCCGGCTGGCCGCCGAAAACGGTTCCTGGATAACGGCGGATCTGGAGATCACCCCGCTGCCCGGCGGCACCCCGGATGCGGAAATCCCCGAATTCGCGCTGGTGCAAATGGAGATCAGGAGTTCTTCGCCCGGGGATCGCCCCCTATGAACGCACCAGCCTGGCGATGGCGTCGGTGGCCTCCTTGATCTTGGCTTCGGCCTCGGGGCCACCGGCGACGGCCGCGTCGACGACACAGTGGCTGATGTGGTCCTCGAGCAGCCCCATCGCGACCGCCTGCAGCGCCTTGGTCATGGCGGAGACCTGCGTCAGGATATCGATGCAGTACTTCTCCTCCTCGACCATCCGCTGCAGTCCGCGGGCCTGGCCCTCGATCCGGCGCAGCCGCTTGAGGTAGTCGTCCTTGGCGGTGATGTAACCGTGCGTGGAGTGGTCGTGTGTGCCGTGGTCCTGAGTGGGTGTTGTCACCGACGATCTCCTCGCTGCCTGCCGATTTATACCCCCATAGGGTACAGGGGGACTGGCGAATTGTCAGGTCACGGGCACCCGTTGCGCGGGTGTGGGGAGCGAGACGGGAGAATCTGCCCATGAGTTCGCTTTCCCGGCCCGCCCTCGCCGTCATCGGCGGCAGCGGTTTCTACGATTTCTTCGACAACGACGCGACCGAGGTCGAGGTCGACACCCCCTACGGCGCGCCGAGCGCGCCGATCGCGGCCGGGGAGGTGGCAGGCCGTCCCGTCGCCTTCCTGCCGCGGCACGGCAAACAGCACGAATTCGCCCCGCATACGCTGCCGTACCGGGCCAATATGTGGGCGTTGCGCTCGCTGGGCGTGCGCCGGATCTTCGCGCCGTGCGCGGTCGGCAGCCTGCGCGCCGACTGGGGTCCCGGCACGGTCGCGGTGCCCGACCAACTGGTCGACCGCACCTCGGGCCGCCCGCAGAGCTACTTCGACGGCGGCGGCGTCCACGTCTCCTTCGCCGACCCCTACTGCGATGAATTGCGCACCGCCGCAATCAAATCCGCCACCGATGCGCTGCCCATGAAGACCCAGGGCACCATGGTGGTCGTGCAGGGCCCGCGCTTTTCTACCCGCGCCGAGAGCCGCTGGTTCGCCGGGCAGGGCTGGGAACTGGTGAACATGACCGGCCATCCGGAGGCGGTACTCGCTCGTGAACTCGAAATGTGCTATGCCGCAGTAGCTTTGATCACCGACCTGGATGCGGGCCTGGAGGAGGGCGACGGTGTGCACGCACTCGACGTCTTCGCCGAATTCAAGAAGAATATGGTGCCGTTCAAGGAATTGATCCGCCGCGCGGTATCGGGGGTCACCGGCACCGACACCTGCGATCGCTGCCGTGTCCACACCGGAGTGTCGCTGCCGTTCGAACTACCCTGAGCTGATGCGCGTGCTGGTGACCGGGGCCGCCGGATTCCTCGGTTCGGCGGTGCGCCCGGCGCTGGCCGCCGCCGGGCACGAGGTCGTCGCCGCCGACCTGCTCGCTGGGACGAATACCGAACCGCCGGAAGGTATTTCGCGAGTAGATGTGCGTGATGCCGCGGCGCTGGAGCCGCTGCTGCGCGGCATCGACGTGGTCTGCCACCTGGCCGCGATAACCGATGCCACCGGCCCGGCCGGATTCGCGGCGCACAACGACCTCGGCACCGCCGTCCTACTCGGCGCGATGGAGCGGGCGCGGGTCCGGCATCTGGTCCTCGCATCGTCCATCGTCGTCTACGGCGAAGGGCGCTACCGGGACCGCGGCGGCGCGACGTACTTTCCAGGACTGCGCCGCCGCGCCGATCTCGACCGCGGGCTCTACGATAATCGCGCACCACGCACCGGCGAAATACTCACCTGGGAACCGGTCACCGAGGACGCACCGCAGCGGCCGCGCGGCTGGTACGGATCCAGTAAGGCCGCGCAGGAAAACTATTCGTTCGCTTGGGGTTTGGCGACCGGAGGCGGAGTGACGGCGCTGCGTTTCCACGCCATCTACGGGCCCGGCGCCCGCGGCGGCTGGGCAGCCCGATACCGCGACGAACTCGACGCCGGACGTCCACCGCAGGTGCAGGAGGACGGTGGACAGGTGCGCGACTTCGTCCATCTCCGTGACGCCGTCAAGGCACTGGTCGCCGCGGTGGACCGGCGCTTACCCGGCTTCGTCCCGCTGAATATCGGCTCAGGGCAACCGATCACGCTGTGGGAGGTCGCATCGATCATGGCCAAGGCGCGGGGCGGGCCGACACCGGTGGTGACCGGGCGATACCAGCTCGCCGATGTTCGGCATATCGTTGCCTCGATCGAAAAGGCGAAGCGGGCACTGGGTTTCGCACCGAGCGCGGGTCCGGTCGAGATTTTCACCGAATACGGTGCGGCGTCGAGGGTTTCCGACTCGGAGTGAGATCGCGTTCCGGCTGGACCCCGCTAGGCATCGCCGGAGTACGCGCTCTGCAACGCATTCCGAATATGACGCAGAAACGCTCTGGCCGCAGGACTCACCGTCGGCTCACCGCGGTGCGCCAGGCCGATGCGCGCACGCAGGCTCAGCCCTTCGATCGGCGTAGCGCGAACGTCCGGATGCCGCCGCGCCACGGACAGCGGCAGGATCGCCACGCCGAGACCGCACCCGGCCAGCCGGGCCAGCATATGCGGGTCACCCGCCTCGAACACCACCCGAGGCGCGAAACCGGCACGCGCACAGGCGGAATCGAATTCGGCGCGCAGGCCGCCGCCGGGCGGCAGGCAGATCAGATCGCGTTCGGCCAGCGCCGCCAGCGTGGCCGCGCCCTCCGGCTCGGTCGCCGCCACCACCGCGACCACCGGCTCGTCGGCGACGATCTCGACGACGACGCCGTCTGGCAGCGCCGGACCCAGCCCGACGAGTGTGAGATCGAGTCTGCCTGAACGCAATAGCTCCAGCGCCAGCTCGGGACCGTTCTCGGAGAGCGTGATCTCCACCCCCGGATGCGCGCGGTGGAAGTCGGCGAGCAGTTGGGGCAGGTCGAATGCCGATACCGATGCGGTCACCCCGAGCCGCAGATGACCGCGCACCAGCCCGGTCAGCTCCGCGACCGCTTGCCGCGCATCGGAATAAGCCTGCAGCGCCGCCCGCGCGTACGGCAGCACGGCCCGGCCCGCCTCGGTCGGGACGACGGCGCGCGCGGACCGGTCCAGCAGCACGGCTCCGAGATCGCCCTCCAGCTTGCGGATTTGGGCGCTCAGACCCGATTGGGCGACGTGCATCCGGTCCGCGGCTCTGGTGAAGTTCGCCTCCTCCACCACGGCGACGAAGTATTCCAATCGGCGTAACTCCATATCCAGCAATGCTAGTTCCGATCACAATCAGCTGTTGGACTGCTGGAAGCGCGAGGCGCAGGCTGAGAACAAGCGACAGATGGAGTGAGAATCATGGGAGAGCAGAACATCGTCATCGCCGGTGCCGGAATCGGCGGTTTGACCGCGGCACTCAGCCTGCACGCCAAGGGAATCCAGGCCACCGTCATCGAAAGCGCGCGCACCATCGCGCCGCTCGGCGTCGGCATCAACGTGCAATCGGAGGCGGTGGCCGTGCTGACCGAACTCGGCCTCGGCGATCAGTTGGCCGCGACCGGCGTGGCGACGGCCGAGTACATCTACTGCGACCGGCACGGCAACCGGATCCTGACCGAATCCCGCGGCCGCGCGGCGGGGCATGCGGCGCCGCAATATTCGATCCACCGCGGCGAACTACAGCTGCTGCTGCTCGACGCGGTGCGCGAACGCCTCGGCGCCGACGCCGTGCGGACGGGTACCCAGCTGACGGATCTGCGTCAGGATGGGCGATCGGTGCGGATAACCACCCTCGACCGGAACAGCGGCGGCCACGTAACCGAGACGGCAGACCTGCTGATCGGTGCGGACGGACTGCATTCGGCGGTGCGCGCCCGGCTGCATCCGGACCGGATGCGGCTGCACTGGTCGGGTCTGCGGATGTGGCGCGGCATGGCGGAAGCCGATTCGTTCCTGACCGGGCAATCCATGGTGATCGTCAATGGTGGCCCGACCCGTCTGGTGGCCTATCCGATCTCGAGCCGTACCGCACCTGGCCGTTCTCTGGTGAATTGGGTTGCGCTGGTATCGGTTTCCGAACCGGGCTGGCTGGACAACGACGCCGGCTTCAACCGCGCCGGTAGCGCCGACGACGCGCTGCCCCACGTCGCCGATTTCGCCCTTGGCTGGCTGGATGTGCCGGGACTCGTCGCGGCGAGCACCGACATTCTGGAATACCCGATGGTCGACCGCGACCCGCTGCCCTGGTGGGGGCGCGGCCGCGTGACGCTGCTCGGTGACGCCGCACATCCGATGTATCCGGTGGGCGCACTCGGCGGCACCCAGGCCATCCTCGACGCGGGTGCGCTCGCCGACGAACTCGCCGTCGGCGACGATCCGGCCGATGCCCTGATCCGCTACGAAAACCGCCGCCGCGAACCGACTTCCACGGTCGTCCTCGCCAACCGGCAGTACGACCTACAGGAGCGAACGGGCGCCGACGCGGTCCGAGTCATCGATGACTATCAGAAAACCATTGCCACCGCGTCCAGGCCCTGAGCCCGGAAGACCTGTTCCCGCATGGCATTCGGCTTCTCGCGATGGCGCGCGAGGCCGAATGCCGTGCGCGAGGATCAGCCGTGCCAGCGCCGGTAGACCGAGGCCGCGCCGGGGTGCAGCGGAATGGTCCCCGTGTTGATCAGCGAGCGCCCGTCCAGGAACTGGGTGCCCGCGGCCTCCGCCGGAACCAGCGAATCCGCTTTGTACACAAGCAGTTCCACCAGAGCGGCGGCCGTGCTGTCGGCCATCGCCGCCGAGGCGAGCAGCAGGTTCGTCACGCCTATCGTGCGCACGGCGGGCGCGCCCGGGTACGCGGTCGCGGGGATGTCGACGCGGTCGTACACCGGTCCGAAGAGTTCCCGCATCGGCGCGGCCAGGTCGCCGAGATCGATGAGGCGCAGGTGGGCAGGCACCTCCAGCAGCGTCGTCGGTACGCCGCCCGCCCACAGCAGCGCGTCGGCGTCGCCGCTCAGCACGCTCGACACCGAATCGCGCAGCGGGCGGTGGGTTATCTCCACATCGCTGTCCGGGTCGAGGCCCGCGGCGCGCAGGATCCTGGTTCCGGTGAGCGCGGCGCCGGAGCCCTCGGCGCCCCAGTTCAACCGCAGGCCGCGCAGATCGGCGACGGCGTGGATCGGGCTGTCCTTGCGCACCGCCATCTGCAGGTAGTTCTCGTATACGCGGCCGAGCGCGAGCACCTGCTCATCGGAGCGGCCGACCGAATCGGCAAGTGTCAGTGCGGCATCCACCCGGCCGCCGGCGAGCATCGTCAGATTGTCCTGCGATCCGGCGGTGGTCACCACATCGATGTGGATGGTGCCGTCGCCGGCCGCGGCCATCTTCCTGGCGAACGCCTCGTAGAAGCCGCCGACCTCCCCCGAGGCCAGCCGCACTCGCCCCGCTCCCCCGTCGGGCCCGCATCCGGCCAGCCCGAGCGCGGCGAGTCCCGCCGCCGCGAGAAATCGCCGCCGGTTCATTCCGGTACCACCGCCGGTAGCCGGATGATCACCGAAAGTCCCTGCGGCTGCGCGGCTTCCACCGTCAAGGTGCCGCCGCGGGCCTGGGTGAGGGCCGCGGCGATGGGCAGGCCGAGCCCGGAACCGCCCGCGGGCGCGGTGGAGCCACGGAAGAAACGGGTTGTCAACTTGTCGATCTCACCGTCGGGTACGCCGGACCCGTTGTCGCGCACCATGATCGTCACCCACACCAGATCGGTGACGACGGTGACCACGACGCGGGCGCCCGGTCCGGCGTAGCGGCTCGAATTGCTCAGCGGCACATCGAGAATCTGCGCGAGCACGTCGGCGGAGACCGCGACATCCGCGTGCGCCATCACGGTGGCCGAGGTCAGCTCCTGCCCGGCGCTCTCGTACGCGGAATGCCAGGCATCGATCCGGTCGGCGACGACTTGCACCGCGTCGCAATGGTTATCGGCCTCGGTGCCGTTGTGCGCCGCGTCGAATGCGGCGGGCGTCTCCGCGACGGCGAGGTTCAGCAGCCCGTCCAGCAGCGCGGTGAGCCGGTCCACCTCGGCGCTGGCGCCGCGGAAGGTGGCACGCGCGCGCTCCGGAATATCGCACTCCAGCGAATCGAGTCGAATAGTCAAGGCGGCCAATGGGTTTCGCATGGCGTGCGCGGTATCGGCGACCAGTTGCCGCTGCGCGTCCACCGAATCGGCGACGGCAAGCGCCATCACGTCGAAGGATTCGGCCACCTTGCGCATCTCCGGCGGACCGCCGTGCCTGCGCGCGATGGAGACCGGCGCGGGCGCGTCCGGACGCGGCTTCGGCAGCGTCGCGGTCAATTCCGCGACCGCGTGCGAAAGCGCCGCAAGCGGCCGCAACACCCAGCGGCTCAGGGTGAGCGCCAGCAATGTGAAGAAGGCCATCGCGGCGGCGGCGCCGAGCGCGATCACCGCCCAATCCTCGGCGATATCGGCGCGGGCCCGCGCGGTGGACGCCTGGATCACCACCGCGCCGTTGACCTGCAGACCGGTGCCGACCGGCCGGGCGATCAGCATGGTGGGCCTGCTCCACGGGGTGAGCCGGTCGGCGGCCTGCGGGCGCTGGTTACGCCGGGCGGCGGCCACCGCGGCCGCGACGTCGGGATCGTCGATATCGGCGCCCGCGTTCACGCTCACCTCGCCCGTGGCGTCGACGATCAGCACGTTCTCACCGTAGAGGTCGTGATACCTGCCGACCTCATCGCTGAGCATGCGCACATCGCCCGCCGCCTCGCCCGCATCGGCGAGGGTGGCGAAACGGTCGGCGTCACCGGAGCGGCCGAGCACCAGTTCCTGCGTCCGGCTGGTGGCGACGGTCAACGACAGCGGTACCGCGAAGGCGAGCACCGCGATGGCCGCGAACACCGTCAAGGCTATGAGCAGGCGTCGCCGCATCCCGCTGCCTCGCGCCGCTGGACCGTCCCCCTGGATAGCTCGGTCGTCACTGCCCCCACCGATATCCGTAACCGCGAATGGTGGTGATCAATCCCGGCCTGCGCAGCTTCGCGCGCAGGCCAGTCATGTGCACATCCAAGGTCCGCGAGACCGCGACGAACGCATCCCCCCAGATTCGATCCATCAACTGCTGCCTGCTCACCGCGGCGCCCGGCCGTTCGACCAGCGCCTCGACCAATTCGAATTCCTTCTGGGTCAAGGCGATCGGCTCACCGCCCACCTCGACGACCCGGGCCGCGAGGTCGACCCGCACATCCCCGGTGATCACCTCGGATCGCGCGGGCTGCGCCGCGACCGCCGCGCGCCGCATCACGGTCTCCAGCCGGGCCATCAGCTCGGCGATGCGCGGCGGCTTCACCAGATAGTCGTCGGCCCCGCCGCGCAGTCCGCGCACGATGGACCGCTCATCGCTGCGCGCGGTGAGGATCAGCACCGGCACCGAGCTGACCTCGCGCAGCTGACGCAGCACCTGCAGCCCGTCGCCGTCCGGCAGACCCAGATCCAGGATCACCGCATCATAACCGCGGTGCGCGGTGAGCAGGTCGGCGCCGCGGCGCTTGCGCTCGGCCTGATAACCACGGGCGTTCAGCGCCTCTACCAGGGCATCGCCAACACCGTCGTCATCTTCGACCACCGCAAGCCGCACGCGCCGATCCTCGCACAGCGAAGGCTCGGCGCGCACGGCCGGATCGGGCGCGGTCTCAGTGAGTGGGTGTGAACTCACGATTCGGCTCGGATGCGATGGTTCCCGAGGCGCTCTCGGCGTCGATGGGCGATTCGTCCGAGGTCTCCCGCATGAAGAGGTAGGTGACCAGCGAGACCAGGATGCAGGCGGCGACGTACCAGAAGTACACCGACTCGTGCTTGTGATCCTTCAGCCACAGCGCGATGTACTCCGCGGTGCCACCGAAGATGGCGACGGTCAGCGCGTAGGGCAGGCCGACGCCGAGCGCGCGGATCTTGGTCGGGAACAGCTCGGCCTTCACGATCGCGTTGATCGAGGTGTAGCCGGAGATGATGATCAGCGCCAGCATCATCAGGGCCCATGCCGCCACCGTATTCCTGGTGTGCGCGAGCACCGACATGATCGGCACGGTCAGCAGCGTGCCGCCGACACCGAAGAAGATGAGCAGCTTGCGCCGGCCGATCCGGTCGGAGAGCGCGCCGGCCAGCGGCTGCAACACCACGAACACAAGCAGCGCGACGAAATTGATCCACGCCGCGGTGCCCTTGGGGATGTGCGAGGTGTTGATCATGAACTTCTGCATGTACGTCGTGTACGTGTAGAAGGCCACGGTGCCGCCGAGCGTCAAACCGACGACGAGCAGGCACTCCTTCGGATAATCCAGCAGCATGCGCAGGGAACCGCGCTGCGCCTTCGGCTTTGACAGCTCGACGCCGATCGCGGAAGCCACATCGTTGGTGTTGCCGATCAGCGGCATGGATTCGACCTCGGCCTTGAACTGCTCGGACTCATCCATATGCCGCCGCAGCCACATGACGATGAGCGCGCCCGCCGCGCCGATGAGGAACGGGATGCGCCAACCCCAGTTGGTCATCTGCGCGTCGGTGATGAACTGCTGCAACACGATCTGCACACCGAGCGCGACCAGCTGACCAGCCACCAGCGTCACGTACTGGAAGCTGGAGTAGAACCCGCGCTTACCCGTCGATGCCACCTCGGACAAATACGTTGCGCTGGTTGCGTATTCGCCGCCGACCGAAAGCCCTTGCAGCAGACGGGCGATCAGCAGCACCGCGGGCGCGAGCAGCCCGATGGTCTGATAGCCGGGCGTCACCGCGATCAGCAGCGAGCCCGCCGCCATCACCGTCACCGACAGCGTCAGCGCCGAGCGACGGCCGAACCGGTCCGCGTAGCGGCCCAACAGCCAGCCGCCGATCGGCCGCATCAGGAAGCCCACCGCGAACACCGCCGCGGTGGACATCAGCTCAGCGGTCGCATTGCCCTTGGGGAAGAACGCTTTCGCGAAATAGACGCTGAACGCGGCATAGACGTACCAGTCGTACCATTCGACGAGATTGCCGATGGAACCGCGCAAAACATTCGCGACGACCCGGCGCTCGCCCGTGGGCTGTGTCGTAGTCACTGAACCTCCTCCATCTAACGCAGCGGTGCGTCAGTGAACGAGTGTGGCTGCCCTCACAGCCTCGGCGGAAGTTCGCGCCGGGTTTTCTAACGTTCCCTTAGGACGATCGAAACCGCTGGCTAGACCGCTTTCAGCAGCGGAGCCAGGGCTTTCAGCACGCCCGATTCGTCCGGATTCAGAATCTGCAGGGCGACATGATTCGCGCCTGCGCGCAGGTGTTCGGTCAACTTCTCGACGACCGCCTCCGCAGCACCGGACGCGACGACGGCGTCGACGAGCCGATCGCTGCCCGGCTTGGCCAGATCCTCGTCGGTGGAGCCGAAGCGGCGCAGGTTCGCGGTGTAGTTCCGCAGGTCCAGATACATTCCGACGCGCGGCCGCGCCGTCTGCCTGGCCCGCACCAGATCGGTATCGACGACGACCTTGTGCTCGGTGGCCAGCAGCGCCTCGGGACCGAGAATTTCGCGCGCGCTCGCGGTGTGCGCCGTCGGCACCAGATACGGCAGCGCACCGGCCGACCGCTCGGCGGCCAACTTCAGCACCTTCGGACCGAGCGCGGCGAGGGCCCGCCGCTCCTTGGGAACGCCCGCGGCGTCGAGCGCGTCGAGATATTCGACGAGCGCGTCGTACGGCTTCTGGAAGGCGGAGTTGATCTCGGGATGCCCCGCGCCGATACCGAGCAGGAAGCGGCCCGGAAACCGCGCCTCGATCCGGTGGAAGGATTCGGCGATCCGCTTGGGGTCGGTGGCCCAGATATTCACGATGCTGGTGGCGACCGCAATGGATTCCGTTGCGTCCAAGAGGGATTCGACCACCGGAAGCTCGTCGGGCGGCGAATTGCCGAGCCAGAGCGTACCGAAACCGAGCGTCTCCAGCTCCCGCGCCTGCTCCGGGGTGAACCCGGAATAGTGCCGCCACACGCCGAACCGTCCGAGATTGTCGAATGCCATGCCTGGACGAACCCGGCTGCGGCCGTGCCTATTCCGAGAAATTTCCCGGCAGGTATTAGCACTCTACCCTTGAGAGTGCTAACCTAGGTACCGCACAGCTTCGGGCGCCTGTCGCCGTGGCAGGCGCTACCACTAGCGAATTGGAGGTGATTCGCTGTGCTCCGCTTCGATCCGTTCCATGACATCGATACTGTCGCTCGCCAACTCCTCGGCGAGACCGCGGGTTCCGCGCGTGCGCCGCGATTCATGCCGATGGATCTGTTCAAGGCTGGTGACCATTACGTCTTGAACGCCGATCTGCCCGGCGTCGACCCCGGCTCGGTGGACGTGAGCGTCGACAACGGCACCCTGACCCTGCGGGCGCAGCGCAGCGCGCCCAGCGAGGAAAACGTGCAGTGGATCGCCTCCGAGCGGTTCGCGGGCACGTACATGCGCCAACTCAGCCTCGGCGACAATGTCGACTCCGAGAAGATCAGCGCCACCTACAACAACGGCGTCCTGTCCGTGACCATCCCGATCGCCGAGAAGGCCAAGCCGCGGCGCATCGAGATCCAGGGATCCAGCCAGCCGCGCACTATCGAGGCCGGCACCTCGTCCAAGAACTGACGCCGAACGACTCCCGCGCCGCGTAGTGCCCCTCCCGTCGTGGCGCGGGAGTTCCCTATCAGTCGCCGCAGCAGCCTTCGGCGTCGCCGGGGACCGTGCGCATCTCGCGGGTCTGCGCATTGCGCGCGGCCAAATCCGAATCCGCCGGATAGTCCACCGCGATCAGGCTCAACCCGTGTGCGGGCGCGACGGTGACCGCGCTGGAGCGCTCGGTTTCCGCGAGCAGCGTGGCGACCCAGTCGGGCGAACGCCTGCCCTCGCCCACCGCGAGCACCGCGCCGACCAGACTGCGCACCATGGACCAGCAGAAGGCGTCGGCGCTCACGTACGCGGTGAGCAGTTCACCGTCGCGCACCCAATCGAAGCGCTGCAGTTCGCGGACCGTCGTCGCGCCATCACGGCGGCGGCAGAAAGCGGCAAAGTTGTGCAGGCCCAACAGTTTTCGCGACGCCTCCGACATCGCGGCGAGATCGACGCCGGGGCGGCAGGCCACCACGCTGCGGGCCCGCAGCGGCTCGGCGCCGTACGGGGCGGTGGTCAACCGGTAGGCGTAGTGGCGGCGAATCGCCGAGAACCTGGCATCGAATTCGGGCGGCACGATCCGTGCGTCCTTGATCCGCACATCCTTCGGCAGGAAGCGCGCCATGCGATGCACGAGTTTGCCCGCGTCGAATTCGGCGGACGTATCGAAGTGCGCCACTTGGCCTTCCGCGTGCACACCGGCATCGGTGCGGCCCGCGACCGTGAGCTGGATCGGCTCGCGATAGACCTTGGTCAGCGATTCCTCCAGCACGCCCTGCACCGTGCGCAACCCCGGCTGACGCGCCCAGCCGATGAAATCCGTTCCGTCATAGGAGATATCGAGGCGCACCCGCACCGGCGCGGAAACCCCTTGCGACACAGCCGATTCCTCAGTCGGGTGCCCGGCGGCATTCGACTGATCCGCTGAATTCTGCACGGTATCAACCACTCCCATACTTCGGATATGAATGAGCCCGCCGCCCCCAGTGGGTGCGGCGGGCTCGTTCAGAACGCGAGCGTCAGGCGTCTTTCTTGTCCTCAGCGGCCTCTTCGGCGGCGGGCGCCTCGGCGACGACCTCTTCGGTCTTCGCCTCGGCGGCCGGAGCCTCGGCCTTCTGCGACGCGGCAACGCGACGGGCGCGGTCGGCCTCGTTGGTCACGGTCTTCTCCCGGACCAGCTCGATGACCGCCATCGGCGCGTTGTCACCCTTACGCGGCAGCGTCTTGGTGATGCGGGTGTAGCCACCCTCGCGCCCCTCGAACGACGGGCCGATCTCCGCGAACAGGGCGTGCACCACGTCCTTGTTGCGGATGACCTTCAGCACCTCGCGACGGTCGGCCAGGGTGCCGCCCTTCGCCTTGGTGATCAGTTTCTCGGCGTAGGGGCGCACGGCCTTGGCCTTGGCCTCGGTCGTGGTGATCCGGCCGTGCTCGAAGAGCGCCGTGGCCAGATTGGCGAAGATCGCCTTCTGGTGCGACGCCGACCCGCCGAAGCGGGCACCCTTCTTGGGCTTGGGCATTGTTGGTTCTCCTTATGAGAGGCCGGGCCGGGGTGCCTACCCCGTCGGCCTAGAGCTGTTCGGTCTCGGCGTAGTCCTGCTCGCCGCCATCGGTGTCACTGAACGTGCCGCTGTCGCTCCACGTTCCGGTGCTCGCGTCGTAACCCACCACGCTGGACGGATCGAACGACGCCGGGCTGTCCTTCAGCGAGAGGCCGAGCGCGTGCAGCTTGACCTTGACCTCGTCGATGGACTTCTGGCCGAAGTTGCGGATGTCCAGCAGATCCGACTCGGTGCGGGCGACGAGCTCGCCCACCGTGTGCACACCCTCGCGCTTGAGGCAGTTGTAGGACCGGACGGTGAGGTCCAGATCCTCGATCGGCAGACCGAACGAGGCGATGTGGTCCGCCTCGGCCGGCGAGGGGCCGATCTCGATGCCTTCGGCCTCGACGTTCAGCTCACGGGCCAGGCCGAACAGCTCGACCAGGGTCTTGCCCGCCGAGGCGAGCGCGTCCCGCGCGCTGATGGAGTTCTTGGTCTCCACGTCCAGGATGAGCCGGTCGAAGTCGGTGCGCTGCTCGACACGGGTGGCCTCGACCTTGTAGGTCACCTTGAGCACCGGCGAGTAGATCGAATCCACCGGGATGCGGCCGATTTCCGCGCCGGACGCCTTGTTCTGCACCGCCGGGACGTAACCGCGACCGCGCTCGACCACGAGCTCGATCTCCAGCTTGCCCTTGTCGTTCAGGGTGGCGATATGCATATCCGGGTTGTGCACGACAACGCCCGCGGGCGGCACGATGTCACCGGCGGTGACGGTGCCGGGGCCCTGCTTGCGCACGTACATCGTCACCGGCTCGTCCTCCTCCGAGGACACGACCAGACCCTTGAGGTTCAGGATGATGTCGGTGACATCCTCCTTCACGCCCGGGACGGTGGTGAACTCGTGCAGGACGCCGTCGATGCGGATGCTCGTGACCGCGGCCCCCGGGATCGAGGACAGCAGGGTACGCCGCAGCGAGTTGCCGAGGGTGTAACCGAAGCCCGGCTCGAGCGGTTCGATGGTGAACTTCGAGCGGTTCTCGGCGACGACCTCTTCGGTCAGCGTCGGACGCTGTGAAATCAGCATTAGGATCTTCCTCCTTTTGGGGCGCCCACTATTTGACGCCACGTCTTGGGGATTCCCTCGTCATCCCGATCGGGGCCCCGGCCGGAGCCGGGGCTGATCGACAGCGACGGTGGGACAGCGGCAGCGGCTGATTACTTCGAGTAGTACTCGACGATCAGCTGTTCCTGCAGCGGCACATCGATCTGGGCGCGCTCCGGAAGCTGGTGCACCAGGATCCGCAGACGACCCGGGATCACCTGCAGCCAGCCGGGAACCGGCCGGTCGCCGACGGTCTCGCGGGCAACCTGGAACGGCAGCGTGCCGAGCGACTTCTCCTTGACATCGATGATGTCGTACTGGCTCACCTGGAAGCTGGGAACGTCCACCTTCTTGTTGTTCACCAGGAAGTGACCGTGGCTGACCAGCTGGCGGGCCTGACGGCGGGTACGGGCCAGACCGGCGCGGTACACGACGTTGTCGAGGCGGCACTCGAGCAGACGGAGCAGGTTGTCACCGGTCTTACCCTTGAGGCGGTTGGCCTCCTTGTAGTACCGGCTGAACTGCTTCTCCATGACGCCGTAGGCGAAGCGAGCCTTCTGCTTCTCCTGCAGCTGGAGCAGGTACTCGCTCTCCTTGATCCGCGCCCGGCCGTGCTGGCCCGGCGGGTAGGGGCGACGCTCGAACGCCTGGTCGCCGCCGACGAGGTCGACGCGCAGACGACGCGACTTGCGGGTGATAGGGCCTGTATAACGAGCCATTTTTCGCTATTCCTTTCCCGCTAGACGCGACGCCGCTTGGGCGGACGGCAGCCGTTGTGCGGCTGCGGGGTGACATCGGAGATCGTGCCCACCTCGAGGCCTGCGGCCTGCAGCGAACGGATCGCGGTCTCGCGGCCCGAACCCGGGCCCTTGACGAATACGTCGACCTTCTTGACGCCGTGCTCCTGCGCCTTGCGGGCGCAGTTCTCGGCAGCGAGCTGCGCGGCGAACGGGGTCGACTTGCGCGAACCCTTGAAGCCGACGTGGCCCGACGACGCCCAGGAGATGACGTTGCCCGCCGGGTCGGTGATCGACACGATCGTGTTGTTGAACGTGCTCTTGATGTGCGCGTGGCCGTGCGGGACGTTCTTCTTGTCCCTGCGACGCGACTTCTGGGTCTTCTTGGGGCCGGAGGCCCGACTCTTCGGAGGCATCCTTTATCCCCTACTTCTTCTTGCCTGCGACGGTGCGCTTCGGGCCCTTGCGGGTGCGCGCATTGGTCTTGGTGCGCTGGCCACGCACGGGCAGGCCACGGCGGTGGCGCAGGCCCTGGTAGCAGCCGATCTCGATCTTGCGACGGATATCGGCCTGCACCTCGCGGCGCAGGTCACCCTCGACCTTCATATCCGAGGCTTCGATGTAGTCACGCAGCTTCGTCAGATCGTCGTCGCTGAGATCCTTCGAGCGCAGGTCCGGGCTGACGCCGGTCTGCGCAAGGATCTCCTTGGAGCGGGTACGGCCGATGCCGTAGATGTAGGTCAGCGCGATCTCCATGCGCTTTTCGCGCGGGAGGTCGACGCCCATGAGACGTGCCATGTGGCAGCTTCCTTAACTGTTGCGGAGGTCTGCTCCCTGTCCGTTCCCCGCTTCTTGGTTGGGGCACCGGCCTCCGTACCGGTGGTTTGCGTGCACGCCTCGGGCTGATTTCCTGGGAAAAGACCCGAATTTCCACAGCGTGCGGCTGGAGCTGGGAGTTCTTCTTCTTGTTGCCAATCCGAACCGCGATTCGGTGCTTGGCGGGGATCAGCCCTGGCGCTGCTTGTGGCGCAGGTTGTCGCAGATCACCATGACCCGGCCGTGGCGGCGGATCACCTTGCACTTCTCGCAGATCTTCTTGACGCTCGGCTGAACCTTCACGTCCGTCCAATCTCGTTGTGGTTCACAGGGGTGTGAACACAGTTTTTCCCCAGCCGACGGCTGGGGAAGTCTCTATTATGTCGCCCGCGTGACAACGGCTGGTCACCGGGGTCTTACATCGGCGACTCGGATACCCGTCCGCCCTCAACGCAACCCGCTCCCGGGGGTCCGGGGGCGGAGCCCTCCGGGCGGGGCGTGGGGGTTGCACCCCCACAAAACACCAAGTGAGCCGATTCAGGCGAGCGCTCTCCGCGAGCAGACCTCCCCCATCGGATCACTTGTAGCGGTAAACGATCCTGCCGCGGCTCAGGTCGTACGGCGAAAGCTCGACGACCACGCGGTCTTCGGGAAGGATACGGATGTAGTGCTGCCGCATCTTCCCGCTGATGTGCGCGAGAACCTTGTGTCCGTTCTCGAGCTCGATACGGAACATCGCATTGGGCAGCGGCTCGACAACTCGACCCTCGACCTCGATGGCCCCGTCCTTCTTCGCCATGTCCTCCGCGATCCCGGTTTAGGCTCAACCTTGGTTAGATTGCTGGTAGCTGTCCGGTGTGAACCAGTCGGTTGACCTTTCCGGCCGCACGCGAACAGTCGGCGCGTAGATGCACCGCTGCTCAAGCTTACCGGGACGCGCCGGATCCGGCAAAAACGCACACCTCGTGCGCGATGCTGAGACGTGCGGCGAGGCGGGCCTCGACGATTTCCCATCGACGCAACAAACAGCGGCTGGTCGGCTAAGTTAGGCCGACGGGCTGGGCCACGGATCGTGACGAGTGTCGCGTAAACTGGCCGCTGTCCAGGTAATCCGGTCCAGCAGAACCAGGGGGAAGTGCGTGAGCGAGCGCAGCGAGCGAACCATCGTCGCAGCGCCCATGGCGAACGCGCAACCGAGTGCCAGTGAGGTGGAGCAGTGAGTCGCAAAGACGACGGCCTCCCCATGCTGCCGCCGTGGCTATCGGAGAGCGAAGTCACCCAGGTCGGTTACGAGGCGCCGGTCCAGAACCTGCCGCACGAGGACCTCATCCCGGAAGCGCCGAAGCGCGGACGTTTCAAGACGCGGCCCGCCGAGCCGGAGCGTCAGGAGGGATCCCGGCCGGAGAAGCGCCGCAAGCCTTGGCGCCGGGGCCGCGACGAGCAGCCGGAGCAGCCGCAGGCGATGCCGCCGCAGGGGCCGCCCATGCAGGGGCCGCAGGGCGCTCCGCCGCAGTTCTATGCCGAACCGCACGGCAGGCCGGATGGTCCGTGGGGTCCGTCCGGGCCGCAGCAGGGCGGTCGGCAGTCCGGACCGCAGCAGGGCGGGCCGCACTCCGCGCCGCAGCAGGGCGGGCCGCACTCCGCGCCGCAGCAGGGCGGGCCGCACTCCGCGCCGCAGCAGGGCGGGCGGCAGCCGGAGGCGCCGCGACATCCGCTGCCGACACGCAATCCGTCACAGCCCTCCGCCGCCTTCCAGCCGCTCGGCACCCGGCCGACGCCGAACGCCGAATTCACGCCGCCCGCAGCGGAACTCGCGCAGCCGGATCAGCCGCCGCCGTCCACCGAGGCAACGGTCCGCTATCAATCGGCGCGACCGGATCTGCCGCCGCGGCCACCGCTGCCGGAATCGCCGGTGGGGCAGCCACATTCATCCAGCGGCGAACAGCAGGCAACACCCGGTCCGAGCGGCCGGGAAACTTCGGAGACCGACGCACCGCCACCATGGCTGGTGACGCCGGATTCCGCTGCACTGGAACAGGGTTCCGCATCGCGACCGAATCCGACCGCCGCACCCGGGCTCACCCCGCCGAGCGGTGAGCCGGGCATCCCGCAGTCCGGACCACAGGCCCCGCCCGCCTGGCTAAACCGGCCGGACCCGCTGCCGCCCCGCCCCGATCTCGAACTGCCGCCACCCCCCGGCGAATTCGCCGACCAGTCGGGCGAGATCGCCACGGAGGGAGGCCGTTCCGGTGCGACGCCCGACGCCTCCGGCCCTGTATCGCCGGGAGCGGTCGAGGGAGTTGCGCCGATCCGCGGCGAATCCGCACCTGGCACACCCGGACTCGACGACGGACCGGGCTCGCGGCGAGGGGCACCCGATTCCGGCGCGATCGAAACCGGTTCGGGATTCCGGGCCACGCACGACAGTTCGGCGGCATCCCAGTCCGCGACCGGAGCCGACAGCGCGGTGCAGCCTGATGCGGGAGTCGTTGGCGCGCAAGGAAGTTCAGGCGCGCCGGGAAGCGGCCTCGGTGCGGATCAGGACCGCTCCGCGCCGCACAGATCCGGACCTGGCGGTCCAGGCGAAATAGGCTCCGGCTCAGTCGAATTCGGCGACGCACCCGGCGCTTCCGGCCCGGTGCCGGTTCGGCCCGCGGGATCCGGCCCGGTGCCGGTTCGGCCCGGCGAAACCGGCGCGGCCGAATTCAACGCGGGTAATGGAGCAGACGAGCCTTCCCGCGGCGGCGAGTCCGCACGGCCCAATGGTGCCGCGGAGCCGCAGCGACTGTCCGGTGGGCGGCTCTCCGGCGGGAGTTGGCAGACCGGACCGCTGACGCCGGAGGGACCCGGTGCGCCCGGACAAGCGGATTCCGCATGGGTGACCTCGGGATCCGATGCGGGCGCCGGACGCTCGGGCGCCGGTGGCCGCCATCGAGTTTCCGCCCAATACGAGGCGACCGAGGCGGAGGCATTGGCCAAGGCCGCCGAATATGCGCCCGCCGGTGATACATCCGCCGGAACGATGGGTTATGTGGGTGATCTGCCCGGATCCCCGAACCAGCCTGGCGATTCGTCACGTGATGCTAACGGTGGTGGGCAACCCCAGTACGGACCGACGGGTTATGCGAGTGGTCCGCCGAATCCGCAAGCACCCGGCCAGAATCCGTACGTGCCCGGTCCGTCCGCCCCGCCGTATGCGCCGGTCAGCGATCAGCCCGCCTCCTATCTCCCTCCCGGAGTCGGGTATACGCCGACGGGACCGTACGTTCCCGGACCGCCGCCATACGCGCCCGGCATGAACCAGCCCGCGCCGGGCGACACCGGATTCCATCAGCCACCGGTAAGCGGAAACCCAAGTGCCGCGACCGGATACGGACAACCATCCGCCGCACCCGGCGGGCCGGATGCGCAGGCGGGCTTCCGCCAGCCACCGTATGCACCAACCGGCGACCAGCCCGGACCCGGCACACCAACCGGATACGCACCAACCAGCGACCAACCCGGACCACACGGACCGGGCAACCAAGGCACGCCAACCGGGTACGCGCCAAGCACCGACCAACCGAGCCTGCACGGGCCAGGGAGCCAAGGCGCGCCAACCGGATACGCACCAACCAGCGACCAAGCTGCGCCGCACGGGCCGGGCAACCAAGGTGCACCAACCGCATATACGCCAGGCGGCGACCAACCCGGACCCCACGGACCCGGCAACCAAAGCGCGCCAACCGGATACGCGCCAGGCAGCGACCAGCCGAGCGTGCACGGGCCAGGGGGTCAAGGCGCGCCGACCGGATACGCACCGATCAGCGACCAAGGTGCGCCGCACGGACCGGGCAACCAAGGCGCACCAACCGCATATACGCCAGGCAGCGACCAGCCGGGCCCGCACGGGCCAGTAAGCCAAGGCGCGCCAACCGGATACGCACCGACCAGCGACCAAGCTGGGCCGGTCGGTCAGGTGGCGGGCGGCGGGCAGCCGGGTGGTCATTACGCGCCGGGCGAGACTTCTGGTGCGGCAGCGGGTTATGGGGTGACGCCGCCGTATGCGCCCGGTACTGGGCCGCATGTGCAGAGCGTGCCCGGGCTCGGCCCGGCGACGGGTGGGTTCCGGGCGGGGCAGTATCCGCAGGGGCCGCAGTATCAGCAGGGGCCGCCGCCGTCGTTGGACGATGTGCCGATGCGGCGCGCGACCAAGGCGCCGGGTTCCGGCTGGCGCAAGGCGGTGCATCACGCCTCCCGCGGTGCGATCAACCCCGGCATGTCGGCCGAGGAACGGCGCTTGCAGGAGTTGGTGGCGCGGATCCGGCAACCGGTGCGCGGCGATTACCGGATCGCGGTGCTCTCGTTGAAGGGTGGCGTCGGCAAGACCACGACCACCATGGGTCTCGGCTCCACCTTCGCCTCGATTCGCGGTGATCGGGTGATCGCCGTCGACGCCAACCCGGACTTCGGCACGCTGTCGCAGCGGGTACCGCTGCAGACCCGCTCCACGGTGCGGGATCTGCTGCTCGACCCGGCCATCCAGCGCTACTCGGATGTGCGCAGGCATACCTCGCAGTCGACCAGTCGGCTGGAAGTGCTTGCCAGCGAACGGGATCCGGCGGCGTCGGAGGCGTTCAGCGAGGAGGAGTACCGGGCCGTCGCGCGGATCCTGCAGCGGTTCTACAACATCATCCTCACCGACTGCGGCACCGGCCTCATGCATTCGGCGATGTCGGGCGTGCTCGATCTGGCGCATTCTCTGGTATTGATCTCCTCCCCCGCCATCGATGGTGCGCGCAGCGCCGCGGCCACCCTGGATTGGCTGTCGCTGCACGGGCACGACCATTTGGTGCGCAATGCGGTGGTGGTGATCAATTCGCCGCGAGCCGGATCACCGAATGTCGGAATTCAACAATTGCGCGAATATTTCCTGTCGCGTTGCCGCGCGGTGCATATCATCCCGTTCGATCCGCATATGTCGGAGGGCGCGGAGATCGATCTGCACCGATTGAACAAGGCGACAAAGCGGGCATATGTCGAGTTGGCCGCGACGGTCGCGGATGATTTCGCCACCGATCACCGCCGCAATTGGAGCTGAATCCGCCAGGGGCACTTGACAATAGGCCCGACCGGTCGGTGCGAGCTATCGGTTTGCCGGAGGTGGCCGATCGCAAACGCTGCCCGTTAGCTTTGCGCCCGTGGGCAATTCGCTAGCGCATAGCAATTGGCTTCCCGCACAGGCAATTGCATGCGCGAGAAGCCGAAAGCCGTGCGCGAACAACACCGGAAACAGAACACGGCCGGTCGGCATGAATTGCCAACCGGCCGTGTCTATTTCGCGCCGGAGGGGACGGCGCTCATGGACTGGCTGATCACCACTCGGGTAGGCGACGACGGCCGGCGAGCACGTCGCGCACCAAATCGTCGTAGGCGTCGGCCAATTCGGCGAGGTGATGCCATGCCCCATGTAGGCGGTCGTCGTGGGCGTCCAACGTCATCAACGCATGGTGCGCGCGCACCGACGACTCGGCCAGGCGGTCGATCACCGCGCCGACGGTCTCGGTGTGCAGGGTCGCACCGAGGCGATGCCGGGGCACAGTGCGCGCCACCCAGTCATCGATCGCCATCACCAATTCGATTCTGCGACGCTCGATTTCGACGATCGCCGTGGGATCGGTGTCCACCGAACCGCCACGGCCGACCAGCCGTCTCTCATGTAGTACGGCCAAATCTCTGGCGAACCATAGCAGCGGGCCGCCGACGACGCGGTGTCCGCGACACGCCCGAACCAGAAGATCGGAAGTCGGCAGCAATCCTGGACTCACGGACTGCACTGCCGATTCGACACACCTCGATGTGCCGGGAAGAGCCATTACGACCGTTGTATCCGAACCTGCCACGTTGCCTCGCCGTCATCGCCGCACAACACCGGATCAGGACGTTCATTACAATAAACCTCTGAAGGCCCCTGTCAAGCGTTACCCGGCCGTAGAAAGGCACGAAGAGTACACTTCGTTACCTGCACGACCAACCGAGGAGCAAGATGCCGGAGGGTCCGACTTATCACCGGATCGCAGATCTCCTCCGTGAGGAGATACGCGCTGGCAAATGGCAGCCGGGCGACCGACTTCCCAGCCACACCGAACTGGCCGAACAAATGCAGGTGTCGATCACCACCGCTCGCAACGCAATTCAGCTGCTGGTCACCGAAAACCTGGTCTATACGGCAACTTCCCGCGGCACCATTGTCCGCAATCAGGAAGTACTGGAATCCGTTGTCACCGACCCGATCAGACCCGATCGCCCGCTATCCGCGCACGACATTTTCGAGGAACTCGCCAGGGGCGCGCACCGCGAACCGGCGAAGGAGTTCAGCGCGAAAATGTTGCCCGCCACCGCCGAGGTGGCGCTGTGGCTCGGCGTGCCGGAGGACTCGTGGGTGCTGGCCCGCACCGTGGTGCAACTACTAGATCACGAGCCATGGTCCTGGGAGGTGAGCTTCTATCCGAGAGATCTGGCCGAGGCCACCGGAATCGACTCCCCACACGACATTCCGGAGGGCACGACCCGGCGGCTGGCCGAGCGCGGTCATGCCGAGACCGCGCACCGCGACACGCTGGTCGCCCGCCCCGCGACGGCGGAGGAGGCGGCCGTACTGGGCGTGGCCGCGGGCACAATCCTGTTGGACCACTTGCGAATCGGCGCCAACCACGAGCGGGTGACCCGGGCGACCAGGCACCGGTCGGTCGCCAGTCGCAACCGGATCGCCTACGAGTTGGGCGATGCCGAGGGTGCCGCCATAATCAAGAAGACTCTCGGCACTTCGTATGGGCCAGGTATCTCACTGCCATGACTATCGAGCTCCGCCAGGCGACGCTCGGCGATCTTGGAACGATCTGCCGACTACGGGTACAGCGCACCGCCTGGCTCACCGCACGCGGTTCGGACCAGTGGACGGTCGCGGGCCGCGGTAAGCCGATCGAAATCTTCGCCAGGGCCGTCGGCCGTTCCCTCGACGCGGGCGAAACCTGGATCGCCGAGGTGGACGGCGAACCCGCGGGCACCATCACGGTGAACGACCGTGCCGATCCCGGGCTTTGGTCGCCGTGGGAGCTGACCGACGCGGTGATCGTGCACTACATGATCGTCGACCTGCGCTTCGCCGGGCAGCGCATCGGCCACCGGCTGCTGGCGAAGGCGGGCTCGCTCGCCTTCGAGCAGGGACGAGCCTGGGTGCGGCTGGATGCCTGGACCACGAATACCGAGCTACACGAGTACTACCGGCGGGCCGGGTTCCGGCTGGCGCGCATAGCGGGTCCGGTGGCCACCGGACCATCCTGCGCGCTATTCGAAAGATGTACCGGCAGTTGGGATTTCGAGGTCGCGCTGGCGGGGCGGGAGCACCGCCCCGGCAGCGCGCCGCCGGTGTTCACAACGGTGGGAGATGGGCTATCTGCACCATTTCCTGTCCCCGGGTACGGGAGATGAGGATGCCGCGGCCCGGCACCAACTTCATCGGCCGCACCTCACCGAAAACCCTGCCCTCGTCGCGCGGACCGTTCATCAGCAGCGCGTCGACCGACAGGTTCTTCATCGCGCCGAGCACATTGTCGTAGAGCGCACGGGACAGACCGCCGACCCGGCGAGTGATGATCAGGTGCAGACCGACATCGCGGGCCTGCGGCAGGTATTCCTGCAGTGCCAGTAGCGGATTGACGCCGGCGGTGATCATGTCGTAGTCGTCGACGAGCACGAAGATCTCCGGCCCCGTCCACCAACTGCGTTCGCGCAGCTGCTGCGGGGTAATGTCGGAGCCGGGTATGCGCTTGGACATGAACCGCGCCAGCTCCGCCATCATCGGGCCGGAGGTCTGTGACGAGGTGGAGTAACCCGCGAGGCGCTCCTGGTCCACCACGCCGAGCATGGTGCGGCGGTAGTCGATCAGGATGATCTTGGCCTGTTCGGGGGTCGAGTTCTCGGCGATCCCCATGGCGATATTGCGCAGCACGGTCGTCTTGCCGGATTCGGTGTCGGCAAAGGCCATGAAGTGCGGATCGGTGTCGAAATCGAGGACGAAGGGCGCCAATTCGCTCTCCCCCAACCCGATAAGCACCTTGGAAGGCCCCAGCTCGACGCCGTGTGCGCGCCCGATCGCCAGCAGCTCTTCCCGGCTGATCTGGTGCGGCAACATGCGCACCTCTGGGGCGCGCCGCCCTTGATACATCTCGGCCAACTGTGCCTTGGCGGCGGTGATGCCGTCGTTGACGGTGGTCGGATCGGAGATGGAATCCATCCGCGGCAGCGCGATGAGCATGTGCAACTGATCGGGGGTCAGGCCGCGGCCCGGCCGCCCGACCGGCACCAGAGCGGCGGTGCGCCTGCCCATTTCGGAGTCCGACGGATCGCCGAGGCGTAGCTCGAGCCGGGTGCGGATCTGATCCTTGACGGCGGGCCGGATCTCGGCCCAGCGCGCCGCAGCGATCATCAGGTGGATTCCGTACGAAAGGCCCTGTGCCGCAATGGCATAGATCTGCGCTTCGAGCGGTTCGAACTCCTCGCGGACCGCCGCCCAGCCGTCGATCACCAGGAAGACGTCGCCGAATTGATCGGCGGCCAGCGGATCGTTCGGATCGGGCTCGGTGCCGTTGATCAGCCTGGCCTCCAGCTGCGCGTATTTGCGGCGGCGGAAGTCGACCATCGATTCGATGCCGAGCTCGCTGAAGCGTTCCTCGCGCTGCCGCATCAGGGTGGTGATCTCGGCGATGGTGCGCCGCACCCGGTCGCTGTCGAGCCGGTTGGCCACCGAGCCGACATGCGGAACCCCGTTGAGGCTGGCCGCGATGCTGCCGCCACCGAAGTCTAGGCAGTAGAACTGCACCTGCTCGGGGGTGTGCGTCGCGGCGGCGGCCATGATCAGGGTGCGCAGCGTCATCGACTTGCCCGACTGCGGACCGCCGACGACCGCGACATGGCCGAGCGCACCGCCCAATTGGACGGTGAGCACATCGCGACGCTGTTCGTACGGCTTGTCGATGATGCCGATCGGCATCCAGAGCTGGCCGTGCCGGTTCACCGGGGAACGCCAATCCGGGTCGGGCAGCAGCATATCCACGGTCGGCGATTCGTCGAGCGGCGGCAACCACACCTCGTGCGCGGGACGGCCGTGCCCGGTGAGGCGTCGCACGACGACCTCGAGCAGCGTCTCCGGAATACCCTCGGACTCCGCCTCGGCGCTACCGGGCGGCGGCGGCAGGTCGGGCAGCGCCGGACGCGCGGGCGCGGCGTCCTCGACGACCGGCCGCTCCGGCATTTCGACGAGGCTCGCGGTGAATACCGTCGGCGACTGCCCGCCGAACAGCTTGCCGTCGACCTGTCGGCCGCCGCTGGGTGAGACGTACGGGCCGGACACATAGGTGGTGTTGAAGCGCAGCGGGTCGTCGGCGTCGCTCTTGAGGTAGCCGGAGCCGGGGATGCCCGGCAGGTGATACGCGTCGGTGATGCCGAGCACGGCCCGGGATTCGTTGGCGGAGAAGGTACGTAGGCCGATGCGGTAGGACAGGTGGCTGTCCAGGCCGCGCAGCTTGTTCTCCTCCAGCCGCTGCGAGGCCAGCAGCAGATGTACGTGCAGCGACCGGCCGAGGCGGCCGATCTGCACGAATAGATCCGCGAAATCCGGCTTCTGCGAAAGCAATTCGGAGAACTCGTCGACGATGATGAACAGCGCGGGCAGCGGGTCGAGCGCGGCGCCCGCGGCCCTTGCCTTCTCGTAATCGGTGACGTTGGCGAAGTTTCCGGCCGAGCGCAGCAGCTCCTGGCGGCGGTTCAGCTCACCGGCCAGCGCGTCACGCATGCGGTCGACCAGCGCGATCTCTTCCTCGAGGTTGGTGATGACCGCCGCGACGTGCGGCAGCGGGTCGAGTCCGAGAAATGTCGCACCACCCTTGAAGTCGACCAGCACCAGGTTCAGCGAGTCCGGCGAGTGGGTGGTCACCATCGAAAGCACCAGCGTGCGCAGGAATTCGGATTTACCGGAACCCGTTGCGCCGATGCACAATCCGTGCGGACCCATACCGTATTCGGCGGATTCCTTGATATCGATCTCGACCGGGGTGCCGTCGGGCGTCACACCGATGGGCACCCGCAACCGCTCGCGCGCCGTGCGCGGGCGCCACACCTTGGCCGGGTCGATCTGCGCGGCGTCCGGAATCTTCAGCAGCGCCATCAGGCCTGGGTCCGAACGGGTTTCGTCACCGAGGCTGACGATCTGCGCCGCGGTGGCGATCCGGAAACGAGCCAGCCCGCGGGCGAACGATTCGGCCTCGGCGACGGTGACCTTGTCGGCGGTGGCGAACTTCTCGACACCGCTGCCGCTGCGCGCGCTGACCTCGCCGTCGCCGACCACCAGTTGCAGGCCGCGGCGCGCGGCCAGGCCGTTCTCCGGGGCGGTGAGGTCGAGCACGGTCACCGAATCCAGGCCGGATTCGCTGATCAGCCGCTCGGTGCCGTTGACGTAACCGTCGTCGATGACGACAACCAGGTGCAGCCTGCCCTGGGTCGGCTGCGGGTTGCGCATGAACCGGCCGCGCTCCAACAGTTCCGAGGACAGGGCGGTCTCCAGCTCGGCCAGTGAGCCGTACATCATTCTGGCCGAACCCATTCCGTCGCGTGCGGTCGGATGTTGCAGGTGCGGCAGCCATTTCGCCCACGACCAGGCCGGCGTGTCCGGGTCGGCGCAGACGATCGCGACGGCGACGTGGTCGGGTCCGTGAAATGCGGTGAGCTCCATCAGCATCGAGCACACCAGCATGCGGCCCTCGGCGAGATCGCCGCCGATGTTGATGGCCGGGAAGGAGCGCAGCGATACCGCGGTGGGCAACTGGTGCACCACCGAGTGGGTGCGGACGAAGCGGCGCAGCGCGACGGTGGAGACCGGTTCCAGATCCTCCAGCGGACCGGTTTCCGGGCGGGCCAGCTTGGTGGCGAGCCGATGGCTGCCGACGCCGACCCGCACATGCCCGAAGTCCGGATCGTTGGGCCTGCGCTCCCACATGCGGCGGGTGCCGACGATCGACGGCAGGTCGCTCGGCTGCGGATGACTCCAGGTGAGCGCCTCCAGCTGCTTATTTCCGGTGCGGCGCACCTCTTTTCGCATCTGGTCGAGGTAGCGGAAGTAGTCCTTGCGCTCCTCGTTGAGCTCACCGGCGCTCTTGGGGCCCGCGCCCCGCATGCCCATCATCATGCCGCCCATCGACATGATCATCATCATCGGGAACATCATGCTGAACGGGTTGGCGAGCAGGTTGCGACCCATCATCACCATGAACGCGATCATGCCGACGACGGCGACCACCATCACCACCGGCATGAGCTTCATCAGCAGCGGCATCGGCAGGTTGCGCTGAATCTCCGGCGGCGCGTTCAGTGCCACCTCACCGCCGGGCGCGCGGGGCGGGGCGATGCGGGGACGGCGCACGAAACCTTCGGTAACCATGGGTCCTCTATCGATCTGTTACGTCGGGGTCGAGGTCGACCGGTTCGCGGCGGCGCCGCCGGAACGGAATGGCAAGTGCCGCACCGATACCCAGCGCGGCCAGGCAGGCGATGGAGCCGATGACGGCGACCCGGCGCGGCAGCGGGTCCGGTCCTTGCTCCGCCACCGGGGCGGCGATGTGGTGGGCCTTGTCCGCGCCCGCGCCGACCGGCTGCTCCGGCAGTTGCGCGGTGAGCGCGGCGACCGGGTCGATCAGTCCGGCGCCGATGCGGTCGTCGCGGCCGCGGCCCGGCGCGTGCGCGGTCCGGATGATCCGATCCATCACCTGCTGGGCGGTGAGTTGCGGAAAGCGTGAGCGCACCAGCGCCGCCAGACCGGCGACCTGTGGTGCGGCGAAACTCGTTCCCTCGATCGGGTGAATACCGTCCTCGGCCCGCGACCCGTCGACCAATCCGGTGCTGCCTGGCTTGGAGTCGAGGGAGACGATCTGCCTGCCGATGGCCGAGACGGCGACCCACGGACCGTGCAGCGACAGCTCCGACGGGCTGCCGTCGGGATCGACCGAACCGACGGCGAGCACATAGGGCGTGAACCAGGCCGGGCTGGCCACCGTGATCACCCGGTCCCAGCCGCTGCCTTCGTTCTGCTTCGAGCACGCGCCGTCCTGCTGCAGGTTTCCGGCTGCGGCGACCACGACGACGTTGCGGTCGTATGCGTACTTCACCGCGGCGCCGAGCGCGGCGTCGGCGGTATCGCTTCCCGCTGCGCTGCAAGCGACTTCGGAGATGTTGATGACGGTGGCGCCCATATCGACGGCGCGCACCACCGCACCCGCGAGGGTGAGCACATTGCCGTAGCCGCTGCTGTGAATCGCGCCCGGCGGGGCCTGGCCGCCACTGCTGGCCTTGGGGCCGTAGGCCAGGCTCAGCTGGCGGATCGTGAGCAGGTCGGCATCGGGTGCGACGCCGGTGAACGCGTCGCCGGGGCTGGGCCTGGCCGCGATGATGCCCGCGACGATGGTGCCGTGCCCGTCGCAGTCGACGGTGCCGTCGGTATCGGAAACGTAATCGCCGCCCGCCTCCAGCGGTGGCAGCCTCGGATGCCGGGCCACGCCGGTATCGATAACCGCGACCTTCTGCCCGGCGCCGCGGCTGAACTGCCACGCCGCAGGCAAATTGAGCACCTTCTGCGCAATGGGCGGCTCGACGGGCAAACCCTTGGAGAGCACCGGTTCGTTGCAGGTGTTCTTCTGCTCCGTCACTTCCAGCGGGGCGGGTCTGCCGCTGATTGCCTGCGCGGCGCCGAGCGCGCCGGGATCGATTGCGGGTGCGCCGCTGTACGCGCCAGCGGTGGCGGGCCAACCGAAGATCGACGCACCGAGAACCCAGGCGGCACAGGCCAATCCGGCGCCGCGCCGGACGGGCCGCAGCGCCCGAACGGTCATATGTTCCTGGCCATCGCGTAGACCTCCATCAACCACAGCACCAGCGGGATGATCGCGCAGATCATCAAGTATTCCGCGATCTCGATCAGCCGCCTGGTCACCGGGGTCACCTCCAGATGCGGGCCGATCACCCCGAAGCCGACGACCGCGGCCGCGAGCAGGAGCAGCAGGCCCGCCGCGAGCAAGAGGAAATCGCTGTCCCCCAACGCCAAACCGGTCAGCAGACCGATCACGATGACGCAGCCGGATGCGATGAGCGTGCCCGCCTGGATCAGGTCGGCGAAGGAGCGCCCGCGCAGGCACAGGATCACCGCGACGATGACGGCCAGCGAAATACCTTGCCAGCGTGGGGTTCCGGTCAGGTCGACGGCCGTGAGCGCGCTGAGCGCCGCCGCGATCGAACACGCGATGAGCATGCCGGTCTGGTAGTGGTTGGCCGCACGCGCGCGCTCGCCGAGTCCGGCGGCCGACGGCAGCGCGGTGGCACCGATGGCGCCGATGCCCTCGATGGTCGGGCGCGGCTCGTGGTCGGCCGGATCGATCGCGGCGCCCGCGGTCGGCACCGGCGGGACCGGCAGCCGGGCCAGCACCGCGGCCAGCCGCGGCACGAAGGAGATGAGCATGATCGCGGCGACCACGGTGCCCGCCGCGATCTTCGGCAGATCCGAATCCCAGATCATCCGCACCGCGGCGGTAATGCCGCCGAACAGCGCGAGGGTGACCGTCGCCGCGCACAGTGTCGCGCCGACCCCGGTGGCCCGGTAGATCAGCGTCGCGGCCACCAGCGTCACCGAGAATCCGAGCAGCAGATGCGGGCTGCCGAGTTGGCGCGGCACGAAAAGCACCGCGCCGCCGAAGAACAGCAGCAGCGCACACAATGACAGCCAGGCGGCGGTGAGCGCGTCGGCATATTTGCGCGCCGCGATCGCCGCAGCTACCGCGGCGCCGATGGCAACCCCCGTTGTCATGAACGGGGCGATCAACCCGTCGGAGTGCCGCCGGTCGATGACGAGCAGCAGCAGCGCCGACAGCACCGCGGTGACCGCGGCGACCAGCCCGGTCCAGCGCGCGGAGGACGCGGACCAGCCGCGGAAATCGACGGAGGTGAGCCGGGCGACCGCATCGATGACATCGTCGAACAGCGCGGGCGACTCCTTGGCGGTCACCGACCGCAGCACCAGCAGTTCGCCGTCGTATACCTCGGCCTCGGTCAGCGTGCGGCTCGGCGGGATGGCGTCACGGCCGAGCCGGGCCAGCGTCCAGTGCTCGGTCTGCAAAGGCGCTGCGCCCTCATCGCTTTCGGCGATATCGGGATTGCGGGATTTGATCAGCGTGACGACGTCACCGATGAAGGTGGCGATCGGCACCGTGGCCGGGAGGCCGACATCCAGCTGGGTGTTCCCCCCGATGACGGACACCCGGCACAGTTCGGGCTCGGCGGCTCCCAAGCCGCTCCTCAACGACTCGGTCAACTGCCGGACTTTCCTGTTCCGAATGTTCCAAACACTGATATAGCCACTTGCTTCAGCAACCTACCTCGAACCCTACGCATGCATCGTGGCAATGTAATGGTCGGCTGTCGCACGTTGCGACCTACCGCCAGCAAAACCTAATCTATCGGACGGAGTGTGCACACGCGACGGCTATTGCGTACCTGGAGTATTCGCACCGGCCGAGCGCGGTTCCAAAGGCGGAGTCCGCACCGGCGGTGCCCATTAAGCTGGTTGGAAAACGAACGCACACAACGGGTCCACCGGTGCTCGAGCCGGGCATCGGCTCACGGAAAATTCTAGGGATCGACTGCAATGACGACCGGCAACCGCCAAGCACAACGCGCCTTCGACGCCGGAGTTCTCTCGCTTGGCCTGACCATTGATGGTCAGGAATCCGCACGCGATCTCGACTACGCGAAGCTGGCTTTCCAACGGGCCACCGAATGGGACCCGACGATGTGCGACGCCTGGCTCGGCAGAGCGGCCGCGGGTGAAGTCACCCGCGACGTGCTCTTCAACCTCTACAAGACCAGCGGCACATCCCTTTTCCGCGAGCAACGCAGGCTCGGGCTGGCGCCGCGGGCGCTGGCCGGGCGGTTCCTCGCCGGGCTCTACATCGACTATCCGCTGGCCAGCTATACCGAGATCTGGTTGGCGCAGGCCGCACAGCTGATCCAGGACAAGGAGTACGACGAGGCCGAGCGGGTGCTCGACGAACTCGCCGCGCACCGGCGCTCGATGCTCTCGGATCCGGATCGCGAGCCGGACGACCGGATCTCGGCGTACGTCCGCGGCGTACTGCACTTCAACACGCAGCGCTGGCCGGATGTGATGGCGGTGTTGTCCAAATCGGCCGAGTGGACCGACGATCCGTACCTGGCGGCGGGCGCGCACGTGATGGTGGGTTCGGCGTGCGCGCAGCTCGGCCTGTTCGGTGAGGCGATCCGGCGGATGGAACAGGCCGAGGCGGGCCCGATTCCGGCGGCGCGGACGACGGCCATGTTCTGCCGCGGTCTGTGCCTGCGCGAGACCGGCAACGAGGAGGAAGCGCAGGCACTGTTCGAGAAGGTGTATTCGCAGGCGCCGGATTTCGTGGAGAACACCACGGCGATGCGCGACCGCACCTACCGCATCACCGTCACGTCGAAGGAAAATATCGAGGCCCGCACCAACAAGTGGGATCCGGCGACCGCGCCGTCACTGGATGCGATGCAGCAGGCCGAGAGCGAGGACCGGGCCAAGCGAATTCTGGCCGAGGCGAAGGCCGAGCTGGATAGGCAGGTCGGTCTGCAATCGGTGAAGACGCAGGTGGCCAAGCTGCAGGCGACCGCGCAGCTGGCGAAGATCCGCGCCGAGAAGGGTATGGCCAGCATGGCGCGCGGCAATCACCTGGCCTTCACCGGCCCGCCCGGCACCGGTAAGACCACCATCGCCCGGGTCGTCGCCAAGATCTACTGCGGCGTCGGGCTTTTGAAGACCGACAAGGTGGTGGAGGCCAAGCGCGTCGATTTCGTCAGCCAGAACCTCGGCGGCACCGCGATCAAGAGCGATAAGCTGATCGACTCCGCGATGGACGGCGTGCTGTTCATCGACGAGGCGTACACGCTGATCCAGACCGGGCTGATGGGCGGTGACGCGTTCGGCCGGGAGGCGGTGGACACGCTGCTGGCCAGGATGGAGAACGACCGCGACCGCCTGGTGGTGATCATCGCCGGATACGACGGCGAGATCGATCGTCTGCTCGCCGCGAACGACGGTCTGGCGTCCCGGTTCGCCAAACGCCTGCAGTTCCCGTCGTACACACCGACCGAACTCGGGCAGATCGGCAAGTTGATCGCCGATTCGCGCGATTCCGAATTATCCGAGGAGGCAATGGAACTGCTGATCAAGGCGTGTGAGGGGCTGTACAACTCCGAGCGCGTCGATCAGAGCGGTCAGCAGCGCCGCGGCATCGACCTGGCCGGTAACGGCCGGTTCATCCGCAACGTCATCGAATCGGCGGAGGAGGAACGCGAGTTCCGGCTGGCCAATTCGGTCGACCTGTCCGCGGTGGACGAGTCGACGCTGATGCGGATCGAGGCGCCGGATATGGAGGCCGCGCTGCGCGGCATTCTGGCGACGCTCAGTTAAGCATCCGAGACGACGGCCCCACCGCGACCGGTGGGGCCGTTCGCGTGTCAGCGACCCTGTGGCAGAACGTCGTAGCCGGTCAGGGCGTTGTCCTTGGACAGCGTCGGGCCGGGGACCAGCTGGCCGACGATGGCCCATGGCGCGAGCTTCGGCGCGGCGGGCAGGCCGAGTATTCCGGCGGTTTCCGCATCCGGGATGCCGTAGCGCACACCGTTTTCCGCGACGTAGAACAGGCTGCCGCGGCGCGGGCTGGCCGGCTCCATACCGGTGATCCGGACGTATTCGCCGGTGGACGGCGGAACGTAGGCCATATCGAGGTGGTCGCCGACGCCGTCGGCATTGGCCAGTTCGACCGGCTTGTCCGAATCGTTCAGCGGCAGACGGGATCCGGCCAGCAGGCTCACCGCGGCGCGATCGGTCGGGCCGTCGGCGACGCCGCCGGACTGCTGGGTCTTCGACCAGTACACGCAGGCTACCGGGGCGTCCTCGGCGGACAGGATCCTCGGCGCGGTCGCCGGGAAGTGATCGAGCGGAAGTTCGTGCAGCACCGGCATATTGGTGAGCACATCGGGCGCCACCGTCTTGATCTCGCGCATGCCCTGCGAATTCGCGGTGCGCAGCACCTGCGCGGCGAACTCGCCGATGCGCTGCACACCGTCGGAGAGCACGACGAACAGCTGGGGTTGATCGCCGCGGCCGACGCCGCCGACCGAGATGACGCCGCCGACCGGCACATCGGCGAGCTTGCCGGGGCCGGGCTGACCCGCCTGCGGGATATCCGGCGCGACCAGCGGCGGCTCGGCCTCCGCGGCGTTCAGCAGCCCGGGCCCGACCGGACGCGGCCGCACCCCACCGAGATTCAGCGAGCGGGCCATCACGGAATTATCCGGATCGATCTCGGCGCGCTTGCCGTCGTACACCAGGTAGGTCTTGTCCTGCCTGCGCACCAGCAGGGCCTGGTCGGGGGCGGTCGGCTTGATCCGCTCGTTCAGCACGGGCCTGCCCGCGAGCACGGCGCTGACCACCCCGGGCGACCCGAGCGCGCTACCGGTGCTGGACAGCTGCACCGTCTCGCAGATCGACCAGTCCGATCGGTCGGGCGCACCCGAGCCGGGCAGCGCGGCGGGTGCGCCGGGAATGCCGACCATCGGGCCGCGCGGCAGATCGGAAAGTTTGTTCTCCTTCACCGAATTCGGTGATTCGCTGCTGCCGCTGATCAACCGGGCCGAGGCCAGGTTCAGCACTGGATGCAGCACCTTGTTCTTGTCGGAGTCCTCGATGACGACGTAGAGCGCGCCGCTGTCCTTGCCCATGATGATCTTGGAATCGCCGATCGCGCCCTGCGGCCGCAGGAACGACAGGATCGCCATACCCGCGACGACCAGGATGCCGAGCACCGCGCCGACGATCATCGAGCGCGACTGCGAACGCATCGGGTCGTGCAGCATGCGCACATCCCGGCGGACCAGCGCGTGGTCGAGCCGTCGCAGCAGGAAACGGTATCCATTGACCTGGGCTCTGGTGGTCAGCTGAGCCGGCACGTGCGCTGTTCCGCCTCTCCGCGTCTTCAGGCCAGACTTAGGTGCGCCATGAGTCGCGCTGGCGACCGGCGGTCGGGTGGCGTGGCACGTCGGCCCGCACCCGATGAGTTACCCATGTCCATGCGAAATCAGTTGTCAGGCTAATACCGTACCGCGAACATTGTTGTGGCGCGGTACTGTATTGCCGAGAGGAACCCGGCAGCGCCGGTTATCAGTATTTCGAACCAGGCGAATATGCGTGAACGAGGCCGTGAACGAACCGGAAAACTCCGAGAACACCGCGCTGCGCGATCCCGAATTCTGGCTCTTTCGCCAGATTCCGCTGCGGCTTGTAGTCCCGCTCGGCCTGCTCGCGGCGCTGGTCTCCTGGGTTGCCCTGGCTTTGCGGGCACCCGTCTGGGCGGTGGCGCTCTGCGGTGCCGTCGTATTCGCGCTCGGCGCGGCGCCGGTCCGTAAACGCAATCCGCGCAACCTCGTCGGCATGTTCGCCCGCTGGCTGGCCTTCCGCTCGCGGCGCACCAAACCGGGTCCGCAGGACGCCGGGCCGGACGCGTTCGACGTGCCGCTGCCCGAGGGCGGCAGCTACGGCGTGCGCTGGGACGGCGATCTGCTCACCACGATGATGCGCATCGACCCGCCGCCGGATGCGATGACGCTGCTGCGGCGCGGTTCGCTCAGCACCGACCAGGTGCTTCCGCTCACCGAAATCGGTAAGTGCCTCGGACAATTCGATATCCGGCTGGCCTCGATCGATGTGATAAGCACCGGTTCGCGGACGGTCGGTCACGCCCCGGTAGCCCAGCTGTACGACCGGATCCTCGGGCCGCTGCCTGCCATCGCGCATCGCACGGTGTGGCTGGTGCTGCGGCTGGATCCGCTGGCGAACGCCGAGGCCGTCGACAACCGGGGCGGCGGCGGAACGGGCGCGCTGCGCACCGCGATCATCGCGACCCGCCGGGTGGCCAATCGGCTTGCCGCGCTCGACATCTCGGTTTCGATACTAACCGCGGCGGAGATGAACTCGGCGGTGCGCAGGCTCACCAGGGGCGTCGCGCTCGCGGATTTCATCGAGACGCCGAAATCCCTCGTGCACGGCGATATTCACCTGACCAGCTATGAGATCGGCCCGGAGCTCATCGGCGAGCGCGGCTTCGCCGATATCTGGGCGACGCCGTCACTGGGCACAACGGTGACGGTGCGGCTGCGCCCCGGAGAGCGCGGCGTCAACGAGCAGCGCGACGGCGCGCCGCCGCCGATCAGGTTGGGCGCCTTGGTCCGTTTCGATACCGTGCGGCCGCCGGACGAGCCGCCGGTACCTGGGCTGCGCACGCTCCCGGGTAGGCAATACCGGGCATTGCTGGACTGTCTGCCGGTCCAGGGGGGCCGCGGTGATACCGCGAGTGCGGGCGACTACCGCGGGCCGCTGACGGCGCTCAGCGGAATCGCGCTACCCACCGCGGGATGCGGGCAGTTGATCGGCGCGGACGATCTCGGCCAGGGCATCGCGGTGCCGCTGATCGGTGACGGCACAAGACATCTCGAGGTGATCGGCAAGCTGGACCTGGCCCAGCAGGTGATCCTGCGCGCCATCGCGCTCGGCGCGCACACGGTCGTGCACACCGACCGGCCCGAGGCGTGGAATTCCATGGTCGCCAATGTCGGTGCGCCGCATTCGATCTCGCTGGCGCCCAGGTACGCGGGTGGCGCGGGCCAATACCAGGCGCCCGCATCGCAGCCGGGCGGCGGTGGACGCACGTCGACCGTCGTGGTGTTCGACGGCATCGCGCCGACCATGCTCACCGGCGGCGCCACCATCGTGCACATCCGCGCGCCCGAGGCCCCGCCGGGGCCGTTCGACGCCGATATCGTGCTGATTCAGGATCCGGCCGCGCCGAACCTGATCACGGTGCGCACCTCGACCGCGGCGGCGACGGTGAATATGGTCACCACACCCGACGAGATGTGGTACATCGGCGAATCGCTGGCCGCGGCACGGTAATTCGGAACGGACGACAACGGCCGGCCGGAGTTCGGGAACTCCGGCCGGCCGTGTGGGGGGCCACCTTGTCAGTGGCCGCCGAAACCCTCGCCAACGTTCTTGTCGACCGACAGCGCCCTGTGCAGCGCGTGCTCGACCTGCTGGGAGATTTTGGTCAGCGGCACCACGATGTCGTTGTGCCAGTTGTTGGACCAATCGTCGAAGACCGGCTTGAAACCGTCGATGAAAGCCGCGTTCTCCCCCCAGACCGACTCCAGGTGCTTGCCATAGTTCTGGCAATGCTCGTGCTCGGAGCCCAGAAGGCCTGCGTGCTTATTCAGTTCCTGGTACAGCGGCTCGATGTACTTGGGGTCATACAACATGCTGTCGTCGTCGGCGACCATGTCTGCTCCTTCGTAATAAATCTAGTTGTTCGTCAGGGAGTGTCAGATATTCAGCAGGCCGCCGCCCGACTGCTGCACTTCGGTTTCGGCGATATCGTCCATATTTCCGTACTGCTGGCTACCCGACCTGACCTGTTCACCGATAGCGTCGAGCTTTTGCCGCATCGTCTCGGCATTGGTGTGAAACTGATCGGCAACGCCGTAAAAGGCGGTGGCTGCCCGTCCCTGGAAGCCGGGCTTGGCCGCGTCCACATGCTCCTCGATCGCCTTCAGGAGCCCCTTCACATTCTCGACGGAATCGAGCATCTGCTTGCCGGCGAGCAACGCTTGGTGACTATTTCTTACTACTGCCATGTCACACCTTCCTTTTGAAAGTTGTTGTGATGGAAGGTGACGCCCGAACGGCATCACCCGAGTGCGAGATAACTGCTTTTGTGCACCCCTCTTGGATTACTGCGGCAGCCACCTCCCCCCGGGCAGGAGCTCGATCAGCGCCGAAATCGCCTGCGCGATCCGGTGATCGGTGCCCGGTGTGACGGTGGACCAGACCTGCTGGTCCTGGGCGATACCGGGCGCGGCGACGATGCGACCCCGCTCGGTGTCGTACACCGCGACCGCACCGGGCGGCCGGGTGGTTACGCCGTCCTCGTGGATACAGGCCACGATTTCGGCGTAGGCATGGCAGGACGCGAAGGCGAGTCCGTATGCGGGAGCGTCTCTTTCAGCGACTCCGAGCGCGTATACCGCGTCGGTGAAGTCGGCCGAGGTGCGCGCCGCCGAAAGTCGCTCGCTCAACTCGTCCGACGGTGCGCTGAAATTCACCACATCAGCGGGCTTTCCGGGGCCGAGCGCATCCAGCAGCGGGCGAATGAGCACCGCGCCGGACCCGTCGGCCCACACGGTCCGGATATCGAAGTCGTCGCCGGTGCGCACGGCGAGCGCATGCTGTTCGCCGCGCCGGGCCACGCAGATCCGGACCGGCGCCGCACCGGTGAAGACCCTGGCGATCAGCTCGGTATCCGGCTGGGCCAGGGTGAACAGCGCGTCGGCGAGTTCGGGCGTGACCTCGCCGTACCCGTCGATCAGGCCCGCGGCCTTCAGCTGCGTTTCCGCATTGCGCTGTGCCTCGGTCCAGGCCTCGAACGAATCCTGTTGCGGGCCAACGGAAAGCACCAGCGGCAGGGTCTGCACGCCGAGCCGGTCGGCGAGGGCGAGCAGGCCGTCGTTGGTCACGGTGGTCACGCGCCACCCCCGGCGGTGGCCTGCCCGGTCTGCGTCGGCGGTTCCGGCGCGCCGAGTACCGATGGGGCCGAGACGATGCCGAGCTCGGCGCCGATGGCATCGGTGCGCTCGACCGCCGAGGCGCGCGGCTCGTAGTCCTGCTCCTGCGCCGACAGTATGCCCGCGGCGCCGGGGACCATCGCACCGGGCGGCAGAGCGGCCGCCGTCGTGGCCGCCGCCTGATTCGTGATCGGAACCGTATGGTGCTCGGCCTCTTCGGTGGTGTGCGCGGCCTGCGCGTACACCGGCGCGCGGTAGGCGGTGAGCGTCCGTGGCGGCAGCGGGATCTGCGGCGGGGCGAACCCGCCGACCAGGCCGACCGGCATGGTCCCGGTCGGCACCGTGGGCTGTGCTTGCGCACCGGCCTGTTCGGCCGCCAGCGCGACCGGCGTCGCCACCGTCGGCGGCCGCTCCTGCTGCCACGGTATCGCGAGCGGTTCGGTGGCCGCCTCGTAGGTGCGCATCACCCGCGACGCGGCCGCCTTGGCCAGGTCGGCATCCGAATCGGTCTGTGCGGCAACGGCTTTGATCGGCGCGCCCAGCGCGGCGCCGATGGATTCCAGTGCCCGCTGTGCCTGCTGGATGGCCTCGATATCGAGCGCGTTCGGCATGGTCAGCCGCGCGAGTTGGTATGCGGCGGCCTGCTTTTCGGCGTGCAGCGCATTCTCGCCCGCCGACCGCGCGGCATCGTGCAGCCAGTCGCGCAGCGTCGAAATCTTGTCCAGCACAACGCCACTGGTATCGGAATCCCAGGCGCCCTGCAGGGTGTTGATGATCTGGTCGTACTCGATCCCCGCCGCGGCGAAGCTCGCGGCCAGCCGGGTCCAGGTGGCCCCGGCCTCGGCCATCGGAATCGCACCCGGACCGGTGGTCAGTTCGCGGGTGAGCCGGTCGGGCTCACGCGCCTCCCAGACGACGCCGGTGAAACCCGGTTGCGGTGGTTCGATCATCGCGGCTCCGTATTCGCCTTCCAGGTTCAAACGGCTTCCGTGCCGCCGAGCGCCTCGGCGCTCTCGGTTTCCGCGCGGCCGAAGCTGTCGGCCTGCGCCCGCAGCGTCGCGGCCAGCTTGCGCAGTTCGTGCACGCCCGCCGTGGCGCTGTCGGTGTACGACCCGGCAACGTCGTTCATGGTCTGGGCCGCCCGCAGCGACACCTCGTCGATGCCGGACGGTGCGACGTGCAGCGTCTGCACACCATCCTTCAGATCGTTCTCCAGCCGATCGGCCAGCCCGTCGAGCCGGAACGCGGCGTCGCGCGCCGCCGTCGCGTCGAAACGCACACCGGTAGTTGCCATGACGGCCTCCTCAGAGCGTCAGTTCCTTGTCGGGCGGTGGTTCGGTGACGTGCTCGGCCGCACCGACCACCGGCAGCGAGACCCCGTCGATGTTGCCGACTACCTCGTCGCCGTGCTGTGCGGTGATGAGGTGGCTCGGCACCGTGCCCGCGTCGCCGCCGCGCGCGGCCGCCGCCGCACCGGCCGCGCCGCCCATCGGCATATAACCCGGCGAGCCCGACGCCGCCGCCGTCTGCGGATTGATCACCGGAGCCCGCATCGCCGCGGATTCAACTGTGGGCGAAGAGCTTCCGAGTCCACCGGGCAGGGAACCCGCGGCGTTGGTGCCCCACGGGCTCAGCGGCGTGGCCACCGGCGCGACACCGGGACCGCCGCCGAATTTGACCGCACCGGGGCCGGGGCCGCCCGCATGCGCGATATCGCCCGCCCGCAGCTTGTCCTCTTTGAGCTTCGCCGCTTCGGCGTCCTTGTCCTTGGTCGGATCGACCTTCGGCGCGAGCAGCGGCGCCAGCTGTGTCGCACTTTGCATACCGCTCTGCGCGAACTGCATCAGCGGCTGCACCATCTGCATGAGTTGCTGGATGTCCTGCGCCGACGAGCCGACTCCGCTGGGCGCGTTGGTGATCATCCGCTTGCGGCCCGCCCGGGTCATATTCGCCGAGTGCCCGAGCATCTCGAGTTTGGTCTTGGCTACCGTCGCGGTGGCCTCGGCCAGGCTCTCCGCGGTCTGCGCGATCAAAAAGTATTGTCCGCCAGGCGTTCCCAGCAACGGAGACGATGCGATCATGGTGGCGATGTATTTCGCGATGATCGCCGCGAGCAGTGCGCCGCCGACCGCGACGGAAGTGGCGGCCTCGCCGAGCACCCCCTTCTGGTCGATGCCCTGCTCCGCGACATCGGCGCTGTTATCCGCCGCCTGCCCGGCCTTGGCCGCGGCCTGCTGCGCCGCCTGACCCTGCCAGAGCTGCATGACCATCTGCAACGCCTGCATGCCCAATTGCGTTGCGGTCTGCAGGCCTTGGGTGATGCCGGTGAGCGCCTGGGTCGGGTCGATGCCCTTGCCGCCCGCCGCGTTGAGCACGCCGGTGCCGAAGGCGCTCTGCAGGTCGGTGAACGGGCGGGTGAGCGCGCTCAGGTCGATGGTCGGCATCGGGGGCATATCCGGAAGTGGCGGCAGCCCTTGAATTTGCGGAAGCGGGCCGAGGCCCATATCCCGCAGGATGTCGTTGACCGGACGATCGATGAGCGGCGCGAGCGAGCTGCCGCGCAGCAACTCGAGGATCGAGTGGTCCAGTGGCGCCGTCATACGATTCGGGTGCTGATCGAATCGAATTCGCCGGACTGGGCGATCTCGGAACCGTCGTATGCCCCGGCGCCCTCGAGCGCGGCCTTCGCGGTGCCCGCGTAGACATGCGCCAGCTCCAGCACGGAGCTCACATGGTTCGCCTGCGCGTAGGCGAAGGAGGCCAGGAACTCCTGACCGATGAGGCCGAACACCGGAACGGCCGCGGCCATGGTCGCGGTCTGATCGAAGGCGCCCGCGGTGGCAACACCGGCCGCCATGGCGGCGGAGGCGCCGCCGTATGCGCGAATCGCATCAGTGTGTGCTACGACTTCGCTCATCGAATTCCCCGATCCTGTAATACATTTCACTAACAATGGGAAGATACCAACCGCGCTGCGAGCGTCGGAAGGAAATTTGCACAAACTTAAGGTTCGCTGACAAAAAAGTGACGGACCCCGCGTGAACGCGCGATGTCTATCGATGAACAGGCGATACTTATTCGGCCATCTCCTCGTTGAACGCGGTGATCAGCTCGGCGCGCTCGGTGAACGCCCGCCGCGCCGCCGCATGGGCGGTCTGCACCAGCGTCCGCTCGAACACCTCCGGCGACATACGCGAAATCGCCTGCGAGAACTCGAGATCTACGAGAGCGCCATTACCGTCGACGGTGGCGGTGATCGAACCGTCCTCCGCCGTTTCCTTGCTCACGACGCCGCCCATGTCCTCCGCGAGATCGCGCAGCCGGTACAGCCGTTTCTGCACGCTCGCCATCAATTCGTCCATGGTCTCGTACAAGGCGACTCAGCTCCTCCCTAAACCGAGCGCAGCCAACTCTGTGGCTCGGTTTCGTATTCTGCTTCCTGCGCGATCTCTTGGCGAGCCACCTCTTCTGGGGTCGGCAGGCCCATCAGCGCGAGCGAACTCGCGGGCACCCCCGCCGCCGCCAGTTCCGTGCGGCGCGCGATGCCCGCCCGGTTGGCCGCCTGCTTGCACAGGCGCAGGATTTCCGACGCCAACTGCTGCGGGTCGCCCTTCAGCTCCGTCGGCTCGATCGAAACGCCAAGTGGCAGTCCCTGTTCCGTGGTGCGCACGGAGATGGCGCCGGTGCGTGACGCCGCGGTCCACTCGACCGGGCCTGGCTGTTCCTCAGTCATAGCGACTCCCTTCCGCACCCTTCATCTTCGCGCATCACCGGCGCGTCGGCACGCCCTCAATCCTGCTATTGACGGCGATGACGTATCGATGACACGGCTACACCCGCTCATCCTTGATGGCCCGAACCATCTCGGCCAGTTCGGTATTGATCAGTGCGACCATGCGCCGGGCGTCGGCGCCGACGGCCGTCACCGGATTGCCGGGCACCAGCGCGTACCGGCCGTCGTCGGTGAGATCGCGCCATTGCAGGAACCTGCGCACCTTGCCGCGCGGCCCGAATCGGGAGTAGGCCTGTTCGAGCTCGATGGTTCCGGTCAGGGTGGTCGGCGCGTTCTCGAACCAGGCCGCCCGTGTGACGACGGTGTCCTCGAAGGAGTCGAGTACGGCGGATTGGCCGTATTCGTAATCGATTTCGTCGGTGCGCGGCGCGGCGAGCACCACATCGGGCTGCTTACCCGGCTCGGCCTTCGGCAACGCATCGACGATCGCGTCGGCCAATCCCACCGCGGTATGTTCGGTGATGGTGAAAGCATTGGCGTGCCAAGTGGTTTCACCGATCTCCTGATTGATCAGGAAGGCCCGGTCGCCCTTGCGGGCGCCGAGCATCCTGATGCAGCGCCGCGGATTGTCCGGCCGCACCCCGTCCAATCCACGTACCAGGATGCGGATATCCGGCCGGGCGATGTCCTCCAGAACCGGCGTCAGCCAGTTCCCCCAGCGCCGCCGCAGCTCCGATCGCACCGCGCGCAGTTCACGGTCGTGTTCGTCCTTGTACCGGGCGCGCGCCGTATAGGAGAGCGGCGGCGGGACGTACTCCTCGTTCAGCTCGGTCCAGGCGGCCATGAACTCGAGTCCGGTCAGGCGGAACCTCTGCAAGCTCTGAGTCATTTCTCCACAACGGGTTTCGCGACTACCGGCGGATGACCGAGCGCCTCCTCGAGGTGGTCGTGGTGCTTGAGGTAGTCGGGGGTCTTGTGATCCTTCTCCTGGCCGTTCTGGCGGGCCGCCGCACCCGGCGCGCCCGAGGCGCCCGGTGTGCCCTGCGCGGTGCCTGCGAGCCCGGCCCGCGTGATCGCTCCCTGAGCCGTGCCGTTGACGGTGGCGCGCGGGAACAGCTTGGCGGCCTGCTGCGCCTCGCGGGACAGCGGGGTGAGGCTCGGTACGCCCTTGCCCGGGCCGGGGCCCGGGCCGCCGAGCTTGCTCAGCTTGCTGGGGTCGAGCGTGGAAGGCAGCCCGGCCGCAAGGTTTTTCGCCTGATCCATCAGGCCCTTGTCGTACTGCTGTTTGGCCGCGTTCAGGCCCTGGTTCAGCGCCTGCATGCCCTGATCCAGGCCCTGCTTCGCCGCATCCAGGCCCGGGCCGGCCGGGACGGTGTTCGGGCCGCCGTTCGGATTGGCGGGATTGCCGTCCGTCCCGGGGCCCGGCGCGCCCTGCTTCGTCGGATCCTGCGCGTTTCGCGCGTCCTCCCAAGCCTTTCGGTCCGCGGCGTTCTGAGCCTGCAGATCCGCGGCCTCCTTGCGCATCCGGTCCGCCTCGGCCTGCGCCGCCGGGCTGAGTCCGGGGCCGCCCGGTCCGGGACCGAACGCACCCGGGCCGGGGGGACCGGGCGGGCCGGGCGGACCCGGATCCTGGTTGACCGGGGAGAACGGATCGTTCAACACCGCGATCTTGGAGTCGGTGTGCGAAAGTCCCGGCAGATAAACACTGTTCATCGCGGAGACGCCCGAGGCTTTCATCGCCTCGTCGAAGCGAGCCTTGTAGTGCGCCGGTGTTTCGCTGGGGTGCGGGTCGAGGCGCTCGATGCCCGAGCTCAGATCCGTGCTGAAGCCGGACAGCCATCCACCTGTGTAGTTGAGGATGCTCCCGATGCTCTGCATGCCGTAGCCGAGATCCGCACCCTGCTGGCTGTACGCCTGCGTCGCCGCGCGCGCTCTCGGGGCGCCGGACGGGCTGTTCCAGCTGCTCGACAGATCACCAGCCTGCTTGCTGAGCGCATCGAATTGGGTCTGAACTATCTTGCCGAGCCAGGTCCAATGCGATCCGGCATTCTGCGCCGCCACCCACGGCTGCGTGGTGACCATATGGGACAGAATGCTGTCGTACTCATCCGGCGAGATCTTGGTCGGCTCCTCGCCCTGGATTGTCGCTTTGTCGAAGTCGCTACTCGAAGCGGTTTTCAGGTCGGCCGGGAGCGATCCGTCCTTGTCCTGTCCCGGCCAGATCGGCGTCGGGGTGTTGAACTGGTCGCGCTCCGGCTTCGGGATGGCCGACTTGTCCAGCGTGACCGGACCGGAGGGGATGCCGTCACGAATCTTGTCGAAGTCGTACTTACCGTAGTCGTCCGCATCCTTGTACGCCTTGGCTGCCGCCAGATACGTATCGGTCATATCGTCCAGGTACTGCAGCTGATTGGCCAGCGTCTTGTGCAAGCCCTGTGCCTTGTCCGAGAACCTCTGGGCGAGCTGACCGCTGGAGCGCAGATCGGTGAAAGGGTTGAGGTTATAGACGTTCTCCAGCTCGGACTGCACAGCCTTGATGTACCGCTTGACATCACCGATCGTGTTGACCATCTGGGTGACCGACTTGGGGTCGAACCTCAGCTTTTCGGACTCGATCAGTCCCTGTAATGTCTTCCAGTCATCCGGAGGTTGCGGCTTCCCATCATCTGCCATCGATCGACTCCCGACTAGCTCGGCGCTACCCTGTGCCGGGCATATGCCCACTCTCTGACATGTTTACACGGATCCGTCCGAATCCAGCGCCCCATATTCCATGACTTGACACTCGCTTAAGGTTGATCAGCATCGAGACTGTCCCGGTACCGTACGAACATTCGGTTACCGCGGCGTGAATCACCGCCGATCCGCGAGTTGTCCGGCGTAGTGGTCGCGCAGCGCGATCAGCCGCGCGGTGCTGAACCGGCCGGGTTCGCGCTCGTACAGCGCGCGTCCGTCCAGGGAGGTGAAGGCCTGCTCGGGTACCCGGTCCGCGGACGGCGGAACGAATTTCAGCACCTCCTCGACCGCGGCGAGCGCGGTGGCCAGCGCGTGCCGGGCCGAGTGGGCGGCGTCGTCGTCGAGGCCGGACCGGTCGGCGGGCGCCTGTCGGGCGGAGATATCCGAATACCACAGCCACACACCGGGATCGATCAACTGCGAGGGATCGTCGCCGCCGAAGCGCACCGCGTCATCGGGCGGCGGCAATATTTCGTCGGGCAGCCGGAACCGATAGGCGCGTTCGGCGCCGCAGCGCGGACAGGTGCCGGTATATCTGCTCGCGAGCACATCCCCGGAATAGACGACGGAACCGCGGAAGCGGCACCGAGTTTCACCGCAGTCCGGGCACGGCTGCAACTCCAGGAACAGATGCGCCTCGGCATTGGTGCGCGCCAATGGCAGGGTGTCGGTCACAGCGGTCTCCTCGATTCTTGTGGAAAGCGTTGGGCCGCACTGTCTACAGTAGTGCTGACCGCGACGGCCGTTCGCGCTTGGAGGATGCGATGTGGGAAAAGGTGTTCTATGAAATATCGATTGCCGCGGCGCGCCAAAACGGCCTGATCACCACGGCACAGGCGAAACGGGCCGGCGCCGACGACGCCGCGCTCGCGCATTTCGCATCGGTTGGTCTGATGCACGAGCTCGACTGGTCGGTGCATCAGATTTCCGCGAGCACCTACGGCATGCAATATGCCTTTCCATATGCGGCCTGGCTCGCCGTTTCGCCGGAACTGTTCGGCTGGGAACGTCCCGACGCCATCGAGAAGGATGTCGTGGTCTCGCACGAATCCGCCTGTCAGGTACTGGAACTCGGGGTCATCCGGACCACGGGTATCCGGCTGACCTCGGCGGTCGAGCGGGTCACGCCGCGCGCGGTGCTCATCAATATCGCACCGCTCACCCCCGACGACGTCATGATCCACCGCGGCGTGCCGGTCACGACGCCGCACCGCACCATTCTCGATCTCGTCGCCGACCGAACCAGCCGTGAAGATATCGGGCGGGTGGTCGCCGACGCGGTCCGCCGCGATCTGGTGGATCTGCGTATCCTCTTCGAGGATCTCACCGCCATGGCCGACATTTACGGATTGCCCACCGGCGGTGAACATTTCATCGATTATTTCCTGCCAGACGTGCGGCCGGAATCGTTGTCGGCGCAGAATCTGCGCACGTACGTCGAATTGCGTTATCCGGAACGGATAGCCGGAATCCGGCCCGAGGTGGATCGAATTCTCGAACTGTTCCAGCCCGCGTACGATCCGGCCGAACCCCGCGACAACCGGATCGGCGCGTATATCGCCGCGGAAATTGTCGCGAAGTTGGGCTGAAAAACGCGGGCGGCTCGTCATGAATCCGCCGGTGGGTTCCGGTGCACCCCTCTGCCCTGTTCCGGCCAGGTCGATTGGACCTGGCCGTTGGGCGAGAGAATCACGCTCACCTGCACATCATCGCGCCATCCGATCAGATTCCATTTGCCGTTGGCCTGATAGAGCGCGCGGTCCGGCGCGGCGGCGATCTCCAGCACGTAGCGCCGGATCGTCTCGTCGTCCCAACGCTGCGGGAATTCGGTCTTCCTCGGCACGCCGGTGCCGAAGCGATGTCCGCCGCCACGGCCGATGCCATCGCCGTTCAGGATGTAGTTCATCCGTTGTTCGGTGATCTCCAGCCGATCCAGCGGCGGGAATCTCGAGTGCGTCGACGCGCCCGGCGCATCCCATGCCGTACCGCCCGGCGGGGCGTCATAGGGCGCAATCTGGTGAATCTTGTTGCGCGAGACCACCCGATCGAATGCCGCGTGCAGTTTGTCCAACTCCTCGGGTTCCAGCCGGAACACCGACATATCGCGCAGGCTCTGCCCGCGCACATCCGCCGATTCGAGCAGTTCACGCAATGCGCCCGCGACCGCCGCCGGACGCGCCGCCGGTTCGGCCGCGTACGCCTCGGCCAGCCGATTCACCAGATGAGCTGGCGCCTCGTGGTCGGTGTGCATACCGAAGAACGGATGGGTGACGCCCTTACCGAAATCCGTGGCGTCCCGCGAATATCCCGGCTCGACGACGCCCTGCAACGCGAGCCGGATGGCATCCCACTTCTTGGCGGCCCCCTCGGGGGTGTGCACCTCGGTGTTCAACCACCGGTTCAGCTGATCGGCATAATGCCCGCTGGTCTGCCAGTCGCCTCGGCCCCATGGCTCGCCCCAGTCCGCGCCCTTCAGCTCCGCGGAACGGCCGAGCCGATCCGGCCAGCGGTCGAGTTCACCGGTCTCCAGCAGGCGGGCGATCCGGTCGGCCGTGACCGCCACCTTCGACGAATGGAATACCGCGACGGGTTTGCCCAGCCGATTCGTCGGATCGGGCAGATCGGGGCCGAACGTATTCCGTTCGATGGTGCCCAGCGGCGGATCGAGGCTGTCGCCGTGTGGCCGGAATTCGGTGAGCGGCAATCCGGTTCGCTCGTCGTACAGCTGGTTGCCGTGCTCGTCGGTGACCGGCCGTTCCGCGCCGAACTGCCACCTCTGCGAGTAGTGCAGCCAGCGGTTGGCCTTGGTGCCCTCGTATTCCAGCGCGGAGTTGTAGACCGTCGGCACGCCGAGAACCGTCGGCGTCTCCATGGCCCCGCTCTCCATGCCGACTTGCGCGATATCGCGTTCGGTGCCGAACCGTTGGAAGAACAGACCCTGTTCGGCGCGGTCCATGCCGTTGCGCTTCCAGAACTCGACCAGGGTGTGCGTGTCGACACCGTCGAGAACGCCTGCCCGCTCCCACATTTCGCGCAGACCGGACCATCCGGCGAACAGGTCGTCGCCGACCAGCATGATCTGCCGGTCGGGCTGGCGCTCGCGGAACATCTCGATCATTTGCCGGATGACCTCGGGCCTGGTGTCCAGGTGCGGACCGTGCATGCCGCCGGGGCGCGAGTCGCGGATCCAGAGCAGGGTGTACTTCTTCGGCCCGCTCTCCTCGTTCTCATGCGTCGAAAGCACTTCCCGCAGCATCGATTCCGCGTGTGCGGCACGTCGCTCGCCCGCCTCGCCGGGACCCTTCAGCGCCTCGACGAGCAGTTGCCTGGTTTCGACGGGATGCTCGCGGATGTGGGTCAGCGTGAACATATGCGCCCGCTGCCACCGGGAGCTGGTGTAGAAGTGATCGCGGGAATCGGTGTGCACCAAGCGAATACGACTCGGATCGATACCGCGCTCGATTAGCCGGTCTCGGATCGCCAGCGCCGCCTTCAGCGGTTTCGCGTGGATATCCAACAGTTCCCGCACCATCTCGTGATGCGGTATGTCGTGCACGGATTCACCGCGCAACCACCGCGCATAGGCCACGACATTGGCCTGTTCGAGCGTCATACCCTCGGGCAGCTCGCCGGTGTAGGCGATATGCGCCAGATACCCCTCGCCGAGCATCGAATCGTAGTTGCGGGGCGAGATATAGGCGACCTCGACGGTGGTGCTCGGCTCCGCGGCCAGCGCCAGCGTGTGGATGTATTCCTCACCGCTCTGGTGGCTGTAGAACCGAAGATGCTTGTCGTCGAGACCGGTGACCGGTTCCGGCTCGTAGCCGACCTTGTTCAGCAGGTTCTGGTACAGGAGTTTCACCTTGTCGCCGACCGCGAGCCCGCGGTTAGCTGCCAGGTTGTCCAGGATCGAGTCCAGGCTTCCTGACACTTCTTTGCCACCGGCCAGGGTGTCCCAGTGCGCCATATTCTCCGCGTCGGCGAAGAAGGTGGACGGCGGGCCGTCGCCGGTACCCACTATCCTGCGCACATCCCTGGGCGCCTCCGGCTGCTCCCGCGGCGCCTGTTCGGCCATGGATTCGCTTGCGGGTGTGTGTGTTTCGCCGGGTTGCTCGTGCTCGCCGATCCAGCGGCGCTGCTGCGGATCCCATTGATCGTGGAATTCACCGGGGCGCAGCAGCGGATCGAGGAAGGCGTGTGCCAGCGGCATGGCCTCGTGCAGCGTCCGGTACGGCAGAGCATCGATGGTGCCGAGATTGTTCTCGAACCAGGTCGACCAATCCGGATTGGGCAGCTCGAAACCCTGATCGGTCGGCGCGAGCTCGTCACCATTACCCCTGCGGAATGCGAATTCGGCTTCCAGCATCGCCTTCGTCTGGGCGCCGTCGAATGGATGATGCAGGGCAAGCAGCAGCACATCGGCCATGTCCTGGGGGCGGTACGGCAGCGTGCTGCCCGCCTTCTGGCACATCCAGAGCCCCTCGCGTTCCGGGGCCTGAACGCAGTCCAGACACTTCGCGTCTTCGGATTTGAAGCCCATGGTGTGCATCCCAGCGACCTTGTGCGCCAACGTATCCGCGACGGAGAGCACCCGCATATCCGGCTCCGGCCCCATCGCGCCGGTGCGCAGGAGTTGTTCCGGGAACGGCACCGTTTCCGGATCGGCGTGCATCGGAATCTCGCGCTCCGGGTTCAAATCGGCCCCGAGCTTCATCACCTCGATATCGCCGACGAAGACGCGGTGGAAGATGCGCAAACCGCCGCCCTTCATGTACTCCTTCGCCTCGAAGACGAACCGGAGGTTGTCGCCTCGGTCGAGTTCCAGCGCGGAGCGGTAATCGGCGATCATCTCGTCCTGCAGTTGGGCCTCCCGCGCCGCGCGCTCCGCCTGGGCGAGCTCCGGATCGTGGTACCCGAGCTTCTCGGCGCTGCCGAGCCGGACCATATCGATATCCACGGACACCCGCGCGCCTTTGATGCGCGACAGCATCCCCTGACCACCCTTGAGCACCCAATCGCGCGGGTTCTGCTCGAAGAGCCGCGCCAGCGCCCGGTGCAGGGCGAACTGCTGGACCTCGTCATAGGCACTGTGTTCGGTGCCCGCGGTCTCGGCGCGCGCGGCATCGAGCACCTCGTTGCGGAAGTTCATGGCCGAACGGAAGTCGATTCCGGTGTCCGTGCGGGTTTCCACTCCGAATTCGCCGGTCTGCTGCGGAATTTCGCCGTGCTGATGTTCGGAGCCCGGCGGCCCGTCGCGGTCGAAGACGTGCTCCAGCTTGGCCGCGAGCTCGGGATCGTGCCCGCGCAACAGCCGCCAGCGGTCGGCGTATTCGGGCTCGTGTTTCAGGCCGATCCGGTCCATCAGATCCGCGAGATCCCGTCTCAGCCTTGGCAATTCGTCCGCACGGGCGGGATCGGTCCTGGCCCGCTCGATATGCGCCTCTAGCACCTTCGCCTCGGCGAAGCGCCCGCCCAGGTGCGACGACATCTCGTTGGGGCGCTCGCTGAACGCGTCGGTGCGCACCCGCGGATCCTCCGCGAGCTTGATCTCGGCCAGCTCGTGCGCCAACGCACGCGCCACATCCTCGGTCCTGGCGCGCGGGGAGATCTCGATCTGGAATTCGGTTCCCGCGCCGGAGAATCGGGCGACCTCGTGCGGCAGTGCCGCATCGGCGACCCGCACCGCGACGGTGATATCGCGCCCGTTCACCCGCATCCGGAAGGCCTGCTGCTCCGGATCCCAGGTGCAGCGGCCCGGCATGATCAGCGATTCGTTGTCCGCGATCTCCCGGCGCACCTCCGCGGGCGTGAGATGGGCCGCGGTCTCGGGGCGCGCGTCGCCACGGAACTCGCCGACATTGCTCGCGGTGCCGTGGCTCGATTCGCGGGCGGCGCCGACCAGTTCGGGTTCGCGCTCGTGGGGCATTCCGGCTCGGCGACCCCGTTCGGTGTCGCGGGCGGCCGGATCGGTCCGGCGGCCTGTTTCCGAGCCGCGGCGGCCCGGATCACCGTGGCTTTGCCCGGGGTCGCCGGTACGGCGGTGCGGTATGTAGTCGGGTTGGCCGGGTTGCCGATGCTGTCCGGGATCGATACCGCGCGAAGCGGATTCGGTGTCACGACCGTTCGAGAGGATGGCGCGTTCCTCGGCGGGAGTGGCGCGATCCTTGGCGACGAGGTTTCCGGCCGGATCCGCCTCGGCGACGTGCAGGGTCGGCTCGGCGGCGCGGGAACTCGGTATTACGGCGCGCAATTCGGAGTGTGCGGCGACATCGGCCTCGGCCGCTGCGTGCGCTGCCGGGACGGGACGGTCCTTCTGCCCGGCGGCGAGGTTCGCGGCGCGGTTCCCGGTGTCGGAACCGCTGACGCCGGCGCGCGCGGCCGGGCGTTCGGTTGCCGGACGGTCGGCGGCCTGGGTATTACGTTCGGGCGCAACCGGTTTGACGATGCGGTCCACCGGAGTCGCCTGCTTGCCGACCTCGCTCGAAGCGGATGTGATGGCCCGGTCACCCGCGACCGGTTTCACGGGCTCGGCCGGTTTTCCGGAGTCGGCCGACGTCTGGCCCGAATCTGCAACGCGCGCACCGGTTTCCGCATGAGCTGCCGGGACCGCGGTGGTGCGTTCGCTCGGCACCGCTTGATCGCCGTGCCCGTTCGAGGCGGCTTGGTGGCCCGGGGCATCGGTTGCGGTGAGCGCGTTCTTGCCGTTGACATCCGGGTGGGTGGCGGTGGGTTGGGTCGTCGGGGAGTCGTGATGTTGTCCGGTGCTGTCCGCCTGCACATGGTCCGGCGCGGACACCGGATTCCGTTCCGCCACATCGGGTGCCGGAGCGTCGGGGCGCGGGGCGGTGCTCGGGGGCTCGGCGAGCGCCCGCAGTTGGTCCTGGCGGGCGGCCATCTCGACGCCGCCCTTCAACCCGTGCGCGGCGCCGAGCACCAGGCCCGGCGTCAGCGTTTCGGGGTGAAAGGTGAAGTCCACCTTGCTCGGATCGAAATAGCCGTGCGCCAACTGGCCGCCGACCTGCCATGCGACATCGGCACCGTACATGCCGAGGCCGCCCGCCGCGCCGCCGACAACCCCGCTGACCAGACCGTTGAGCCGCGGCCCGAGTCCGAGTTTGCCGCCGAGCGCGCCCGCGCCCATACCGAATCCGGCACCGACCGCGGCGCCCGCACCCCACTCCAGCCCGGTCTTCAAGGTCTGCCCGACGTCGAAACCGTGGTCGCGGTGTCCCGCCCCGATCTGATAGAGCTGAATTCCGGTGTCCAGCGCGGCGCCTTTGACCGCCTCCTTCAAACCGGCGATCCCGATCTGCTTGAGGTAGGGCTTGAGCAGGTTCTTCAGCCCGACCTCGCCCGCCTTCGCGGCCAGCCGCTTCAGCCCCTGCTCGGCCGCCACCTCCACCGCCTCGCGACCGGCGGCCAGCGCCTCGGGCACCAGCGCCTCGCCCCACGGCAAATCCGCGAGCAACGCGATCACGGTGTAGAGGGTGATGGCGGCGAATCCGACATCCATGATCTTGGTGTATTCGAGTTCGGTGCCACCGTTCCTGGTGTAGTCGCCGAGCTCCTCCAGCCCCTTCGCGTTTTCCTCCACCGACGCCTTGCCGTTGAAGAGCTTCGCGAATTCCTGATGTGCCTGGGTCGCGCCCTCACCGGTGTAGAACTTCAGGGTCTGATCGGTGACGCGCTTGATATCCGGTTCCAGCGCGCGCAGATCCTGGCCCGCCTGCTTCCAGGCGTCGCCGAGCGCGAAAAGGGCCCGCTCGTCACCGACGGGGTAGGACTGGCCGAAGTTCAGCGCCCGAATGAGCCACCCCGGAAGCGAGTCGAGCAGATCGTCGACCCCGGCCATCAGCCGACCGCCGGACTTTCCCGGTCACCTGTCCGCAAACGCATCACCAACCCGAGTCCCGCACATCGGACCGGTTGGCCGAATCGTGTTCCCACTCCTCGACATTGGCGAATTCCATGGTGACGCTCATATCGTCGGCGAACGCCGAACCCTGCCGCCCCGGCGGCTCCAGCGACGGTTCCGGCGGTTCGGGCAGCATGTCACGCACGTCCGGCATGCCATCGATGAAGTCGGACAGACGCGGCACGCGCGCGTTCTTGCGCGTGACCTCGGCGACCATCTCCTTGGTCCTGGTCCGCACCTGCGCGGCGGCCTCCTGCGCCGCCTCGGTGAATGCCCGCGCGATCTCCGCGTGCGTCAAATCCCCTATGTCGGAAGAGAATTTGGTCTCGATGACGTCCCCGTTGGCGTTCACCACCACGGTCACCCGCTTACCCGCGGCGCTTGCCGACGCGGTGAGCTTGACCTGCTCCCGCTGCATGCGCTGGATCTCCTGTATCCCCGCCTGCACCGATTCCATCAATTCGGCCAGACGCGCCTTGGCCATCTCGTTCGCCATCAGAGCGACTCCTCCCTGTAGCGCCTTGGGTTTCAGGCCTGGAAGCCGTCGGTGTTATCCGACTCCTGCTTGTCCAGCGCGTCCGCACCGTCGCGCAGGCCACCCGAATAGGACTGCAGGAGTTGGACTTTCGAGCCGACGGCGGAGTCGAGATTGGTATCCGACGCGATGTAGCCCTTACCGCCGGAAAAATTCTTACCGAAGTCGTCGTCGCCCCACGCGCCCCAGTGGGCGTCGCGCGCCTGCGCCAGCGTGTCCAGTACCCCCTGCACACGCCCGGCGACCTCGTCCAGATCATCGGCGACGCCACGCAATTCGTGCGTCGTCACTTCGAGTTTCTCCGCCATTCCGATCCACCCCTAATCCGTTTGCATCGAAGTGATGGTCTCACGACCGGTGGGCCACGGAAGGTGAAGTCTGAGCGAATCGTCGAATTTACATTGCCACGGCCGATTTCGCGCCCCTGATACCGGGGTCACACAGGGCGAAACCTCGGTGCCCGATTCGTCCGAACCGGTTCAGCGATCGGGGTCGAAGCCGTTGCGACGGTTGCGTTCCGCGATGAGGTTTTCGATCTCGGCCCGGCGGGCTGCGGCGTTGGTTCCGTCGAGCTGTGCGGCGAAAGCGCTGCGTGCGGCGCTGACCAGGTCGTCCGTTACGGCCGGATGTGCCCTGGCGATCGCGGTCAGCGCGGCCTGCGTCTCCAGATCCAGACCGGTACCGGAACGCGAGCCGCGACCGGAGCTCGCGGCCGCGAGCTCCGACTCGAAGGCCCGCCGCAGTTCGTCATCCGTTGGATGTCTATGGCGCACTTGTTACTTCTCCGTTCCCGATTATTCGACCGCACCATATGCTCAGCATTAATTCGCTGTTTATTCGCCGACCTGGGTCCGCGCTCTCGTCGACGAATTGGTAATAGGATAAGCGGCTCGGCTGTACCAGTGATCGCATGAATTCCACTCCTCCCCAACCCTTGTCGGACAAGATCTCCTCGCGGAGCAGAGCAGCGCAATCGCCCGGTTCGTGCCGGCCGAGGTAACTCGCTTGGATAGCCTGGGAGCAACCACGAACGGAGGATTGATGTTGGAACGGCTCTATTACGAGTTGTCGATCGCAGCGGCGCGGCAGTTGGGCCTGGTCACGCGGGCCCAGGTGGCCCGTCTCAGCGATGACAACGCGGCGATAGACCGCCTCTGCGAGGCCAAACTGCTGCAGGTACTCGACACAGATGTTTTCCAGCTGCCCAGCAGTTCGGTGGCTCGCCGATACACCTATCCCTTCGCGGCGTGGCTTGCGCTGGCTCCCGACCGGTTCCGTTGGGAACGCCCGCAGGCGCCGACCGACGATGCGGTCTTGTCGCACGAGTCCGCCGCGGGCCTGCACGGCCTCGGCGTCCTTGCACTGCCGCGGACCGTATTCACGGCGCCACAGCAGTTCCCGGCACCGCAGGCGGTCATCGTTCATGTGGATCGTCTTGCGCCGGAGGACATCACGGTTGTCGAGGGCGTTCCGGTGACCACACCTCGACGCACGATCCTCGACCTCGTCCGCAACGGCGTCGACCACGAGGATGTCGGTCGCGTGCTCGACGACGGGCTGCGGCTGGATGTGGTGGACCTGCGGGCTGTCTATGACGAGATGGTTCCGCTGGCAACGGAATTCGGTTTCCCGGCCGGTGGTGCCGCGTTCCTGCGCTACTTCCTCCCCGACGTCACCCCGGCCTCGCTGTCGCCGCGCAACCTCCGCGCATACGCCGAACTCGCCGCCCCAGAGGAGGTCGCCGGAGTCCATGCCCGGCTGGTCGGCCTGCTCGATGGGTTCGGCGCGCCGAACGGGGTCGTCGATGCGTTGAGCAGGGATGTCGCCGAGGAGATCGTCGGGCGTCTGCGCTGGGGCTGAAACCTGTTGGCCCGTCCCGCGGAACCCGGCGACCGGTGCTCCCGCCGGACGGCGCCTGCTCATTCGGCCACCGCTGGGCCGTCACCCGAGCGCTCTCGGCGCGCCGCGTCGATGACCCGGATCATCGACTCCCGCAACGCTTCCAGCTGGGCATCGTCGAGCTGGAAGGCAAGCTCGTCGCGCACAGCACGACCGCGCAGATCGGGATCGCTCAGCAGGGTCCGGAGCGCGGCAACGACAGCCGTCGCTCGCTCGGCAAGGGGCATGCCGTAGGCCGCGGTAAGACGAGCGGCCGCCTCGGCCGGGATCGGATGCCGCGTGCGCAGCGGGAAGTAAGGGTGTACCGGCGTGTCATTCGAAACCACCGGGTCGTCCTGGTAACCGGGATCGACGACCCCGCGCAACGCGAGCCGGATCGCCTCCCACTTGCGGCTCACGGCGTCCTGCCCTGCCGCCTCGGTGTGCAGCCAGCGATACAACTGATCCAAATAGTATTCGCTCCAGTTCCACTCGTCCGGAGTCCACGCCTGCCGTTCACCGGCAGTATCCGGCGCGCTGTACCCGAGCCGACTTGCCCAGCGATCCAACTCGCCCGTCTCGACCAGACGGTATAGCCGGTCCGCGGTGAGTGCGGCCTGTTGGTGGTTGAAGTCCGTCGGCTTCGCGAACGCCTGGCGATCCTTCGGCACCGCGAAGTCGGGGCCGAACTGCACCCGCGCGACGGTGGCCAGCACCCCCGAGCGTGTGTCGCCGACCTGGCGGAATATCCGGCGCGGGTGCCCGGCAGCATCCAAACTGACCGATCCGTCGATGTCCCGCACATCCTCGAACTGGCCGTGGCGCGATTCCTGGAAGAAAAGCAGCCAGCGATGGCCCTTGTTCATATGGAACACCAGGTTCTCCAGATAGACCGTCGGCATGCCGAGGAGGGCCTGTACCTCCAAAGCCCCACTCTCGGTGGCGATCTGGGCAACATCGCGCTCGATGAGCAGTTGCTGGAAGACCAGCCCTTGCTCACCAGGGCCCAGCGCGGTGCCGCCGTTTCGGGCCTTGTCCCAGAACTTCACCATCGTTTCGGTATCGACACCGTCCAGCAGGCCATCGGCGGCCCAAGCCTCGCGCAGCCCCGGTCGATTATGGAAGATATCGTCGCCGATCAGCACGATGTGCCGTTCGGGGTCGACCGTACGGGTCAGCTCGATGAGCTGGCGCAGTACACCGGGCTGGGTATCGAGACCGTTGCGGTTGGCGGTCGGATTGGTGCGCTGGTCGCGAACCCACAGCAGGGTGATCTTCTCGGCAGACACGCCCAGACGCGCGGCGGCCGCGTCCAGCCGGTCGATCACATCCCGCGCACGCTGCCACCGCATCTCGGCGCGAGCACCGGTACCCGACATCCCCCGCACTATCGCCGCTCTGGCCGCTCCGGGATCGTTGCGGATCGCGCCGAGAGCCCGGATGTGAGCGCGCGTGTGCTGGATAGGAACCGTATTTCCCAGGAGCCTGTCGTCACCGCACGCGAGCCGGACGCGATGCGGCTCGATGCCGTACTCGTTGATGATGTGATCCCGCATTTTCAGCGCGTCGACAAGCGGTTTGGCGTGCAGGTCGAGTAGACCTCGGACCAGGTCACCGGTGGTGAGGTCGCCGACCGGCACACCCTTGACGATGAACCACAACGCGACAGCGTCGGCTTGCTCTCGGGTCATGCCGTCGGGCAGCGCGCCGATATAGGAAACCGGAATCGCCTGGGCCTCTTTGACGAACGCGGAATACTCCCACCCCGGCTTGTATCCGACCTCGATGGTCGTCGCCGGATCGGCGAGCGCCGCGCCACAGTGGATGAACAGCTCACCGGACTCATAGGAGTAGAACCGGAGGTTCTTGGTGTCCCAGTCGCTCACCGCGGAAGGTTCGTCGGCGCTGTCCGGCAGCAGACCATCACGGATCGCCGCGAGCTTGTCCGCCAGCGTCGGCAGCGAGGGATCGTTCATCACCCGGTCGACGATCGACACCACACTGCCTTCGGCGTCCGCACCGCCGGATAGCCGGTCCCACTGCGGGATTCGATCCGGCTCGGCGAATACGGTCGATGGCAGGTCTGTCCCGGGAGTGGGGATCAACCTCACTTGCGCCGGGTTGATCGCCCCCGGCTCGGCGGGCACACCCTCGATCGGCGGTACGACGGGAACCCCGGTCTGTTCCGATGACCGTTGATCGAGCGTGCCTGCCGGGGGCGTTTGCCGCTGGACCCAGGTCAAGACGAGGTGATCCCAGTCGGCATTGGGCTGATCGGAATTCAGCAACGGGTTCAGGAACTTCTCCAGCAGCGGCAACGCACCGTTCAGGTTCGAGAAGGGCAAGCCGGGCGCAGACTCGGCGAACTGCGCGAACTGTCTGGCCCAGGCCGGATTCGGATTCGAGAACTGCTTGGGCAGGAACAGTTTCTCACCCAACCCGCGCCGCAGCTCCCACTCCTCGCGCAGCATCGCATGCGCCCGCGGCCCGTCCCACGACGTATTCAATGCGACCATCGCCGAATCGAACAGGTCGTTGCATCGCTTTGGCAGCTCGCCGGCTTCCCGGTCATAGGTGTATATGCCCGTGACCTTCTGCTTCAGCATCTCGTCCACGGTCAGCATCCGAACGGTCTGCGGGTCACCGACCCCCTCGAACCTGAACAGCGGCCGAGCCGGGAACGGATATTCCTCGCCCACCCAGTGCGTCATCTCGGTCGAAAAACCATTGATCTCACGGTTGAGAACGAGATCTGTGCTCAGTGTCATCACCTCTCCCGTGCCCAGGTACACGCGATGCCAGACACGGACGCCGCGTCCGCCCCCGATCGTCCGATGGCCTTCCCATACAAATCGCAGATGGTCTCCGTGGTCGCGCTGCAGCGCGGCGTTGTAGTCGGCCTCCATTTGCGCCACGTCACCGGCGGTTCTGCCGACGAGATCCAGGGCCTTGGTGGCACGCCCGCCCGGGAATCGCGCCTGGAAAGACGCGCCACCTCTGAGAATCCACGCGTCCGGGTCCGCGGCGAACACGCGAACTACGGCGCGCTGCAGAACGAAATGAGTGATCTCGGCCAGCGGGGTCGTTCCGTTGGCCCGTGCGGCCGCCGCGGCACGCTCAGTCAAGGCAGCATCGAACTCCGCAGCGGTATAGACCGCACCGAGCACTTCATGAACCGCCATGGAACCTAGAGCTTGCGTGGCAGGAACCCGCGGCGGACCGCGCGGTGCGTCGGACGACTCTTCTTCCCGCCCAGGGCGGCCGATATTGCCGACCGGCTGAGCCGCCGGGTCCGAGGCATGCAAGTTGTTGGGGCGCAACGGCTGTCGATCCGCACCGAACGCGATGCCCGAAATCTTGGTGATGCGCAACGCCGGACCGCCGGGACGCACCGCCGGCGACAGCGAGCCCGGGCGGTACACCCGCCACGCTCCGCCGTTCACGTTGGCGTCACTCACCATGACGACCCCGCCACGGTTGGCCATCAGATACATATGCGCGCCGACACCGTATGCGTCGACAGCATGATGATCGACAACGAATACCGAGTTCAACGGGTCTTTCGGATCAGCGAGCCTGGCCGCGATCGCATCATGGGAGTCGAAGACCTCCAAACGGCCACCCGCGTAGGACTCCGCCGCCGCACCGGTGCGGCCCGCCAGACCGGGCGAATCATCCGGCACGTCCAACAGAAGACCGAGATCGTCTCGACCCCGCCGCAGCGACCGGTCGACGCAGTCGGCGATCGGACGCTCGGTGAGGTCGTGCAGCGCGGCGGCACGTTGTCCCTCAACGTCTTTCGGGGCCAGCCCGAAGGTGCGCTGGAGGAAGTTGGGGTTCGGGTGAACCGGGCGATGCGGGGCGGCGGGAACCTCGGCGCCGTGACCGGTGCCGATCATGCCGAAATACTTCAGGGCCTCGGGCGACCGGCCGGTGTCGGGATCGAAGTAGTCGAAGTAGGCGCCGTGCGCCGGGAGGGCGCGGCCGAACGAGCCGATAGCCGGGGTCTGCGCGTCGATGCGTTTGGCACCGAATGCCGCGATCGCCGGGTTCACGCCGAGGCCGCGGTTGAAGAAGCGGCCGTCACGGCCCGGTTCCAGCGCACCGAGCGCGGTCACCGGGTCGAAGGAAAGCATTGCGACATAGACGTTTTCGGCGCCGATGCCGAAGTCGGACGCGTGCTGGGCCGGTCCGGCGCCCGGCGAGCCGACCAGGGTGATGGTGCTGACCTCCTGCGCCAACCGGCCCGCCGCCGCGGCGTAGCACGTGGTGGTGGAGCCGTAGCTGTGCCCGAACAGGTGGATCTTCGGCGCACTGGCGCCGCGCCGGGCGACCCGTCCGGCGTAGTACGCGCGCACATCGCGGGCGAGCAGCCGCCCGCCCGTCGCGGCGAGCCGCGCATTGCTGGTCTCCGGCCAGATCTTCTTGCCGCTCGGCGCGTCGTACCCGATCCACGCGATCGAGGCCACGGTGGTCGCCGAATCCGCCTGTGCCATCGACTCGTACAGGTCGCGCGCCATCTGGAGCCGCTTCGTCAGCTTCTCCGCGGTCGTGGTGATACCCGGCACGGTCAGCGCGACATTCTCGGCGGTGTCGACATCGCCGACCGCGACGACGCAGCGCCCCTCGCCGCCGAAGGCGAGCGAATCGTAAGAGAGCAAATGCACCGGGGGCGTTGCGATTCCGGGACGAACCGCGGACGAACGGGACAGTCCCTCCATCACCGACAGCACATTTCGCAGCTGCTGGCGATCCTCCGGCGTCACATCGCTCGGCCGGAACAGCGCGGCGAGCCATGGCCGCTGCGGCCGCTTCGCGAGCAGCGTCAGCCAGTCCCGCCGCAGTTGCAGCCGGTTCGCCATATCGCGGACGAATGCCGGGATGCCGTCGGCATTGCCGATCTCGAACGGATGCGCGTGCACCAGCGCGGACTGGGTGCGGCTGAGTTCACCGGGCGCAGTGTCGTTGTCGCGCAGAGAGTCCCACCAGGCGGCATTGGCGGTCGCTAATCTGCGGGCGTTCGCGACATCCTGTGCGGTGTGCCCGGGATGCAGCAGGTCCTGCGCCCGGGTTCCGGGACCGCGCCGCTCGAGCGCCGCTCGCAACAGCTCCGAATCCGTCGGGCCGGTGGACGTTTCGGCCGATCGCGGATGGGTGCCGTCGCGGAACCGGAGCATGGTGTCACGCTGTGGATCGACCGGGCGGCGGCGCAGGCCTTCCTCCGGCCGCACGCGGGGCGAAACCCGTTGCACCGCATGGCCGTTACCGCTGCCGATGCGGCCGATATTGGCCAGCGACTGGGTCGGCGTCCTGCTGTGCTCGTCGAGGAACCAGTAGTACTGGCTGTTCACCTGCGCGGTGGCGGCGAACCGCGGATTGTCGTAACCCATTGCCTTGAGCGACATCCGGGACAGCGCGGTCTTCCTGGTCGCCGCGGCGCCTTCGACCGGGAATTCGGCGGCGATCCGGACCGCGCCGAATTCGTCCAGTGTCACATCCACGCCGAGGTCGCGCCGGAAGATCCGGCCCGCCTCGCGCGAAGAGACCGCCACATAGACGTTTTCGACGCCGATACCGTATTCGCTCGCATGCCGCACCGAGCCGGAGCCAGGCGCGGAAAGCATTGTGATCGAGCCGATCTCGCCGACCAACCGCCCGGCCGCCGCCGACTCACTCACCGTGGTGGCACCGTAGCGGTGACCGAACAGATGATTCGTCGGCCGCGTAGCCCGAGCGGCGTTGAACGCCACGACATCCTGTGCCAGCCGCAGACCGCCCGCCACTACCCTCCGCAGTCCCGCCGCCCGATCCCGGCCGCCCGGGGCGTCGTAGCCGAGCCAAGCGATATGGGCCGCGGCCACACCGGAGTCGGTGCGCACCGTCATCTCGTACGCGTTGCGGACCAACTTCAGCTTGTCGCCCAGCGTCGCCAGCGTTGTGCCCGCACCGAACGCATGCCAGGACACATGTTCGGCGGTGTCGACATCGCCGAAGGCGACCGCCGCACGCCCCTTGCCGCCGAATGCCATTGCCTCATAGGACAATACGTGCACCACAGGGGCTGCTACGTCCGGATGCACGGCCCTGGCCAACCGGTTCGCCCGCACCAGCGCCTGCTGGGTGGCCACCAGATTACCGAGGTGCGTGCGCTCCTCCGGAGTCAGCTGACCACCGGCGAGCAGCTGTTTCAGCAGACCGGGCGCGTTCCGCGCGCCGAGGCGTTCGATGTACACGTCCAGATCGCGGCGGATGGCCAGCCGGTTCGCCACATCACGCACCGGGGCGGGAATACCGTCCGCATTGCCGATGAATTCGGGATCCGTGACCACCAGCGCCCGCCGCCGCTCATGGCTGAGACCGCGCCACCAGTCCGCGTTCGCGCGAGCGTGCTCGCGCGCCGAACCGAGCGGATCCACCTCGTCGGCCGGGCGCAGCAGCGCCGACGGCTCGGCGCGGCTACCGTGCCGTGCGCGCAGCGCGTTCGCGGCCGAATCCCGGTCGTCCTGGGTGATCTCGATGTCGTGCGGTAAACCTGTTCGCGGATCCAGTTGGCGTACAAGGTCTTCCAACCACTGCTCGGGCGGCCCACGCGGCGCGTCGGGCGAAATGCCGTGCTGCTCGGGGCGACCGATATTGCCCTCGGGATGCGCCGCCGGATCAGGGGCATGCGAATGGTTGGGGCGCAACGGCTGTCGATCCGCACCGAACGCGATGCCCGAGATCTTGGCGGTCCGCAACGTGGCCGTGCCGATTCGCGTCTGCGCCGCCGCCCCGCGACGGTACGGCCGCCACGCTCCCCCGTCGATATTCGAATCGCTCACCATGACCACCCCGCCACGGATGGCCATCAGATACATGTGCGCACCGATGCCGTCCGCGTCCACCGCATGGTGATCGACGACGAATACCGAGGTCAACGGGTCTTGCGGATCCAGCAGCCGGTCCGCGATCCCGTCGTGCGAGTCGAAAAGCTCCAGGCGGCCACCGGCGTAGAACTCGGCCTGCGCACCCGATCGGCCAGCCAGGCCGGGTTCGTCGTCGGGTACGTCGACAGGGAGGCCGAGTTCGTCGCGGCCCACCCGCAGTGAGTGGTCGACACAATCGGCGGTCCTGGGCACCTGCGGTAGGAAATCCTCCGGGATGAAGTCCGGCACCGCGACATCGCTTATGACGTCGTCGAGTTCGGCGGCGCGCTCGGCCGCCGGATCGGCCGGCCGCGCGATCCGGCGGAATTCGATCGGTGTGGGGTCCTCCGCGCCGGGACGGTATTCCTCGAACTGGACCAGATCTATTCGGCCGGAGGCGATCCGGGCGAAGTTCGCCAATGCCTCGGTGGGCAAGCCGGTGCGCGGATCGAAGCCGAAGTAGGCGTCGCGGATCGCGGACGTGGTCCCGAGGCCCGGCCACGCGTTGAATTCGGCGCGGATTCGGCGGCCGCCGAAATGCCTTGTCGCCGGGTCGATTCCGGTGCCGTGACCGAGGAACCGGCCCGGCCGGCCCGGCAGGTCGGCACCGAGCCATGTCTCCGGATCGCGCGATGAGCTTGCGATATAGACATTTTCGGCGCCGATGCCCAGCTCGCCGGCCCGCTCGATCGGCAGACCCGTCGAGGACACCAGGACGATGGTGTCGACCTCGTCGTGCAAGTGCCTGCCGGACCAGGCCGCGACGGTGATCAACGAGCCGCGTCCGTCACGGGCGAAGACGTGCACCGCGGGCGGCTCGGTGCGGCCGCGCAACCGGTCGAGGTGCATGCGAGTGGCGTTGTGCGCGCGCATTTCTCGCGCGAGCAGCGCACCGTCCGCGGCGGTCGATTCGCCGCGGCCCAACCACGCGAAGACCGCGGGCGCCTGTTCGGTGTCGGCGGCAAGCCCGCACAGATTGACGGCGGCCGTCAGGTTTCCACGGACCCTTTGTTGGGTCCAGTCGTGGACGTCGGTGTACACCGGTCGCGCTTCATGCCCGGCGACAAGCACCGAAACCGATTGCGCGACTTCCGGATCGCCGACGACGGCGACGATTCGAGGCGCACCCGCCAGCCCCGTGGGCTCATATGTCAGCAGGCCGATCACGGGGCTCAGCGGCATTTCCTGTGCCGACCAGTCCGCTTCGGCAAGTCCTTCCTGGGCGCCGTGCAGGGCGCGCAAGAGGAGGCGTTCGTGCGCATCGAGTTCGGATTCGTGCGCACGCAGCGCGGCCAGATCGCGGTCGAGCATCGTGCGATTCACCCGGTCGCGCAGCTCGGTCGGCAGGTTGTCGGCATTGCCGACCTCGCGCGGGTAAGCCAGCTCCAGCGCGGTCTGCTCGGTCGCCGACAGTCCGTCCCACCAGAGCCGGATCCGGGCGGCCCTGGCTGACGGGTCGATCTCCTGATCGCCGAGCAGCAGGTCCTGCGCCGACGCGTCCGGTCCCAGTTTCACCAATGCCCGGTGCGCGATTTCGCGTTCCGCCGCAGTCGCGGCCGATTCGGCCAAAAATCGCGGCTCGGGGTGCGGTGCCGGCGATTCCTGCTGTGGCGCAGGTCTTTCCAGTCCGGCCGCGATCCGTCCGACGCGCATGAGTTCGTCCTGCGGATTTCTGGTGTCGGCATCAACGAATCCGTAGCCGCGGCTCTCGTCCACCACATGCGCCGTTTCGACCAGGCCCGACAGCCCGTGCGCGATCGCCGATTCCATCGCTGCGGCATCGGAATCGAAAACGTGCAGCACCGGACGGCCGCGGCTCGAATCGCCGAATTGGATGCGGCGCGTCTCGCGCAGCACCGCGATATCGTCGACCAACCGTCGCGCCGCGTGCTCCGGGTCGCCGGTCGCCAACCAGGCGATCGCGGCCACGTCGACATCCGTGCCCGGGCCGGTCTCACGCATTTCGATGCGCGCGGTCACCTCGTATTGCGCGAGCGCGCGCGTGACCGCGTCACCGAGTGCGTCCGGAGCCTCGGCCGCATCCGCGATTCGTGTGGGGTGCACCGAAACCGAGGTCGCGGTGCCGACCGGCCCGATCCCGACCTGGGCCCGCAGGCCGGACTCGGTCCGCTCCAGCGAGAGCAGCAGCACCGAAACCGGCTGCCGCACATCGGGATGCAGCTCGGCCACCGCATGCTCGGCCTTGGCCAGACCGTCATCGATCATGCCCAGGTCGAGTAGCAGCTCGGCCTCCGCCGGGCCGAGTTCCTCGGGATCGATCGAAAGCAGCCGCGCCAGTTCGCTTTCCAGCCATTGCCGGTTCGCCTTGTCACGGGAGCCGACCGTGAGCGACGTAGCACTGCCGACCTCGTACGGGAAGGCACGCTCCAGCGCCGTTCGGATACGGCCGCTGAGGCCGCGCCACCATACCCAGGTGCGCTGGGCGTCGGCCGGATCGGTGCGCAGCAGCAGCCGCGCCGCCAGCTTCGGTTGCCCCGCATCGATGGCCGCGGCCGCCTCCGGAGCCAACGAGCGCAATGCCTCGACGGCACTGGTCAGTTCGGGGGAAGCAGTCTGGTCGCCGTCTGGCTCGCGAGCCGCGGCGGCGGCCGCCTTGGCGTGCTCGACGACCAGGTCGTACAACCGGCGCTCGACATCGGTCGCAAGGTAGTTGCGGTCGGTGCGCACGGCGTGGAACGAGCGAACAAGCGCCTGGTGCACGAGGAAGCCGTCCGACGCATCGAAGCAGCTCGCGCCGAACTCGTTGTGCAACCACTGGTTGAATTCCGAATCCACCAGCGGGCCAACGTTTTCGGTGTAGAACCCGCGCAGCACGTCCATCGCGTCACGCTCGGCGCGGCCCTGCCCTTTCGCGACCATCGCAGCGCCGATCGCGCGCACGGTGTCCTCGAAGAGTTTGCCGGCTGGGAGCTTGGCATCGGTGGCCGCGTTCTCGCTCAAGACGATTTGCACCGAGCCGTCGGCTACCTCGGCCCGTACGGATTCCGTCCCGGATTCGACGGCGACGGCGGATACGCCCGCCTCGGGATGCTGGATGCCGAGGATTCGGATCGCCCGGCGGAATTCGGCGAGGTTGCGTGCGAGCAGTCCGGGGCGGTCGAATCCGGTTACCGCCAAGCCGGAATCCCTGAGCCACTGGGTGGTTTCCTCGATGGTGGGATGCGGCGGACGCTCGTCATCGGACGTCGGTATTGGCGGCTTCTCCGCTGGGGCGAGTTCGTTGGCCTGCGGCCCGGTCCAGGACACCTCAGGGGCCCCGATGCCGGGCTCGTCCTGGAACAGTCGCGAATACTCGTCGCCGTCAAGGTATTCCCGTTCTTCCTCGGGACGTCCCAATTGGCGCAGGTGATAGTAAAGCGCCCGCTGGCCGATAGTCGCCGCGCCGCCATAGTGGAGCACCGCGGACGCCGCCTCCACGAATGCCGTCCGCCCATCCAAACCGCGTGCCGGATCCGGCTTTCCGGCATCATCCGGCGCGAAACTGGCCTCGGACAGCTGGATTCGCAGCCACTCCTGGAACTCGTCGACATCGACCGGACCCGGATGACTCCCGCCATATGCGCGTAGCAGCACCTCCATCGCTTCGGCGGCGGCGAATTCCGCGGGAGTCACTCCCGCGCCGGAATCCACGGAAACGGATTGTTCGAATCCGGTCGCGAGGTACACGCCGTGCATCAGTGCCCAAACCACGGTGCTGTAGGCGGGATGTCCGGCGATGCCGACACGGAATCCGCTCAGCTCGTCATCGAACGAATACCGCTCGTACAGCCGCCGGTTCCGGAACAACCGCTCCGACAGGACGATTTCGCGCACCGACCCATTACGACCCGGCCGGGCCTCGGCGTACTCCTCTTCCGGATACACAGGCGCGATCCTGATCACACGGATATCGATCTCCGGGTGCCGGGCGCGAACGGCCCTGATGGCCGCCTTGATCTCCTGCGCCGTTTCCACGTCGACGTCGGGCAGATCCAGCCCGTACACATCGATACCGAATTCCTGTTTGATCTCCTCCGCGATATCGAGCCGGGCCCGCACGTGCTCGGGATTTTCGTCGACGACCTGATACGGATCGGCCAGTCCCCACGTCCCGGCCTCGAATACGAGTACGTCCCAAAGGATCTGCTCGCCATCCGTGATGGACGCCGGATCGGTCTGCGAGCGGACGAACGATTCCTCCAGCGCCTTGCGCACATCCAATTCGTCGGAGTCGGTGAAACATTCGGAGCCGAACTGCTCGTGCAACCAGTCGCCGAAACCGGCCATACCGCCGTGCCCGGCCGCATAACGCGCGGACAGTGCGTCCAACGCACCGATCTCCGCACTCCACCGTCCCTCGTACACCAGCGCGCTCGCGTACGCGCGAACGACGGCCTCGTACACCCGCTCCGGATGCAGCCATGCCTCGCTGGTCAGCGCCGCGTCCAAGATGAACGACCTGGTGTACACCGGGAGCCCGACGGCGGGGCGGTTCCGCTCCATCGACCGATCGAAGAACCCGAGCACCGCCTCGGCATCCGGCGCGTGCTCGTTGCCCGCCATGAGCCGCATGTGATTCAGGTGGATCGGGAAGGCCGACAGCAGATAATCCATCGTCTGCGCGAACACCCGGACACCCTCGAGATCACCGAGTTCCAGGTCGTACACCTCGACACCGTGCCGCTCGGACAGCGCCCGGCCCAGATCCTCGACATTGTCGTATGACCAAGCGTTCCAACTATTTTCGTCCGCAGGACCCTGCCAGGCCGGTATCCAGTCGCCGCCCGGTGGCTGCTCGGAGCCAGAGCGCGACCCGATGCGGCTGCTCGGCCGGTCACCGGCGTGCCGCGACGGTTCCGCGCCGTTCAACGGACGCTCGGCCTGGCCGTCGGCCTTGAATACGATGCCGTACACGCCCTTTACGTCGGCGGGCTGCACGCCCCAGACGTACGGGTAGTCGAGTACCGCGCCATCGACCTTCTCGTGCACCCGCACCTCATCGGTGCTCGTCCGGTACAACACGAACGCGTGCGCGCCGACGCCTTCGGCATCCGCGGTACCGAATTCCACCGCGCCGATGATGGTTTCGCCGGTGTCGCGCACCCGGTCGGCCATCGCGTCCAGCGACGGGCGGCCGCTTTCATCGGTGAAACCGCCGGGATGCCAATCCGCACCCGCCGCCCTGGCGAGCTCATCGGCGTCCACCCCGCGCGCGGCGACCTCCACATTGTCGGCGATCAGCCGAATATCCGGATTTCCGGTTACCAGCCTGGTGAACGAGAGCGATTCGGGTGCACAGTTTTTGGGACCGTCTCCGGCGACATGCGCCGCCACGGCACGCCCATCCGGCCGTTCGGCGTCCCGCATGGGCCGGACGACCGCACCGTCACCGGATGCCGCGACCGGCGCGGTCCGCCTCGACGGCAGCAGTCGCCGGGTATCAGGCTCCAGCCGAGTTCCCGGACCGACCCGCGGCACCGGAGTGCCCAGCCCGACAAGGAATTTGGCGATCAACCGCTTGGCACGATTGCCCAACCGCTCGACGTCGGCCTTGGGCATACCCAATGCCGCGGCCACCATTGCGAGTGTTTGTCCTTCGACGAATCGCCGCTCCGCGATCCTGCGATCCTTGTCCGGCAGATCGAGCCGCACGATGGCGTACTTCACCTGAGATCTGTCCGCCTGTTCGACCACCGCGGTCATCTCGCGGGCGGTCATGACGCGGGCGCGCTTCACCGCGGCACTCACCGGCGCGGCCGAGCGCGGCCGTTCGGGTCGGGTATCCGACTTCGCCTGCACATGCGACCGTTTTGTGTCGGCGAGCAACTCGGCCACTTTTCGGATCGCGGTGCGCTGACGCTCCCGCACCACCGGCTCGGATACCCGGAGTACCCGCGCCGCCTCGGTTACGGACCGGTGTGGCCGACTCATGAACCGCAGCCGCATGATTCGGCGCTCGTACTGGTCCAGCGTTCCGAGCGCGTGCTGGATATCCGCCACGTCGGCCGTGGCCAATGCCCGGATGCGCGGGTCGGAATCGTCGACTCGCAGTTCCGTGCGCAGAGTCCGCAGCATGGATTCGCGGTCGAGTTCGATGCCCGGACGAGATGGATGCCGCTCAGAAGTGAGTTCCGTACCGGCTGAACGTTGCCGAACGGCCGGATGACTTCCGTCTCGGGTTCCGGTGGCGAGCTTCGTAGCGGATCCGCTTGCCGCGGAAGGTGGTTCGGGAGCGTCCTCGTGCGAGACCACGACGGCGGTCAGGATGTGGTCGCCGTCGATGGTGAAGCGGCCGCGCATCGCGGTTACCACGTCGCCGAATGCCGTTGCACGGCCGCGGGGTTCGACTCGGAAGGTGCCGTTGTCGATATCGAAGACGATCCGGCCGTCGGTGAAGTTGAGCTTCGATTCGCCGGTGAGCCCGTACCAAGCCTTGAAGACGCTTTCCTTGGCGGAGAACAACACTCGGTCCCAGTGCACGCCGTCGCCGCGTTCGGCGGCCGTGGCCAGCCAGATCACTTCCTCGGGAACGACGACATACTTGCGTTCCCGCTCCGGCAGCGGCTCGTTCTCTTCGACGTCGATGCCGATCGCGCGGGTCCGCGTCGCGTCGGCGGCGACCGCGGCATAGTAATCGCCCTTGTGGGTGATGCTGCCGACGACGCCTTCCGGCCACAGCGGTTTGGATCGCTGGCCCGGAATTCGCGTCGGCTCCCGCAGGATCGGGCCAACCGCGACGCCGAGCAGGCGCAGCGCCGAATGTGCCGCGCGACGGCCGTTGACGACCTCGAGCAGCCTGCGGGGATCCGGGACACCGTCCCCGAGCAGTGCCGCGCGCTCCTGCGGCAGCAGTGCGGCCGGATCATCCGACACGTCCGACCCGGTGATCACCGTGCCGCGGATCCAGGGTTCCCGGAACAAACTGTCCATCGGGTCCGGTCGATCGGTGACGGGCAGATCGATTTCGGCGGACGCCTCAGTCACCACAGATTCGGGCGCGACGGCGCCGTACGAACCGGCCCGCGCCCAGGAACCGTGTTGCTCGACGGATTCAGCTGTCGCCCTTGCCGGTTCGGTCCCGGCAACATCGGCCGGTCGCTCGGCTCCGGCATCGGGTGTCTGGTCCGCGTGCGGGACGATGACGGCGGTCAGGATGCGATCGCCCTCGATGCGGAAGCGCCCTTGCATCGCGGTCAGCAGGGCGCCCTTACCCGATTTCGCGATGTATCCGCGTGGTTCGACGGAGAAAGTCCCGTTCTCGACATCGAGGATCACGTGTGCGTCCTTGAAGCCGGGCTTGCTGTCGCCGGTCAGGGTGTACCACGCCTTGTAAACGCTTTCCTTGGCGGAGAACAGAACTTTCTCCCAGTGCGCGCCGTCGGTGCGCTGCGCCAACCACTCGAGTTCTTCCGGGACCCCGACCGATGTTTCGAATGCGCCCTCCTTCATCGGCGCGTTGCTCTCGGTGTCGATGCCGATCGCCCGCACCCAGGCCGCGACGGTTGCGGCCGCGGCGTAGTAACCCCGCTTGTGGGTGATGGCGGCGACGACCCCGTCCGGCAATATCGGCGGACGGTACGGCCCCCTCGGCAGAACCGGGAACCCGGTGGTACCGAGCAGGCGCAGCGCGGCGCGAATCGCCCTGCGGCCGTTGATGATCTCCAAGACCCGGCCGCGCGCGATCATGGTCCTTTCGTCGAGCATTGCCGCGCGTTCCTCGGGCATCAGCGCGGCTGGATCATCGGTGACGTCGTCGCCGGTGATCTCGGCGACATGCAGGTCGGGTTCGGGCAGCAAACGGCCGAGCATGCCACCGTCCGGAGACAGCGCGGTGTCGTTGTCGGGTGTGGCTGAACCCGGTTGGTCGACAGCCGGATTCGGCCGGTTGGCCCTGGCCGAGTCGTCGAGGCTCGGATCGTCGGCGTAGACCATGCCGGGATCGAATCGACGCCCGCGCGTGGCGGCATTGCCGCGCGCCTTGCCCGAGGGCAGGTCGAGCGCCTCGGCCATATCGACCGGCTGTCGCGGCGTTCCGCCGCGGGAGACGGCACTGACCGGGGCGGACGTATCCGATTCGAGCGAGACCGAATTCTGTTGGACAGCAACGTTATCCAGCGCGGCCGCGCCGGCCCTATCGGACTCGAGCAGCTCGGTCAGCTCGATGAGCCGTCGAACCTCCGGCGCACCCGTCTCGACGGCTACGCGGCGCAATTCGGCGAGCCAGTCCGTGTCATCGGCGGGTGGGGGCAGCCGATCCAGCCCTTCGGCGGCGAGTAGGTGGTCCAGTTGACGGTGCATGTCTTCCTGACGCCGCAGCAACTCCTGCGCGGCCGCATCGTCCCAACCCGATTCGAGCGACCGCGCCTGCGCGATCTGGCTGTCGTAGTCGCGCACCATTTCCGCGCCGATCCAGCGCACGATGCCCGGCAGCCGACCCGCCTCGATCGCCCGTCGCCAGCCCGCCTCGTCCAGGAGCCGCAAACCGGACTGCACGATGCCGATCCCCTGGCGCACCACATACCAGCGCAGTCGCACGATCGCCGGATCGATGCCGACCAGAGCGGCCAGCTCCGCGTATGCCGCATCCCTTGCGGCCGGATCGAGGACGACGCCCGGGGGCGCATCAACCGAAACATCCTGGGGCGCATCGGGAGTGTAGTTCTCGTCGAATTCGAAGGAGACCACCTTGCGCTCGGGGTAGTCGGCGAATCCGGCGTCACCGTCGTCGAGCGGGAACCAGGTGGAGCGGTGGGCGCGCGCCCGGAGCAGGGCGATGCCGTGCTCGCTGTCCGGATCCGATTCGGACGGCAGTTCGGGGCTTCTGTCGAACACCTCGACGACGAGCAGCCGGTCGGGTTGTGTCCCGCTGATCGCGATGGCCACCAACCCGTCGTCACGGGTGTGCCGCCGAACGTTATCGATCAATGCCGTGACCAGCAGCCCCGCATCGCGAATCTGCGTGCCGCCCAGGTCTGCCCAGTCGTCGGCCAGCGCACGCAGTTGTCCGCGCACATAGCCGTCGATCTCCGGGTGGTCGTGCCGCAGCGGTATTTCCAGGCCGAGTTCTCGTGCGTTCGGTTCACCGGACACATCCAGCGTGATCGTCAGCCCGTCGGATGCGGTGATGGTGACACGGACCCGGTCGCGGGCCACCTGCGCTACCACCGCGGACGTGTTCTCGTCGCGCAGTAGCGCGTTGACGAGGAGCGCATCGACCGTTTCCGCCACATCGCCGCACCGGAGAGCACGCAACTGCTCGCGCACCTCGGCCCGGATCGGCGCGACCTCGGGTTCGGCGGCCTCCTGCCGGTCGGCGTCGGGTTCCTGCTCGACAGCGGATTCTGCTGTCCTGCTGTGGTATTCGGTGACATCGCGAACAAGATCGCTTGCGGCCAGATAGCGCTCGGCCGCATCGATGAACCGCTGCGTCTCGGGTGGACGGACCGACGAGTCGGCTACCGTCTGCCTCTCGCGCAGCAGTTCCTGCGCGACACGGACCGGGGAAAGTTCATCGGGACGCAGTCCGCGCAGATCGGTTACCTCCGCACCCGCCTCGTCCCGCACCTGTTCGATCAGGCGGAATGCTGGTGAATCAGGTTGCAGCACAGCGGGATCGGATCCGACTGCGGCGATGCGCTCGGCCAGCTCCGGCAGCGGCACGGGTCGACGCGGAGCTTCGAACCAGGTTGTCTTGCCACCGGCCCGCTCCAGCGTGACACCCCACGCCGTGGCCGTCGCCTCCAGCAGACCGACGCCGCGTCCGTGGGTGCCCACTTCCAGCGAGCCCGATTCCCATGCGTCCAAGTCGATTTCGACCGCGTCGATGTCGAAGTCCGCGAAATCGCTCTCCTCGCGACGCGTCGGCAATCCGGTGCTCGTATCGCCGACGGCCACTCGAACACCGTTCTCGGACAGCCAAATCCGCAGATGCGCACCGCCTTCCTTGGCGTGCCTGCCGGCGTTCGTGACCAATTCGGAGACGGCGAGCACCACTGCGTCACACGCGTCGGAGGACCAACCGGCGGCGGTCAGCACAACGCGCACCGCATTGCGAGCCGTCGACACGTTCCGCTCCACCGCCCCCTGCGGGTAGATCTGATCGACCGTCGCCGCGGTCGTCGAAGCCGACGGATCGTCCGCCCCGGTCGACTCGAACAGCCGGAACCACCGGGTACGGGTGCCGTCACCGTTCAGCGTGAATCCCCATGAGCCCGCCCGGTCCAACGATTCGGACAGCTGCCCGGATTCCGTCGGCACGATCTCGCCGGTCTCCTCGTCGGGCATATCCCTGGCGGGTAGGTCCCAGCCGTCGTCGAGCACCCGGACCTCCACCCAGCGGTTGCCGGGCGCACCGAAGACCGCGCGCGTGATATCCGGCTCCCCCTGAGCACTCGCCGCCAGCGCGGCCTCCAGTTCCGCGGCGAGTTCGGCGTGGCCCGCCACCGGCCAGTCGGCCGGGAACTGCGTGTCGGAGTGTCCCGCGCCCGGCCTGGGCTGCGCGTGTGCGTGTGCGGTCGGGTCGAGTTCCGGATCGAATGCGTTGAACGTCCCGTGCCGATTCGGATCAACGCGCGAACCCTTGCCCCGCGTTGTCGGCTCGTCCAGCACGTCGGCAGCGGTGCCCGGCTCAGCGGCCCGACCGGTGGCTGGGCCGGCCTTCCGGTTTGTGTTCCCCGCAGCCGACGCGTCCGGCGCGCCACTCACGCGAGCGATCTCGATGGGTATGAGCGCGGCCAACCAGCGCATGGTCGCGGCGTGCAGCTTATCCGCCGACGACCGCGACAGACCTAGCCGCTGCGTGACTTCGTCCAGCGAAACATTCCGCAGCACGCGCAGTTCGGCGTAACCCGCCTGTTCCGGCGACAACCGCTCGACCGCACGCCGAACCGCCGCGGGATGCGCCTGCAGCGCGGTCGCGACGACCCGCGACGCGGTGGCGGTCCGCCCCTGCGCGACACCGGACAGTATCGCCGCCAACTCGTCCATCGTCCGGTGTTCCACCTCGGCCAGCCGGGAGTCGCTGTAACCCAACGTGGTTCTGATGTTCTCCAGCGAAAGCTGTTCCAAGAATCGACGTTCGGCGAATTTCCTTGCATCGCCGCGCAGTTCGCTGATGGCCTGGTGTACAGCTGCGGGATCCTGCTGTCCGATCGCGGTGACCAGCGACGCCGCCGCCGTCGGCTCCCTGCGGTAATCGGCCAGCAGGTACTTGCGGAACTCCAGCAGTGCCCGGTGCTCCAACGAACGGAACGGGTGCGGAGCCAAATTCAGCGCCGCTCCAACCGCGTTGCGCGGGCGGCCATCCCAGAACACCGCGGTCATCAGCGCCCGCTCCTCGGCACCGAGATCGTCGAGGGCGCGCCGGATTCGGGCGCCGCCGGCCCGGTACACCGAGCTGAGCACACCACGGAATTCGGCAGCGGAGCCCAGCTGCTGTAGCGCCCTCGCCATCCGCTGCGCGAACTGCGACGCCCGGGTGTGGTCCTCGGTCACCGTGCGCGCGAGACCGAGCAGCCACGGATGCACCGCCCGGCCACCGAGCGCGGCCAAGGTGAGATCGGCACGTGCGAAAACCTCCTCGGCGATCCGTCGCGCGAGTTCCGGATCACGAACCACCGCAAGTGCTCTGCGCTCGATATCCGCCCCGAAGAGCTCCCGCAGCCCGGTGTACGCGGCCGGATCGCCCGCCGCCGCGGCGCGTACCAGCGCTTGTTCGGCTTCGGCGGATCCGGGCGCGGCCCGGTTGGCATGGGCGGAATCGCCGAGGCCTGGATCTTCGGCATAAACCATGCCGGGATCGAATCGCTGACCGCGGGTACCGGCATCGATACCGCGCGCCCGGCTCGGAGGCAGATCGAGTGCCTCGGCCGCATCGACCGGCCGGCTCGTCATCGACTTCGGGTTGCTCGTCTCGAGGACGTTGCCTTCCTCCTCTATCGAATCAGGTCGCGCTGCAGCCCATTCGGCGCGCCGACGCCGCAGCACGGTGTCGATCGCGCCGGTCAAGCCGTCCAGCGCCACCGGATGATCGCCACGCCCGGTCAGGCCGAGCGCACGCATCCCATCGCGGAAGTCCTGATCCCAGAACGGATAAACGGTGAGCTCCACCGTTTCGTCCCCGAAACGGCAGCCGACGGGAACCCCTGATACACCGGACATGAACCCGTGCAACCTGCCCCGATTCACCCGGGCAGCATGCCGAAGGAGCGCATCAATGCTGTTCTGGGCCACCTCGACCGACTGACCACGCGGATGGAATTCGGCGAGCGCCCGCGCGAGCTGGCCAATTTTCTTCGACGCCAGCGCGATCGCCATCTCGCCGGGGCTGCGCACAGGTACGTGCCGTACCGCATCGATCGCCGCGCGCAGCCAGGACGGCGGCCGATTCGCCTCGCTGAGCTCGAAATCGGATCCGTCGACCGTGATGCGCAGCAACCGGTCACCGGGCTCGCCGATCTGCTCCAGCACGATGCGTACCTCGCCGCCGGATCGCATCGTGGCTTCCGTGATACGGCTCGCCAACTCCAATCCCGTGTCGTCGACCCGGTCGGCGGGCCAGTCGAACAGCTGCTCCGCCAAACGATCCCAGGCCCGCGCACCCGCGTTCAGTGCCGCGCCCTCGGTATCCGATACGTCGGCGGGCACCACAACGGTGAATTCGAGGCTGTTCGCCGTGGCGGGCGAATCCTGCTGGGGTGCATGGCTTTCAGTGGTGACAGCATCGGCCGGAGCAATGGGTGACGGATCCTGTTCGGCATTCTCCAGTTGGGCCGCGAGCACGGCCTCGAGTTCTTCGGCGGAAAGCAGATCGAGCACGCTCTCGTCGAGTACGAAACCCGAATCCGGGTCGTCGGCGGGCGTGCGGGAACCTTCGTCGCCGGATTCGTCGCCTTCGATGTAATCCAGCACCATCCAGCGCGACTTGCCGACGACGAGTCGGGTGATGCCGTTCGTCGCGCTGGTGACCGCGACTATCGGCGTGCCGCGACCGCGCTCGCCCTCGTCGGCGAGAATCGCGTCTCGCTCCGTGTCGGGGACCAGCGCGGGATTCTGCTGCCGATCGGCCGGAACATCCTCGGCGGACATCACTTTCGGCGTGAAGGTGCTGGTGTCGATGACCTCGACCAGTACCCGGTCGCCGATCTTCCACATCCGCAGCCGGACCGGGGTTGCGGTAGCGTCCAGCGCGTTGGCGGCCAGTTCGGAAACGTTGAGCTTCGCGGCGTAGACCTGATCCTCGTCGCTCCAACCGAATTCGCGCAGCTGCGCGGCCGCCCATTCCCGGGCCACCCTGGCCTCGCGCCTGCGCTCGGTCGGTGCGACCGGATCGCCGTCGGGGCCCGGGAGCCCGACCTCCAGTTGAGCGGATTCGCCGACGCCGCCACTGAATCGGACGTTTTGCGCGGTCAGCCACGGCGTCAACTTCTCGTGCATCGCACGCAGCGCGGCGGCCACCGCCATCGGTTCCGGGCCGAGCTCGATATCGGCGTAATGGGCTGTCACGACGCCATTTTCGCGGGCGAACACCAGCGTGACCCGGCCTCCAACACCGCGAACGGGGTTGAGCGCCAGCGATACCGAGAAGCGGTCCGGGCCGTGCGAGGCGTCGAGCACGTCGACCCAGAAGTCGTCGCCGAAGCCGCGGAACATCTCCTCCGGGGACTCGTAGGACGGCAACGTGTCGTCGAGGAATGCGGAAATGGACGGCTTGTTCACCTCGGGGCCCTGCCAGAGGGTGCCCTGGGTCATCATGTCGAACTTGACCGCGGTCAGGTCCACCTTGTTGGCGAGCAGGATGTCCCGCAGCTGTGCGGTCGACCGCATTTGATGCTCGGCGGTGCCGAAGTGGCGGCTGTGCGGTTCGATGCTCACAATTCGGCCGTTGACGATCGTCCAGACACCGTAGGCGGCGACTCCCCGGCCGGGGATGACGAAGGCGCGGTCCAGGGTCGGGTGGATCGTCTCGCGCAACGGGCCCGTCTTGACCCCGCCCGTCGCGTCGATCAGGAAGTTCTCGCCCAGTGGTGCGGTGTTGTACGGCTTCCCGTCCGGGCCGTACACCACCCCGTCGCGGATCGTCAGATCCTTGACGTGCTCAACAGCATTGAGCTTCGGGTGGTTCGGATCGATATCACGACCGTGCACCACCTCGTATTCGGCTTTGCTCGGCAGCGCCTTCGGCGGTTCGTTTCCGTGCGGATCCGATTCGTATGTCGACGCGCCGATACGCAGATCGGCGGCGGGCAGGGTCGCATTCGGATTGCCGCCCTTGATGAGGATGTTCTCGCCGTTACGCCAAACCGCGGCCCGGGTTTCGCGGGTTTCCTCCGGCGTAGCACCGACCAACTCCGCGAGCGACACCATGCCGTTGGGACCGAAAAGCCGTTCCTGCCCTTCGGCGTTCACACCGTGATAGGTCACATCGACACCGTCGACACGGAACACGTGCACGCCACCCGCATTGCGGCCGCGGTATTCCACGACGTAGGAGTGGCCACCGACATCCGGACGCTGAGGTTTCCCACTCGGACGCTGGCGTTTCCCATCCGGCGGCGGGGGCGTCCGACGCTGATCCAGCACCCAGGCCACCGCACCGCCGCGCTTCTTGCTCCAACCCTCGGCGATCAGCCCCTCCAGGAGCCGGGCGTGACCGGATCTCCTTGCGTCGCTTGCGAATCCCATCAGCCGTGCGCCTTTGAGATGCGGTTCGGTCTCAGCGAAAGTCAACCCGTTCAGCCGATCCGATGGCAGCTGCGGGACGGTGACGACGGGCCGGGGCTGCGTGCCGTTCAGACGCTTGAAGGACCGTGGCACGCAATCGTTCACGCCCTCGGTCTCCTGCTCGGCGAGCGCATCGGCGAGCAATTGCGGATCACTCGCCTGCGTCTCGAAGGCATTGATCAACGCATGCTGGGCATCGATCTCGGCGCGCAGCTTCTCGATCGCCGCCGCATCGGGAGCCGGAGCCATCAACCCCGTAACAGCCTCACCGAACTTCGGCGCTGGACGCATCTGGCTGAACAGCGTGCCCGCCTTGAGCGCCTTGTAGATTCGGTTGGTCTTGGCCGCGGTCGGATTGTAGGTCAGATCGGCGTCGACCAATCGCAGGTAATCGCGGTCCGCCCCATTGATCAATTGCGCACTCGCGCCCCACTCCCCCAGCGTGGCACGGAATTTCGCGTTGTCGCCACCGAGCTCCACCGCGCGGCGCAGCGCCGCCCCCTGCGGCACGGACAGCCCGTGATCGGTGACGCGTGGATCCCAATCCAGAATGCCCGGCCGCTCACGCAACAACCGCGCCAGCCGATCGATATCGGCCACGCGATCCGGCAACCGCTGCTTCATCGCGGCGATCGCCGCATCCGGATCCGCACGCAGTGCATCCAAATCCGCACGCAAATCATGCAACTGCTTATGCAACGCATGGAACAGATCGATATCGGCCAGACTGCGCGCCCGATCGGCGAACGCCTCGACCTTCAACGCCCGCAACCCATTCTCGGCACGCAACCGGGCGATGGCCTGCGCCAACAACTCCGGATCCGAACCGACCTCATCCAGCGAAACACCCAACTGCCGCGTCAACTCACGCAGCGATTGAGTCGGAACCTGCTGCGCGGCCTGCTCATCCGGCTCCACCGCAGGTCGCAACACGCCATCGCCGTCGTCGAGCAAGGTCATCGATACCGTGCGGCCTGCCACCTCGGTGGTGAGGTGACGGACCCGTACCGGGGTCGCAACCGGTTGGGCGTAAACCTTTCCGCGCGGGCCATCCTGATGGAAATACGCCTGCCGGTATTCCAGATCCATCGTGCCGTCGGTGAGCGCCTGAGCCAACGCCGCATTGCGGGGATCGTCCAAAGCATCTGCCAGAACCTGATCGTGATTGTCCGTATGGTCGAACACCACCAACCGCTGCTTGGCGCCATCACCGAACACCGCCAAACCCGGCGCACCCTCCACCGGCGTACCGTTCTGGGCCGCAATCCATTCCGTGGCAGCCATATGCGCGACCAGATCACCGAGCTCGTCGACCGCACGGTCCGCCTGCCGGAACTCCTCCACCAGGGTCTCGAAATTCGAGATATCCGCGACCAACTGGCGATCCGCCGCGAGCAGCGACCCCAACGACCTGGCCATTTTCGCCGGTCCACGCAGCTCGTTCGGCCCGAGGCCGAAGAATTCGGCCCATGCGAACAGTGCGTACCGGATCTGCTCGCGCAGCAGCGTCCGCCAGAACAGCCTGCGCACCACCGGATCTTGGCTGTTGTGCTCGAGGTTGTACCAGCGCCGCGGCGGGTTGGGGTTGTTGTTGACGGTGATCGGGATGGCATCGGTCGCCTGCCGCTGACCGTTCAACCCGAGTGCGGTATCCATCTCCCTGGCGAAGTGTTCGGCCGCATTCGGGTTGGTGTGGCGACGCCAATCCAGGAAGGGGATCTCCGCGTCCTCGGCGTTGTACTGCTCGGCCGCCTGCCGCAGCGCGACAACGGTCGCCGCATGTCGCAAACCGAGGTAACGCATTTGCGCGATGGCTTGGGCGATCGACTCCGGGCTGGGATCCGGCAGCTCGATGTCGTACCGGTGCGCGGCCGCGAGCAGCGCATTGGCGCGGTCCCGCCAGGTCTGCGCCGCCGCGTCGAATTCGGCTTTCCAGTCGAGGAATTCGCGCAGCGCCGCGGGTTCGGGCACGTGCGAGCCCGCTTGTGCCGCAGGATCGGCCGCTGCGGGTAGCGCCGCCGGGGCCGGGGTCGTCGACGGTGCCAGCTCCGCGCGCCGACCACCGAGCTCGGGCGTGCCGATCGTGGGCGCCTGGGCGGGCGCGATCGGCGCTACCGGCGGATGCGCGGTGAGACCGAACCTGTGATCGACACCCAGGTACTCCCACCGCAGCTGCTGAACCCGCAAGAAACTGCGGGGCACCTCGTCATATTCGGGAATGTAGGCCCGGCCGTCCCGGAATCGCATAACGGGCAGCGCGCCGACATTCTCACCGACCCGGCCCCGCAGCATCCGGAAGAAGACCTTGCGCCCCTTCCACAATTTCATGGCCTGCAGCGTGGTGAACGCCGGGTCGACCAACTGCCACTCATGGTGGTAGTCGTATTTGCCCAGGTTGTTGTTCACGTGGTCGCCGAACAGCTCACGAATGTCGTGCGTATTGATGATGTAGTAGTCGACGTTGAAACTGCTGCCGAGCGCGTACTGAATCTGCCCGCGATGCCACGGCATCCGCTGCTTGATCCGATCGAACAGCCGACCCACCACCGACCGGCCGGGTATCGCGGGCGCCAGCCCGTCGAGGGTCGGCGCGGCCAGCCGCTCGACGGGACGCACCCGCACCACGCCCTGCGTGTCCTCGACCAATCGAGCCGGTTCCCGTGCACCGTCCACCTCGATGACCACGTGCTCCGGCCCCTGCTGCGCGGCAAGCACCGCATGCGCGAGATCGTTCAGCGCGACGGCCCGGACCAGCACCTCGGCCCGCAGCCGCTGCACAGTATCTGCCAGCACGTCCGGAGCCAGCTGCTGCCGCGGCACACCGAGCTTGTCCGCCAACACGTTTCGGCGCAGCTCACCTCGGTTGCGCACCTCCGGGTCCGCACTGTCGAGATGTCGGCGCGCCGCGGCGTACAGCGCCTCGACCGCGGCGGCCCGGCGCAGCACCCGAGCCCGTTGCTCGGCAATGGTTTCCGCGAGTCGCGGCCCGGTCAGCCCCGCCGCGGGTACGCCGAGGGCCTCGGCCAGCCGATCCCGGACCTGGGCGGCCGTTTGCAGCCGTGGCCCAGCCGCGCCCGGTTCCGGCGGCGTACCTGTCGGTCCGAGCCGAAGCAGGAAATGCGTTGGGCGCAGGTCCATTTCCGCGTCGACGACGGCTGCCAGCGCAGTCAGCGGATCGTGCAGGTCGGCGAGTCCTTCGCCGATTCCCAATAGCGCGGAAAGCGCGCGCGTGTAGCGGCGTTGGCCATCGGTCAGCGGATCCGGTTCGTCCGAACGTCTTTCGGGTGCGTCCGCGAAATATCGCATCAGCTCGTCCAGCGGATTCCGCGGCGCGCTCTGTCCGATGCGCATATCGTCTCGTGGCGGTGCGGCATTCGGATCGCTGCCGCGGATGGGCGCTTCCACGCCACCGTGCCATGTCACCGCCCAGGTCTCCTGGGTCTCACGGCGCGAACCACCCGTCAAATACGCCAGCGAAACCGGTGCACCCGTATCCGGGTGAGCAAGCCACTCCCGACCCTGCGCATCGGTACCGAGATAAACAGCCAGGCGACCAGCGATGTCGAAAACATGCGCGCCATCACCGTTACGGCCCTCATAGCTCACCGTGAAGGAATGCGCACCGACACCATGCACGTCAACGGTGGCCCGACGATCGAGAATCCAGGCCGTCGCACCATTACCGTCGTCATTCAAGCCCCGGGCGATCAGCCCACGCAGGATCTTCGCGTGGGCGGAACTCGTTGCGTCGGTGGTGAACCCGGCGACATGCGCATCATTCAGCAGCGATACCGCTTCTTCCCACGGATGTCCGGCTTTGTTGGCCGCGTTCGCCCTCGGCCGCCTGACTACCTGCCCTTCCTTCGCTATCACTCCATCGAACGAGACTTCGAGACAGTCGTTTTCGTACTCGTGCAGCGCGTATTCGACGTCGCCGACACCGCGCCGCGAAATCTTCACCGACAGCGTCTGCTGCCCCGCCTCACCGGTCACCTTGCCCGAAATCTCGATGTCGTGGCGGAAGACATCGTCGGCGAACGGTGTATCGCGAACCACCCAATCGATGACCCGACCGATCCAGGTCGGCCTGCGGTGCTTCCGATTCGCCAGGTCACCGATGCTGGGCGCGGCGATCTCGCCCGCCTTCTGCTCGACGGCCCGCCGTGCCTCCGCGATCTTGGCTTCCGGCCAACCATGCATCGCCAAGGCCATATCACCGAGCACCTTGTCGAACCGCTGCTGGCCCGGTGCGATATACGGATCACTGAAACGGCGGGTACGCGCGGGATCCGGTGTGTACGGGTTCGTCTCGGCACCGCCACCGACATCATCGGCCCGCTTGCCGGTCACCTTGCGATACAGGCCACGCTCACCGGGTTCCGGAGTGAGTGGCGGCCGCTTGGCATCCCAGTCGTAACCAAGCTTTTTCGCATACGCGGCGGCATCGGCCCACCGTGCGGTCGGATTCAGCGCGAGATAGGTGCCGCGAGCAAGCGCCGCCTCCATGCCGATGACATCGGCGCGCGAGAGCGTTCCATCGATCGCCCGCTGCCACAACTGGGCGACATCCGGCAAGCGATTCAACTCCGGATTGCGCAGCAACTCATCGCGAATCGTCCGCAGGTTGGCGATGATCTCGTAGCGCGGACGAACGTTACCCGCACTGTCGCGCAACCATGTGGAACCATCCGGATGTTTCGGCAGGGTGGTGCCCTTACGATCACGAACCCACGGCTGGTTCGGTGCGTTACGCACCCACCGCTTCCGATCGCCACCGGAATACCTGATCGGGTCCGCGATCGCCTGATCGGCGATCTTGTACAACAGGCTGTCGCCATGCTCGGTCCGATCCTGCTCGAACCAAGCGAATTTCGCATCCGCCGTCTGCTGATGACGTTGCCGCGCAGCCTCTTTCGCATCCCAGTACGGCTGAATGCCCGAAAGGTCGACGCTGGGACCGTGGTACGGCAACGGGGCGCTGCCGTCGAGTCCGGACGCCGATGGTCCGCTCGGAATGCCGAGCGGCGCATGCGGCATCAACGGCATCGGGTCGGTCCGGTCCGGGAACCAGTTGTACTTCCGCAGATTCCGCGCCAACCGCACCAACGGAATGACATTGAGCATGTTCTTCGGATGCGGAATCCATTGCGCCGCACCGCCGACCATCCACGAGATGCGCGGATGCTTGCGCGCGAACTCCGCGGACAGCGGCAACCTGATCGAACGCCCCGGCTCTTTGGTCGTCGGGATCAACTGCGTAAACCACAATGCCGCACGTCCCGGCCAATCGTGGTTGCGCAGGTAATTCACCACCCACCGATGCTTCGGAATCGACGCACCGATACGAACCGTGTAGATGAACGCGTTGAAGATGTAATCGCCGATATCCGAGTGGTAGGCGTGCACACCCTTCGGAACCAGGAACAGCGGCTTCGACAACGGAATATTCTGCGGGTAAACCGATTCGAGCGTTTCGCCGTGCTTGAAGTGATGGTCGAAGGAGCCGATCGCATCACCCATCGCGGTGACCGGTCCCTTCGCCAGGAACGGCGGCTGCGGCACGGTCCAACGCGCCGGATATCTACCCTTGGTCCCCTTCTTGATGACGACCCCGGGGCCGAGGGAGGACAAGACGCGGGTGCCCTGATAACGGCCCCCTGCATCGACTAGAACCTCGCTGAACCGCACATCGAACGGGAACGCCGTCGACCGCGCCAACCGGATCGCGACCTCGACATCCACACCGAGTACCCGCTGCAACGCCTGCCGATAATCCGTCGCGCCGGTATCACCACCGACAACGACGATGCGCCCGAACGCGATCCGCCCGTCGTCGTGCAACCCGCTCGGCACGATACCGACCCGGTCCGAAATCGGAATCGCGCCTTCATCATGCAGCGCACGCAGCGCCGCCCGGCGCTGCTGGAGCTCGGCCAGCGCCAGCTCCGCCCCGCGTATCTGGTCGAGCGCCGCGCGCAGGTCACGTACCCGCTCCACCGCGGTCGACGGCGCCCGATCGCTGATCGGGTCCAGTTCGGCCGGATCCGCGATGCCGAACCGGCGCGCCAGCTCCGCACGCGCCTCCCTGGCCTGCGCCAGTTGCTCCAGCAGATCCGCATGCATGCCTACGGCCGCTTCGTACCGGTCGACAAGCTGACGCTGAGCGGCCTCTGCCGAGGCGAATTCCGCTCGGATACGGTCGAGTTCGTGTCGGATATGCGTAACGGCCGCATGCTTGTCCGCGGCCGGAATCGGGGCCGACAGAGTTCGGTCGAGTACGTCCTGTAGCGCCTGGATGTCCGCGCGCGGACGGGCGAGCGCCTGCTCACCGGCCCGAACCTGGTCGCGCAGTGCCTGTTCCGCGCTGCGGGCACGGCCGAGGTCGCGTTCCAGACCCGTTATCGAATCGGCTCGTTCGAGAGCTCGGCGGAATTCCCGCGCCGCGGCTTCGCCGCCGAACGCTGCGGTGAAGTCGGTTCGCAGCGCGGCGAGGCGGGCCTGCAGCGCATTACGCGACGCGACATTGTCGGCAAGTTGGAGACGAATCACTCTCGTGCGCAAGCGATCAGCGCGTTCACGCACCCGATCGGCCTGCTGCCCGATGCGCTGTGCCCGCTCGTCCAACTGCTGGGCGAGGTCGTCGTCGCCCGCCGTGCGCGCGGCCCGCGCGTCGGCAAGCGCCGCGGCCGCGCGACCACGCAGCCGCAGTTCCTCGGCGAGCACATCGCGAATCTCCCAGACCGCCGCGCGAACTTCCGGGCCACGCCCCGGTTGCCTGGGTGCCGGTGTCGCGCCGAAGCGTCCGGCGCCCACCAGCTCGAGCGCACGGCCCGGGTTGGCGAGCAGCCGTCCGCCGCGCCACATCACGGCGGCGGTCTGCCGGACGTTGTCGATCGAACCGCCGGCCAGTTCGGTCAGCGAAATCGATCGCTGCTCGTCGGCGGGGTCCTCGAACCACTGCCCGATGGTGCGAACGTAGGTTCTGCCCCCGATCAGATAGGTGTGCACGCCGGGCGCGGTTTCGCCCTGGTAGGTGACGGCGAAGATGTGCCCGCCGACGCCATCGTCCGCATTCGGAACATTACGCAGCTCGACCACGAAACTCGTTGTGCCCGCGCCGTGTTGCTCCATCGCATCGAGTAGCGCGCCGTAATCCGCGCCGCCGTTCGCGTCCTCGAATATCGTCGGTTGCGCGGCGCGCAGCAATCCCGCGACGACCGCGCCGTCCAGGCCGAGCCCGTCGCCGAGATCGGGTGCGGGCTCGTCCATCACATCGCCCTGCTGCGACCGAACGTCGGCCGTCGCGTCCGCGACGCAGGTGTTGCGATCCGCACCGGTTCGGCCCTGGATGGCCTGGGCCAGTTGCTCCGCGAGCTCGGCCGGATCGCCCGCCGTCGCCGGGCGCGGATGGGCGGTGGAGCCGTCACCGCTGCCTGGAGTGGGCGCGATACTGGCCTGCTGCGGCCTGGATTCGATTGCGGGAACGGATATTTCGGCGTTCGATGCCGTCGGCTGAGCGGCGGTCGTCGCGCTTGCGGGGTCGACGGCCGGGCCGGACTGCCGCGTGGTCGCGGACGTGGCGCCACTCGACGGCGCGTGCAGCTCGGTGACGCGCACCGTGCCGTCCGAGCCGACCCGCACCATCAGGTAACGGGTTTCGACGCCCTGTTCCGCCCAGGCCGCCCGCAGCTCGGCATTGACGACGTGCTCGGCCGAGGCGAAGGGCGTCGCCACCGTGACGCGCATCGGCACGCCGTCGGTGACCACCGCATCCTCGGTGACCCGTCGTCCGGGCAGCGAATCGAGCAGGGCGCCGACACCGGCGACGTCGGCCGCGTGCCGGGCAGCCGCGACGGCCTCGATGGCCGACCTGAGCGCCGTCGCCGCGACTCGGGCCCTTTGTGTCTGTGCCACAGCGTTTTTGCGGTCCGCGAAATGCTGGACGAGTTCGGCGGCAGGGATACCGCCCTCCGTTTCGCGGCGCGCCAACTCGTCGCCCTCGGCACGCCAGTGCCACACCTGTTGCTCCGCGGCCGCCATCAACTCGGTTGGGCTCAGCGGTGCGGGATCGGTGACCCCCAGTTCGCGCAATACCTCGCGCTGCGCGTCCGCGACCGCGTCGAGCTGCTGCTGCGCGGCCGTGATTGCGGCGCCGTGCGCGACGAGCGCGGCGCGCGTGTGCGCATCGGCGGGTACGTACGCGCTCGACTCGCCTTGGGTCCAACCCCGCGTGCCGGTCACTTTGCCTGGCGAATTCTGCACCGCACCAGCGGTATTCGTCACGGCGCCACTGGGATTCACCGCCGCGCCGGCGGGGTCTGTCACCACGCCACCGGCATTCGTCACAGCGCCAGCAGGATCCGCCACCACGCCAGCAGGATCCGCCACCACGCCAGCAGGATCCGCCACCACGCCAGCAGGATCCGCCACCACGCCAGCAGGATCCGCCATCCGTGTTGCGCCGGGCCGGTTCGCCTGCGCGGTAACCGCCGAACCACTATGCGGCGCCACGAAATTCGCCGACCCGTCACCGGCAACCCCCGCGCGGCGGTTGAGGTATTCGGCCAGTTCTTCGAGCGCGCTGATCTCGGCGTCGGTGTGCCGTGCCCGATCCCGCAGCATTTCCTGGATCGCCGCGAGCTGCGCCTCGCCGCGGGCACCGAGATCGGCGAACTTCCCGGCGCGGATCGCCGCGTAGGCCTTCGCGTAATCGGCCGGGGACAGGTCCTCGAGCACCACACCGGCGATCTGCCGCCAACTACGGCTCGGCTGCTGTGGCCCTGCCGGGTCGAGGCTCGCGCTCGGATATTCCGCCGCCGCGGCCAACAGCCGGTCCCGATCCTCGACTAGTTCGCGAATGTAGTCGGGGGTGGTCGGATCCCGCATGGGCAGTTCGCGGTCGACGGGGCGCGGATCACTCGGCGCCGCATCGGGATTCGGCCGCAACCCGTCGGTGTGCGGATCGATAGCGCCGATCGCGTCCAGGTATTCGGTGAGCGCGGCCACGGTGCGGGCCGCGTCGGCGCGGATCGCCTTGCCAAGCGCCCGGCTCAGCTGCGAGGGGCCGATTCGTGTCTTATCCAGGACATAGTGCAGATTCTGGGTCCGGGGGTTCTTGGTGAACTTCTTCAGGTAGAGGTCGTCGGCCGAGATGCCCAGCGCCTCGGCCAACCGGTCGCGCGCCGCGTCGACGGCCGCGGCATCGATGCCGCGCAACTTCTGCACGTAACCGAGCAGCGCGGTCAACTGCTTCTTCCGGACCGAATTCCCCTGCTCCGGATCGGCGATCACCTCCGCGAGCCGGCCCGGCGTCAGGTCCGCCTCGGCGATCGCGGCGACGCGACCCACCTTGGCACGGATCGCGGCCAGCTCGTAGAACGCGTTGAACCGATCGATGGCGAGCAGGGTGCGGGCGTGGTCGAGCAGCGCCTCGTCGGCGATCGCGTCCAGTGCGTTGCGGTCACGCAGCGCGGCGATCGTCGCGCCCAACTGTCCGGGGGCGAGTTGCTCCGGTTTCAGGTCGAAGTGTTCGCGCAGTTCGGCGAGCCCCTGCTCCAGCTCCGCCCTGGTCAGCTGGTCTAGGCCCGAATGCTGCTGCGGTGCCGTGACTTCCGGCGCCACGCCGTCCGCGAGCACGTGCCAGCGGCCGTCCGCGTCGCGCAACATCGTCGCGGCGAGTCGACGCCCGGCGATCTCACCGGCGAAGTGCCGGACCGCCGGTGTCTCGATCGCGGCGCTGAGCACCGTCCCGGCACGGTCCGCCCAGACCACCCGGTATTCGAGCCCGATCTCATCGCGATTCAGCGCCCGGGCCACATCGGCGTAATCCGGATCGGCCAGCAGCTTCGCGAGCATCCGGTCGTGACCGGATCCATCGTCGATGACCACGAGAGTGAGCCGGTCGACGCCGACCAGCGCGATGCCGGGATGCTTCGCCGTATCCAGCGACGCACCGCCCTGGGAGCGGACCCAGTCCTGTCCGGCGACGCTCGCCATCACCTCGACGACCTCGCCGAACGCCACGTCCGCAGCGCGGTAGCGAGCCGCCTGCGCCTCGAATTCGTCTGCCATACGGGCCAATTCGGCTGCCCGCTCGCGCTGTGCGGCCAACTCCGTCGAATCGACCGCGGCCGGGTCGGCGCCGACGATCTCGGCCCGCATGCCGACCTCGCTCTGCAGGCCGGCGCGCCGGGCGACATCCGCGACGTACGCGCGTCCGGTCGGCGTATCGTGCTGGCTCAGGTCGTACCAGCGGTGTCCCGGCTGACTCCGGTTGTTCACCCCTTCCCACAGGCTGAGGGCGCGGCCGAGGCGCAGCGCCCACCGCAGGCCGCGGCCCTTGCCCGCGACCAGGCTCTTACCCTCGGCCGCCGCCTTGACCGCCGCGGTCGCTTCCCGAACCTCCCGCTCGAAATTCCCGAGCGGGTCGGGCGCGATGAAGTTGACCTCCCCGTTGAACGGGATGCGCCGCGCCTCCGCTTCCAGGCGCAGCAGCGCCGCCTCGAGCTCGCGCACCGTCGCCGCCTGGCGCATCGCCCGGTACTGCAGTTCGTCGAGGGCGGCCTGCACCGATTTCGGACTCGAATCGGCCAGTGCCACATCGTATTCGGTGGCCAAGGCGTAAAGCCGCGCACCCTCTTCCGCGCGCGGGCGCGCCGCATTGTCGAGTTGCTCGCTCCAGTCTGCGAGCTCGGCGCGCGCCGCGGCGGAGGCGGGCTGCGGCCGCGCGTCCGGCACGGGTGCCGGGACGTCGCCGTTGAGTTCGGGCCCAGTCGTAACTGGTTGCGGCGCAGCGTTTTCGGCTTGGGTTACCGGATCGAAGCGCTGTAGTCCGAGGCGCTTCAGCTCGGCCGACATCACCCGCGCCTCGGGGCTGCTCGGGTCGCGCCAGTAGGTGTACTCCCTGCCGTCTCTGGTCGTCGGCATCGGCGTCTCGACCATGCCGGCGCCCGGGCGGAAGAAGCGCGCGATCTGGTGGCGCGACTTCCAGAACGTGACGATCTCGCGGATGGTGATCAGCGGACTCGCCTTGTGCGCCTTGGAATGCGCCGAGTACAGGTGCTCTGGCTCCAGCGGCCCGATGTGCGCGAGCTGCCCGATCGACATGATCACCACGGCCTGCCCGGCGGGCACCATTTCCGACGGCGGGTGAATCGGGTTCACCTTGTGGTAGCGCACGGCCTGCTTCAGCCACTGCGCGAACCGGCGGCCCGCCGACTCTTTCCGGGTTACGGCCGACGGCAAAACCTGTTCCGGTGCGGCGGTTTCCGCCGAATCCGCCGAATCCGCCGGATCGGGGGCGACCAGCTGCCAGCCGTCCGGCCCCTCGACCAGGCGCATCGGCACCAGCTGTCCGTCGATGTCGAAGACGATGTGGCCGCGCTCGGCGGCCTGCGGATCGTCTCGAACCGTCGCGGAATTCGCTTGAACCGTAACGACATGGCCGACCGGCATCGCCGCGGCGGCCGATTCCGCGACGAATTCCGGCGCCGACGGCGATGCGAGCCCGGCCACGTGCGGCACGCCGTCCGGATGGACAACCACTCGCATGAAATGGATTTCGGCACCGGGATGGGCCAGCGCCGCGGCCAATCCGGGACTGCGGCGCGCGGCGTCGGTAAGTAGTGCGCGGTGGACGGACGGATCGAATCCCCGGCCCACCACGATCACCCGAGTGTCGTCGACAACGCCTATTCCGGGTATCGCCGTGCCCGCCGTGTCGTGGACGGATGCCGCGCCCTGCGCCGCCAAATAGGCGGCTCCGGCCAGCGCCGTCAGTTCGTCGGCGAGCTCACCGACCCGCGTCCGCGCGGTATCGAAATGTTCGGTGGCCTGCTGGAGTTCATCAGGTGCGGCTGCGACCACGGCGGCGCGCAGGGCGGACAGCCGCTCGGACACCGCCGCACGTTCCGCGGCAAGCCGGATGAGCTCTGCCCGCACCTCAGCGGACAGATCGGTGAACGGGACGAGACCCGTCCTTTGCCCGGCCGCCACCGAGTCCTGTGATACGGGCTGTGCTTGCGTACCAACGGATTCCGCCGAAACGGGCTGTGCTCGCGTACCGATCGCGGGCCGTCCCTGCGCGCCAACTGTCCGCTCGGACTCCGGATTCGCTCGGTTCGCACCCGAATCCTCGGACGTGGGCACGTCATCCGGACGTTCGGACGTCGTTCTTGGTTGCAGGGTCCGGACCGCCGCCGGTGTGGACCCGTCCACGACTCCGGTTGGCAGCGCACCCGCCGGAGACGGTGCCTCCGAGGCATTTTCGGCGTCCGCGTCACCGATGCGGCCGAACGGATCCTCCCGCAGTTCGTAGCCGCGAACGTGCCGTGGCACATCGGGACCGGGTAGCTCGGAGTGTACGCCGGGCAGCCGCCGGACAACGGCCCGCACGGCCCGTCGGGCGGCACCACCCGAGGACAGGTCGACGCGGTCGTAAAGTATGCCGCCGCCACCGACGGCGACAATGTCGACCTCCAGCAGGCGCTGCCCCACCGGACCGGTGACCTTCGCCGAAACGAACACCCCGCCCTTGGTCATATCGACCGCGCCGCGATACATCTTCGTGAGGTAGCCGACCCGTCGCCCCACCTCGGCGCGCGCCGTATCGATCTGCGCCTCGGGGAAGCCCTCCATCACCCGGCCGAGCAGCTCCAGCACGTGGTCGCGCCCGCCGCCGCCATCGCCGAAATCCACCTTGGCGCCGAAGCGGCGCGTCCGCGCGGGATCGGGTGTGCTCGGGTCCAGCTCGGACGTGAACCCGAGCGTGCTGATGCCCCGCGCGCCGGTCAGCTTGGCCCAGAGGCTGCGCGCTTCCGGCAGATACGGCCGGGACCGGTCCCAGTCGTAGCCGAGCGACTGCGCGTGCGCCAGCGCCTGTTCCGCAGTGGCGTTAGGGTGCAGCGCGCGGTACTGCGCCTCGGCCAGCGCGGCCTCGATCGCAATGATGTCCTCGCGCAACGGTTCTCCGGCCAGCAGCCGCTTCCACATCGCGACAATGTCTGCGATGTGGTTCATTTCGGCATTGCGCATCAGATAATCGACGACCGTCCGCAGGTTCGCCATGATCTCGGCGGGCGGGCGCACATTGCCCTCCGCATCGCGCAACCAGGTCGAGCCGTCCGGATGCTTGGGCATCGTCGAGCCCGTCCGGTCGAGAGTCCATTTGCCACCGACGTATGCGAAACGCTTCCGGTCGCCACCGGAGTACGCGTCGGGGTCCTGTGCCGCGTTCGCCGCGATCTGCGGCAGGTACGTGTCGGCATTTTGCACAAAATGGTCGTAGTAGCGGTCGGTCTCTTCCTGAATCCGTTCGCGCTCTTCTTCGTTCGCCGCCCAGCGCTCGGCGAGCGCCTCGGGGATCTGGACGGTCGGGCCGGTGTACGGCATCACCGGACCCGTGCCGAAACGTACCGATGCCGGGCTGACAACCGGGTCCGTGAGATCGGTCCGGCGCGGAGCCTGCGTGTCCTCGCCGAGGTGTACCGATGCGGGGCTGATAACCGGATTCGCGAGTTCGGTCCGGTGCAGCGCTTGCGGGTCCTGCTGCCAATAATCGAACCATTCGTGCGTTCCCGTGCCCCGGATCAGCGGGAACACCTGGATCCAGCGGCCATTGCCGAGGCTGGGCACCCAATGCGTGACATTGGCTACCGCGAACGCCAACCTGGGGTGCGCGTTGATGAACGTCGAGTTCATCGGGACACTGATCGATCGACCGTATTCGGTGGTGACGGGTATCCGGAAGAAGCGGAACGTCCGCAACACCGTGCGCCCCAACCACTCCCGGTTCTGCACGAACTCCAATACCCACGGATGATTCGGAATCCGCTGACCGATCCCGACGGCCAGCATCCGAGCCGATATGACGTTCTTACCGATATCGGAGTGGTAGGCGTTCACACCCTCCGGCACGACGAACTGCGGCTTGGTCTGCGGAAGCTGCTGCGGGAAAACGGTTTCGATGGTTTCGCCCGGCTTGAAATGATGATTGATCGCAGTGACATCATCGAAATATGGCACCGCACCATACGAGAACGAATACGGCCCGAGGACAGGCGTCCACTTCGTCTTCTCCCACGACCGCGGATGCTTCGCCGGCTCCCACCGCCAGCCGATCTCGCTGGTCGTCACCGCATCCGTAGACGCCAACGGCTGGAGTCCGGTCGGCCGCCCCTGCTCGTCCACCGAGTACTGGACGAACTCGATGTCCATCGAAATCGTGTCCGACTTAGCAAGCCCCAGAATGAGATTGACGTCGGCACCCGGAGCCAGCACCCGCTGCAATGCCTGCCGGTAACCGGTGGTTTCCGCCTCGGTGCCGACCACCACCACCCGCCGATTCGGGAAGGTCGTCGAACCATCGGCGGCCGGTTCCACACCCACCCGGTCCGCGATCGGGAACAACCCGAGATCATCAATCGCCTGCAACGCCGCACGACGCTCGGCCAACCGATCCAACTCGGCCTCGAGCGTCTTCCACTGCTGAATCACGGCTCGCAGCGCACCAACCCGCTGCCCACCCGGCGAAATGGCGCCTCGATAGCCTCGTTCCAGTTCCGCCGGGTCGGCGACGCCGAACTCGGCGGCCAACCGATCGCGCGCCTGCGTCGCCGCTTCGATCTCCCGCACCAGCGCGGCCTCCCGATCGGCCAATGCGCCGGTCTGTTCGAGGGCCTCGGTCAACTTCTGATGCGTCTTTTCGAGCGCGACCACCGCTTGATCGGCCTCGATCAGCTTTATCACCGCGGCCCGCAACCCCGCCAACCGCTCGGCCTCCGCGGCCGGGGTGTCGGCCGATGTCTGCTCGGCCTCCTCGATCGCCGCCGCCAGTTCGCGCGTCGCGGCCCGCCCGGCCTCGATCTGCTGCTCGAGATCCGCCAGCCCAGCCTGCGCCAACCGCACCTGGTCCAGCTCCTGAGCCGCGGCCGCCGCGCGGTCGAGCAGTTCGAGGTCGGCTCGCCGCCGGTCCACCAGCTCCGGATCGCCGAGTTCGGCGGCCAGCCGATCGAGCAGCTGTTGAATGCGCGCCCGCAGCCGCTCCTGCGTGCGGGCGTGGTCGGCGCGGCGCAGCGCGACGGCCTGGGCGCGCAACTGTTCCGCGCGTTCGGCGGCGGCATCCGCCTCGGCCGTCAACCGGTCCGCCGCCAGACCGAGCCGCCGCGTTCGGCCGCGCTCCCGGGCCGCGTCCGCAGCGTCCGCTTCCGCGCGCCGCTCGGCAGCCGCTGTGCGCGTACGCATTTCGGCGGCGCGGGCATCGCGCAGGGCCGTGTACAGGTCGCGCAATTGCCGCGCCGATCCGCCGGTCGGCGCCACCGCGGCGGACTTCTCGGTACCCCCGGGCGACTCGATCGCAGCCGCGGCATTCGGACCGACCGGTGTCGCGGCCGATGCCGGCACGAACTCCCGCACCGACGGCGATACGAGGTCGGCCACGTGCAGCACGCCGTCCGGATGTACAACCACTCGCACGAAAGAGATTTCGGCGTCGGGGCGGGCGAGCAGCGCGGTGAGCCCGGGGCTGCGGCGCAGGGCATCGGTGAGCAACGCGTGGTGGACGGCCGGGTCGAATCCCCGGTCCAGAACCATCACCTGCCCGTCTATCACGCCCACCCGAGCGATCGGCGTGCCCGCTTCGTCGACAACGGGCGCCGCGCCCTGTGCGGCCAGGTAAGCGTCGGCGGCCACTGCCGTCAGCTGGTCGGCGAGTTCACCCACCCGGGTCAGCGCCGCGTCGAGCTGCTCGGTGGCCTGCTGAAGCTCGGTGGGCGCGGCCACGGCCACGGCTGCGCGCAGGACGGGCAGTTGCTCGGATATCGCCGCGCGTTCGGCCACCAGCCGATCGAGTTCGGCCTGCGCCTCCGCAGGCAGGTCGGTGACCGGTGCGAGGCTCGTCAACTGCTGCCGGGTCCGCGCCGGGACCGGTGTCGAGCCGTCGGGCGTGGTATTCGATTGCGCGGCAGTGGTATTCACCGGACCGGGTGGCGCTTGCCCGACAACCGGTCCGACCGATCCGGGCCGCGCCTGCTCGGCGACCGCGCCTACCGTTCCGGACTGCGCCTGCGCGGCAAGCGGATCCACCGAACCCGGCCGCGCCTGCTCGGCGACCGCGCCTACCGTTCCGGACTGCGCCTGCGCGGCAAGCGGATCCACCGAACCGGGCCGCGCCTGCTCGGCGACCGCACCTGCCGTTCCGGACTGCGCCTGCGCGGCAAGCGGATCCACCGAACCGGGCCGCGCCTGGCTGGGGCGGGTCGCGGCTGGGGTGGATCCGTCGGGAACCGCCGCCGAATCCCCGGCGGACCGGCCCGCCGGTAGCGCGCCGCCCGACGGCATTGTCCCGGAACCGTTTTCGAGTTCCGAGCCGATATGCCCGCGCGGATCCTCCGTCAGGTTGTAGCCCTGGATCCGGTGCGGCAGATCCGGGCCGGGCGGCTCGGTGTGCACGCCCGGTATCAGGTTGCCGATGAAGCGGACAAGTCGCCGGATAGCACCCGTCGCCGGTTCGACCGGCTCGTAGAGGATGCCGCCGCCACCCTCGGCCTCGATGACCACCCGCAACTTGCGCTGCCCGGCCGGGCCGGTCACCTTCGCCGAAACGTGCACAGTGCCCTTGGCCATGTCGACCGGGCCGCGATAGTTTTTCGTCGCCGCCTTGATCCGCACGTCCACCTTCGCGCATGCCTCGTCGATCTGCGCCTCCGGGAAACCACGCATGATCTGCCGCAGCTGATCGAGCACGTACCTGCGGCCCTGCCCGCCGTCACCGAAGTCCAGGGTGGTGCCGAAGTGCCGGGTGCGCGCGGGGTCGGGTGCGTTCGGATCCAGCTCGGAGGTGAACCCGACGGGGCTGGTGGACCGTGCGCCGGTCAGCTTGGCCCAAAGGCTGCGCTCATTCGGCAGATGCGGCCGACTGCGATCCCAGTCGTAACCGAGCGACTTGGCGTACGCCAGAGCCTGTTCCTGGGTGGCGTTCGGGTGCAACGCGCGGTACTGCGCCTCGGCCAGCGCCGCCTCGATCGCAATAATGTCCTCGCGCAACGGTTTTCCGAGCAGCAGCCGCTTCCACATCGCGACAATGTCTGCGATGCGGTTCATTTCGGCATTGCGCATCAGATAGTCGCGGACCCACTCCAGGTTCGCCACGAGCTCCGCGTGCGGGCGCACATTGCCATCGGGATCACGCAGCCAGGTGGAACCGTCGGCGTGCTTCGGCATCGTCGCACCCGTCGGATCGAGCACCACTTTGCCGTCGGCGTAGGCCCAGCGCGTCTTGCTACCGCCGGAGAAGGCATCCGGATTCTGCGCCGCGTACTCGGCGATCCGGTGTAGGAAGCTGTCGCCACCGTATACGCGATCGTGCTCGAACCGATCGTAGTCGCGCTCGGTTTCCTCCTGAATCCTTTCGCGCTCTTGCTCGTTCGCCGCCCAGCGCGCGGCGAGCGCTTCGGGGATCTCGACGCTCTCCCCGGCGTACACCCGGGCCGTCGTGCCCACGAGATGCACCGCCGCCGGGCTGACAGCCGGGTTCGCCAGATCCGCCCGGCGCAGCTGCTGCGGGTCGTGCTGCCAGTAGTCGAACCACTTGTGCGTTCCCGTGCCGCGGATCACCGGGAGCAGTTGCACCCACCGGCCCTTGGTCACGCTCGGCACCCACTGCGTCACATTGGCCACCGCGAACGCCAACCTCGGGTGTGCGTTGATGAACGCCGAGGACATCGCGGGCCGGACCGCCCGGCCGTGCTCGGTATTCGCGGGCAACCACCGTTGAGTGAGGCGCAAGATGCCGCGGCCCAACCATTCCCGGTTCTGCACGAACTCCGACACCCACGGGTGGTTGGGAACCCGCGCGGCCATCGCGACGCTGAGCATCCGAGCCGATATGACGTTCTTACCGATATCGGAGTGATAGGCGTTCACACCCTCCGGCACAACGAACTGCGGCTTGGTCTGCGGAAGCTGTTGCGGGAAAACGGTTTCGATGGTTTCGCCCGGCTTGAAATGATGATTGATCGCAGTGACATCATCGAAATACGGCACCGCACCATACGAGAACGAATACGGCCCGAGGACAGGCGTCCACTTCGTCTTCTCCCACGACCGCGCGTGCTTGGCCGGCTCCCACATCGGGCCGACCTTGCTGGTCGTCACCGCATCCGTCGAGGCCAGCGGCTGGAGTCCGGTCGGCCGCCCCTGCTCGTCCACCGTGTACTGGACGAACTCGATGTCCATCGAAATCGTGTCCGACTTAGCAAGCCCCAGAATGAGGTTCACGTCGGCACCCGGAGCCAGCACCCGCTGCAATGCCTGCCGGTAACCGGTGGTTTCCGCCTCGGTGCCGACCACCACCACCCGCCGATTCGGGAAGGTCGTCGAACCATCGGCGGCCGGTTCCACACCAACCCGATCCGCGATCGGGAACAACCCGAGATCATCAATCGCCTGCAACGCCGCCCGACGCTGCGCCAACCGATCCAACTCGGCCTCGAGCGTCTTCCACTGCTGAATCACGGCCCGCAGCGCACGAACCCGCTGCCCACCCGGCGACAGCGCGCCACGGTTACCGGCCGTCAACTCCATCGGGTGGGTGACGCCGAACTGCTCGGCCAACCTCTCCCGCGCCTGCGCCGCCGCCTCGACCTCCCGGGTCAGCGCCGCCTCCCGATCGGCCAATGGGCCGGTCTGCTCGAGGGCTTCGGTCAGCTCACGGTGCGCCTTCTCGAGCATGAACACCGCTTGATCGGCCTCGATCAGCTCCAACGCGGCGGCGCGCAGCCCCGCCAACCGTTCGGCCTCCGGTAGGTCCGACGCCTCCTGCTCGGCGGTCTCGATCGCCTCGGCCAGCTCGCGCACCCCGGCCCGGCCGCGCTCGATCTGCCCCGCCAGATCCGCCAAACCCGCCTGCGCCAACCGCACCTGCGCCAGCTCATAGGCCGCGGCGTCGGCGCGGTCGAGCAAGGCGAGGTCGGCGCGCAGGACGTCCACCAGATCCGGGTTGTCGTCCAGGTGCGCGGCCAACCGGTTTCGCAGCTGCTGAATACCGTCTTGCAGCCGCTGCTGTGTCCGCTCGTTCGCGGCGCGGCGCAGCGCGACGGCCTGAGCGCGCAACTGTTCCACGTGTTCGGCGGCCTCCGCCACCTTGGCGTCCAGCCGGTCCGCTTGCAGGCCGAGACGGCGGGCCTGTTTGCGCTTGGGGGCCGCTTCCGCCTCCGCGCGACGTTCGATAGCCGTTGCGCGCGTACGTAATTCGTCGGCGCGCGCGGTGCGCATCGCGGAGTGCAGTTCGCGCAGCCGGTCCGCGAGCCCGGATTCCTCGGCACGGGCGCCGAGCGGCAACGCCGAGCGATCGACACCGGCGACCGAGCGCGGTTCCTGTCCGGGCGCAAGCGGACGCTCGGCGGTCTTATCGGCTCGGATGACGATACCGGAAGGCTCCAGCTCAGTCTGTTGCTGCGCCGACAACCATTGCTGCGCAGGAATGTTCTCTCGGACCTCGGTGCCGACCCGCTCCGAGACCACGGGACGGCCCGCGTTGTCCCGATGCACGACGAACAGATGCGAGAACCCAGTGCGGCCGTTGGCGACCAGCGCGCCGAAGATCATGCCGCCGTGCTCGCGGACATAGGCGATCATGCCGTCGAGCGATTCGAACGGTTGCCAGTCGGCGCGAACGAATTTCGCGAACTCGTCCGTCGGCACGCCCTGCAGCAGCCAGCGTTCGGCATGCTCGCGCAACATGTCGAAATCGAGGTTGTGGTAGCCGAATTGCTCGGCCGCCTGGATCGCGTACTGCCAGCAGCCTTGCGGCGCAACCGAATCAGTGCGTTGTTCGGCGCTGGGCAGCTGGTAATCGGCGAGCCCGTCCACCGGTCCGTCGACGGCGCCGGACGAATCCGAAATCACCGGCTGGGCAACGGTTTCACCGATCTTCGGCACGGGCGCGGACGGCTGCTGATCGGCCGTGCGCGGCCAGTCCTCGGATCGGGCCACCGCCGCGCCCGCCGAACCGGCGCCGCGGGTCAGGTATCCCTCGAACCGCAACGATGCGTAGGCGCCCTTGACGAAGCCCGTCGAAATACCCAGGTGAGCGCCGAGTTCGCGGACCGACGGCAGTTGCGCGTCCACCGGCAATCGGCCGTCGCGAACCGCCTCGCGCAGCGCCGCCCGCAGCACCTCCAGCGTTCGGCCGGTCCGCAACCGCGTCTCGAAATCAGCCGATCCGGCGCCGAGCAACGCCAGCAGCCGGGCGGGGGTCAGCCTTTCCGCCGGGCCGGAATCGGCTTCGGGCACAGCATATTTCGGCCAGAGGTCCGTGCTGGCCACAACGGCCCCCCGACGGCCGGTGGTCAGATAGCCCTCGGCACGCAGCTCCTCGTAGATGCGCCGCAACGCGGATGGCGACAGCACCGGATGGTCGCCTTGGTCGTGATCCGTCGGCAGCGGGGTACCGGGCGGCAGATAATTCGAGCGGATCGCGGTGCGCAGGGCATCGCGCACTCGCACGGCGGAAAGGTTGGATCCGGACCCGCCGAACAGCTCCAGCACCTTCGCGAGCGGGATCATCGGCAGCGCGGGCACGTTGGTCGACCACTGCTCAGGCGCCGCCACCGTCGACCCGGACCGGCTGCTGCCGTCCAGATAGCCCTCGCGACGCAACTTGGCGAAGACACCGCGCACCGTCGCCAACGTCAGCAGCGGATGGGCGCTCACCTCCTGCTCCGACGGCAACTGCGCGCCGCTCGGTAGCAGACCGAGCCGAATCGCTTCGCGCACAGCGTGATACAGCGAGTCAGCCGTCCGGCCGACCGTGAAGGTCAACCCAGGATCCGCGGTGCGGAGCAACCGGATGAAGGATTCGGATGCGACCGCCTGCCGGTCGAGAATTCCCCAAACGATCGCCGATATCGCCGCCTGGGTTCGGTTGGCGGTGCCGAACAGCCTGTTGATCCGCTCGAGCTGCTTGCGTACCGTCAGCCGGGACAGCCGCAGCGCCGCCGCGATCTCCGCATTCGACCAGCCGTGCGCGACCAAGGTCAGGATCTGCGTCTCCCGGTGCGTCAGCTCCCGCATCGCGGGCGCGTCACCGTATGCCTCGGCGAGTTGATCCTCGGTGATGATGCCCAGCCGCAGTGCCTCCACCACCGCCGCGGTCCGATCCTCGACCCGCAGCACGCGCAGCGCCTGACCGACCTCGGCCTTGGCGGCGTTCGGGGTCATCCCCAACCTGCGCGCGATCTGCCCGACGGACAGTCCCTGCCCGAGCAGCCGCAGGATCTCGACCCGGCGCGAACCGAGATCCGCGACGGGGGAAGCATTTTCGGGCTGAATCGGGGCTATCGGCGCAGTGCCGGAGATGGCGGCCGCGCGCGCCACCGCATCCGCCGACGCGGTCCGCAAACGACCGTTCGATGGCACGGCGGCATCGGGCCGCGCTTGCCGCGCCCCGGCGGCAGGTTCCGCTGCCGCGGCACCGTTTTCGGGGTCGAGGAGCGACCGTCCGTCCCGTGCGGTATCGGATGCGGCGGCCGGCCCGGGCGCTCGAATCGATTCCGGCGCGTCGGCAGGAGTCGGCTCGGTAGCGGGTCGGACGCCGGATCCGTTCGACTGACCGTTCGGGCGGTACCCGGCGCTGTGCGGACCGGTTGGGTCATTCGGGTCGAATGCGTTGAGAGTCCACGGGTTCGGCCCATCGGGTGCGTGCACGGCACCGGAGCCGACGCCGACGGGAGTCCGGTCGCCGTCGGCGTCGACGAGGGCATTCGGGCCGGGGTGGGTGGGATCCGTCGGTGCGGAGGTATTCGAGGGCGTCGGCGTACCGGGCCGTGCGGGCGCGCCGGTGTCCGATGGCGTGGCCGTGGCCGACGGCGCAGCGGTATTCGACGGAGTTTCCGTATTCGACGGCCCCATCGGATTCGAGGGCGCAGCGGTATCCGACGGCACAGCCGTATTCGTCGGCACGCCGTTATTCGAAGGCACGGCGGTATCCGATGGCACCGCGATGCTCGACGGCGCATTGGTGTTCGCCGGGACGGAAGTATTCGACGACACGTCGGTACTCGACGCCGCGGCAGCATTCGACGGCGCGGTAGGACCCGAGGGCGCAATGGTGCTCGACGGCGCGGCAGTCGTCGGTGCGCTGGTGTGCGACGGCGCATCAGTACTCGTCGGTGCCGAGACATCCGATGGCACAGCCATATTCGACGGCGCGGAGGTGGCCGAGGGCCCGCCGGTACTCGTCGGCGCACCAGTACTCGTCGGTGCCGAGACATCCGATGGCACAGCCGTATTCGACGGCGCGGGGGTGGCCGAGGGTGCGCCGGTATTCGTCGGCGCGGCCGTGGTTCCCGACAGCGCGGTGAGGTCCGACGGCGTCGCGGCGTTTGTTCCGGACGTAGGGGCCTGCGGCGCGCTCAGTCGCGGAACATTCTGTCCGCCTTGCGGATTCGAGCCTTGCACACTGCTGGACTGCGCAGCGCCGTTGTTGGAGCCATTCGCGCTCTGCGGAGGCGGATGCAGCGGCTTCAGGAAGTTCGGATCGGGCGGAGCGCGCTTATCGGTCTCGGTGGCCGGAGGCGCGTTGGGCTCGTGCGTCGCGGTGGGGGCCGGGGCGTTCGCGGCGTGCGCGAATCGGCTCTGCCCGAGGCCGATCAGTTTGCGCAGCTGCTCCACCGCGGTCGCGGCCCGGCCTTTCGTCTCCGGGGTCGGGTTCGCGTCGTGCGCGTTGACGTCGGTGACATATTGGACCACCGCGTGCTCGATCAACGGATTGTCCGCAAGTCGTTTGTACAGCACATCATCCGGCGAGTTGAAGTACACCGCTGTGCCCTGCTTGCCGCCACGCGCGGTGCGGTTCTCGACTTGGATGTCTTCGTCGCGATTTTCCGAATGACTCGAAATCAATACGCGCAGGCCACCTTTGGCCTCGACCTCGGGACTGACCGTGACGTCGACACCGCGGCCGCCCTGGCGGTTGATGACCACAACCTTGCCCGACTTGCCCGCCTCTTCGAAGATTTTCTCGAGCCTGGCGTCGACCGAGTCGCCGTGTTCGATGAAAAAGCTCGCATCGACCGCGACGTGTTCCACGCCGAGTTCGTCCAGTATCGCCGACAGCTCCGCGACCTCATCGTTGCGGTTCATGACCGCCATCTGCGCCTCACCGGCCTGTTGGTTTTCGGCGATATAGTCGGCCATCTGCCGCAGCTTCGCCTCTTGGTTCGCCGCGAACCGATCCTCCACTTTCAGATTCAAATCGTTGTACCGAGGGATCTGGACGACCGGTTTCATGCCATAGTTGTCGCGCATGAACTGTTCCGACCCCTTCGCGGTACCGGAGGCGCCGGTGAGGCTCTCGTAGCGATCCGACGAGAACAGTTTCTGCGAGGAGATACTCCTGTTACTGCTCGGATCGTCGCGGATCTGGAGGCCGTGTTTGGCCTCGATGGCCTGCGCCAGTCCACCGTTCCAGCGGCTTTCGCTGGAGGTCTTCGGATCGAACATTACCTTGTGGGAGGTCTGGTCGATAATGAAGATCATATCGCCCTTGAGCTCACCCCATTTTGTTCCGGCGGCGATGCCCCAGCGCTCCAGCTCCTCGGGGGTCAATTCCCGCCCGAGGTGCTCTTCCACTTTGCGACGACCCTCGTCCGTCAGCGCGATCTGACCGTTATCCTTCGCTTGATTTTCGAAGTCCTGCCTGCCCATCCGGTGCTCGTCCAACGCGTCTCTCAGCGCGCTCTGCACCGCCCTGATCTTGGGCTCGCGCCACCCGATTTGGTAGTGAACGTTTTCCCGGTACACCCACCTGGCCACGGCCTCCATATTCAATCGTTTCAATTCCTCCTTGGTCAATTTGCGACCCAGAAGTTCCTCGATGGCGGCCCTTCCCTGCCGGGTCAGCCGCGCGTCGCCGCCGACCTGACCCGGCTTGTGATTGAAATCTTCGGAGGTCAATCGGCCCGCTGCAAGCTCTTTCTCCAGAAATTCCTTGGCACCGAGCACCTGGCTTTCGATATGCGGAGGCGCGGGTTCACTCACCCCTTCGGACTTGATGAAGATGGATTTCATCCACCGCAGCAACTCGTCGATTTCGTCGAATTTGGCACGTCCCTTCCGCTGGCCCTTCTGGCCGGAGTCCGGTACGTCGTTGTCGTTGAGATGTCCGAAACCGGCATCGTTATGGGTTCCGACATAAATCGTATCCTTACCCTCCACCTGTTCCGGATACTTTCCCTCCGACCGCATCCGGACGATTTCGAACCCGTACTTCTGCAAAATTTTGCTGAACTTGTTGAATTCACGGTCCGCCAAGGTCTCACGGGTCGTGTAATTGTGCACCGAACCATTTCTCGCCGCGTCCAGCGCGGAACTGGCCAGGAACACCAACGATTTGCCCTCGCCCGCGGCCATATCGATCGGGCCTTCGCGCATCGCCAGCGTGCCCATCACCTGCGTCCACCACATGACGTTGTGGTTCTTGTCGCCGCGGCGAATGGCCTCGATCATGGCCGCCATGGCGTCGGCCTCGGACTCGCCTCGCATCATTGCGGCGAGGTCCGCCGGGGTCACGCGGTCCTCGTCGGTGATTCGGATATCGTCCGGAACGTCCGGCTCCGACCGCGATGTGTAGTAATCGTGGGTGATCCTGCCCGCGATCTCCGCGGCCTTCTGACGCTCCTTGGCCGCGTCCAGCCCTGCCTGGCCCTTGTCGAGCAGCCCGGCGTCCGCCGCCTCGTCGCGCGCCTTACCCGCCTCTTCCAATGCGGCGATCAGGTCGTTGCTCACCTCGTGCAGCACCTCCGCCCGCCGGCGCGCGACCTCGGCGAAGGCGTCCCGGAGTCCCGCCAGCTCGGCGTGCGCCAGCGCGACGTGCGCCTCCACCATGGCCGCTCTGGCCTCCGCGACAGCCATGAATGCCTCGGCGGCCGTGAGATGCGCCGCCGCGGCTGCGGCATCGTTTTCGGTTCTGGCCAGATCCGCTCTGGCTCTCGCCATCCTGGCCTCCGCGGCGGCCACATCCCCCTCGGCGGTGGTCCCGTCCCGCGCCGTCTCGGCCAGCCGCCGGTCCGCCGCGTCGATCCGGGCCGCCGCATCGGCGAGTCGCCGGTCCGCCGCCGAGATTTCGGCGTCGCTCTTGGCCTCCGCGCGTTCGCGCTGCGCGGCGGCGTGTTCGGCCTCGGCGTCCAACCGCTCATCCATCGCGGCGAGTCCGGCCTCGTTCGCGGCGGTCCGCCGCTCCACCGCGTCGGCGTACTCCGCAGCCGCGTCGGCATGCTCCTGTGCCGCGTCGACCCGGCGCTCCTCCGCGTTCAGGTACTCGCCCTCGGCCACCGCATGCTCGGCCTCGGCGACCGCGACATCCGCCTCCGCGACCGTCTGCACGTTCTCCGCTTTCTCTGCGGCCCTGCGCGCCTCTTCGACCTCGGCCCGCGCGTCCTTGACCTCCTCCTGCACTGCGGCGGCTCGGGCCCGCGCCTCCTCCCGTTGCCGTTCGGCCTCCGCTTCTATTGCGGCACAACGCGCTTCGGCCTCGGCCCGCGCCTGCGGGTCGGGTGCATCCGCACCGGGCTCGGCATCCGGATGCTCCCGCGCCTCGCCGGTCGGATCGCCATCGGCCGTATGCTCCCGGCCCTCCTCCTGCTGCGTATCCGGATGCTCCCGTGCCGGTTCGCCGCCCGGCGCGGCATCCTCGGCCCGCCCGTGCTCGGATTCGCTTGCAGGACGCGCACTTTCGTCGACAGCAGGACCGACCTCCCCCGGCACCGGGACGGATTCATCGCCCAGCACGTGCCCGGATTCCGCACCAGGACGGACCTCGTCACCCGAGTCGCGCCCGGTCTGGTCGGCAACCGGCCCGGAATCATCAGCCCGCCGATGCTCGGATCCATTTGCGGAGTCGGCGTTCTCACCGTTCGAATCGTGCGCACCCCGCACCGGCTCCGGCAAGGAATCGTCGGCACGCCCATGCTCCGGCTCGGGTTCACCGACCTGACCGTCGCGCTCCGAAGCCGAAACAGGATCTTCGGCGCGAACGGGTTCCGGTGCGGAGTCGCCACCGAGGTGCGCGTCCGTACCGGACGGTGTTCGGTCACTCGGTGCCGAGGCGGAGTCGTCGGCCCGGATGGGCTCCGGCGCGAGTTCGTCACCGGGGCGGGTGCTTTCACCGACCGGATTGTCGCCAGCCATCGGTGCGTCACCGCTATCCGAGCTGGGATCGGTTGAGCGGTCGGGGGTTTCGGTCGAACGGCCAGGATCGGATGGAGTATGGCCCTCAGGGTTCGGGTCGATTCCCGCACGGCCGCCGAGTTCATGGAGCGCACGGCGCTGGGCGAGCGCGCGCTGGACTTCAGCGTCGACGTTGGCTGCGGATTCGATGGTTTGTGCACCGGCGGTGCGGTTTTCGGCGTCGCCCGCCGGTGCTCCGGTGTTGCCGTCCGCCTCGGGATGTCCGCCGCCCTCGCCCGCTGCGACACCGGACCGATCACCCGTTTCCGGAAGTCCCGCACCAGGTCGACCAGACGATTCGGGACGCGAACCCGCGGTGCGACCGTTCGCGTCGGAGCGCCCACCGGCCTCGCCGGAAGATGTTCCACCACGGCCAGTCGGCTCTGGACGTCCAGTACCCTCCGCCGGACGACCACCCGGTTCGGGACGCGCCCCCGCCTGCACCGCGCCACGGCCGTTCGCGTCAGGGCGCCCACCGGTCTCACCCGCCGTCGCACCGCCACGGCCGCTCGCCTCGGAACGTCCACCGTTCTCGCCGCCAGCGGCGTTCGGACGACCAGCCTCGGGACGCGAACCTGCCTGCACCCCACGGCTATTCGCCTCGGATCGGCCGCCGCTGTCGCCCGACGCCGCCGCACGACCGGTATCGGAGCGCCCGCTGCCCTCACCCGTCGGCGTGCCGGTGCGGCCACCGGTTTCGCCGGTGCGGGCCGCGTCCGGCCGAGCACCGGCCTCGCCGCCCGGCACATTGGCACGCCCCGTTTCAGGCCGCGCACCGGCGGTTGATTCGGTCCCGCCGCGCGCCGCCGCACCGGCCTCCTCCGGCCGCACCGTCGCATTCGCCTGTGGTGCAGGGGAATTAGTCGGTCGCGCGTCGACGCCCGGACGCAGTTCCGAACCGGTTCCGGTGGGTGCGGCGTTGGCGCGGCCCGCCAGCGGCGCATCGCCTCCGGCGTTGGTCCCGGCGACCGGCGACGGCGCGCCGGTACCGTCGATGACGGCCGGTCCGCCGGCCTGCGGTGCCGCCGCGTCGCCCGCTCGCGGCGCCGTCGCGTCACCGGCTCGGGGCGCGACGTTATCGCCAAGTGCCCCACCGGATTTCGCCGTCGCGTCGGCGGCTTCGGCCGGGACGGAGGCGCGGGACGCCGGACCGCCGGACGAATCCACTCCCGATCCGGCGACGCCGTTCGACGGCTGCGGCGCACCCTCGGTCGACCTGCCTTCCCCGACAGGCGATTCGGCGTGCCCGGAAACAACTTCGCCTTGGCCGGGACCGGACGTCGCCCCATTGCCCGATTGCCCACCACGCGTCCCGACAGTGTCTCCGCTGGCTCCGCTCGGCACCCCGGCCCGGGGCGCTGATCCACCGGATTGCCCTGCGCCGGAACCGGTTCCAGCCTGTGGCGCGGCACCGGAACTCACACCGGATTGGCCATTACCGGTCTGCCCGCCTTCGGAACCATGGTGCCCAGCATTGGCACCCGGCTGCCCGCCAGTACCCTGCCCAGCCGAATTACCCTGCGCCCCTTGCGAAGCCCCGGACTGTCCCCCCTCGGAACCGTGGTGCCCAGCGTTGGCGCCCGGCTGCCCGCCGTTCACACCCGGCTGCCCGCCGGTACCCTGACCAGCCGAATTACCCTGCGCCCCTTGCGAACTCCCGGACTGCCCGCCCTCGGAATTCTGCCGCCCCGAAGTGCCGCCGGGCGTACCGCTCGAACCATTGGTGTTCGAACCGGACTTCGCATTGCCGCCTGCCTCCGCGGCGCCCTGCCCGGTCTGCGGCGGGGACACGGTACTGGTCGCCGACGAGGGTTGGGTCGGCTTCTCGGTCTTCAGCTCGCCGGGCGCCTTGAGGTCGGGTCCACCACGTTGCGGCCCGCCTCGAGAACTGTTCGTATTCGCGCCACCGCCGTTCCCGCGATTCTGCGCCACCTCCTTCAGGTGCTGACGCGTGCCGCCCGCAGCACCCAGCGCCCCCATGAACGCGAAGGTCTTCCAATCGAACGCGCCACCGGTCGCCAGGTTGTACCCGGTCATCGCGGCCGCACCGGCCTCGCCGCCGAGGATCCCGCCGAGGATGCGCTTTAACGGAAAGTCCTTACCCTTGGTGAGGTCGTTGTAGAGCTCGCCGACCGGATGACTGAGCGTCCCGCCCGCACTCCACGCAAGCGCTTGTTCCCCAACGTATTTCCAGTCGTGGATACCGGCGAGGTTATTGGCGATCGCGCTGAATAGCGCACCCTGCCACGCCGCCTGCGCGGCGCCGGCCAGCGCACGAGTACCGAACTTCAACGCACCCGCCTTGAAGCCCTGCAGCGCGAGCTTCTTGACCAGGCCCTCGGTCCACTTCTCGGCGAGCTCGGTGAGGATCCGCATCATGCCCCAGCGTTCGGCCTGGAACAATCCCCGTCCGATGGCATAGACGATGGCCTGCTCTTCGGGCAACGCCAGCAGGCCGCCCCATGGCGCCGTAGCGATCGCCTGGGCGATCAGCATGAGGATCTCCGCGGCCGTCTGGCCCGCGAACATCAACTCCATCAGCTCGTCGCGGGTGACGGTTTTCGCGTGCTCACCCGCGAACTGGGAGGTCTTGGCGACCGCGTCCTGGAAGGGCGGCAGCGCCTTATTCAGCCTGTCCAGCGCCTGCTGGGCCTTGCTGCCACCATCACCCTCGTAGATCGCACCGAGCATGCTGATCACGGACTGGATATCGCTGATGTGCTCGTTCAGGGCGTCGCCATGACTCGAGAACTCGTCGGCGAGCGCAGCCGCCGCATCGGTGTCGAATTCCCACGGCGACTGATCGGGCGTCGTCATGCCGAGGATGTCGACGGTCGGCTGTAGCCAACCGGGTATAGGTATTCCTCCCATAGAACCGGTCGACCGCTACCAGCCGCGATCGAAGATATCGGAAGTTCCGTCGGCGGAGGGACGTTCGGCCGCGGGACGGGCCGCAGGCGGTTGCGCTTCGACGCCGAGCGGCGGTCGCTCGCTCGGCGGGGCGAGCGAGGCCGCGGGCCTGCTCAGCACCTCGGAAAGATCCGGCATACCGGGGAACAGCTCGCCGATCTTCGGCAACCGATCGTGCCGCTGCTGGATCGGTTCCATCAATTCCATTGTCTTCCTGCGAATTTCCTCGATGGCCCGATGCGCGGCCTCGGTGACGGCCTTACCCAGCTCGGAACGGCTCAGATCGGTGTAGTCCGGGCCGAACCTGGTGTCGATGATGTGGCCATCCGCATTGACCACCACCGTCACCCGGTTGCGCGCTGCCGTGCCTTCAGCGATGAGTTGGGTCCGCTGATCGTGGAAGCGCCGCACCGCGACGATGTTCTCGGCGACGTTTTCGAGCAGGTTCGCCACCATCTCCTCGGTGACCTCTTCAGCCATTGCGCACCTCCTACAGACCCTGGCGTTGCCGGAATCGCTGCTCGAACGCGGCGATATAGCGATCGGATTCGATCGAGGACGACGACTGTTCCAGCACGCCGTCGTCGCCGACGTAGAAAATCGCGCGCCCGATCGCGACCTCTCCCTCGGGCGCCGGCACGTACACCGTCCACCCGCAGCTGAACCGATCGGCCACCAGCTCCGACAGCGGATATCCGGTGGTGTCCAGGTCGCGGCTGCTGACGTAGTGCCGGACCCGGTCGATGGCCTCGGCCGCGTCGATCGGCGTCACGGTCGCGGCGACCAGACCGGCCAGCGAAAGCTGGTGCAGCGCACCGTCGATATCGACATCGTCGCCGAAGACGTTCACCACGGTTTCCCGCGTGACGACGCCGACCTCCGCCGCCGCGACCAGCGCGTCGGCGGCGGCCTGCGAATCCGCGTCCGCGCGCGGTCCGAGCAGGCTCACGATGATCCCGGCGACGGAGTTCGCGCTCCACACCCCCGGCACCGCAGAGGCGCAGTCGATCGCGGCCGGGGATTCGCCGCGGTACCACCGATCATGCTCCCACCAGTAGCAGAACGAGAGCAGTCCCGCGGCCGCGCGTGGGTTCAGCACCGCATCGGTCACCCAATCCGGCGCTCCCGCATACAAATTCGGCAGATCCGTACCCGCTTCGTATGCCGCGGCCAGCGCGGGCGCATCCCAGACGCCACCGGACAACACCGCCCGTTGCCCCGGCAATACGTAAAGGGTCGAGCCACCGCGCTTCGAACTCTCGAACACACCTCCCGCGGGCAACACCCGCGGACCCCACTCCGATCCGACCGCGACGAACGCCGCCGCGAGGGTCGCCCAGCGCGCCCACAACAGGGGAAAGGGCGGAAACTCATTGTCCGCCAACACCGCCCACACACCGGCCGCCTTATCGGCCCTTGCCCGCGCCGCGGCCTGCTGCGGTGTGCGCACCTGCCGGTCGCCGTGCGAAACATAGGCGGCCAACCACATCGGCAATCGTCGCCGCGGATGCGCCTGCAGGTCCGCGCGATAGACCTCGGGAGCGAATAGTTGCTCGGCCGGAAACGGCTCGTCGCCGTTGTCGAATTCGATTTCGACGGCGCGCACCGCCGTCCCGGTCGTCGCCGGGGCGACCGCCCGGATCAGCAGCCGCAACCACGGCTCGTCACCCGCTCGCACAACGGCGGCGCGCTGCTCGCGCGCCAGCCGCAATACCGGCTGCGGGGTTTCGGCGCGCATCGATCGGTCACCGTCGGTGTAGGTGACGAAGCCCGCCTCGGCCGCGACGGTCACGGCGATGGTCGCCTCCAGCTCCCGCCACCCCGGCGGGCCGATCTCGGCGAGTGCGCCGGCGATTCGCTGCGCCAACTCCGTGGCGGCACCGGTTTCCGGCTCGTCGATCGTCTCGGTCTCCGCTGCGGGATCGATCGGCGTCTCGGAGTGCTGCGCGTCGCTGTTCGCCTCGCCGGTAAAGGGTTTCGGCTCAGCACTCACGCATTCAGCTCCCCGTTGATGGTGTCGAGGTCCTGGGTCACGACGTCCTCGGTCTGCTGAAGCCCCTTCTGCGCCTCACGCAAACTGCTGGAGCAATCGGCCAGAAACGTCTGCACCTGAGCGACGAAGGCCGCGAGCCCCTCTTTGTTGGCGTTGTATCCGTCGTTTCCGTGCTGGCCGTCGAAGAAGGCTCGCCCCACCTCGGTCGTACATTGGGAGAGCGTGGCCTCATGACCCGCTGCGGCCGCCGCGAGCCCATCCCACCAGCTCTTGAAGTTCGCCGCGACCTCGTCCACCCGGTCCGCCGCCGGTCCGAGGCTATCCAGGTCGACCTTCAACCGCTTGGCGTCGCCCGCCAGCTTCGCCGCGTCATCGCGCCAGGTCTGCAGGTTGGCGTGGTTCTGCGCATCGTTGTTGAGCTGCTGGACGTCATCCGATATCGCCTTGGTGTCGTCGGACAGCTGCTGCATGCTGGCGGGCGTTTGCGAATCCCCGGTACTCAATCTCTACCTCCGAACCCTTCAGCTACAACGCGATTCGATCATCGCATAAATACCGACCGCCCAGTATTCGAATGGACGATGGACCATCCGGTCGCGGTACCGCCCCACGCGGTGCGAGCACACCGGCCGTCCGCAGCTGCCGCATCGCCCCGTCGATATCCCGCTCCGCGCCGAATACCTGCTGCACCAGCGCCCGAGTCAGCACCCCGCAATCGGCGGCGGCGAGCAATCGCGAGACCGCCGCCCGCACCCGGGAATCCGGCTGCGGCACCAGCATTCTGGCGACCGTCTCGCGCACGGTGCCCGCCGACCAGATCGGCGGCAGCGCGGCACCACACTGCTGGATCGACGGCGACTCCCCGCCGTACCAGCCATCCCCGTCCCACCAGAAACAGAATGAGAGCAAACCGACCGCCGCCCGCGGGTTGAGCACCGTGTTGGTCACCCAATCAGGAGCTCCCGCATAAAGATTCGGCAGATCAATACCGCCGTTGTATGCCGCGTTCAGTGCGGGCGCGTTCCACACTCCGCCCGAGAGCACGGCCCGATCGCCCGCGAGCAGATACAGCGACGAACCACTGCTGCCGTTGCGGGCGCTCTCGTACCAGCCGGTGTCCGGTACGACCCGCGGCCCCGACTCGTAACCGACCGCGATATGCGCCGCCGCGAGCACGGCCCACCGGGACCACAGCAGCGGCAGCTCCGGAAAATCCTCCTCCACCGGCGTCGGCGCGATACCGCGCACGCGGTCGGAGCGGCTGGCGACCGCCGCCCGGCGCGCACCGCGCGACTGCCGATCACCGTGGTTGATATAGGCGGCGAGCCAAAGCGGCAGCCGCACCCTGGGATAGGCATCGATATCGGCGCGGTACGCCTCCGGCCGCAGCAGCTGGTCACCAGGGAACGGTTCGTCGCCGTAGTCGTAATCGATTTCGGCCCTGCCGGATTCGTCGACCCGCACGGTGAGCACCCACCACGGGCCCGCCACCGTCCACGCCGCCTGCTCTCGATGCGAGCGAGCAAGGGCCACCAGCGATTCCGGCGCGTCCACCCGGCCGACGCGATGGTCGTATTCGACGGTGACGCGGGTGGTCTCGGTCGAAACGGTCAGCGCGAAAACCGCTTCCACCCGCCGCCAGCCCGGCCTGCCGAGCTCGGCGAGTTCCTCGACGAGTCGATCCAGCGGTTCGGCAACGACGAGTTCGCCCGCGCCCGTGGCGCCCTCGCGATAGTCGACGTTCATGATTCGTTGCCGTTCCCGTTCATCAACACACCCTGCCTGTTCTCGATACTGACATGTTGTAAGCCGGTCTCGCGCCCATTCCCGGTGGTCAGAAGCTCAAGGGACTGTAAAGTTTCTGATCAGGCCATTCATCTCGGATCCGGCTCCCCGCGCGGCATTTCCCTAAGGAATCGTTAGAACATCCGCGTATCACCGCATGCGCGAACCTCCTTCGCCACCGTGGTGTCCAGCCGACCGGGGTCGTGCGGCGGCAGAAGGAGATTCAGAATGACTACGACACAGGTCGTAGGCGAACGCCGAGTAGTCGGTAACGTCCTGCGAGGCTCACTCGGCAACCTCGCCGAGTGGTACGACTGGTATGTCTACACCGCGTTCGCGGTTTATTTTTCCCAAACCTTTTTCCCCAAAGGCGATTCCACCGCTCAGCTACTGAATTCCGCCGCGGTGTTCGCGGTGGGCTTCCTGATGCGACCGATCGGCGGCTGGATGCTCGGGCGCTACGCCGACCGGTTCGGCCGCCGCTCCGCGCTGACGCTGTCGGTGACGGTGATGGCGGCGGGCTCGCTGCTGATCGCCCTGACACCGGGATATCAGACGATCGGGCTCGCCGCGCCCGCGCTGCTGGTGCTGGCCCGGCTGCTGCAGGGCCTCTCGCTCGGCGGCGAATACGCAACCAGCGCAACATATTTGTCCGAGGTGGCGTCACCGGGTAAGCGCGGGTTCTACTCCAGCTTCCAGTACGTGACGCTGGTCGCGGGTCAGCTGGTCGCGCTCGGTGTGCAGATCGTGTTGCAGCACATCTTCACCGATCCGCAGATGAACAACTGGGGCTGGCGGATTCCGTTCGTGATCGGCGCGGGCGGCGCCCTGCTGATCATGTGGTTGCGGCGCGGCATGGACGAATCCGAGCAGTACCGAGTCGAAGAGAGGCTGGCCGGACTGTCCGGCCCCGAGGCGATCGACGTGATCGCCAAGGAGGTCGCGCGCAAGCGGGCGGCCCGCGGTTCGCTGCGGCTGCTCGCCGAATATCCGCGCGAATGCCTGATCGTTGCGGGCCTGACCCTCGGCGGCACCGTCGCCTTCTACACGTACACGACGTACATGCAGAAGTTCATGATCAATACCGCGCATATCTCCAAGCCGACCGCGGCCTGGATCAACTTCATCGCGCTCGCGGTGTTCGTGGTGTTCCAGCCGCTGGCGGGCATGCTGTCCGACCGGATCGGGCGGCGCAAGCTGCTCATCTTCTTCGGCGTTGCCGGAACGTTGCTCACGGTGCCGATCATGTCCGTGCTCGCGCATACCAAGAATCCGGTTGCGGCATGGGCCCTGATGATGGTGCTCCTGGTCGTCGTCACCGGCTACACCTCGATCAACGCGATCGTGAAGGCCGAACTGTTCCCCACCAAGATCCGCGCGCTCGGTGTCGGCCTGCCCTACGCGCTGGTCGTCGCGATCTTCGGCGGCACGGTGGAGACGGTCGCGCTGTCGCTCAAACAGCACCACCACGAATCACTGTTCTACTGGTACGTCGCGGGCTGCATCGTGATCTCGCTGATCATCTACGTATTCATGCGCGAAACCTCGCACGAGTCCCCGCTCGACCTGGAGACCGAGGAGCGGGTCACCGCCGCGCCGTGACCCGATGATTGCCGAAAACGCGCGCCGAAGGCCTCGATTTGCGAGGATCGGCGCGTGCGTCTTGCGGTTGTCGAAGATGATGAGGGTATGGGCGAGGCGCTGGTAGCCGCGCTCACTGCCCGCGGCTACCAGGTCGAACGCCACCGTCGCGGCGCCGACCTGCTCGCCTCGCACCGCCGGTTCGACGCGGTGATCCTCGATCTCGGGCTGCCGGATATCGACGGGCTGGAGGTGCTCCGGCGTTTGCGGGAAGTAAGCTCCGTGCCCGTCGTCATCCTCACCGCACGCAGCGGCGAGAGTTCGGTGGTGAACGGGCTGCGCAGCGGGGCCGACGATTACCTGGTCAAACCGCCGCGCATCGCCGAACTGGTCGCGCGGCTGGAGACGGTCACCCGCCGCGCCGCCCCACCCGGCAGGACACCGATGGACGTGGTCACCGGTGACGTGCGGGTGGACCTGGTGGCCCGCCAGGTGCTGGTGGCCGACCGGGTGATCACCTTGACGCACAAGGAATTCCAGCTGGTACGCATCCTGGTGGAGCGGCCCGGCACCGCGGTGAGCCGCCAGGCGTTGATGGACCGCATCTGGGGCGATTCCTCCCCGGCGGTGTCCCGCGCACTCGATGTGCACATGGCCGGGCTCCGCGCCAAACTCGACCGGCCCGGCCTGATCATCACCATCCGCGGCTTCGGTTACCGGTGGGAGACCTGACTCTGCTCACCGGAATCAGATTGCGCCGCAAGGCTTGCCGATTCCGCGACGACCAGCAGGTCACGGGCCTGCTGAGCGGCGACGGTGAGCGCGAGCGCCAATTGCTCGTAGCTCACCTCATCCGGATCCAGATCGATGCGCGTATCGATCACCACGCCGTCCGCGTCGACCGTCACCCGGACGCGGGCCCCGAGCGCGAACCCGACCGCCGTCCGCTCGTCCTCCGCCATACCGAAACCTCTTATACCGCCGATGTATACAGCAAGATAATCGCGCCGACTGCGCACCCCGTCCCGGCAGATCGCGAAAGCTTAGCTGTTGCTTAACAATCCGTACCTCAGGCGTCCACCGCGCCGTGGCGTTGCTGGAACCGCTGCTCGAAATCCGCGATGTACACCGACGGCGCCACCGACGACGAAGACCGTTCCAGCACACCGTCATCGGCGATGTAGAAGATCGCACGGCCGATCGATATCTCCCCCGGCCTGGTCGGCACGAACACCATCCAGCCGACGCTGATCCGGTCTGCGCGCAACTCGTCCAACGGGTAGCCGGTGGTGTCCATACCCTGATCGAGGATGTACTGACGCACCCGCTCGATCGCATCCTCACGCGGCATCGGCTCGGGCAGATCGAGCGTCACACCGGCCAAAGTCAGCTGGTAGAGGGCGCTGTCCACATCGAATTCACCGTCGTCACCGAATACGCCGACCACGGTTTCCCTGGTGACGAGGCCGACCTCGGCCGCGGAAACCAGATTCGTGACGGCCGTGCGCTGCTGCTCGGTCGGCTCATCGGCGAGCAGGGCGGCCACCACGTCCACCACGGTTTCGGTGGTCCACATGCCGGGCACCGCCTCGGCGAGCAGATCGGAGGTCGGGGATTCGCCGCGATACCAGTGCCCGCCCTCCCACCAGTAGCAGAACGACAGAAGTCCGCTCGCCGCACGGGGATTCAGCACCGGATTGGCCACCCACTCCGGCGCGCCCGCGTAATACAGCGGCATCGGCTCGTCGTTGTTGTAGACCTCGTTCAGCTCCGGCGCGTTCCACACCCCGCCGGAGAGCACGGCGCGACCACCCGGCAGCGCGTACAGCGTCGAACCGCTGCGCTTGGAACCCTCGAACCAGCCGAGCGCGGGCAGAATCCGCGGTCCCCACTGCGATCCGGCCGCGACGAAGGCGGCGGCGATCACCGCCCAACGCGCCGACATCAGCGGGAACGGCGGAAACTCCAAGTCCGACAACAGGCCTCGCACACCCTGCTCCCGGTCCGCCCGCGCCTGCACGGCCGCCAGGCCCGGCGAACGGGACTGCCGGTCGTCGTGTCCGAGATAGGCGGCCAGCCACACCGGCAGCACCTGACGCGGATACGCGGCCAGGTCGGCACGGTAGACATCGGCCGGGAACAGTTGATCGTCCGGGAACGGCTCGTCGCCGTAGTCGTAATCGATCTCGATCTCACCGCCGCTGCTCAGCGACAGCAGCAGCCGCCACCACGGCCCGTCGCTGAGTTGCGCCGAGACATCGCGGTGTTCGCGGACCAGGTCGAGCACCTCCGGCGTCGGCTGCACCCGGACCGACCGCTCATCGTCATCCGAGTAGACCACCATCGCCAGCTCGGCGGCGGTGGTCAGCGCGAACACCGCCTCCACCTGACGCCAGCCCTCCGGGCCCAAAGCCGCCAATTCCCTGGCCAATTGGTGGCCGAGCTGTCTGGCGCGGTCGGCGACGTCCACCGTTTCGGGCTGATCGAGGAGGGTGAAACCGATATCCGGTTCATCTTGATCGCCGATGCCCAGCGGCATATCGGGCTGCTCGGCGGCCGGATCTCCTATGCCCAGTGGCACATCGGGCTGCTCGGGCGCCGGATCACCGATACCGAGTGGCACATCGGGTTGCTGGGCCGCCGGATCACCTATGCCGAGTGGCACATCGGGTTCACCGCTCGCCGCCGACTCCAGGAATTGCCGCAGGAACTCCTGCTCGGCAGCCCCTCCGCTATCCGCCGCAGGCTCCTCGTTGCGGGCCCGATCGTCGGCCTCGTCGCCTGGTCTGGTCACGTCGCAGCAATCTCCTCATCCGGGCGCCGGAATCCGCACGTGCCACACCATCCGCAGCACGCCGGCCAAATCCGGTGCCGAGCCGTGTTACAGGCTCATATTTGCACAGTCGAGCCGAACCGACCGCTGAACAATACGCAACTACCAGCCGGAATCGGTGACTCCGCGGTCATCGGCCCGGGTACGGAAGGTGGTATCGACATCATCGAATTCCATTGGCGCACTCTCGGGCTCCTCGACCTCGACATGCGGCGGCGTCCTCGGCACCGGCGGCGCCTCGGGCCGCAGCGCATCCAGATCCGGCATATCCTCGAGCAGATCCGACAGCTTCGGCAACCGGGACCGCCGCTCCTGCAGCGGAGCCATCAGCTCCCGCCCCTTCCGCGCGACCTCGGCCGTCGCCTGCTGCGCCGCCGCCGTCACCGCCTTGGCGATCTCACCGAAGCTCAAATCCTCGATACCGGGCGCGAATTTGGTTTCGATGATCATGCCGTCCGCATTCACCGTAACCGTAACCCGCTTGCGCACCGTCGCACTCGCGGTGAGCTGGACCCGCTCCCGCTGCACCCGCGCGATCTCGCGCATCTGCTCCTGCACCTGCTCCAGCACCGCGGCCGTATCCAACCTGCCGAAATCGCTCATCATCCCGCCGCCTCCAACATGTCCGACCGCCGAGGGTGACAGCCGATAACGACGCTTCCGTGGCTCGGACATGAACGGCAGGTGCAGCCGCAGTTACTGGCGTCACCAGCCCGTTTCGGTGACGCCCTGGTCTGCTTGCGGGAAATCGCCTGCGGCGGTGGACTCTTCGCGTTCCGGTGCGCCGGGCGGCGCCGTCGACGCCAGCGGCGGCTTCGGGATCCGGTCCGTGAGATCCGGCATGCCATCGACCAGATCCGACAGCTTCGGCAACCGAGACCGCCTGGCCAGCAGCGGCGCCATCAACTCCCGCGCCTGCCGCGCCGCATCCTCCTGCGCGCGCTGAGCCGCTTCCGTCACACCCTTCGCGATCTCGCCGTAGCTCAAATCCTCGATACCCGAAGCGAATTTGATCTCGATGATGGTGCCCTCAGCATTCACCGCCACACCGATCCGCTTACCCCGCACCGACGCGCGACCGATGATCCGCGCGCGCTCCGCACCGATACGCGCGATCTCCACCATCTCGGCCTCGAAATCCTCGATTATCGCCGCCATTTCGGACTTCGGATATTCGTTCGTCATCGCCGTCCTCGCAGTCAGGTGCGCTGGTATGGGTTGAAATCGGGCGCGAGGCGCGGGAAGCGTTGCGCGCGTGGCGGTTCCGGAAGAGGCGTGACGGGTAACTGGCCGTGCGGATTGCCGTCCCGCTCCGGTTGATCGACGACGCCCTGGTCGAGGCGCCGATCCGTCGATTCTTTTGGCCACGAATCAACCTGTGTTCCAGATGAACTCGCGTTTCGAGGCCGATCCCGGGTCGCATGTTGATCCGAGGCCGCATGCGGTACACCCGAATCCGAATGCTTGTCCGGGTCCGTTGCGGCATCTGAATGCTGGAATGAATCCGGCGTCGGATATGGGCGTGGGCTCGGGTCCTGTGCCAGGTGCGGAACCAGGTCCGGTTCGAGGCGCGGGTGCGACTCGGGTCGCGGATCCGGGTGTGGATCCGGCGTTGGACGCTGCTCTGGGCGTGGGTGCAGCTCAGGTCGCGGATCCGGGTCCAACTCAGAGCGCGGGTCCGGCTCGGAGCGCGGATACGGGTGTGGCTCGAGGCGTGTGTGCGGGTGCTGCTCAGGGCGCGAGCCTGGCTCCGGCCGCAGATGCGCAGCTGAGCGTGGATCTGGACGCGAATCATCCTGCATCCCCGATGAACTCGCGCTTCGAGGCTGATCCCGGGTCCCATGTTGATCCGAAACCGCACGCGTATCACCCGACGAATCCGAATACTTGTGTCGGTCCATCGCAAAATCCGGATGCGGGAGTGAATCCGCTGTCGGAGATAGGCGTGGGCTCAGGTCTTGTGTCAGGTACGGAATCAGTTCCGGGTCGAGGCGTGAATGCTGATCCGGCATCGGACGCGGCGCAAGACGTGGGTGCGGCCCGGAGCGCGGATCCGGGTGCTGCTCAGGGCGCGGATCCGAATCAGGGCGCGAATATTGGTGCCGCTCCAAGCGTGTGTGCGGGTGCTGCTCAGAGCGCGGGTCCGGCATGGGGAGCCGGTGCGGCTCGGGTTGCGGATGCGGCTCGAGGCGCGGACGCGGGTCTGGCTGCGGATGCGGCTCGGGCCGCGGGCGCGGATGTGGAGTCGGGTGTGGCTGCGGCTGCGGCTCCGGCCGTGGCTCCGGCCGTGGATGCGGCTCGGGCGTCGGATGCGGCTCCGGCCGCGGGCGCGGCCCAGGGCGCGGATGCGGAGTCGGGTGCGGATGCGGCTCCGGCCGTGGATGCGGCTGCGGCTCCGGCCGTGGATGCGGCTGCGGCTCCGGCCGTGGGTGCGGGTACGGCTCGGGACGCGGATGCGGGTGTGGCTGCGGCTCCGGCCGTGGATGCGGTTCGGGCGTCGGACGCGGCTCAGGCGTCGGATGCGGCTCGGGTCGCGGATGCGGGTGTGATGCTGGGTGTGGCCCTGTTCCCGGATGCGGGCCTGGCTCTGGGTGTGGAGTTGGGTGTGGGTGGGGTTTCGGTTCGGGGTGGGGGTGTTGTTGGGGGGTCGGGGACCAGACGCTGGCGGGTGGGGCGTCGGGTGCGTCGTATTCCGAGGTGGGCGGGAAGGTCAAAAACCTTGGGGTGTATGGGATTACCGAGGAGGTGCTTTCCGGATCGGATTCGGTGTGCGGGGTGGCGGCGGCGTGTGGCGGTGTGCTGTGCGAGGGTTCGCCGAGGGACGAGGGTTGTGAGGTGTTGGGGGAAGGGGTGGGTTCACGGACCGTGGACGATCGTTCGGGGACGAAGTGGCGGGCGGTGGGCGATTCGAGCGGGGTGATGTGTGGTGTGCCCGAGGAGTCGACAGTCACTCGTACATAACGTATTTCGGCGCCGGGCTGGGATAGCGCCTCGGACAGTTCGGGAATGCGGTCGATGGCGTCGGCCAGCACACGCCGGTGGCCGACGTTCTCGAAGAGGCGGCCCGTCACGAGTACCCGCGGCGACTGACCGTCGATCAGGCCGACGCGGTCGGTGAGCACCCGCGCGCCCGCGGCGGTCAGGTAATCGTTGCCCGCCTTGATCGTCAGCTGATCCGCGAGGCGCATCACCTCCGCCTTTGCCGCGTTGTAACTATTAGCCGCCTCCTCCAGTTCGGCGATCCGCGCCAATCGCTCGGGCATCTCATCGACCCGCATCGTGCGAGTCCGCAACTCCTCCAGCGTCTTACGCAAAGGCTCACCCGGCTCCAAGCCGTGTTCCTTGTCCACCGGCAGGCGGTCGGCCAACGCATCGCGCGCATCCCGGAGTTCGCGCAATCGCGACGCCAGTGCCGCGCGCTCACCCGCCAACTGCTCCACTCCGGCCCGCGCTGCCGGCGACAACTCGTGCGGCACCGCACGTTCCACCGGATGCGGCGACTCCGCAACGGCGGCATCGTGATCGATGGCCTGTCGTGCGGCCAGCTCGTCACCGAGCCGACGGGTCTGCGCCTCCGCCGCGTTGTATTTGTTTGCGGCGTCCTCTAATTCGGCGATCCGCGCCAACCGCTCCGGCATCTCATCGACCCGCATCGTGCGAGTCCGCAACTCCTCCAACGTCTTACGCAAAGGCTCACCCGGCTCCAAACCGTGTTCCTTGTCCACCGGGAAGCGATCCGCCCATGCGTCTCGCGCCGCCTGTAATCGCCTCAGTTCGGCCAGTTTCGCCGCATGCTCCTGCGCCAGCGCCGCCGTCTCGTCCGACGGAATACGCGCCGTTTGCGCCCGCTCGCCGGGGAGCTCCGCTTCCCTCCCGAGCCGGGGAGCCTCGCCCGCGCCCGACTGTGTTCGCAGCGGAGCTTCGGTTTCGGCATGGCCGGGCGCCGACCGCTCGGGTAGGCCAGACCGGCTCTCGGTCCGCGATCCACCCTGATGTCCCGGTTCGGCGGCACGCGGTCGCGACCCGTCTCCGGATGCCGGACGCGGTTCGTGCGGAACGGAAGGATGACCGGACGCGGGGGGCCGAGTGCCGACAGGCCGATTCTCGATGCCGGACCGGCCCGTTTCTCCGCGAGCCGGTTCGGCCGCTCCTCTCGCGGTTCCGTTGGGCGCTGAATTACCGCTCGGTCCACCGTGATTCGCCGCGTTACCAGCTTGCCCAGCGGATTCGGCCCCATGCGGGGAACCGCTCCAGGCGCCCGCGTTCGGATCATGAGCCGGAGAGTGCGATGCGGGCATGGTCGACCCGGCCGGATTCTTGCCGAAGGAGTTTCCCCGACCGGCCGAATCGTCACCGGATCGCGAGAACGCCGCAGCCGGATCACCTTGTCCGCGTGGGCTTTCCGAAGCGCGGGGAACACTTCCGTCGCCGCAACCGCCCGCATCGGGTCCGGTGAATCGGCCCGCACCGGACGAGGGTCCCGGCTTCCCGAGGTGGAAACCCTTACTGCCGCCTACCAATACGCCGAATGAGGTGGCGCTCGTCAATACGCGAGGATCCCAGGTCCAGCCGTCCAATCCTATGGAGACGAGATTGCCCGCGACCCACGAGCCGACCGCACCGACCATGCCGGCCCCCGCGCCGACCACCGCGCCACGGAGCGCGGTCGACCAAGGCCCTTTGGGCAGTGGCACTTTCGCGGTCCACTTGCTCAGAAACTCATCGGCTGGCCCGCCGAGCCCACCGGCCACCGCGGAGGTCAGCGCGGTGACACCGACGCGGGTCAGGTCGAAATTCTTGCGATGCCCGATGGCCATCTGGCCGAGCTGGATTGCGACGTCCTGTCCGGTGCCGAGCACCGTGCTCAGCACGATATGCCGGGCGGCGAACCGAACAACGGCGGCCATACCGAGTTTCGCCGCGTACCGCTCGATCGCCGCCATCGCACGCTGCCGCAGGAATCGAAGACCCACCTGGGTGGCGGCCGTGGCGGCGGCCTCCTCCAGCGGCGCCGTCGGCGGGAACAACCAGCATGCCGCGATCTCACCGGCCAGCATCGCCAACGAGGTGATGATCATGACCTTGGTGTATTCGATCTCGGTGCCTTGACCGTCCGCCGAATCGGCTACGTGGTCGAGGATTTCGGCGAGATGCGCGATGGACTTATCGCCACTTTCCAGCTCGTGCAGCCGTTTCCGGATAGTGGTGATCCCCTCACCCCACGGATACGCCTCGATGGTCGCATCCGCCGCCACCCGCAGGTCGGGCAGCAGTTTGCGCAATTCGCTTGCGGCCGTTCGCCAATCGCTGGCGACGCCCCACATTTCGTCCTCATCGCCCTGCGGCCAGGCCGAACCCGCCACCCACCCCAACGGCTGCAGAAAGCCGGGAATATCGATAGACAAGGTATTTCCGCTATCCGAAGCGGTGGTGCTTGTCCTGTTCCTCGAGCAGGCCCGCGGCCTTGTACTGTCCGTCGGCGTAGGACCCTAGGGTTTTCGCAACGTCACCCATGCCCTTGGCCAGGTTCTTGTGCGCGACGAGATAACCGTTGTCGCCTGCCGAGAAGGTCGCCCCGTAGCTGTCGTCACCCCATGCGGCGCCGCGCGAGTTCAACGATGCCTCCAGATCCGACAGGATGGTGTCCACCTTGTCCCGCACCGCGGCCATCTGTCCCGCCGCACCGCGCAACTGGGACGGTGTTACCGCGACCTTGCCTGCCATACCCCAACCCTTTCACCAAGATCCACCGGATTCCGAAGATGGCATGCGCCGCGAACGGCGGAAAGTATTGCGCGATCGAATTTACGGACCTCTGATATGCACTGCGGCCCAAGTAGTTTCGCCAAATATGCTGGCACTTCGGCCGATTCTGGTCCGGTCCCGCATGCGGCCCACTGACGGCTCCTTAACGCCCGTTATTCTTCGCCGCCGAAGCTGTTTGCGCCCGTTGCGTATCCGCCTTCGGCACCGCCTCGCGAGTCCGAATCGGGATCCGATTCCGGCGGACAGGGGTCGGACGGATCCGGCGAAACCGGCGGCCGGATACTGGCCGGAGGCGCGTCCGGAGTCGTGTACGGCGTGTTCGCCGGGTAACTCAGATACCTCGGCGTATAGGGCAGATTCGAGCCGGGATCACGCTCGATCCATCCGCCACCGTTCTTCGGCACTGTGCGGCGGCTGATTCGCTTCGGCATCCAGACGCACGGAGCCGTCGGTACTCACCGAGGTCCGGCGCCCAGCAGGTGGCAGCGTGCCACCCGCCGAATCCGGTCTCGGGCCAGAGTTAACCGCCGGGACGGCGGTCGGGCTCGCCCAAACGTCCGGACCCAGCGAGAGCCGGTCGAGGACGGCGTCGATGGACGATACATAGGACGTCGGCGGCTCGACTCCATCGTGCGTGGTCGAATCTCCTGTGCCGGTGCGAATTTCGTTCATCCCCGTGCTGCTGCCATGGCAGTTTGCCTGCGGCATTCGGGCCGAGCCCCCATTTCGCTTCGGCCTTGCCGATCCCCCAGTTACCCAGCTTGTTCAATCGGCCCCCGACGAATCCGCCCGTCACGCCGCCCACCGCCGCGGTGGCCGCGGTGAGACCAATTCGGTTCCAGTCCATATTCTTTCGATGCCCGGCCGATTTCTGCCCGGCCTGGATGAAGAAGTCCTGCCCGGCGCCGAGCGCCGCGTTCGTGGCCGCGGCCTGCGCCGCCTCCGGCAGAAATGTGCGCACGACGAACCGCGCTGCCCTCGGCCCGACGAGTTTTCCGAGGACCTGTTCGACCATCAGCGAGGCCCGCTCCAGCACCTGCCGCAGGAACAGCCGGGTCCCCGAGATCGCGGCGGCCGCCGCCCCCCCAACTCCGATACCAGACCGTCCAAAGCCTTGCTCGCGGCGTACCAGTCGTCCCGAATGGCCCACATCTTGTCCTCGTCGCCCTGCGGCCACGCCGACCCGGCCACCCACTCCAATGGCTGCAGCCAGCTCGGCATATAGATCGACACGGACGAATCCAATACGGGCCGTGCACCTTTCGACCGCGCGTTAACGACTCCTTGCGCTCTCGGCAGGCCGATATTTACGCCTGGGCGCTCAATGCTCGCAGAGGGAGAACTCGCGCTCGTACAGCTCCTCGTCGTGCTGCCCGACGAGGTACTTCCGTTCATGCATCAGTTGCTCCCGATACTCCTTGGCCTGTTCCAGCGTCATGGTCGACGTCGCAGACCAGGGCTGTTGCGGCGGCACATCGGATGTCGAGACGATCCGTTCCGATGGGTCGACCAGGAAGAACGCCAGAATTTTGCGATGTCCGGGCCGGGTCGGGTCCACGAGCCGGAAGGGTGCGACCCGATGCTGGAGAATATTCGGAAAGGCCAGGCAGCGGCCCGCACTGGTCCGCACCGATCCCAAAACCTGATTCATCGGATCCTCGTCATCGAGGCCGTAGACATCGAGCACACCATTGGCATCGTTCTGTTCGTAATACGGATCCTCGATCGCCGCACGGAAACTCAGCCGGCTTTCGGTGGTGTTCTCGCTGTCCCAGTAGTAGATGCCGGTCGAAACGATGCGCTCGTTCATCATTCCCTCGACATGCCATGCACCGCCGGGGTATTCGGGCTTGTCGGGAGTGAGATGAATATTGGCGAGCTTGACGATGACCTGTAATCCGCGGCCGCGCAGGTCGATTCGAACCGAGTCGTCGGGCAGGGCGGGCGGGCTGAACAAAGGGGCATCCGGGACGACCGGACGGCGAGTATCCCACCATTCGTCCATGGCATCGTTGTACGCCAGCTGGGCGTCCTCGTCGTCATCGTCGGGTTCCACCGGCTTGTCCGGGGCATCGTCGTACCAGGTCTCGGCATCGGGCACGATGCGCCGCGGCCGCGGCTGACGCAGGTCCGTGAGCACATTCTCGAACAGCGGGAGCAGGCGCGCGAAGATATCCGGCAGTACGGACTCGAGCTCACGGTGGGCGACGGGGTGGACGTTGTTGACGTATGAACCGAATACGACATCGCCATCCGCGCTCACCTCGACATCGGTTGGTAGCCACTGGAATTTCTCCGAATACGCGTAGCGCGCACCGTAGTCTCCAGATTTCGGCCACTCCGAATCGTCCGCGCCGCTCACCCCGCGCACGCGGCAGAACAGTGAGGGATGAACCAGGTCCAGCACCTGTTCGTTCGACCCGGGATGCCAGTCGCGCTCTTCCTCGGGGACCTCCTCGAGTACCCGAACAGCCTCGCGCAGAAGGGCTTTCAGCTCGTCGTCGATCAACGTGTCCGACTGCCACACCCCGTCGACAGCGGAGACCTCGATGCCGGTTCCCGCGTCTCGGAGCTCGGCGTAGTACGCCAATTCCGCGAGCACATAACGAATCTGAGCCTCGGTCAGGCCTTGCTCGGCCGCCTCCCGCGTCCACTTGGCGACGATCTCGGGGTCGTTCATCTTGACGAACCACTGCGGCTTCGCCCGAATCTCGGCGCTGAGCCGCATCATCTCGAGTTCCCGCAGCGCCCGGGGCGGCGCGACCGGCATCCTTCGGGAGGCGAGAAAGGGCAGCGGAAAGGCAGATAGGTCAGTCATACTCTCGGATCTCTCACTGATTCCTGGCGGCGCCAAGGATACTTCGGCGGTTCGGATCGGCCGAGACACGACATCCGCTGGCGGCCACGCTGGTCGGCCGCCGTGACCGTGCAGATCGTCGAGGGCCGCCACGACGCAGCCGGACCGCATGGCTGAAGATTGCTAGCGACTCCTCGAAACAGCGGCTGCCACAATGGGTTCCTGCCGATTGCTCCGAGTCGACGGGACCGTTGTGGGTGAACTTCTTTCGTGCACCGCTATTCGACCGGCACAGGTATGTCGTGAGGAGCGGGTATGACCGATGAATTCGAGGAGATCGGCCGCAAGGTTCAGCGGATGCAGTCCGCGCTGGAACGGATTCGCGGTGTCGGAACGGTCGCGGGTGTGCGGGTCGTCGTCGATGCCGACGGTCGCTTGGTGTCGGTCAGCATACCCGAGGAAGAGATCGTCTTGGCCGCGTATCACGCTGCGCTACAAGATATGCAACCGCAGGTCGACGAGGCCACACGCGAGGTGCGGTCCGATACGCGGATGCAGGAGATGTCGACCTTCGTCCGCGCGAATGCGGCGCGGACGGCGGCCGAGCGGTCCACCGACGAAAACGGCTACCGGGTAACGATTTTCGAAAATATCTGACGCCGACGACGACCAGCCGGGTGCGCGGCCGCAATCCGCTGCTCACGGGCGCCCCAACGCACGCACCGGACGCGTACCGATCGCGGCCAACCGCGCGACGGTCCGCTCGTCGAACACATCCGGTGAGCTGAACTCGACACCCTGTGCATTGGCGCGCGAAACTAGTTGTAGCACACTGAAACTACTGCCACCGAGGGCGAAGAAGTCGTCATCCGCCCCGACCTGAGCCACCCCGAGCAGGTCGGCGAAGATCTCGGCAACGATCCGCTCGGCCGGACCGTTCGGCGCGCGGAACACCGGCCGCGAATACTCCTGCGGCACCGGCGCGGTCGCTGTCTCACCGAATTCGGCTGCCGCTTCGCCTATTTCGATTTCGGATACCGCGATGTCCGGTGTCGCGGCGACGGTTTGGAGCAGTCGCACATACCGGCATGCCAGCGCGACCACGGTTTCCCGGTCGAACAGATCGGTGGCGAATTCGATGGTGCCGTCGTAACCGCCGGCGCCCTGATCGGTGATATCGAAGGTCAGGTCGAATCGCGACGCACCCGTCGCCGCCGGATAGCCGTATACCCGTATCCCGGGCAGGTTCAGCGCCGCGACCTCATTGTTCTGGAATACCAGCAGGATTTGGAACAGCGGATGCCGCGCGGCCGAGCGCGGCGCGTCCAGCGCCTCGACCACCCGATCGAACGGCACATCCTGGTTCTCGTACGCGGCCAGTGCCTTGGCCCGCACTTGTCCGAGCACTTCGCCGAAGGTGGCGTCCACCGGGATCGTCGTGCGCAGCACCAGGGTGTTGACGAAGAACCCGACGAGGTCGTGCAGCGCCTCGTCGTTTCGTCCGGCGACCGGCGATCCCAGCGGAATATCCGAACCGGCACCGACTTTGCTCAATAGCGTCGCCAAACCGGCCTGTAGAACCATGGATTCGGTCGCGGCGCGACCGCGGACCAACTGCCGCAACCCGTCACGGGTACCGGACGGAATCGTGAACGAGACGATCTCACCGCGGCCACTCGGCGCGGCGGGCCGCGGACGGTCGGTGGGCAGCGGCAGTTCGGCCGGGAGCGCGGCCAATTCGCGGCGCCAATAGTCGAGCTGACGGGAAATCACCCCGTCCGGATCGGTTTCCGTGCCGAGCGCCCACTGCTGCCACAGCGCGTAGTCCGCATACCGCACCGGCAGCGGCGCCCAGTCGGGGGCCAGCCCCTGTGCGCGGGCCGCGTACGCGGTGCCGAGGTCACGCCCCAGCGGCGCCAAAGACCAACCATCACAGGCGATGTGGTGCACCACGAAGACGAGCACATGTTCGGATTCGGAGCGCCGCACCACCGCGGCCCCGAACGGCAGCTCGGCCGCCAGGTCGAACGGGTACCGCGCCAACTGGTCGACGACGGCGCGCACTTCGGTCGTGTCGGCGGCCGGGACAATCGGCACCTCGATCTCGATATCGAGCACCCGCTGCTCCGGGACACCCGAATCAGACTCGGCGAGAACGGTTCTCAGTGGCTCATGTCTGACAACCACATCCTGGATCGCCCCCGCGAGCGCCGCGACGTCGAGCGGACCGTGCAGCACCAGCGCGATCGGCATGTTGTAGGTCGCTGACGCACCCTCCAGCCGGTGCAGCAGCCAGAGCCGCCGCTGTGCGAGCGAGAGCGGCACCGGCCCCGGCTCGCGCACCCGCATCAGCGGCGGCCGCGACGGCGCCCGCGACGGCAACCGCTCCACCAACCGGGCAACCGTTGGCGCATCGAAGATCTCCCGCATCTCGACCTCGACGCCGAGCACGGTCCGAATCCGGCTCGCCAACCGCGTCGCGAGCAGCGACTGGCCGCCGAGCTCGAAGAAATCGTCGTCGATGCCGACCCGCTCCACCCCGAGCACCTCGGCGAACAGATCGCACAGCGCCTGCTCGGCGGGCGACCGAGCGGCCCGATGCGCGGCGAGGACCGGCGTGGGCAACGCGCCCCGATCGAGCTTTCCGCTCGGCGTCAGCGGGAATTCGTCGAGCACGACCACCGTCGCGGGCACCAGTACGGCGGGCAGCCGATCGGCGACGAACCGGCGCACCGCCGCACCATCCGGCGCAGCGGACCCGGCCGCACCGACGTAACCGATAAGCCGAGATTCGCGCACCACCGTAACCGCCTGCGCCACACCCGGATACGCACGCAATGCCGCCTCGACCTCGCCGAGTTCGATCCGCACCCCGCCGATCTTCACCTGGAAGTCGGTGCGGCCGATGTACTCCAGCTCACCGGAGTCGTTCCACCGCACCAGATCTCCGGTCCGATACAGGCGTTCGCCGGTACCGAACGGGTCGGCAACGAACCGCTCGGCGGTCGAACCGGGCCGATGCAGATAACCGCGCGCCAATTGCACACCGGCCGCGTACAACTCGCCGGTCACGCCAACCGGCACCGGACGCAGCCACCGATCGAGCACCCGCAGGCAGGTGTCGAATACCGGACGCCCGATCGGGATCTCGGCGGAATCCCCTACCGGCCGGCCCGAAATATGCACCGCCGCTTCGGCCGGACCATAGAGGTTGTACAGCGGCGCGAGCAACGCACCGGCCCGCACGGCCAGTTTCGGCGACAGCGCCTCGCCCGCGACGAGCACCCAGCGCAGCGACGGGCAGATCGGACGCGCGGGCGCACCGAGATATTCGAGGAATGCGGCCAACATCGACGGCACGAAGTGCACGATGGTGATTCGCTGGGCACGGATGGTGTCCAGCAGATATCCGGGATCGAGATGTCCACCGGGCCGGGCGATTACCAGCCGCGCGCCGGTGTGCAGGGGCCAGAACAGCTCACAGACCGAGTCGTCGAAGGTGATCGGCGTCTTGTGCAGTACCCGGTCGATCGGCTCCAGCGCGAATTCGGCTTGCATCCAACGCAATTGGTTCACGATCGCCGCATGGGGTACGGCGACGCTCTTGGGTGTGCCGGTGGAGCCCGAGGTGAAGATGACATAGGCGATGTGCTGTGGGCGCAGCGGCCGCAACCGCTCGCCGTCGGTGACCGGCAGTCCGGAATACCCGCCGAGATCCAACCTGTCGAGCCGGATCTGCCGCACCGAATCGCCGAGGTCGAGTTCGGCACCGGTCAATACGCACAGCGGCCGCGCGATATCCACGAGTTGCCGAATTCGCTCCGCGGGCTGATCCGGATCCACCGGCACATATCCGCCACCGGCAACGGTCACGGCATGCACGGCGACCAGCAGGTCGATGGATCTGCGCAATCCGATGCCGACCAGCGTATCGGGCCCGACTCCCCGATCGATCAGCCAGCGCGCCAATTGCCTTACCCGCCTGGCGAATTCGGCGTAGGACAGCTGGTTTCCGGCGAACTCCACCGCGACCGCGTCCGGTGTCCGGCGCACCTGCGCGTCGAACAGCGAGACGAGCGTTGTCGCGGAATCGGATTCGCACCGGGCGCCAGCCCACTCACGCAGCAGTGCGCGTTCGGCGGAGTCGAGCAGGTCGATGCCGAGGACCGGAGCGTTCGGCTCGGCGGCGAGGAATCTGCCGAGGTAGGCCAGGAATCTGGTGTGGATATCCCTCAGCCGGTCGCGGTCGTAGTAGTCGGAATTCCCGATCAGATCGACCGAAAGCGGCGCATCCGAACCGGTCCGGTAGATGTTGAAATGCAGTCCCTCCACCGACCCGGACGACAGAATCCGATACCCGCCGTCCGCCGCGCCGAACCGGAGACCGGTGTCGAAGAGCATGACGTTCACCACCGGACCGAACGGCTGCCGGACATCGGGATGGATTCCGCGGTCCCGGCGAATGTCGGTATAGCAGTACCGCTGATGCCGCAGCGCGCCGACCACCGCCAGCGACACCCGCTCCACCAATTCGGCGCAGGTGGTGCCAGTGGTGATTTCCACCCCGAGCGGAACACTGTTCGCCACCATTCCGGCCGAATTCTTCAATTCCGCCGTCGTCCGCGCGGAGACCGGTATCGAAATATCCGAATCGAACAGGCCCGCGACGAACGCGCAGGCACCGGCGAGCAGTAACTGAGCGGGGCTGGCCGCATACCGCCCGGCCGCCGAGGCGAGCGCCTGCTCGGACCATCCGGCCAGCTCACCGGGCACGTTGACGGCATCGGGATCGCTATGCGCATCCCGGCGGCCGGTCAGCGGGCGAACCGTCCGGCCGGGCCGGTCCTGCCAATATTTCCGGTCGACATCGTGTCGGGGCGAATTCCGGTATTCCACGTCGAGCTCTTGCAGGCGTCGCATCGATGCGCCACGGAATTTCTCCGGAATCGCTCCGTCGGCCAACGCCGAGTAGACTTCGGCGATGCGAGCGGTGATGAAATATCCGCCGAATCCGTCGACCGCGAGATGATGTATACGCGAATACCAGAAATGGCGCGTATCGCTCAACCGGATCAGCGCGCTGGAGGTCAGCGGGCGATCGATGATATCCGTATCGCGGTAATATTCGGCGGTCATCCATTCCAGGGCATCCGCCGTATCCGTCAGGTCGATCCGCGCGACCGCGCACCGCGTCGCATCGTCCACCCATTGCACCGGCTCGCCATCGCGCAATCCGATCCGGAGCAGCGCCACCTCGGTCTCGGCGATAACGATCTGGCAGGCCTGCGCGAGCACATCCGCGTCCAGCTCTCCGACGATCTCCACATACTGCGCCACATAGTTGCGCGCACCATCGGAAAGCGCCTCGGAATCCCACACACTCCGCTGCGCGGTGGTGAGCGGGAAAACCGCCCGGCCCACAGCCGTCACCCGAAGGTCCGGTGCCGATACATGAGCGGCTCGGAATCCCCTGTTTCCCAATGAGTTTCGAGCCGTTTGACGATCTCGTCGATCACCTCGTCGATCATCAGCACGAAACGCTTCGCGCTCACGCCGACGGCCACCGGATTATCCCCGACCGGAATCACGTAACGACCGTCATCCGGCATATCCCGCCAAATCAACACTCGTTCGAGAATACCGCGCCGCCCGAACTTCGACTTGCCCTGGTGGATGGTGATCGAACCGGTGCGGGCGGCGGGCGCGTCGAGGAATTCCTTGCTGCGCTCCTCGGTGGCATCGGCCTCATCCTCCACCAACGACCTCGATTGCCAGTAGCTGTCCGCGGCCCTGGTCGTTTCGATGACGATCGGAATGGGGCCGCGCTGGCCCGCGCCCACCTCGGGCAGTGCGGCGACCACTGCGGCGGCCAACGCACGCGGCTGACATTCGGCGATCACGAAACCGCCGCTGTGAAAAACGGTTTCGCCGGGCAGCTGGGTGATCACGAAGGCGCTCGCGCCGGCCCGCACCGCGTGTATCCGGATTCGCTTGTCCGGATTGTCCATTTCCTTGTCGTACCAGCCCTGGACGACCAGATATACGTCCGGCACCTCGACGGTCCGAATCACCTTGGCCAGGAAGCTGTCCCCACCGAGTCGCTCCCATATATCCCGTGCATGCCGCTCGTAATCCTCCTGGAGCGGAATCCGGCCGAGAAAAGTGAACGGCTCGGGCAGGAACCGACCGGTATACCGGTCCCACAGCGCGACGAATTCGTGGTCGGTCAGTTTCACCGTCTCGGTCATTGTGCCGGGCCCGGCTCGATCACCGGCTTCATACCAGTAGGCGTCGGGCCGAAGGCCTCATCCAAATGTGCCTTGGAATCGAGGTATTTCGCCCGCTTGTGCTGTTTCGAATCCTTCTGCCCGGCATTGGCGCCACCGGGCGCGCCCGGCGCACCCATACCCGACCCCGCCAGGCCCGCACCACTGGACACCGCACCGCCGGGCAGGCCGGCACCCGGAAGTGCCGCTCGCGGAAAGAGTTTCGCGCTCTGCGACGCACCCAACGGGCTACCCGGCACGCCACCGAGACCACCCGGCCGCCCGCCCGGGCCGCCGCTCAGCGACTTACCAGGAAGTCCCCCAAGGGCTTTCGCCATATTGTTCCGCGCGGCCAGCTCAGCGGCGCGCATCTTGTCCGCCTGCGACAGCGCACCGAGCGCCTGCGCCCCCTGTGCCGCCGCCTGCGCCGCGCGACCGGCCTTATCCGCACCCGGCGCTCCCCGGCCGTCGGGACCGGGCCCCGGCCCACCGGGCAATGTTGCGTCCGGCGAATTTCCGTCCAGGCCAGGCATATTGGGCACCGGCATATCCGGCACCGGCGATCCCCCACCGATTCCGGGCCCATCCGGGACCCCGATATCCGGCACCGAGGACCCACCCGGACCTGCCGCATCGGACGATCCGAATGACGGCGGTGGCGGCACATCGACATTCGGCGCCGAAAGACCGCCGGGCCCACCGAGACCGCCGGGACCGCCGAGTCCCGGACCGGGGCCGCTGAGCAATTTCTGCAGATCGTCCTTGTACTTGTCGAGATCGCTTGTGCCGGGGCCGGGACCCGTCTGGGTGCCGTCGTTCGGTGGCGGGGTATCGGTGGTGGTTCCGGGGCCGGGACCGGTCACAGTGTTCGGTGGAGGATTAAATTGGACAAGCCCCGGTTTCGTATTGGTCAGACCGTCGAGGTAGTGCTCCTGGAAATTCTTTTGAAACTTGGCCAAGTCGCATTCGACGTTGTACCGGTTGGTATAAGTGGTGACGCCTGGGCCGCCCGCCGCCGACGCGGCAGTATAACTGTAAGTAGAACCGGTCCCGGTCCGCGCCGTTGCCTCATCCACCGGCGGCATCGCCTCATGGGTGGTGTACAGGTACTCCGATACGTATTTCAGCGTTTTCGAGTAGTTCTCCATACTCTCGGCGACTCCACCGAAGTTATCCGCATACTTTTGGGAGAATTTTGCAGCGGCATCCGCCGCATCGCCCTTCCATTTGCTGGCTATCGCGGTCGACAAAGTTTGGCTCAGATCTCGGCGCATGGTATCGACGCTTCTCTTGCCCCATTCCCACAGCGCATAGGCATCCCAAACCTTCTGCGAAGCGCTGGGCGATCCGCCGAGTGTCTGCCGCACCTCGTAGAGCTGATTCCAGTGCATACTGCTGGCGGCCTCTAGCTCGATACGCACCGATGGGTCGGCTCCGCCGCTGGGTTTGTCGTCCGGAACCTTCGTGTCCGGCTTGTTGTAGGCGACCGGATCGTATCCGAAATCCTTGGGAACCGTAGTCATCTTCTTGGCGTCGAGTTGCTTCAGGGCATCCGCGTTGGAGTTGTCGGTGTCGGTGAACGCCTTTCCGGCAGCCACGAAATTCTCCCCGAGCGTGGTTGTCCCCTTTATGTATCCATCGAGTACCTCGATGATCGCGGCGGTCCGCTTGTTCACCTCGTTCCGCAGATCCTTACCCGAATTCTGTGTGCCGAGTATGGGCAGGGGCGCCGAATCCGCGAATTTCTGTTTGACGAACAACAATTTGCCGATCGCCACATCGCACGCGTTCGCACAATCGAGCGCCACGGACGGATCGATGCTCAGCAACCTGTCCTTGATCGCCTTCGCGAGATCGCTCGGCTGCGGATCCGTTGACGGTGGAGGCTGCTTGTCCGGCGGATTCTGGCCCTTGGGCGGATTATCAACCACGTCGGCACTCCTTCGAAAACCGCGCGCCCCGGCCCCCGCGCGACCGATACGACACCCCGGATGGAAAACTCGCGGCATGCGAGTACTGGTGCAGCGGGTGACGGCGGCGTGGGTGACCGTCGACGGCGAGACCGTCGGCCGGATCGACCCGGCCACGCAGGGCCTCGTCGCCCTCGTCGGCGTCACCCACACCGATACCGAAACCACCGCGAAAACGTTGGCGGACAAGCTCTGGCGGCTGCGCATCCTGGACGAAGAACGGTCCGCCGCCGATCTCTACGCACCGATCCTGGTGGTCAGCCAGTTCACCCTCTACGCCGATACCCGCAAGGGCCGCAGGCCATCCTGGTCCGCGGCGGCGCCGGGTCCGGTCGCCGAACCACTCGTGGACGCCTTCGCGCAGGCGCTGCGCGAACTGGGCGCGACGGTGGCCACCGGCCGGTTCGGTGCGCATATGCATGTCGAACTCGTGAACGACGGGCCGGTCACACTGATGCTCGAGGGGTAGCCGGATCATTCCATTGCCACCGCGGGATCTGTTGCCTTGTCCCGGATCACGCCCGCCAGCGAAAGCTGGTACCAGGCTCCGGCGAAGTCGAGTTCGCCGCCTTCCTCCGGCGCGGTGCTCCCGTCGAGCAGTTCGCGCAGCATTTCGCGGGTGACGCCATCCGCTGCGGCCGCGCGTACCAGCGCGGCAACGGTCGATCGCCGCGCCGAAAGCACCACGGACACCACATCTATTGTGGTCTCCTCGGTCCACATGCCGGGTACGGCATCGCTGATTCGCGCCGCGTCCGGCGACTCGCCGTGATACCAGCCGTCGCCGTCCCACCAGTAGCAGAACGAGAGCAGCCCCTGCTCGGCCCGCATGTTCAACACCGGGTCGGCGACCCAATCCGGCGCTCCCACAAAGAATTCCGGGAAATCGACGCCGTCGTTGTACGCCGCGTCCAAGATCGCCGAGTCCGCGGTGCCGCCGGACAGTATCGCCCGTCCACCGGGCAGTACGAACAGGGTGCTGCCGCCGTGCTTACTACCCTCGAACCAGCCTCCGGACACCAGCATTCGCGGCCCCCACGGCGAACCGACCGCCACGAAGGCGGCCGAAATCATCGCCCAACGCGCCCACATATCCGCGAGCGGTGGCAATTCGACTGCCCGCGAGGACTTTCCGCTGTCGGATGAGTTGACCGCCCGCTGCGGCGAGCGCAACTGCCGGTGTGACTCACTGATGTACGCGGCCAACCAGATCGGCAGCCGGGCGCGCGGAAAGGCCGTCAGGTCGGCCTGATACGCCTCCGGCGGCAGCCGGTCCGCGTCCGGGATGGGATCGTCGCCGTAGTCGTATTCGGTCTCTTGATCACCGGAGTCCGTGCGGCGCACCATCATTCGCAGCCACGGACGGCCAGCCAGCAGCGCTGTCACCTCGCGGTGCTCGTGTGCGAGTTCGATTACCGCCGCTGGTGGCTGGATCGGAGCCGAATCACCGTCGGCGTCGGTGGAATAGGCGAGCCCGGTGCCGCCCGCGACGGTGAGGGCAAGCACGATATCGAGCCGCCGCCAGCCGGATGGGGCCTCGGCCGCGAAGGCGGTGACGATGCCGTGCAGCAGCTCGGCTGCCCGTCGCTCAGCCTCCGAGTCGGACGCGGCGGGCGAGCTCGGTTCGGAAAGTTCCCCCGCCGCAGGATATTCGGGCTCCGTGCGAAAGTCCGCCTCGAGCGGTTGCGCGTCGGACTCGGTCGCGGGATGGTCGCCTGCCGTGCCAGCCTCGACCGGTACCGGAACATCGGCCGCCGCGACCGGATCTGTTCGCGGTTCGGCAACGCTCGTGGGCGATTCGCCGAAACCGAGCGTGAACGCGACATCGGGCGACGGACCGCCCGGCTCGCACGTCAACCCGGTGTGCTGATTCACCATGTCGAACCTCGCATTCGATTCGTCCAGCCACCACTCGGTTCTTCGGATTCCCAATGTGATTCGACCCGGTGCATCATCATGTCGATCGCATCGCCGATGAGTCCGGTCAACCGGCGCGCCCCGGTGCCGATGGCGACCGGCGGATCATCCGCTCCGATCACGTACCGCCCGTCGCCGGGCAGATCGCGCCATCGCAGCAGCCGCTCGATGATGCCGCGCGGGCCGTACATGGATCGGCCCTGCCGGATAATGATCTCGCCTATCAGAGTCGCGGGCGCGCCGAGGAATTCGCGACTCCGCCGCATACCTTCGACAATTTCGTTCTCGTAGATCAATGCTCGGTATTCATCGCTCGACGCGGCGGCATACACCGGTATGTTCCCGCGCCTGCCCGCCTCGACCTCGGGCAGCGCCGCGACCACCGCGGCGGCCAACCCGTTCGGATCGCATTCGGCGATCGTGTAACCGCCGCTGTACCAGATGCTTTCGCCGGGCAGCTGAGTAATCAGGTAGCCGCGCACACCGCTGCGTACGGCACAGATCCGGATGCGTTTCGTCGGATTGTTCATATCGTGGTCGCACCAGCCGCGCACCGAGACGAAGACGTCTGGGTTACCCAAGGTTTCGATGGCTCCGACGGTTTCGCCCTCGACGGTGCCGCGCAGCCGTTCCCAGGTCTGCGCGAGCGCCGCCTCGTAGTCCGACAGCACCGCGATCCTGGACACGTAGATGAGCGGGTACGGCAGCGGCGCATCGGCGTAGCGCCGCCACAGCGTCGCGAACTCCAGATCGGTGAACGTCCGGGTGACGTTCATGCGTCCAACACCGGCTTCACCGCGCTGGGTTCGATACCGAAGTCCTCCAGGAACTCCTCACCCGGAATCTTGAGCTTCGCGTCATCCTGGTGCGTGGTGCCATGATTCGCCGCGGCGCCGGTGACGGGCAAACCCGGTATGCCGCCGGGCAATCCGGGTCCCCAGTTGCCGGGAGGCATGAGCGGCTTTCCATCGATACTCGGAAGCGCCGCTCGCGGAAAGAGTTTCGATGCTTCCGGACCGACCGGACGGAGCGGCGGCGGAATGTTCGGTGCGCCCGCCTTACCCGGCCCGCCGGGACCACCCGCCTTCTTGATCTCATCGGTGTCCGGCTTCCCGTCGGGCTGATGATCACCCAGCAGGTCCGCCGCGATCTTGGCGGACTCGGCCTGAATGACGCCCTGCACCGTCTGGCCGACCGTCTGTATGCCCTGTGTGATCGCGGAGACCAACGGGGTCAGCATATTCATGCCGGACGAGGGATCGCTCGCCGCACTGCGCGGTTGCGTGCCGATCGGGCCGGGCGCGTTCGGATCGGCCTTCGCCGGATCCGTTATGGCCGGATCGGATTTCGCGGGGTCCGATTTCGCGGGGTCGGTCTTGGACGCATCGGGTTTCGACTTGTCGGGCGGCTGGATGCCCGGCCCCGGCCCGCCCGCACCGTTCTTACCGTCGTGGCCGGTACCCTTACCCTTCTTTTCGGCGTCGGAGCCGTCCCCTTCGGAACCGCCGCCACCACCGTGCTTTTTATCGCCACCGCCGCCTTCGGCGTCGTTCTTGCCGCCGTTGTCGCCGTCGCCGGTGTCATCCTTGCCTTTTCCACCGGACTTTCCGTCCTTGTCCGTATCGGAACCGTTCCCCTTGTTGTTCTTCCCCGGATTGTCGTCATTACCGCCCTGCGCGTCCAGCCCCGGGATACCGGACGGCTGCGGCAGCTTCGGAAATACCTTCTCAGTATTGTGAATGCCCGTGACATAAATATCGCCGAACGCGTCCTGGTACTTCTTGAGCTCATTCTCGACCGGCTGCGTCGGCATCGGGGCCAGCGCATAGTACAGCGCGGCAATATAATCAGCGGTGTACGCGGCGTTCCGGCTGACCAGCATCGACTGCTTGGCCAGATCCTGCAATTCACCGAAGTACTGGGTGACCGCCGCACGGGCCGCGTCCGCACCGGCACCACGCCAGGTATCGTCCTTTTTGGTTTTATCCATCAAGTCACGAACTTTTGTCGCGCTCGGCACGGCCGTATCGTCTATACATTTCCATACGAATGCGACGGTCCGCAGTGGATTCACATTTATCGAGTCCCGCATCTTGATCAGGTCGGGCCACTGCATAGAAGAGGGATTCTCGACCCCCAGATCGACCTTGTCCATGCCGACCTGATTTTTCGGCACCAAGTCGTCGGGAACCTTCACATTACCCGGATTCGCCGGGATGCCCGAGGCCGGATAGAGCGTGATGTTCTTCGACGAGTCCGGCTTCAACGAGAAGTCGCTCAACTGTTTGAACCACTCCGCCGATCCCGAATCCGTGTCGGCATATCTCTTGCCCGCGTTGATGAATGTATCGCCCATATCGGTGACCAGTTTGATGTGCCGATCCACCGTATCGAGCAGACTTTGCATCTTGTCGTTGAATCTGGTGGCCAGCCGCTCGCCCGAAGGCAGTCCCCCGAGATCGTGCCCGTTCAGCTTCTCGGCCGACTTCAGGTACCTACTGAGGGTGTCGAACGTTTGGATCAGATCCTTACAGGCATTGGCGCAGTCGACCGCAATACTGGCATCCAGCTTGAGCGAACCGTTCTTCCATGACGGCGTCTCCGAACCCACCGCTGCTCCTCATATATCGCTATCGATCCCGGATCCGGCACGCCCATCGGCTCGAGTCGGATGTCGCGCAAAAGAATTCAACCGCACCATCGATCATCGGTGGATCACCGGAAGGTCATCGACCGATCATCGGCAAAGGATTACCGTTTCGGCATATGGATCGCGTTGCGAAGAACCGCACCCCTGTTGAAAAACTGTACAGGAGTTGACCACTCAGTCGACGCCCGGAGTACTGGCGGCTTGCGCGGCGTCCTGCCGCCGCATCGACTCGGCCGCTTGGCGGATACCCTCGGCGTAGCCGTGCAACGCGTCATGTATCCTCCGCGCGCCGTCCCGCATATTGTTGCTGTACGCGAGGTAACCGTTTGCGCCGTCAGCGAATTGCTTCCCGAATTTGTCGTTACCCCATGGCGAACCAAGGGACTGCAATTTCGCCTCCAACCGCTCGACGACCGATTTCAACCTGGTGCCAGCGTCTTCGGCCTTCGGCGCGACATCCCGCTTCATCGCACCCGTATCGACCTGCATCCTGCCCGCCACGACGAGCTCCTTCCTCGTGAGTTGTCTGTCAATCCGATTCCGTCACAAGCGAACCCGACCACCGCGGATCCGCCAGCGGCACCGGGGAGGGCGGCTTCGAACCATCGTGCGGTGCCAATGAGGCCGGAGCGCCGAAATCGGGTGCCCCGTCGAAGATGTCGGACAGTTTGGGCAGCTTCGCCCGCGCCTCCAGCAGCGGGCGCATCAATTCATCGGCTTGCCGCTCCACATCCGCGGCCGCGGACTGCACCGCCGAGGTCATCGCCGCGGCGATCTCCTCGTAGCTCAATTCGTCGATATCGTCGGCGAATTGGGTGTCGACGAGCACGCCGGCCGCGTTCACCGTCACCCGGATGCGCTTATCGCAGGCGAATGCGGTGCCGGTCAACGCCATTCGCCGCCGCTGCAGTTCGGCGATGCCGGATAGCTGGTCCTCCAGCGCCTCCAGCGCCATCGCCGCATCGGCCTTCAACCGCTCGTTGGCCATCGAAATCTCCCCGTCCGCTCGTGTCCGTGGTCCATACAGATCAGCAGCCATGAGTGAATCTGCGGTGACCCACAATCGAATTCGCGGACGGGATGCGTCATTCACGAATCATCGCCGAGTCATTCGGGCGGCTTGGTGGAGCCATCCGAGCCCGGCAGCGATGCGCCCGCGATCCAGTCGGCGGCGGTCGGCACGTCAGGAATGCCGACCCAGGATGGTTTCGGTCTCGCGCCAGGCACCCGCTTCGGCCGGGTCTTGCTCTTGAGATCCGTGCCCGAAAGCTCGGTGCCGTGCACCTTCTCGGTGCCGTCCGGCTTGTTCTGGTGGATGGTGCCGTCCGCGTCGACGGTCCATGTCGAACCGTCGGGGCTGGTGCGGCGCAGGGTGATTCCGTCCGGATCGACCTGCCAGACCACGCCGTCCGAACGTACGACCGTCGCATTGCGATCCGGAACGGTCACCCGCACAACACCATCCGCGCGCACCGATGTCGCACGGCCGTTCTCCAGACCCACCCGCACCGAACCGTCCCGGCCGATGGAAATGGTGCTGCCATCGTCCAATCGCACCCGGACGGTGCCATCCGGATCCGTGGTGTGGGTGGAGTTGGGGTGTCCGGGGCCTCGGTGCACTGTGCCGTCACCCGTATGTGCCGCAATGGAATTGGCATCACCGGCCGAGCGATCTGCCGCCGTGCGGGTGATCGTGTTGCGGCGTGGGTCGACGACGTAGCTGGTGCCGTCGGGCGTGTGTACTGTCACGGTCTTGCGCTCGACGGCGTAGCTGTCGCCATTCAGCGACCGCACGGTCACCTGCTTGCGCTCGACCGCGATCGTCGTCTCATTCGAAACATGGACCGTGACATTGCGTTTCGCGTCGATATTCACGGTCGTATCGCCCGGCGTTCGCACCTCCATCGTCTTGTCCGTGCGCACGGTCTGCGTCGTGCCATCCGGATGGGTGACCACGGTCTTCTCCCGCGGAGCCTGTTCTTGATGCGCCTCGGTCGGCGCCGCGCCACCGGCCTCGGCATTCGACGCGGATCGTTCCGCGGGGGTGCGAACACCGACACCGTCGGGTTTGATGACGTGGGTTCCGTCGGAATCCTTGTGCGACACAGATCCATTCGGCCGGATCGTCTCCTCTACACCGTTCCCGCTGTATTTGATCGTGCCGTCGTTCCCGATGCGGTGCACGGTCGCCGTCTCCGGGTTCGCGGCACTAGGGTGGGTCGATGTCCAACCGTCGCGCCCGAGCACATGGGTGACCTCACCATCGATTATTCGCACGCCACCCGGCTGCGCACACACCGTGACATCGCCGATCGACAAATGCTCCCCCAGGCTCGGCAGCTCTATCCCGGCACCTGACCTATTCCGGTGCGGCTCCGGCGGTGCCGCGAGCTCGCTGACCGTCCCATCGGCTCTGGTGACCCTGACCATGCCATCGGGCCGGTGCTCGACCGTGAAGCGCTCCCCATCGCTTCGGACGAAACTCCCCGCCCCATCCGAATTCAGCCGCAGCTCATCACCATTCCCCAACCGCACACTCGAATTCCGATCCGCGTCGATCCGCCCGACACGACCATCCGCATGCGTTACGGACACCGCACCATCGGCCCTTGACCAACGCGGACCATCCAACGGTCGTCCCACCTCGCGCCCACTCGGCGCGGAGGCGTTACCTTCCTGTACCGCAACGTGATTCGGCCGCCCAGCGGTGGCGTCATCGAGCACCTCGATTCTGTCCGGCTCGCTCTCGTCCGCCCGACCCACGCGGACCCGCCCCTGATCAACAGGTTGCCCCGCCTCCTCCTCGTGCACATCCGCCCCACCGCGCCGACCACCGTCCGCACCGTTATTACCCTGCGCCGCCGACGACTCAACATGCTGCCGCACCAATCCCACATCCTCAGCAGTCGCTTGCCGCCCCGATGCACCGGCATGAGGTCCGGCCACCCCCGGCCGACGAGTACCCGAAACCTCCTCGGCACCAGCTCCTCCCGATGCCCCAGTCGTCAGCTCAACCCCACCCAACGGCCGCCCACCCGAAACCTCCACAGCCCCAACCGCTCCCGATGCTGAGGTCGACGGCTCAACCCCGCCCGACGAACGTGCGTCCGAAACCTCGGCGGTCCCCGTTCCCCCCGACGTCGCAGCCATCGATTCAGACCCATCCCGCAGCCGCGCACCCGAAACCTCCTCGGCACCAGAAGCTCCCGGTACCGCAGCGGTAGACCCAGCCCCCGAACCAGGCACTGCCCCCGAGGCCGCAGTCGACGACTCAACCTCACCTGACGACCGTGCACCCGGAACCCCGACATCCCCCGACCTCGCAGTCACCGGCTCAACCCCACCCGGCGGCCGCGCGCCCAAAACCTCCTCGGCACCAGCCGTTCCTGGTACCGCAGCGGTGGAGTCAGCCTCCAGACCAGGTGACGAACTCGGTTGGCCGCCCTCGCGCCGCGGCGCGACGGTATCGACTACCGGCGTCCCCTGGCTCGAGGTCCGCACCATCTCTTGCGGCGAAGTATCCGAAGGCTGGCCGCCCGGTACGGCTGCTGACGTGTCCTCCGCCGACAGCACCGACGAATGTCTGCTGGAAACCTGCTCGGACGCGGGCGCGTCGGGTGGTGCAGCCAGCGACTGCCGACCGGAGTTCGGTGGCAGACCTTCGTGATCGCCAAGACGCGGCGGCACAGCGGAATCCGCTCCAGGCCGCAGAGCGACCTCCTCGTCGTCCCCGGCACCTGCCCCTCTCCCGTGCCGGCTCGATGTAGTGGGCGGCGTACTTTCTCCCGCCGGACGCACCGTCTCTTCCGGCGAACTATTGGCCGCTCGCCCACCCGACCCGGCATACTCAATGTCAGAACGGGCGCCTTCGGCAGCCGGTCGAACCGATTCTTGCGGCGAACTATTCGGCACTCCCCTACCCGGCCCCGCATCCTCAATACCGGGCCGGACGCCCTCGGCAGCCGACCGAACCGTCTCTTGCGGCGAGGTATTCGGCACTCGGCCGCCCGATTCCGCATCCCCACTACCAGGCCGAGCACGCTCGACAGCCGACCGAACCGACTCTTGCGGCGAACTATTCGGCACTCCCCTGCCCGGCCCCGCATTCCCACTACCAGGCCGAGCACCCTCGACAGCCGACCGAACCGACTCTTGCGACGAACTATTCGGCACTCGCCCAACCGATCCCGCACCCTCCATCCCGAGCGAGACACTTTCGGCAGCCGGACGCGCCATCTCTCCCGGCGAACTATTGGCCGCTCGCCCACTCGATCCCGCATCCTCAATACCCGGCCGAGCGCCCTCGACAGCCGACCGAACCGATTCTTGCGGCGAACTATTTGCCGCTCGGCCGCCCGCTCCCACATCCCCACTACCAGGCCGAGCACCCTCGACAGCCGACCGAACCGACTCTTGCGGCGAACTATTCGGCGCTTGCCCGCCCGATACTGCATCCTCAATTCCGGGCCGGACGCCTTCGATAGCCGATCGGGCCGATTCGTGTGGTCGGGCAGCCGAAGCCTGCTCGGCCGCACCCGATGTTGCGGTGGGTGGGTTCTCCGGCGGTGGCGAGTTCGGCGGCATCGGCTCGCTACCGCGTTGCGGTCCAAGCGCCTCCGTTGTGCGTTGCTGTCCAACCGGGTGCTCGTCCCCCGCAATGACTTCCGTTCCGGGTTGGCTCGCGCCGGGTGACCCGCCTTCGTGTGGCTGTGAGACTGCTTCCGGCCGGGCGACCGAGGTCTGCTCGGCCGTGACAGCGTCCGGAGTCGCAGTCGGCGACTGTGCCGACTCCGGCCCGGCCGAAGAGGGACGCGCGGGCTCGTTGTTTTGCGGCACAATTGAATTCGGTCGCTGCCGGGCGGACCCCGCATTTGCCGACACCGTTTCGGATGCATGCGAGGTGAGGGGCGGCGGCGCACTCTCGATCGGCGGCGAGGGCAAGGGGCTCTCGGACCGCGCTTGCGAAACTATCTCGCTTACAGCGGCATTCGGAGCTTGATCTGGAAGCGCACCTCTAGTTTGTTGCGCAGCGGATTCGGTTGCGGTCGATGTACCGCGTGCAGGGGCAGTCGCATCCGTTGTAGGAGTCGATGGGGCTGCCACAGTCTGTCCGATCGAAGACGATTCGCTGCCGATTTCGCCTTGCGACCGCTGCGGTGGATCTATGTGATCGAGTTGTGTCGCAGCCGGATTCGCTTCCGGCGGCACGGAGGAACCCGATTCCTGCCGCGCGCCCGGCGAACCGTGCTGGCCACTCGGACTCTCGTTCGCCCCAGAAGGCACCGGCGGCGCGGACTCCGGGGGCTGTGTCGTCGATGCTCCGGCACGCTCCTGAACCTGCTGCGGTGCAACTGAATTCGCTGCCTCGCTCTGCGGTACCGGACCGGATGCGCTATCGCCTGCGGTAGTAGGCGGCATAGACCGCTCAACGCGCGTCCCGTCATTTCCCGTATGCGAAGCGGACTGCGCCGAATTCACCTGACCGTCTCCGCCGTTCAGCCGAACACCGGATTCCGGCCCAGATCCTCCGCTGGCAGACGACGACTCCGATGCCGGACCATCCACCGTTACATGGGCGTCCGTATCAGCTGGACCATGCGCCGAACTCGTCGGCCGCGAACCCGCCGCCGGACGTCCGGAACTCGAATGCGGAGCCAACGAGGTCGGGGACGCGACAGGAGTCGGTGAGGTAGGCCGCCCGGTGGTCGCGGAACCGCGCGGCAGGTCCACCTGCTCGTGGCCTGCCGCTGACGCATTGACCGACGAATCGCGATTCGCCTGCGGTCCAACGGAATCAGCGGAACCCCGCGACGGTGGCCTTGCAGCGGACGCGTCCGCTGTCGTGGACCGGCTCGGTTGCGATTGCGCGGTCTCACTATTTTCACCGCGGGCAGCCCCGCCCGACGCGGTCGATGACCGACCGGCCTGCTCTGGTACCGGTGACCGGCTCGGTTGTTCGCCCACTGGGATTTCGGTTGGCGAGACGCGCCCTCCGGGCGGTGGTGGCATCGAACCGTCCACAACAGCGGCTGGGGTGCCGATCGTATCCGGCTGTGCGGTCCGGTTCGACGGCGGCACCTGCTCACCACCGGTGCCGACCGGTATCGATTGTTTCGAATTTACCTGCGGTTCAGTTGATTCCGAAGTCGGCGACCCGGTGCGCACCGGTCCTTCGGACGAAGCCGCCAGGGACGGACCCGTGACAGGACGCGGTGTCGGCTCGGTTGCGTTCGGCCCCTCCGGGTGCGTCGATGTGCCCGCGCCATGATCGTCTGACGAAACCACGGCCCGTCCTCGGGACTGCGACCCGACGGAATCTACCTGTGGTGCAGACGTTTCGGTCCCACGATTACCAACTGGCGGCACCTGCTGGTGCTCGGTCGGCGTCGAAACAGCCGGGTCGCGAGGAGCTTCGGTCACCGCATCCGAATGTGGTCCACCGCTGGCCGACTGTTGCTCGGCAACCTGCGAGCGCGCTTCACCTCGGCGATCCTGGGTCGCAGCGCTGTTCGACCGCGTCATCCGGTCCCGAACCAGCGGATCGCGACTGCCCTGCGGTGATTCGGGTGCGGGACCGACATGCGGCGCCTCGTCCGGCAGAGGTGGCCGATGCACATCATCGTCATCGCGCGGTGGTAGGAGGTCGTCATCGCGCGGGCTGCCCGATCCAGCCCGTTGATTTTGCGCCGCAACCTCGTTCGCCCGCCGACGCGATTCGTCCGATGCCGCTCCGGCGCCGGACCGATCCGGCATATCGCGCCCGCTCGGCTGGCGTTGCGCCGCCGCCTGATCCCGCATCGGCTGCGGTTCAGCCGATTGCGTCACCCCAACCGACCGTTGTGATTCTGTACGCGCCGGATTGTTCGGCAACTCATTGCTATTCGCCTGTGCGGCAACAGGGCTACGTGTCCCATCAGAGCCGCCGGGAGCCGCGGATGCCGAGGCGCCACCCCGTGCTGGTGCCGAACCCGATGCGTTCCCGCTCTGTGCCGAACTCGCATGCGATTGCGGCGCACCAGCGCCAGTCTGCGCGGGAGCGATGGCCGTTGGGCCGCGCCGGCCGAGCGACGTCTCGGTATTCGCAGAGGACACCTGCCCGGTCGACGATCCGCCAGCAGACGATGTTTGTCCGCCCGAGCCGTGTTGGGCGACAGCGGTTCGCGGCGTATCGACCGCAGCCCTCGGCTGCGGCGCAACGGTACTCGGCTGCGCACCGGCACCCGCCGCGTCGACCTGGCCACCATGGTGCTGCTGACCTGTTGTCCCGGATGTCGAGCCCGCCGAATTACCCACCCGCTCACCAACATTCGAGTGCATGCTGCCACTTTCCTGCTGCGGATGCGTATCCACCGCCGCAACCGGCCGCTCATGCACAGCAGGCTGATGCTCCCCCGCCGAAGCAGACGCCGCATGAATAACCGCCTGATCATGCCCGGCCTGAACCGGAACTACCTCGCGCACAGCGGGATTCACACCGCTACCCGCCGCCCCTGCGCGCGGCGGCAACGGCATCGTCCCATCCCCGCGCGGACCGAGGCTCGGCCGCAGCGTCGGATCGAACGTATTCATCTTCAGCCCCATCCGTCCCGTGGACGAGGGCATCTTCACCCCGAGCATCCCGCGTGCCCCGCCGACGATGGCGCTGCGCGAGATACCGCCGACCCAGCCTTCCGCCGAGGACATCGCGGGGCCGAAACCGCCCATGGCGCCGATCATCACCAGGTTCCCGGCGAACGTTCCGACCGCGCCGGATGTCGCGCCCGTCGCGATCCCCTTCAACGAGTCGCCCACGCTGGGCTTGATCATCGACATCCACCGGCCTTCACGGCCGTTCAGCTGGAACGATTTCGCGAAGAGCTTATCGAATTCGGTGCCGACGAATCCGGCCACCTCGCGGCCCGGAATCGTGCCCGCGGCCGACGCTGCCATCGAGAGGCCAACCTGGCCCCAGTTGATTCCGTGCCGATGCCCTTTCCAAACCTGGATCTGCTGAACCGTGATATCGAGCAGTCCGGAAATCGTCACGCTCTCCAGGATTTTCACCGAGTAGGTGCCGACGAATTTGGCCACTTTGGCATTTCGGAAGAGCCACTCGGCGCCCTTCTCGATCAGCTTGGTCAGCTTGTCCTCGACCTGGCGCATCCAGGATCTGGTCGCGTTGATCGCCGCTGCCTCCGCTGCCCCGGCCGTCACCGGAAACACCCAAGCCCAGAGGATTTCGGCGGCGAGCATGGCCAGCGAGACGATGACCGTCAGCTTGGCCGCCTCCATATCGGTGCCCGCGTTGAACGCGGTCTCGGACAGTGCGCGGTAGCTGGTCGCCAATTCCTGCACCGACTGCGGGCCACTGAGCAGCGGATCGAACTTAGCCTGCATGGCCTCGCCCGCCTTGCCCCCGTGATACGCGACGCCGATCGAATTCCGCGCCGCGCGAATGTCATCGGGCACACCTTCGAGCTCTTCGGCGGCCGCCGCCCAGGCCGCGGCGAGCTCGAACATCTTGTCCTCGTCGCCATCCGGCCACGCCGCGCCGGCCACCCACCCCAACCAGCGCAACCCCTCGGGCAGATAAAGACTCATCGTGCCCCACCGCCACGCATGCGCACCGCCCGATCACTCGCTCCACCGATCGGGTCAGTGCAGCAGCGTCCGGTTACGATCCGGTGTCCCGCAAGGGAATTCGACCGCGCGATTTGTCATCGGCCGATCAGTGTCGAGTCATCGAGAACCGCCGTCCCGCGCACGATATCAGTGAATTCCTATCGACAGACCGTTCGGAATGTGGTCCGGAGAAATCAGCCGCTTCACAATCCATGGAAACCGCCGCCGAGGCGGACAGCACGCAGGCGCTCGGCCGCTGAGCGACCCATCCCACCCCCGGATACGGCTGCGCCGCGCCGCCAACCGTGACAGACTCGATGCTCAACGGTTGCGGTGACGTGATGCCGCCCCGGGACGCGGAGGATCATGCGGGAATCGAGGATCGCGATGGACCTGAACGCGATCGAGCGCCGAATCGCCACCGAGCGGTTCGCGGCGGCGGACCGCTCGGCCGAGCACGAGCTGCGGCTGGCGACCACGCTGGTCGAACTCGCCAAGGCCATGCTGGCCACCGCCCGCGGCGGCGGCCGGGATCGCACGCGCGACGCGGTGGCCCCCGCCGAGGAGGCGGTGCTGATCCGGTTGCGCTGGCTGGCGGCCGGAATGGTGGAGGCGCGCTACGCCGGTGAGCTCAACGAGGCGCTGCGCCTGTTCGAACAGGCCACCAGGCAAGCGGGCAGGCGCGAGCAGGCCGTGGGCGTCATCCGGCGCACTTGTGACACGTATCGTCAAGTGGCACATACATATTCGCAAGCCGCCGGGCTGTGCGCGGACGGCCTGTCCAAGTGCGGTGTCTGGCTCGGCCGCCTCGATCAGTCCGCCGCCGTCGCCGCCACCGAGGACGCCGCGCGCATCCGCAGTGCGCTGGCCGCGGAAAATCCGGAGCTGTCCGGCAAATATCTGCAGAGCCTCAGCACCCTGCTGCGCACGCTGATGATCGGCCGCTCCCGCAAGCAGGCCATCACCATGTACCGCGAGCGCTACCAGGCGATGACCTCGACGGGCATGGCGATTCGCTTGCGCGCCTGCGGCATTCGCGATCTCGACCTCACCCCGAAGGCGTATGCCGCGCTCACCGAGCTGAATTGCCGCACGCTGGAGCAGGCCGGACAGCTCACCCAGCAGCAGATCCTCTACAAGACCTCGGGCGATCTGTCCACCGTCGAGGAGATCAACTGGCGACTGAACCTGGTCGGCCTGCGCCCGCTGGTGGCCGGCGCCGACGAGGATCCGCCGACCCATCCGGTAGATGTCGCGACGACCTTCGGCGCGTTGAGCGTTCGCTGCAAGGATCGCGACGCGGTACTGCAGATCCGCGCCGCGATCATCGCGGCATACGCCGTCGACGACGTATACCCGGTCTCCCGCACGGCCTACCTCGGCATGGACGAAAGCCTTTGGCGGATACCGGATCCCGAGCTGAACACGGCCGAAACGCTCGGTGACGACGTGGTGCTGATCGATCCGATGGCCGGCGGCTGGGTCACCGTGATGAGTATGAACTGGGAGCTCACCCCGCTCGGCAAACACCCACTGGCGCTGCGTCTTTCCGCGGATTGGCCGGTGATCACGGTCACCCAGACCGCCGACGTCGCCTACGAGCTGTGCCTGTACGAGCGGGGCGCGCCCGTACAGTACGCCGGTCTCGGCAGGCCGAGCGGCCAAGCGCCGCTGGATGTTCCGCTGCGCCCGCTGGACTTCGCGCGGCTGGCGGAGTACGGGGCGGATCATGCGACCGAGCCCAAACTCCGTGCGGCCTTCGGCAATACGCAGATGTTCACCAAGCTCAGCGGGCTGCCCGACAGCGGCCTGCGGCAGGCCGGGGCCAACGGCCTCGACCACGGACACCACGTACTGTTTCTTGGCAAAACCGCACAGTAGGCCCAACCCGTGCTAGCTATTCCCGTATTTCCCAGTGGTTTTCGAGGCGCTTCAGCATGCTCTCGATCGCGTCGTCGAGTCGTGCGACGAGTTCCTGGCGGCCGATGCCGACCGCGGTCGGCGCGCTACTGCCCACCTCGATCACATACCGGCCGTCATCGGGCAGATCGCGCCAGAGCAGGATTTGTTCGAGGATGCCGCGCGGACCGAATTTCGAACGGCCCTGATTCAGTATGATCACGCCGGTCCGGTCCGCCGGAGTGTTGAGGAATCGCTCGCCGCGGCGCACCTCGGACTCCCCACCGGATTCCAGCACCATCGACGCGCCACCGTGGATCTGCTCCAGTACATCTTCCTGGTCGAGGGTGATCGGGATACTCCGCGAGCGGCCCGCTTCCACCGGAGGCAACAGCCGCACCGCCGCATCGGCCACGCCGTGCGGACCGCATTCGGTGATGGTGTAACCACCGCTGTGCGCAATGGTTTCGCCGGGTTTCTGCGTCAAAACGTAGCCGCGCGGGCCGGATCGGACAACGCGTGCCCTGATCCAGCGCTGTGGATCGTCCATATCACGGTCGTACCAACCCATTACCCGTAGCAGCAGCTCCGGATGCGCGAGCGCCTCGAGCACCTCACGGATCGAACCGCCCACGGTGTCCTGCAGGTACTCCCAGATCCGGAATGCCTCTTGCTCATACTCGTCGGCGTAGCGTATCCGGCTGGTGTAGGTGAGTGGCTCCGGCAAAGACCCACCGATATACCGCTCCCAGAGCACCCGCAATTCCAGATCGGTGAACTCCCACTGGCGATTCACGCGTCGGCCACCGGTTCCGCCCGCGCCACCGAATCGGTCAGCGCAGACCCCAGATCACGCTGCGGCGCGGCGGCGCTGTCGGACGTCGCCGCTTGGATGCCTGGTAGGTTCAGCGCCCAGTCAGGGGCCGCATCGGAAATACCTGCCCCCGAATCGGTTCCGGGAATCCGGAGGTCGGCCACTGCGGGCGCCCCACCGACCGCCGCGCGTACCAACTGATCCAGGGTCGGTATCGCCGGGCCGTTGGTGACCGTCCGGATATCCGGAATGTTTTGAATGCCACCGGGAATGGACGCCCGGGGGAACAGCCGCGCCGCCGCCTGCTGTATCGGATCGGACGCGCCCACCGTCCCGGGATTACCCGGCACCGGCCGCCCGGATGGGTTGTCCTGCACCGGAATATGCAACAGATCCGCCAGCGGCTTCAACGCGGGCGTCGTCGCGATCAGATCCTTGATCTGCGGGAACTGCTGGAAGAAGCTGTCGAAATCGATCGGTGCGGCGGGCGGATGCTGCGCGGCGAACTGCGAAAGCGCCTGCACCAGACCGGGAATCGCCTGGGCGCCCTGCGAGAGCGCGTTAACCAGCGGACCGATCATGTCCTGATTCGCCGAAGCCGGTGTTGTATTGGGTATTCCGGTGTTCGGCGCCCCCGTATTCGGCGCCCCGGTATTGGGGTTGGTACCCGGCAGGCCACCGCTCGGTAGACCGCCGTTGCCGATCGGATTACCGGCGGCATCCTTCCTGGCGGCGTCGAGAGCCGAGGTATCCATGCCGGGCACCTTGTTATTGCCCGGAGTGGCCAGCCCCGGAGGTCCGGGCGGGCCGGGATTACCGGGAGGACCAGGCGGACCGGGAGGGCCAGGAGTGGTGGTGGTCGTGTCGTCCTTTTGGTCCTTGAGTCTTTTTGCCTTGTCCTCCACCGTCGTGGTGTCGTCTTTTTTGTCGTCGGTCGTGGTGGTGGGCTTCGTCGGGGTAGGCGGGTCGGTCAGTATCGGGAACCCTTTGACCGAGTTGTTCAAACCCTTGACGTACTCGTCTTTGAAATTGTTCCGGTACGAACAGATGTCGTACAAATGATTCCAGAAATGCGGGCTGCCGTTGTCCGGCATATCACCCGCTGTTGTATGCAACCATATGGCGGTGTAATGGAGATTCGCCGCGACCGCGGTCATGTCGTTGCTCAACTGGTGGACATTGTCACCGTACTTGCTGATCGCACCGATGGCCTGATCCGCACCCACCCCCTCCCACTTATCCGCCGTCAGGCTCTTCATCTTCTGTTGTAGATTGATTCCGGCCTCGTCGAGCTTGGTCGCCAAGAGATCCCAGATCTTGCCGGCATTACCAGCCGACTCGGCTTTGATGTTCTTACCCAGCTGGTAGAATTCCGGGTAGCCCATGCTTTCCGGATCCTCGGGAACGATCGTGAAACTTTCGGGCTTCGAGCCGGAGGTTTTCACCGGGTCCGAATAGTCCGGCAGGTGGTCCCCCCAAAACCACTGCCCAAAACTCCGCGTGTAGTCGCCGTCATATGTTCCCGGATCGAATTTTATGTTGGCGGCGCCGACCTTGGACATGTCCATCATGTTGCTGAGTTTGTCGAAGGTCGAACCGGAACCCGTATCTGTCGTGTCGTATGCCTTGCCCGCGGTCTTGAACATCTCACCGAGGTCGATCAGCGTCCGGATATGGCCGTCGAGCTCGTTGTTCAGATCTGCCGCTTTGGAGTTGAATTTGCCCGCCAGATCGTTCCCCGAACGAAGACCGCCGAAGTCGATGAGTTTGATATTGGCTTCTTGCAGCTTGTTCTGGTACGCCTTCAACTTGCCGATCATTTCGGCGCAGGCGCTCGCGCAGTCATACGCAACGTTGATATCGACCTTGACGTGCTGGTCCCGGACCTGCTGCGCCAACCCGGACCATGGACTGTTGTTGCTACCCACCGCTGAAGCTCCTCCAATGACCACACCGTGGCCACTCCACAAGACAGACCAAGACGCCATTCTAAGGCAGTAGGCCGAAACTCATCATTTTAGATCACCTTTCGATCATGTCGACATCATCGAACAATGACGACCGCGCTGGTCACGCCGCGTTCTCGCAGGTCAGATGTGCGTAAAGTTCATCAGCGCCACCACTTTTCGCCCACACACCGGTCTGATTGAGTTCAAAAATACCGACCGGTCGGCGCATAGCCTCTGTGCACCATACCGGTAGCACATTCGAATCATTAAGTGGCACAAGCATTTTCGCGTTCCGAACAAATGTCCCGCGAGAGTATTTTTCACATGAACAAAAAGCACTGAACCTTCCTGACAGATGGCTCGAGATGGTCTACTTGGTATGCGCCTGGACAGAGCCGTGACAGCGTTGCGCACCATACGGTCACGTCCACATCGGCTCGGCGCAGCACCAACGAACGATGTGAGTCGAGGCTTCACCCATGGACCAATTGGCTTTCGCCGACACACCCACCACCAGATGCGCGTTCTATCGGCGCACCTGCGGACTCCCCGCCGGCATCCACCCCGAGGTCGGGCGGATCGTGGTCAAAGCGGGTGCGGTCGGCGCGATCACCATGCCCGCCCCACTCGGCCAACGCGTTCGCGATGACCTGCTGCGCCGCCGAAACACCTTGGGGCCAATCATTTCCCACGTCCGCTCCGGCCGTTGGACCTTCCTGATCCGCCCGGATATCAGCGACGATGTGCAACTGTTCGCCGAACTGTTCCGCCACAACGTCTCGATCGTCCCGATCGGCGGCGAAATCGCGCTGCCGTCACCGGCCGACGCACAAACCGGCTACCGGCAGTGGGTGGTCTCGCCGCGCGATTCCTTCCGGCCGTCCGGCCTCGAGGTGATCGAAACCGTCCGCGCCTGCACAGCGACACCGCGACAGCCGATCTCGGCCTGATCGCGCCGAATAGATACGGTTGACCGCATGGGCCCATTCGACGAACCGGCGAGCAGCACGGACCTACGTGCCCGACGCGCCAAGTCCTTCGGCCCACACGCCGCCACCTACCACGAACACCGGCCCGACTACCCGCTGGCCGGTATCCGCTGGGCGTTGGAGCCGCTCGACACGTCGAACGCGCCCGTCGTCGTCGATCTCGGCGCGGGCACCGGAAAGCTGACGGCGGGTCTGCTCGCCGCGGGCGCATCGGTCATCGCCGTCGAACCGGATGCGGAGATGCTCGCCGAACTGGTCCGCAGACATCCCGGCATCACCGCCTGCCGTGCCGTCGCCGAAGCCGTTCCGCTGCCGGACAATTCGGTCGACGCCGTCGCCGTCGGGCAGGCGCTGCACTGGTTCGATCAAGAGCGCGCGTTCCCGGAGATCGCGCGGGTGCTGCGCCCCGGCGGAGTGCTCGCGGCGTTCTGGAACACCGATGACCTCGACGTCGACTGGGTCGCCGGGCTGCAGCGGGTCTCCCGGTCCAGCGCATCGTTCGAACCGGGTGACGGCAAACTGCCCAGCCATCCACTGTTCGCGGAATTCGAGCGCGCCGACTTCCCGCACGCGCACCGGCGCACCGCCGAAACCCTCACCGCGACAATCGGAACGCATTCGCACACCCTGGTGATCTCGGATGCGGAACGCACCGAACTACTCGACCGCATCACCGAGTACCTGCGCACCAACCCGGAGACCGCGCGGGGCGAATTCGACTACCCGCTGGTCACCTGGGTGATCCGCACCCGGCCCAACTGGCGCAGGTGCTCCGAAAGTAGTTGGAGCACACACATATTCGGCACCTCAGCGACCGCCTCGGCGATCAGCGGTCGCGCCCGGTCCCGGACCCGCACGATCAGCAGCGCGGAACGCACCGTGAACTCGGTGACGTCGGCCCAGGCCGCCCGCTCCCCGCCGACGCCGATATCCCTTGCGGTGACCCAGATTTCACCGAATTCGAGCCGCTGCCCGGCATTCAGCGCCGCCAATGCCCTCGGCACCTGGGCTCGCGCCACCCCGCGCCGGATCTCGGCGCCCCACACGTGCTGCCGCTCGAACCCGCGCCGCAGAATCACCGGATCCCCCGCATCACCGGAGCACACATACGAGCGCCGCGCGGCCTGTTCCCGCACCGTCGCCGCACCGTAGCGGAAGGTACGGACCCGGCCACCGAATACGACGACGAACCCGCGCTCGTACAACTCCAGCCGCGACCCGCGATTGCGCCCGGCCAACACGCGCAGGCGACCGGCCGCCCAGGCGAGCCGCCCACCCACCAGCAACGCGAATGCGGCGGCGATCAGCGCCAACGGATATGCCCGGCCCGCCAGCGCCACGAGCATGACGACGCAGCTCGCCGCCGTCGCGATACCGGCGAGCCGGAACTGCCGCCAATCCGCGGGCACCGGCAGATAGGTTCCGCGCAGCCCGCCCAGATCCTCTAGACATAGGTCGGAGCGGCGCATCACCCTATGGTCGCAGCGCGCAAGAGTATCCGGCACCTCCCTTGACGGAACCCCTACGCGGAATGCGTAAGTATTTCCGGTTCGCCCAACGGGATTCGAGTAGTTCCTACTCGCGTGAGCGCCCCCGCGCCCGACCTACGCTGAGCACATCGTCGAAACAGCGACCGGAATCGTCGGATCGCACCGGACGCGGGTGAAAGGATCGACGCACCGATCCAGCAGAGCTGGGTATCGCCGTCTAACGTCGCGGCGAGATCGACCGCACAGCGGCGTCGGCGCGCATCGGCTCCTCGCCGCGCGACGTGCTACCGCAAAACGTAGGCAACCGGGTCACCCTGCCGACCCGAAATGTGGTTACTCCGGGCGGGGCGTGAGGATGCGCGGACCGTCCTCGGTGACCGCGACCGTGTGCTCCCAGTGCGCGGCGCGCGAACCATCCGTTGTCACCACGGTCCAATCGTCGCCGAGCACCTGCGTTTTCGTGGTGCCCAAGGTCAGCATCGGCTCGATGGCGAGCACCGAACCGACCACGAGCCGCGGGCCCTTACCCGGATCGCCCTCGTTGGCCAGGAACGGATCCATATGCATTTCCCGGCCGATCGCATGGCCGCCGTAGCCGTCGACGATGCCGTACGCGCGGCCGTGCTGCCGCTCGGCGGCGCGGGTGCCGAGTTCGATGGCGTGGGAGACATCGGTGAGCCGGTTGCCGGGCAGCATGGCCTCGATCCCGGCCTCCATCGACAGCTTGGTGGCCTCGCTCAACAGCCGGTCGGCCTCGATGATGGCGCCGACACCGAAGGTCCATGCCGAATCGCCGTGCCAGCCGTCGAGGATCGCACCGCAGTCGATGGACACCAGATCGCCCTCGGCGAGGATCTCCTCCGCCGACGGAATCCCGTGCACCACACGATCGTTCACCGAGGAGCAGATCGACGCCGGGAATCCGTGATAGCCCTTGAAGGACGGCACCGCGCCCGCGTCCCGGATCACCTGTTCGGCGACCTCGTCGAGTTCCGCCGTCGAAACGCCCGGTTTGGCCGCGGCGCGCACCGCGACCAGCGCACGACCGACGACCGCACCGGCGGCCGCCATGGCGTCGAGTTCACCGGCGGTGCGGAACGGCACCACCTTCTTGTTCTTCCGGCCGAAGACCATCGGAGCTCAGCGGCCCAGCGCGTGCAGCGCGCGGGCGTTGACCTCTTCGACCTCGCCGACGCCGTCCACCGTGACGACCAGGCCGTCGTAGTGGTCGAGCAGCGGCTCGGTCTCCTCGCGGTACACTCGCTGCCGGTTGCGGATGACATCCTCGGTGTCGTCGGAGCGGCCGCTGGTCTTACCGCGGTGCAGCAGGCGCTCGACCAGGATGTCCTCGGGGACCTCGAACGAAACGACGCCGTCGAGCTCGTGCCCGGACTCCTTGAGGATCTTCTCCAGCGCCTCCGCCTGGTCGATGGTGCGCGGGTAGCCGTCGAGGATGAAACCGTTGGCCGCATCCGGTTCGGCGATGCGCGCCTCGACCATCCGGTTCGTCACATCGCTTGGCACCAGATTGCCCGCGTCCAGGTACTTCTGCGCCTCGCGACCCAGCGGGGTCTGCTGGCTGATGTTCGCGCGGAACAGGTCCCCGGTGGAGATGTGCGGGACGCCCAGCTTTTCCGACAGCAGGACGGCCTGGGTGCCCTTGCCGGCACCCGGCGGACCGAGCAGTACAACTCTCACTTGAGGAACCCTTCGTAATTTCGATTCATCAGCTGGCTCTCGATCTGCTTAACGGTATCCAAACCGACACTCACCAAGATCAGCACCGAGGTACCGCCGAAGGGGAGGTTCTGGTTGTTACCGGAGGCGCCGATATCCAGGAAAAGATTCGGCAGGACCGCGACAAGACCGAGGTAGATGGAGCCGGGGAGGGTGATGCGGCTCAGGACGAAGTTGAGATAGTCCGCGGTCGGCTTACCGGGGCGGTAGCCGGGAATGAAGCCGCCGAACTTCTTCATTTCGTCGGCGCGTTCCTCCGGATTGAAGGTGATCGCGACATAGAAGTAGGTGAAGAACACGATCAAACCGAAGTAGATCGCGATATAGGCCGGATTGCCCGGATTCACCAGGTATTTCTGAATGAACTCCTGCCACCAGCTCGGATTGGCGTTGGTACGCCCGCCGGTGAGCTGAGCGATCAGATTCGGCAGGTACAGCAGCGAGGACGCGAAGATCACCGGGATAACGCCGGCCTGGTTGACCTTCAAGGGTAGGTAGGTCGACGACCCGCCGTACATCTTGCGGCCGACGACGCGCTTGGCGTACTGCACCGGAATCCGGCGCTGGCCCTGCTCGACGAAGATGACGCCGGAGATGATCGCGAACGCCGCGACGCACACCAAGCCGAAGATCAGCCCGCCGCGGTTGTCCAGAATGTTCTTGCCCTCGGACGGGATACGCGCCGCGATACCGGCGAAGATCAACAGCGACATGCCGTTTCCGATGCCGCGCTCGGTGATCTGCTCGCCGAACCACATGACGAGCGCCGCGCCCGCCGTCATCACCAGCACGATGATGACCATGCCGAAGATGCTGGTGTCGGCCAGGATGTCCTTGGGGCAGCCCTGCAGCAGCTGTTTGCGCGCCGCCAGCGCCACCAGACCGGTGGCCTGCAGAATCGCCAGCGCGATCGACAGATACCTGGTGTACTGCGTCATCTTGTTCTGGCCGGACTGGCCCTCTTTACGCAGTTCCTCGAACCGCGGGATGACGACCGTGAGCAGCTGGATGATGATGCTCGCGGTGATGTAGGGCATGATGCCGATCGCGAAAACCGACAGCTGCAGCAGCGCACCACCGGAGAACAGGTTGATCAGCTGGTAGATACCGGCGTTGTCACCGCCGGAAATCTGCGCGATACAGTCCTGGACGCTTTTGTAGTCGACGCCGGGAGACGGCAGCGTGGCACCAACCCGGTACAGCGCGAGCAGCCCCAGCGTGAAGAGAATCTTCCGCCGTAAGTCCGGAGTCCGGAAGGCCGATACGAAGGCGGAAAGCACAGATCCTCCTGGCGAACGACATGGTCATGACATGGATATTTTCAGCATGTCCGAAAGAGGGGTGCTGAAAACCATGACGAGGCTTGGCAGACAACAATAGAACTCTAACAGTGGCACCGGATGAGCTCTTCACTCATCCGGTGCCACTTAGATTAGAGCGTACCGTCAGCCCAGCTCGGTGACGGTGCCACCGGCCGAGGTGATCTTCTCCTTGGCGGAGCCGGTCACCTTGTCGACGGTCACCTGGACCGCGACACCGATCTCACCGTCGCCGAGGACCTTCACCAGCTCGTTCTTGCGAACGGCGCCGGCGGCGACCAGCTCGGCCTTGCCGACCGTGCCGCCCTCGGGGAACAGCTCGGCGATCCGGCCGACGTTCACGACCTGGTATTCCGTCCGGAACGGGTTCGTGAAGCCCTTGAGCTTGGGCAGCCGCATGTGCAGCGGCATCTGCCCACCCTCGAAGCGGGCGGGCACGTTCTTGCGTGCCTTGGTGCCCTTGGTACCGCGACCGGCGGTCTTACCCTTCGAGCCCTCACCGCGGCCGACGCGGATCTTCTCGGTCTTCGCGCCCGGGGCCGGACGCAGATGGTGCAGTTTGATGGTCATGCGTTGAGCTCCTCAACTTCCACGAGGTGGCGCACGACGTTGACCAGTCCGCGGTTCTGCGCGTTGTCCTCCCGGACCACGCTCTGCCGGATCTTGCGCAGGCCGAGCGTGCGCAACGACTCCCGCTGATTAGCCTTGGCACCGATCGTGCTCTTGATCTGGGTGATCTTCAGCTGTGCCATATCAGACTCCCTGTCCGGCACGCGCACGCAGCATGCCAGCCGGAGCAACGTCCTCGATGGACAGACCGCGACGGGCCGCCACCTCTTCGGGACGCTGCAGCTGCTTGAGCGCGGCGACGGTCGCGTGCACGACGTTGATCGCGTTGTCGCTACCGAGCGACTTGGCCAGAATGTCGTGAATGCCAGCGCATTCCAGCACGGCACGGGCGGCGCCACCGGCGATAACACCGGTACCCGGGGAAGCCGGGCGCAGCATGACCACACCGGCCGCCGCCTCGCCCTGCACCGGATGGGTGATGGTCGAGCCGATCATCGGGACGCGGAAGAAGCCCTTGCGAGCCTCCTCGACACCCTTCTGGATGGCCGCGGGAACTTCCTTGGCCTTGCCGTAGCCGACGCCGACCAGACCGTTGCCGTCGCCGACGATCACCAGGGCGGTGAAGCTGAAGCGCCGACCACCCTTGACGACCTTGGAGACGCGGTTGATCGCGACGACGCGCTCGAGCTGGTTCTTCTCGGCCGCGTTATCCCTGCGGTCGCCGCCGCCGCGACGATCGCCGCCACCGCGACGGTTCTCGCGGCCACCCTCGGGCGCGTTGCCATTCTGTCCGGCGGGTCCGTTTCCGCCGTCACGCCTCTGACGTCCCGGCATCAGACGTTCCTTCCGTTAGCAATCTTGATCATCAGAACTTCAACCCACCTTCGCGAGCGGCATCGGCCAGTGCGGCGATGCGGCCGTGGTAGTCGTGGCCACCACGGTCGAACACGACGGCATCGACACCGGCCGCCTTGGCGCGGGCGGCGAGCAGCTCGCCGACCTTCTTGCCCTTGGCGGTCTTGTCGCCGTCCAGCGCGCGCACATCGGCCTCGATGCTGGAGGCGGCGGCGATGGTCTTGCCGAGCGAGTCGTCGACGAGCTGCGCGTGCAGGTGCCGCGAGGAGCGGTTGACCACCAGACGCGGACGCTCGGTGGTGCCGACGACCTTCTTGCGCAGACGGAAGTGACGGCGCGCCTTGGACAGACGACGCTGCGTCGAGACGTCCTTGCCCAGCGGGATGCGCTTGGCCTTCTGGTTTTCGGTTTGCGCCATGATCACTTACCCGTCTTTCCGACCTTGCGGCGAACGACCTCGCCGGCGTACCGGATGCCCTTGCCCTTGTACGGCTCCGGCTTGCGGTACTTGCGGATGTTGGCGGCGACCTCGCCGACCAGCTGCTTGTCGATACCGGCCACCGAGAACTTGGTGGGCGATTCCACGGCGAAGGTGATGCCCTGCGGCGGCTCCGAAACGATCGGGTGGCTGTACCCGAGCGCGAATTCGAGGTTCTGGCCCTTGAGCGCGACACGGTAACCGACGCCGGCGATCTCGAGCTTCTTCTCGTAGCCCTGGGTGACGCCGACGATCATGTTCGAGATGAGCGTGCGGGTCAGGCCGTGCAGCGAGCGGCTCTTGCGCTCGTCGTCGGGACGGGTGACCTCGAGCTTGCCCTCGTCGTTCTTACCGACGGTGATCGGCTCGGCGACGATGTGGGACAGCGTGCCCTTGGGGCCCTTCACCTGCACCTGCCGGCCGTCGATGGTCACATCGACGCCGGACGGGATTGCGATGGGCTGCTTGCCAATACGCGACATTAGTCCTGACCTCCCTTACCAGACGTAGGCGAGGACTTCGCCGCCCACGCCCTGCTTGGCTGCCTGACGGTCGGTGAGCAGGCCCTGCGACGTGGAGATGATGGCCACGCCGAGGCCGCCCAGCACCTTGGGCAGGTTGGTGGACTTCGCGTACACACGCAGACCGGGCTTCGAAACCCGGCGCACGCCGGCGAGGCTGCGCTCGCGGCTCGGACCGTACTTGAGGTCGACGACGAGGGTCTTGCCCACCTGCGCGTCCTCGGTCCGGTAGTCGGCGATGTAGCCCTCGCGCTTGAGGATCTCGGCGATATTCGCCTTGAGCTTCGAGTGCGGAGCCTTCACCTGATCGTGGTACGCCGAGTTGGCGTTGCGCAGACGTGTGAGGAAGTCTGCGATCGGATCAGTCATGGTCATGGTTCGACCTAGACACCTTTCTCGCTGCGGTTCCCATACAGCACCGGCACAGCACGGTGCCGATCGTGGGCCTACAACAATTCGGATGGCCCGGCCGGCATTTGCCGACCGGATTGAGTTCTCATGCGAGTTCTCAGTGCCCGGACCGTCCGCGACCCGGTGCGCACACCGGGCTCATGCGGACACAACTGTGCCCGAGCAACCGGTTCAGTGTAGACAAGCCGCAGGCAGCGACCAAATCCGGGTCGCGTATGGACGATCTCACATTGCGTGTGATGAGCTACCGCCATAACGTCCGATATGCACGACCGGTTACAGATAGACGCTCGAGTCCGGTACCGACACGAGGCGGTAGCTCGTTGACCGACAGTCGCTCGATGTTCCGAACCTGGTGGCGCGACCGGGTCGATTACGGCTGGCTGGTCGAGACCCTGCGGTCGCACGGCGCGCTCGGTCGATTCAAGTTCATGCTCGGGGCGGGCGGCATCGTGATGCTGCTCATCGCGATTCTGGCCGCGATAGCGCAGGACGAGGCGATGGGTCCGGTTCAGGGCATCGCCGAGGCCACCGTCGCGGGCATATGGACGGTTCGCTGGTGGTTTCTGCCGTGGCCGCGGGAGACCGAATCACTGGTCTGGATCGCGCTGTTCGACCTCGACGCCGCCGCGAACAACGTCCTGGTCCACGATCGCGTCATAGGGGTGCTCGGCATCGTGCTGCTGATGGCGATGGGCGGGTACGTGACCGTCTTCCACGGCCCGCGAATCCTGGCGCTGCACGTCGGCTGGTCGCTGCTGGCCAGCATCATGCTCGCGGTCATGATCGCGACCGGCCTACTGCCACAGGCCGAATCGACCGGGCACGGGCGGGAGAGCATCGCCATGGGCCTTTCGATCGTGCTGGTCCTGTTCGTGGTGATGGGGGTCATCCTGCCGTTCGTGCAGTTCTGTAACTGGATACTGCGAGTCGACGCCCTGACCGATCCACTCACCATGCTGCTGAACCGCCGCGGGCTCGACTCCTATCTGACGGCGCGCCTCGGCCGCTGCCGGGACCGGACGATCTACATCGCCATGCTCGACCTCGACCGTTTCAAAACGGTCAACGACACCTTCGGCCACTCATTCGGCGACGAGGTACTCGCCAGAACCGCCCAATGCCTGCGCACCGCAGTCGATTTCGACGCCCTCATCGCCCGCACCGGCGGTGAGGAATTCGTCATCGTCGGCTACCTGCGCGGCGAAATCGCCGATGTCGGCGAACAATTGCGCCGTTCCATCGAGGCCATGCCCGGCCTGCCCGTCACGGTCACCGCGAGCATCGGCATCACCACCATCGACACCGCCGACGACCCCTTCACCGAACTCACCTACCACCGCCTGCTCCGCGCGGCCGATTCCGCGATGTATCGCGCGAAACGGTTGGGCGGCAACACGGTTGTGTTCGCCGGTGCGACCGGCCATCCGAAGGCCGTTTCGATTCGCGTTCCGCCGGCCGGCCCCGTCCCGATTCTCCTCGATCGACCGCCGACGCCATAGCATCGTATAGCATCCGTTGCTATCCTCGGGCTATGACAACCACGATCAGCCAGGCCGACCTGCGTAACGGCAGCGCGGGTGTGATGGACGCACTGGAAGCCGGTGAGGATTTCGTCATCACCCGCAACGGGCGGCCGGTTGGTGAGCTGCGCCCGATCAAGCGACGACGGGATATCACGACCACGGAGCTCAAGGCGCGGATGGCCCGCTTCGCCGGAGCGGGTAGCGGCGCGGAACTGCGGGCAGAAATCGACGCAGCTTTCGGCGAAGACCGTCTCGATGACTGAGCGCGGCCGGTTTCCAGAGGGACTGCTCGATACCTGCGTCCTCATCGATATCGACACCGTCGACGACACCCAACTACCGATACAGCCGAAAATAAGCACCATAACGGTGGCCGAATTGGGTCTGGGCGTCGCTCTCGCCGGTTCGCCGGAAATACTGACATTGCGTACCGAACAAATGCTGGAGATCGAGCACGTCTTCGACGCACTCCCCTTTACCGACACGGCTGCACGGCGATTCATGACCATGGCAAACCTGATCGCAATCGGCGGACGAAACCCCAAACCACGCAAAATGGATCTGATGATCGCGGCAATTGCGTCGGTCAACGATCTCCCGCTGTTCACCCGCAACGCGGACGATTTCCGAGGGCTTGATCAACTGCTCACCGTCGTACCGGTGTGAAACAGCACAAGGACCCGAGCGCAGGCCCGGGTCCTTGTTTCGCTATTTCATTGCCTCACAGGGAGGCTGAACTCACCAGGAGCTCTTGTGCACGCCCGGCAGCTCGCCGCGGTGCGCCATTTCACGCAGGCACACGCGGCACAGGCCGAACTTGCGGTAGACGGCGTGCGGGCGACCGCAACGCTGGCAGCGGGTGTAGGCACGCACCGCAAACTTCGGCTTGGCGTTGGCCTTGTTGACCAGGGATTTCTTAGCCATGTGCTCAGTTCTCCTTGAACGGGAAGCCGAGGTGCTTGAGCAGGGCGCGGCCTTCTTCGTTGTTGGTCGCGGTGGTCACCACGGTGATATCCATACCACGCGGGCGGTCGATCCGGTCCACGTCGATCTCGTGGAACATCGACTGCTCGCTCAGGCCGAAGGTGTAGTTGCCGTTGCCGTCGAACTGCTTCGGCGACAGGCCACGGAAGTCCCGGATACGGGGCAGCGCGATGGACACCAGCCGGTCCAGGAACTCCCACATGCGGTCGCCGCGCAGGGTGACCTTCGCACCGATCGGCATGCCCTCACGCAGCTTGAACTGCGCGATCGACTTGGTCGCCTTGCGGATCTCCGGCTTCTGGCCGGTGATCAGCGCCAGGTCGTTGACGGCGCCGTTGATCAGCTTGGCGTCGCGGGCGGCGTCGCCGACACCCATGTTCACGACGACCTTCACCACGCCCGGGATCTGCATCACGTTGGCGTAGTTGAATTCCTTGTTCAGCGCGTCCTTGATCTCCTCGCGGTAGCGAGTCTTCAGGCGCGGCTGGATCTTGTTTTCAGTGGTGGTCATGATCAGATGTCCTTCCCGTTCTTACGGGAGATCCGGACCCGCTTGCCGTTCTCGTCGGTCCGGTAGCCGATACGGGCCGGCTTGCCATCGGAGTCGACGACCATCACGTTGGAAACGTGGATCGGGGCTTCCTGGGTCACGATGCCGCCCGAGGAGGCGCCGCGCTGGTTGGCGGAGTTCGCGACGTGCTTCTTGATCCGGTTCACGCCCTCGACAAGAACCCGGTTCTCCTTCGGGTAGGCCTGGATGACCTTGCCCTTGGCACCCTTGTCCTTGCCCGAGATGACGAGCACGGTATCGCCCTTGTGCACCTTCATGTCAGAGCACCTCCGGGGCAAGCGAAACGATCTTCATGAACTTCTTCTCGCGCAGTTCGCGGCCGACCGGGCCGAAGATGCGGGTGCCGCGCGGATCGTTGTCCGCCTTGATGAGCACGGCCGCGTTCTCATCGAACTTGATGTACGAGCCGTCCGGACGGCGGCGCTCCTTGACGGTGCGCACGACGACCGCCTTGACGACGTCGCCCTTCTTGACGTTGGCGCCGGGGATGGCGTCCTTCACGGTAGCGACGATGATGTCGCCGATACCGGCATAGCGACGCGACGAACCACCGAGAACGCGGATGCAGAGAATCTCCTTCGCACCCGTGTTGTCGGCGACGCGCAGTCGCGACTCCTGCTGAATCACTTCAGCATCCTCCTAGACCTGGACGAAACGCACGCCGGATTGCCGACCCGACGGGCATGGTCAGTTGCCCACCGAACGCGCGCCTGCCAGCGGATATCCTTCGGTTCGACGAGAAGCTGAACCGAACCACTGGGGGTTCGCGGCCGGATTGCGGGCAAAGCTCCCGCAGGCAACCGGTCTAGTGTACGAGAACGCCCAGGTCACCACAAAATCGGGGTCGTCCCGCGCTCCCGCAGCACGCCACGCGCTCGCATCGAACGCCGCGGGATGCGAAGCCGAGGCGCGTGAGAGCACCGCGCACACTCTGCCACGTACTGCCAGAACTGCCATATCAATTGGCCCACTCGGGAAAACGCAATCAAGATCACCAATTTCCGGATCGGCTTGGAATTTCGCGGGCGAATTATGCCCTTATATTCAGGAATTCGAATTCCGGGTGTTCACCACGCGATCCGAGATCGCCGCGCTGGCCGAAACCGTCGACGGCCTTGTCCGGGAGCGGGCGCGAAACATACCGGCGCTCGCCTGGCACACCCGCTACGGCGAAAGCGCTCGCCGGAATCCACGGCTCGATCTGCAGTGGCGCGATACGCACCCGGATACCGACCCAGGCGATCGCCGGACGCTCAGCGTCTTCGTCGGGCTGCACCTCCCCGATTGCGCCGAGAGCGATCGACTGTTCAACGAGTTGTGCTGGTCATTCCCCGCGTGCGATTCGCCGTGGACCGCAGGGCGATCATCCCGGAAACCGTCGAAGACGCAAGGGAATTCGGGCTCGCCGCCAAGTATCCGGAGCTCGCTCCGCTGGAATCCCGCTGATCGTATTCGGCTCTCGGGTTCGGCGGTTCGCCGGTCCGCTCCAGTAACGTCGATCGGGTCGAGACCCGAGCAAACGTTCGAAGACTACGGAGGAGATTCGAGTTGACCGCGTCTGAGCGACCATTCCCGCTCGACCGCCGCAGGTTCCTGATGGCAATGGGATTGGCGCCCGCCGCAGCCCTGTTGCCCGCCTGCTCCAAAGCCGATCCGAAACCGTTGACGGGCCCTGATCTGTCCGGTGTCGATCCGGCGGTCCGGCCGCAGGACGATCTCTATCGCAATGTCAACGGCAAGTGGCTGCGCGAATACAAGCTGCCGCCCGACAAGGTGTCGTTCGGCACCTTCGACGAGGTGGGCGACCGGATCGAGGGTCAGCTCCGCGAGATCATCGACGGCATCAAGGATCCGAAGCCGGGCACCGAGGCGCAGCAGATCCGTGACCTGTTCGACGCGCGTATGGATCTCGACCAGATCGAAAAGCTCGGTATGACGCCGCTACATGGTCTGTTCGCGAAGATCGACGGCGCCGCGACGAAGGCCGACCTGGCCGAGGTGATGGGCGCGCTGCCCGGCGTCGGCCTGATCGGTCTGGCGGTCGCGGTCGACGCGAAGAATTCCAATGCCTATCTGCCGATAGTCTCCCAGAGCGGTCTCGGGCTGGGCGAGCAGCACTACCACAAACCCGAATACGCCGAAAAGTTCGCCGCCTACCGGGTTTTCATGGAACGCTGCGCCACCGGCGCCGGATTTCCGGACCCGGCCGCGCTGGCCGGGCGGGTGGTGGATCTGGAGACCAGGATCGCGGCCGCGTTCTGGGACAACGTCCGGCTGCGCGATGTCAACGCCAGCTACAACCTGCACAGCTGGGCCGAATTGACCGCGCTGGCACCGCAATTCGATTGGGATCGATGGTTGATCGGCAATACCGACCGGCCGAAGGAGTTGTTCGCCACGGTGCAGGTGGCCGAACCGTCCTTCATGACGGCCGCGGGGCAGCTGTGGGACGAGGTCGACATCGCCGTCTGGCGCGAATATCTGAAGTTGGCTCTGGTGCGCGAGTTCGCACCGCAACTGAAGAAGGACATAGCGGACGCGAACTTCGAATTCGTCGGCAAGGTGATGAACGGGCTGCAACAGCGCCCCGAACAGTGGAAGGTCGCGGTGAGCACGGTCGATGCCTACCTCGGCGAACAGCTCGGAAAGCTTTATGTGGCAAAGCATTTCCCACAGTCGGCGAAGGATCGCGCCAAGGAGATGGTCGCCGATCTCATGGCCGCCTACCGGGACAACTTCCAGAACTCCTCGTGGATGACGCCCGCGACCCGCTCCGCCGCCATCGCGAAGTTGGCGAAGATCAACCCCAAGATAGGCTATCCCGACAAATGGGAGGACTACTCGAAGCTGACCGTCACCCGCGGCAAGTTGATCGAATCCATTTGCGCGATAAACGAATTCGGGGCGCGGCGGATGTTCGGGCGGCTCGGCACGCCGGTCGACAAATCCGAATGGGGTATGACGCCGCAGACCGTCAACGCCTCGTACAACCCGAGCGGTAACGAGATCGTCTTCCCGGCCGCCTTCCTGCAGCCACCGTTCTTCGACCCGGGTGCGGAACCCGCGGTGAACTACGGCGCGGGCGGCGCGGTGATCGGCCACGAGATCGGCCACGGATTCGACGACCAGGGTTCGCAATTCGATGGCGAAGGCAACCTGAAGGACTGGTGGACGCCGGAGGACAAGGCGGCATTCCAGGCGAAGACCAAGCAACTCATCGATCAGTACAACGCGCTCGTGCCCGAGGGATTGCCGCCGGAACAGCACGTCAACGGCGAACTCACCGTCGGGGAAAACCTCGCCGACCTGCGCGGGCTGCTGATCTCGCTGGCCGCGTTCCGCAGCGCCGAAAAGCGTAGGGGCGTCGACGTTCCCGACTATCGACCGGTATTCCAGTCGTGGGCCCGCAACTGGCGCTCCGCGCAGACCAAGCAGTACACCGAGAGCCTGCTCAACGATACGCATTCACCGGACGAGTTCCGCTGCAACCAGGTGGTGCGCAATATCGCCGAGTTCTATACGGCTTTCGGTGTCGAAGAGGGCGACAAACTGTTCCTGTCGCAGGATCAGCGCGTCGCCCTCTGACGCGTTACGCGGTCGGTTCGAGGCTCCACGGCCCGTCGCCGGACAGCTCGAGGCGGGCGGTGTGGTGGACGTCGACGGTGCTGCGGTGGGCGACGCTGAACAGCATGGTCTGCGGCGCTTCGCTGCGGACCAGCGCGTAGAGCGAGTACTCCAGACCCTCGTCCACCGCGGAGGTGGCCTCGTCCAGGAACACCGCCTTCGGTTTGAGCAGCAGGATCCGCGCGAACGCGACTCGCTGCTGCTCACCCGGGGACAGGATCTTGGCCCAGTCGGCTTCCTCGTCCAGGCGGTTCACCAGGTGACCGAGGTGCACCTTGGTCAGCGTCTCGCGCAGTACATCATCCGAAATATCTTCCGGCTGAGCGGGATACGTCACCGCCGTCCGCAGATCACCCAGCGGGAGGTACGGGATCTGCGAGAGGAACAGCGATTCGTTGCCCGACGGACGCCGGATATCGCCGTCGGCATACGGCCACATGCCGGCCAGCGCGCGCAGCAGCGTGGTCTTGCCGCTGCCGGACGGGCCCTTGACAACGAGTGCGTCACCGGGGTTCAGCCGCAGGTTGAGATCGCTGATCAGCAGCTCGCCGTCCGGCTTTCGCACGTCGATCCGATCGAGCGCCAGCGCGTTATCCAGTTCGGCGACGGACACCCGAGGCAGGTCACGGGACTGGCGGCTGGCGACGATCAAGCCGTCCAGACGGATGAGCGAGGCACGGAATTCGGCGAATGTCGCGTAGTTCTCGCGGAAGAACGACAGCGACGAGTGGATCTGGGTGAACGCCTGCGTCGACTGCAGCACGCCACCGAGCTTGATCTGTCCCGCGAACATGCGCGGGACCTGCAGCATGAATGGGACGATCGCCGCGGTTTGGTTGACCGCGAGGTTCCAACCGCTGAACTTCAGCGTCCGGTAGACGATGGCCCAGTAGGCTCCGATCACCGCGGCGAATCGTCCGATCAGGCCACGCTTTTCCACGCCCTCACCGCGGTAGAAGGCGACGCTTTCGGCCGCGTCGCGCAGCCGCATCAGCGCGTAACGGAAGTTCGCGGTGACGAGCTGGTAGCGGAAGTTCAGCTTGATGAGCGGTCGACCGATCCAGAACGCGATGGCCGTGGTCACCAGGACGTACAGCAGGATCATGTACACCGCGGCGCGTGGAACGGTGGTGCCCACGATCGTGAGTGGACCGGACAGGTCCCAGAGGATCTTGGCGAAGGAGAAGATCGCTACCACCGCGCTGACCGCACCCATCGACAGCACCCGCGCGTTCTGCACGTAGGTGGTGATGTCTTCCTGAATACGCTGGTCCGGGTTGTCGATCGTGTCGTCGATGAACCGAGCCCGATAGAACGCCTGGCCATCGAGATAGTCGGTGGTTACCCGCTCGGTCAGCCAGAGCCGCCACCTGATGTCGAAGGCCTGTCCGATGAAGTAGTCCGCCAGCGACCGCACCACATGGATGGTCGCGAGCACCGCGAATACGATGATCGAATTCCAGAACGCGGTCTTCGCGGCGTCGAGCGCGCCACCGTCGTGCTCTCCCAAGGCCGCGGCGCCGTCCTGCAACGACGAATACATGTCGTTGTACTGGTAGGAGAACAAGACGTCCATGCGAACCGACCAGATCGTCATGAACAACAGCACGGCGACGAAAAGTATTGTCCGCCAACCGCCTTTGGTGCGGAAATAGCCGCCCGATATCAGCCAGAACTGGCGGCCCCAGACGGTGAATCTGAGCAGCAGCGCGACGGTCACCGTGAATACCACCGCGGTGATCGAGAATACGATCAGCAACCACTTGGCCGATTCCCAGAGTTCGTTGCCCCAGTCCCTAGACGCGTCCACGCAGTCTCCCGATTCCCTCGCAGTAAAGCTCGCGCAGTCTAACCGACTACCTGCGAATTCGCCTCCGACGCACGCCGATTCCCAGCCACCTCCCGGAAATGCGCCGGGCGTCTGAGCCACCCGCTCGGGCAAATACGCCGCACAGTAATGCACACGGACGATTTTCAGAATTGGTTCGACTCGATGCGGATTTGATATGGAATATATATAGCGGTATGCCGACTCGTGCATATTGCCCTTTGATCCATGCGGGAATCCGTTGCAGTGCGGACCATCCAACCGGTATGGCAATAGGCGACGAGGCGTTTAGAGCCGCATTCAGAGGACGACCGGATGAATGTGCGCCACGTACCCCGGACACAGGTGTGGCCCGGCGAAAATCGCCGGGCCACACCGGAGGCCGTCAGCGCGCGGCTACGGTGACGCGGGCGGCGGCCAACTCGTCGGCCTCGGCGAGTTCGGCGTCCTCGTCGTGGATGTATTTGCCGCCGGAGAGGTAGGAGGCGGCCGCGGCGAGGAACATCATGACGGCGGCGGAGATGAAGACCACCAGGAGGCCGGAGTGGAAGGGGCCGGTGAGTAGGTGGGGGAAGAATTCCTGGCCGGTGAGCGCGTCGGCGTTGACGCCCGGTTTGGCCAATTCGCCGGTGGGGCCGAGCAATTCCTGGATCGGGTTGTAGCCGAGGAAGGCGGCGAACAGGCTGCCGACCGGCGGCAGTCCGGCGACCTCACCGGCGGCGGTCGCCGAAACCCCTTGTGCCCGTAGGCCGGAATCCAGGGCCGAGGGCAGGCTGGCGGCCAGGCCGATCACCATGAGGGAGAAGAAGATTCCCATCGACAGCGCATTGCCGCCGTTGAACAGCGTGCCGCGCATGCCGGAGGCGGCGCCGCGCTGCGCCGCTGGCACGCTGGACATGATGGCGGCGGTGTTGGGCGAGAAGAACAGTCCGCTTCCGATGCCGTTGAGCAGGATGATCAGCGCGAACAGCCAGTAGTTGAAATCGACCGGGATGACGAGCAGCAGCAGGAAGGTCACCCCGGCGAGCAGCGCGCCGCCGGTGGTGAACGGCCTGGCCCCGTAGCGGTCCGAGAGCCAACCCGAAAGTGGGCCCGCCGCCAGGAATCCCACGGTGAGCGGGAGCAGGTAGATACCGGCCCACAGCGGTGTCGATTCGAAGCTGAATCCGTGCAGTGGCAGCCAGATGCCCTGCAGCCAGATGATCAGCATGAACTGCATGCCGCCGCGGCCGATGGAGACCATCAGTTGGGCGAAGTTGCCGAGGCCGAACGCCCGGTTGCGGAACAGCCCGAGGTGGAACATCGGTTGGGCGACCTTCGACTCCACCACGCAGAACACACCGAGCAATACGAGCCCGCCGATGACGGCCGACAGCACCCACGGGCTGGTCCAGCCGGTGGTGTGTCCGCCGTAAGGCTGGATGCCGTAGGTGATTCCGGTGAGCAGTGCGGTGAGCCCGAGCCCGAAGGTGATGGTGCCCGCCCAGTCGACCTTGCCCGCGGAACGCACGCCGACCTCGTGCAGCGACCGGTACGACCACACGGTGCCGAGGATGCCGATCGGCACGCTCACCCAGAACACCGCGCGCCAATCCCATTCGGACAGCACCCCGCCGATCAGCAGCCCGAGGAATGAACCGGCAACGGCCGCAACCATATTGATGCCGAGCGCGGTGCCGCGCTGTTTGGCCGGGAACGCGTCGGTGAGGATGGCGGTGGAGTTGGCGGTGAGCATCGCGCCGCCGACGCCCTGGACGACGCGCCACACGATGATCCACAGCGCGCCCGCCCCGCCCTGGAGCGGATCGAAGGACAGCGCGACCGCGCACAGCGCGAAAACCAGGAAGCCCAGGTTGTAGACCCGGACGCGTCCGTAGATATCGCCGAGCCTGCCGAACATCACCACGAGCACCGCGGTGGCGAGCAGATAGCCCATCAACATCCACAGCAGATAGCCGACGTTGCCCGCCTCCAGCGGGTTCAGCCCGATGCCGCGGAAGATGGCGGGCAGCGAGATGAGCAGGATCGAGGAGTTGATGGTGGTCAGCAGGATGCCGAGGGTGGTGTTGGTCAGGACGATCCACTTGTAGTGCGGGTGGTCCCGGTCGTAGCGCAGCCTGCGGCGGATGGTCTGAACCTCACCGAGGTCGAGATCATTTGAAATCGTCACGTCGAAGCCCCTAATGATTCATTATCTCAGCAAACTATATAGTTAGCTGATGTAACTATCAAGACCTCACGGTACGGACCGCACGCGGCCAGCATCGGGCCAGCGCCAACAGATGGTCGAGTTCGGCGGCCAGATCCCTGGCGATGAACTCGGGCCGGGCGGTGGCCGGAAGCGGTTCACGGCCAAGCGATTCCACGCGCACGGCGTGGGCGAGCCAACGCGCGTAATCGGCGGGAACATCCCGCCGCTCCCCCATGGGAACCCGCTGCTCCAGATGCATCAGCGCATCCCGGATCTCCACCACCATCCGGTAGCGCTGGGAAACCGAATCCCGCGCCACCCCGGCCGCCGGCCGCAGCACGACCTCGGGCACCGCCGCCGTGACATCCCGCCACAGCCGGTGCAACCTACGCATATCCCGACCCGCCCGGTCCCAGCCCATCCGCTCGAGCAGCACATCCAGCAGCGGTACCCCGGTCAGCGCGATGACGGCCATGAAAATCAGGCATGCCGGGATGGTCCAGTCCCTGGCCGGGCTGACCAGCTCGCCGCCGCAAAGCACGATTACCCCGCTGGCGATCGCGGAATATCCCCACACCAGCGCGGCGAGCAGCAGCAGGCCGAACCACAGCCTGCCGCGGGTCGACCCATCGGCGGACCGGACCTCGCGCAGACACTGCCGCGCGGTCCGCCCGGCCACCAGCAGCATCGGAATGTTGAAAATCGCCCAAACGACCAGGGTTTCCCAGGTGAGACCCGATTCGGCAGGTCGCCCGATGATCAGCACCGCGACCGCGCCCGGCGCGCCGATGGCGTTGTACAGCAACTGCTTACGCCGGGTGGTCCGGATATCTCCACCGTCGAAGAGCCGGACCACCCCGTAGAAGTTCGCCATGGCCATCACCCCGCAGGCGAGGAAGAGCCGATAGCCCGCATCCGCGAACGAGCGGCCGATACTGGCCTCATAGGCGATCAAGGCCCCGAGTATCCAGCTCAGCGTGACATTGATCAGGCGATGCGCTGCGGTGTCGTTCAGCAGCAGCCAACGCCCGCAGGTGATCATCGCGGTGAAGACCGTCGCCAATACCCCGACAGCGAACGGCACCGGCTGGTTCATCCGCGTCCGGGCAGCGCTCGGCTCGGATCGCTGATCGGTGGTGGCTCGGATTTCATCGGCCGTAACAGTAATTCATCGGCCGGGCACCCGATTCAGCTCGTCGCGGCCTTGCGATAGCCGCGCACCGCGAGCAGGCCGAAGGCCAGCGCCAGCCCAGCCGACCAGGCGAGCGTCCCCAGCAGCGGGCCCGCGACCGGTCCGTCCAGCATGAGCCCGCGCATCGCCTCGATGGCGCAGCTCATCGGCTGTACCCGAACGATCGGCTGCAACCAGCCGGGATAGTTCGACACCGGGGCGAAACCCGAATTGAAGAACATGCCGATCAATACGACGGCGGCGAAGATCTGCGCCACCTGATCGCCGATCCGGGAGACCCCGACCACGATCACCATCGGCGTCCAGCCCGCGATGACGAGCACCGGAACCAGCAGCGCACCGAGTGCACCGGGCACGCCGTGATGGAAGCGCAGCCCGAGAACGAAGCCGACAAGCAGCACCACCGCGGCCGTGGCCAGCGCCCGAACGCATTCGGCGAGCAGCCGTCCGAGCAATCCGGCAGACCGGTGCACCGGCAGCACCCAGAAGCGCCGCAGCAGCCCGCTCTGCCGCTCGCCGTACAGCGAGATCCCCGTGCCCATCGCGCCGTACAGCGCCCCGGAGACCGCGATCATCGGCACGAAGCCGTAGATGGGTTCGCCGCCGCCCGCGGTGCGCAGCGATTTGCTCAACACCAGATCGAAGAGCAGGAGCAGCAGGATCGGCAGCACCAGTGTGGTGGTGAACACCTCCTGCTGCCTGCGCCAGCGCCGCAGCAGGCGACCCGTCTCGACCAGACTCTGCACCACAAGGCTCATCGCCGCCGCCTTTCCACCCGAAGTGCGAACAGCGCCGCCGCGACCAACAGACCCGCCGTCCAAACCACCGCGAGAACGACCTCGGATCCCGTTCTGCCGTCGGCGAGTTCGCGCAGCGCGGCGGTAACGACGGATACCGGCTGGTTGCGTGCGAAGGGCTGGATCCAGCCCGGGAAGCCTTCCGCCGGAACGAAACCCGTCGAGGTCAGCATCAGCAGCAGTTGCGGGACGAACAGCACGGTGCCGCCCAGTTCGGGATTGCCCGTCGCGGTTCCGAGCGCATCCGATGCCAGCACCACCGCGGCGCCGAACCCGAGCACCAATGCGATGAAGGCCGCACCGGTGCCGAAGCCGTGGAAGCGAAAGCCGAAGGCAAGGCCGATGATCAGTGCACCAGCCAGTGCGGCGGTCGCGCGGACCGCGTTCGCCGACATCCGCGCGGCGGGCGGCACCCAGGGCAGCACGGGCATTGACCGCAACCGGGTTCCCATACCGCCCAACACTTCCCGGCCCGCGCGATCGGCGGCGAACATCGACGCGAAGAACATCGCCTGCAGCGCGATCAACGGCAACAGGTATTGGGCGTAGTTCAGGCCGGTCGCCTCCATCGAACGGCGCAGCGGCACATGGACACAGACGAAGAAGGTGACCGGCGCGGTCGACGCGAGCAGCAGATCGCCCTCGCGCACCGCGGCCCGAATGCTGCGCTCGCTCAATGCCGTCCACTGCATGGTCGGTGGGACATGCAGTGCGGGGGTATTTTTCGTAAAGGTCACGCCGACACCTGCGGCTTGGTGAGCTCGATGAACACCTCATCCAGCGATGGGCGGCGCAGCGCGATATCGATCAGCTCGATATTCGCCTCGGTGATCTGCCGCAGTGCCGCCGCGAGCGTCGCCGCACCGTCCGGTGCGGGCAGCGACACCCGGTCGCCGGATTCCGCGATGGTGACCGCCCCGATCTCGGACAGCAGCGCGGCCAACGCGGGTACCGTCGCCGCCTCGACCGGCACCACCTCGCACAGGCTCATCCCCATGCGCGCCTTGAGCTGATCGGCGGTGCCCTCAGCGATCACCGCGCCCCGGTCGACCACGATGATGTTGTCGCTCAACACATCCGCTTCCTCCAGGTACTGTGTGGTGAGCAGCACCGTGACGCCCTGCGCCTTGAGCGAGCGGATCAGCGACCAAAGGCTCTGCCTACTCACCGGATCCAGTCCGGTGGTCGGCTCGTCGAGGAACACCACCCGCGGCGGACGGACCAGGCCGCACGCGATATCGATCCGCCGCCGCATCCCGCCGGAGTACTGGCCGACCCGCCGATCGGCGGCCTCCGTCAGCTCGAATTGCACCAGTAGTTCATCGGCCCTGGCGCGAGCCGCCTTGCGGCGCAACCCCATCAGCCGCCCGAACAGCACCAGGTTCTCCCGGCCGGTGAGCATTTCGTCCAGCGCGGCGTACTGCCCGGTGAGCATGATCGAACCGCGCACCGCCGCGGCCTCGGTCACCACGTCGTAACCGGCCACTACGGCTCGGCCCGCGTCGGGCCGCACCAGGGTGGACAGCACCGATACGGTGGTCGTCTTCCCCGCGCCGTTCGGTCCGAGCACGCCGAGCACGGTGCCGGCCCGCGCGGTGAAGCTGATGCCCCGTAGCGCGCGCACCGCGCCGAACGATTTCTCGACGGATTCGACCACGATCGCCAGTTCCGTGTCCGCCACCCTGCTCTCCGTTTCGTTTGTCGCACTTGACTTTTCGTCGGCCGACCGATGCCCGCGGCACGCATGACGGATGCCGGACCCAGCCGAGCTCCCGGTATCAATGGGCGAGCAGCCCGACGACCTCGTCCAGCGACGCGCCGCCGAGGATCGCGGTCACCGGCAGTTCGCGCCGCAGGTCGGCCTCGATTCGCTTGCGCAGATCCAGGGCCTGGAGGGAATCCAGCCCCAGCGCGACCAGCGGTGTCGATCCGTCGATCGGCGCGTCGGCGTCCATGCCCATCACCTCGCACAGCGCGAAACGCACTCGGTCGGCTGTGTTTTCGGCGATATTTCGCGTCGGCGTCGTTGGGGCGGCAGCCGGTACCGGCGACGGGTCCGGGCGCGGCGCCTTGTCCGCCAGATGTTCGAAAAGCGGTGCCAGTCCGATGAATTCGGTCACCGCGCGAACAGTCGGCCAATCGGCAGCCGCGACAAGGCGATTCGCGGCGTGCGTGGTCAGGCCGAGTTCGATCGCGGCCGCGGGATCCATCGCCGACAGCCCGGTGCCGTCGGTGCGGGCGAGCGCCTCCTCGCGTCCGTGGCCGACCGCGGGCCACAGACCCCACTGCACCGAGGTACAGGCGATCCCTCGCGCGCGCCACCGGCTCGCCATCGCGTCGAGCATCCGGTTCAGCGCACCGTAGATCATATTGCCGCGCCCGCCGACCGTCGCGGTCAACGACGAGCAGAGCACCACACGTCCATCATTCGACAGCGGCACGTGCCGGATCACTCGGTCGATGCCGAGGATCTTCGGTGCGGCGGCGGCCCGCACCGCGGCGGCGCCGTCCTCGGCCGCCGCGACATAGTCGACCGCGGCGTGCACGATCAGATCGGCCGGACGCGCCCGGAATTCCGCGCCGAGCGCGCGTACCTGTTCCTCATCGGTGATATCGCAGGTCCGAATCGCGATCTCGGTCGTGCCGCCGCGGATCCGCTCGATCCGCCGGACCGCGTCCGCATCGCCCCCGGACCGGCTCACCAGCGTGATCCGCCCGGCGCCGCGACGGGCGAAGTATTCACAGAACTCGACGCCGAGCTTGCCGGTGCCGCCGATCACCAGCACCACGCCCAGGTCGGCGGCGCACAGCGGCCGCCCGGCGGCCTCATCGGTGGCGATCAGGCGCTTGACGTAGACGCCGCCCGCCCGGCAGGCAATCTCCGGTTCCGCGGCAATGTGAATCGCGCCGACGAGCGCCTTGGCCGAGTCGACGATCGGCCCGCCCGCGGGCAGATCCAGGTGCCGCAACGCCGTGCCCGGTCGCTCGACGGCCAGCGCGCGGAATCCGGCTTGCGCCGCCGCCTGCCACGTATCGATGACATCGTCGGGGTCCACCTGCTCGCTACCGCCGGTCACCAGCCACACGTCGCCGATGCCGTCGAGTTCCGGCAGCCACGAACGGTCGCCGAGGAATTCGGCGAGCTCGGCCACCGCGGCCTCGATATCGGCATCGGAGCGGCGGAGCAGCAGTATCACGGCCGTATCCGGCGTGCCGTCGAGCTTCGCGCCGTGACGCGGGGCGACGGCGCGAATCGCTTCGGCGAGTTCGGTATTCGCGCCGCTCGGGTCGACGATGGCGATGGTCCGTGGACGGACCAGGCTGCGCCGATCCAACCGGGTCCACTGTTCGATCAACCGCTCGGGTTTCGCGAATTCCGGTGCGGCAGCGGCAACCTCGTCACGCTGCTGCCGATATTCGAACGGCGCCCATAGCGTCTTCGAATTCATCTGGGTGTTCGGGAAGTCGAGCAGCGGCAACCGGGGCCGGTCGTCGGCGGTCTTGTGCCGCAGCGTCTGCCACGGATAGTTCAGGTCGTTGACCGCGACGGTCACCAGGTTGCGGGTGAATTCGCCGAGGGTTTCCGCGGTGCGGCGCGCGGTCGCGATGGCGTGGTAGTCGCGGGGTGGGGCCAGCGTGGCCAGGTTCTCCTGCACCGCTAGCAAAAGTGTTGGGTGATCGGCGATTTCGACGAAGGTGTCGACGCCACGCGCCGCGGCCGCTGCGATGGCCAGGTCGAAGCGGACCTTGTTCCGCAGATTCCAGTACCAGTAGTCGCCCACCGGTAGATCCGGGGTGATGGCATCGCCGAGGGTGCCGCCGAGGCAGTCGATTTCGGTGGCGGCGAAGACCGGGCTATCCAGCTTGCCGGTCAGGCTTTCGCAGAATTCGGTGCGATATTTGCTGACGTAGGAGGTGTGCGCCGGGTAGGAGACGCGAATTTCCTTGGCGAACTTGCCGTCCGCGTTCAACGTAGCGACCACGTCGGCGACCATTTCACGCTCGCCGGAGATGGCGAGGATATGCGCGGAGTTCACCACCGAAAGTTCGGCCCAGCCCGAATTGCGGGCCAGCAGCCGCTCGCACTCCTCGCGATCGACGCCGACAACGGCCATCGAGTAGGCATCGGAGAAACCGCGCTCGTTTGCCAGCTCGTCGACCAGGTTGGCGCGCAACGTGACGACTCGGATGCCGTCGGCCGGCGAGATCAGCCCCGAGACGCATGCGGCGGCGATCTCGCCCTGGCTGTGGCCGACCGTGACGGCGGGCGCGACCCCCGCCGCCCGCCACATCGCCGCGAGCCCGATCATCTGCAGGAAAAGCGCGGGCTGCACGATGCGGACGTCGTCGGCCATACCGCCGTCGTCGAGCAGATAGGCGAGCGGCGAAATCCGGTACAGCCGTTGGAATTCCGCCTCGCATTCGTCGACCGCCGCCCGGAATACCGGCGAATGCTCGTAATACGGCCGTCCCATGCCGGGCCGCTGACTGCCCTGGCCGGGGAATACGTAGCCGATCTTGCGGGCCGTCGCGGATTTCGCGGTGCACACCACCGCGGGATGCGCCGCGCCCGACACCACCGCGGCCAGTGCGGCGCACAGCTCGGCCCGGTCGGATGCCAGCACCAGCGCGCGGTGACGGCGCGCCGTGCGGGTGCGGAAGATCATGTCCGCCACCGCATCCGGTGTGAGGCCGGGCCGGGATTCGAGATAGGCCAGCAGCGCGGTGGCCTCGCGGCGCAGCGCGTCGTCGGTATCCGAGCACACCAGGACCGGCACGCGCCCATCGGGCAGCAGATAACTAGACATAGAGTTCCTCTTCCAGTTCCGGCATTGCGAGCACCGCGTGTGCGTTGGTGCCCGAGACGCCGAAGGAGGACGCGGCCGCGTACCGGACGCCGTCGATCGGCGCCCAGTCATCCGGCCTCGCGGCCAGGCGCAGGCCGGAGGACGCCCAGTCGACCGCGCTGGTCGGGTTATCGGCGAATCTGGTCGGCGGTATCCGGCCGTGCAGACCGCTCAGCAGTACCTTGATCAGGCCGAGCAGACCTGATGCGGCCTGCGCGTGCCCGAGATTCGATTTGACCGAGCCGAGCCGCCCTGCGGAGTAAACCTCTTGCAGGGCAGCCAATTCCAGCGGATCGCCGACCGTGGTGCCGGTGCCGTGCCCCTCGATCAGCCCGACCATCTCGGGTTCGACACCCGCCGCCGCGACAGTCGCCCGGATGAGGCGCACCTGCGCGGCTTTGCTCGGCACCGCGATCGGCGCACCCTTGCCGTTGTGATTCACCCGCGTCGCGAGTACCCGGCCGTATACCCGATGGCCGAGCCGTTCGGCGCGTGATTCCCGTTCCAGCACAACAACTCCGGCACCCTCGCCCCAGAGTGTTCCGGTCGCGTCGGCCGAATACGGCTTGCACTGACCGTCGATGGACAGCGCGTTGTTCTTCGAGAATTCGAAAAACGCCGCGGGCGAACCCATCACGCACACGCCACCGGCCAATGCCCAATCGCACTCGCCCGCCCGGATCGCCGCGGCGGCCAGGTGCAGCGCCGAGATCGATGACGCGCACGCGGTATCCACCGTCATCGACGGCCCGATCAGGCCGAAACAGTGCGAGATCCGCCCGGCCACCGCGCCGAGGGCCGAGCCGGTCACCCGGTAGCCGGTGTACTCGTTCGCCGCGGCGGCGTGCGGGCCGTACTCGGTATACGACGCGCCGAAGTAGCAGCCGACCTCCGCTCCGGCCAGCTCACGGGGATTGATGCCGGTGTTCTCCAGCGCGCGCCACGCGACGCGCAGCGCCACCCGCTGCTGCGGATCCATCGCGACGGCCTCGCGTGGCGTGATACCGAATAGGGCGGGATCGAATTCCGTTGCTTCGGTGAGGAACCCACCGGCATCCGGCACCTGCCGCCAGCCCTCCCGCGCACCGAGCGAAAGGATCTCATCGATCGGCCAGCCGCGATCGCGTGGGAACGGCCCGATCAGATCGCGGGATTCGGCGATCGCCGCCCAGTAGTCGGCCAGGGTGTGCACACCGCCGGGCGCCTCGACCGCCATGCCTGCGATGACGATGGGGTCGTAGCTGTCGTACGCACTCATCGGCGCACCGAAACCGGTTCGGCCGAGAGGAGTTCGGCGATGCCCGCGACATGGTCGTGCAGGTAGAAGTGGCCACCGTCGAACAGCGTTACGGCCAGCTCACGATCCGTATGCCGCTGCCACTCGTACAGGTCGCCCATCGTGACGTGCTCGTCGTCACTACCGCCCATGGCGTGGATATCGGTGCGCAGCAGCACATCCCGCCCGCAGGCGTAGGCATCGAAGGCGCGGTAGTCGGCCTTCAGCACCGGCAGGGTCATCCGCATCAGCTCCCGGTTCGTCAGCACATCGGCACCGGTTCCGTTGAGCCCGACGAGGTGATCGAGCAGCTGCTCGTCCTCGGTGGGATGCGGCGGCAGGTCTGCCACCAGCCAGGGCGCGACCGCCCCGGATACCGCGAGCAGCCGGATCGGGAGCCCGGCGGTCTCGGCCAGCCTGGCGAATTCGAAGGCGACAAGCGCACCCATGCTGTGCCCGAAGAGCGTAAGGGGCGCACCACTATCGAGCGACGATGAGCGGAATTCGGCGAAGGCGCCCGCCGCGATCTCGGGCAGCGTACCCAGCGCGGGTTCGTGCACTCGATCCTGACGGCCCGGATACTGGAACAGGGTGACGTCGAACCGCTCGCTCAGCGCCTTGGAGAACGGACGGTAGATCGACGCGCCACCGCCGGCGTGCGGGAAGATGAGCAGCGGCGCCGGATCCTCGGCACGTGGACGGTGGAACTTCCTTAGCCAACCTGGTGTTTGCACGATTTCTCCTAGATCGCCTTGCGTCACTGCCACATTCGCCGCATCAGCAGCGCCGCCATGTCGTCGTCGGTCAGCACCGGCGCCGCGCCGATCGCCGCATCGGGGTCGGCGGCGATGCGGTGCAGTGCGTTTCGGAATGCGGTTTCGACGATCTCGGCCTCGCCCGCGTCGAACGCGTCCTCGGCGTAGAAGATCATCACCCGCGTCCCGGCGCCCGGCAGCAGCGAATTGGCCGGGAAAACCATGAGCAGCAGGGCATTGTCGGTGGCGCCGCCGCCCTCGAAGGAGACCAGGTCCAGGCCGCCGTCGGTGAGCAGCCGCGCGAGTTCGTCGCGCCCCGGCGGGTACGACTGGAGCACGAACATGCTGTCGAACAACTTGCGCGCGCCCGCGGCCCGCAGCGCCGAGGTGAGCCGGAACTGGTGGTGTTCCAGCAGATCCAACCGGATACGTTGCGCCTCGTCCAGTTTCGCCCGCCAGCTGGCGGCCGGATCCAGCTCGACGACCACCGGGATGGTGTTCACGAAGCAGCCGATGGCGGTGTCCACATCGTCCAAGTCGGCGGGCCTGCCGGAAACCACCTCGCCGAACACCACCGAATCGTTCCCGGTGACGCACCGCAGCACGCTCGCCCACGCCAGCTGGCAGATCATGCTGAAGGTGGTGCCGAGTTCGGCGGCCAGCCCGGTCAGCCGCTCGACCACTGCGGGGTCGACGGTGAAGTCCCGTGCCGCTGGTACGCCGCCCGCACCCGGCACCCGATTCGGCGCGACGATGCACGGCTCGGCCCGGCTCAGATAACCCTGCCACGCCGCCTCGGTCGCCGCGGCGCCGCGTTCGAGGTGGGTGAGGAAGCGGGCGAAAGTGTCCGGCTTGCCGAGTGGTTCGGCGGCGCCGTCGCTGAAGTAGTCGGCAAAGATCTCCCGCGGCAACAGCTGACCCGACCAGCCGTCGGTCAGGATGTGGTGCAGGGTGAGCATCAGCAGGTGTTCATCGCCGGGCTGATGGATCACCACGGCGCGGATCAGCGGGCCGACGGAAAGGTCGAACGGTTCGGCCAGATCGGTTTCGAAATAGGCGCGCACCTTAGCTTTCGGATCCGCGGCCGCGGTGTAATCGAGCTCGGCGACCGGGATCGGAACGTGGTCGGTGACAATGCCGTACGGCTGCCCGCTATGCGAAACCGAAACCACCACACGCAGATTCGGGTACCGGTTCAGCACGGTGTCCAGCGAACGGCGCAGCCTCGGCATATCGAGTTCGCCGCGGACGGTGATCATCGTCTGCACCGTGTACAGGTCGCGGCCCGAGGTGCTCAGCGCGGTGTAGTACAGGCCGGCCTGCATCGGCGCGAGCGGATACACGTCTTGGAAGGAACCGTATTTCGCCAGCCAGCGGTCCAGATCGGACTGGGTGACGCCGGTGGCGAGCACATCGCTCGGGGTGAGCCGCCGAATCGGATCGGCCCGCAACGCATCCGCCATCTCGCGCAGTCCGGACACCCACAGCTCGGCGAGTTCGCGTACCGCGCCTTCGCCGATCGCGCCGGACGGGTATCGGAACGACGCGCGCAGCACAGGCCCGTTACCGTCGGTGAGCGTCACGGTGTTGATATCCAACAGCGCGGGCGCGGACATGGTGTCGTTCGCGTTGCCGCCGAGGTACCCGAACTCCGGTGCGGCGGACCAATCCTCGACCGGACCGGCGGCGGTGGGCGCGGCGAACCGGCCCATGTAGTTGAAGCTCAGCTGCGGTGCGGCGTACCGCGCCAAGGTATTCCGGGCCTCCGGGTGCAGCCAGCGCAGCAGACCCCAGCCGATGCCGGAGTCCGGCACGGCGAGCAACTGCTCCTTCACCGCCTTGACCGCGCCGACCATATCCGGCTCGGCCCCGACCGTGAGCGCTACCGGGTACGCGGTAGTGAACCAGCCGACCGTGTTGGCGAGATCCACACCGGCGAAGAGGTTTTCGACACGACCATGCCGTTCCATGGTGAGCGCGACGGCCTCGGTGTCGGTGCCGTGCGCCGCGCGATACCGGCGCACGGCAACGGCCAGCGCGGCCACCTGGATGTCGAGGAAGTCGCAGCCGAACAGCTGGGCCCCGGTGGTCATCAGGTACTCGGTCGCGACGGCGCCGAGCTCCGCGGTGATCTCGGCGACGGTCGAGACGGTGTCGACGGCCGGATCGAAGGCGCGGCCGCCGAGCGGCGGGTCCGGGCATTCGGCGGCGCGAATCCAGAACGGGAGTTCGGCCGCCATGACATCGGACCCGGCGTGGCGCAGCAGCTCCGTATTCCAGGCCTGCACCGAAGTGCCCTGTCCCGCGGTCGAATACGTCTCGTTCGCCCACAGCTGGCGCAGGTCATCGTTGATGATCCGCCACGAGACCCCGTCCACCACCAGGTGATGCAGCACCAGCAGCAGCCGACCGAATGCGTGATCGTCGGTGCGCACCCATGCCGCGCCCACCATGCGTCCGGCCGCCGGATCCAGCGCCGCGCTGAGTTCACGCACCTGTGCGCTCAATGTCTCGGCCGCAGTGACTTCCCATGCGGCACGGTCGATTTCGATCTCGACCAGTGCCGGATAGCCGAACGGCTCGTCCGCGGTCGGCACGTAGTACGCGAGCGCGCCATCCGGGTCACGGGCGATCCGGGCGCGCAGCAGCGGATGCCGATCGACGATCTCTTCGACCACCGTCTTCAGCCGGTCGAACGAGCTCTCGGCCGGCGTCACCACCGCGGTGGCCTGGCTGTACGCGGAGTAGTCCGCATTCCCCGTGACCAGCTGCGCCGCAATCGGGTTCAGCGGAATCCAGCCGGTGCCGTCACCCACCTCCGCGATCACGGCCGCCTCGGTATCGGCCGGTGCGGTGGCCGCGGCGATGGCCGCGATGGTGCGCGCCTCGAATAATGCGCTGGTGGTGATGAGCAGCCCGCGCTTCTTCAACCCGGACGCCATACGGATGGCGCTGATGGAATCGCCGCCGAGCGCCAGGAAGTCGTCGTCGGCAGCCAATTCGGTGGTCGCGGGCAAGCCGAGCACCTGCCGGATCACCTCCGCCACAGCGTGTTCCGCCGATGCGCGCAGCGCGCGACCGCGGCCGGTGTTGTGCAGATCCGGCACCGGCAGCGCCCTGCGGTCGAGTTTGCCGTTGGCGGTCAACGGCAACTCGGCCAGCCGCACCAGCGCGGCCGGGATCATGTAGTCGGGCAGCCGATCGGCCAAATGCCGGCGGATCGTCTCGGCGTTCGCGTCCTCGGTGCCGGTGACCAGCGGCGAATCCGGTTCGGGCACATAGTAGGCGACCAATGCCGCGCCCCCGGCGCGCTGGACGGCGACCGCAGCGGCCGCCGCGATGCCGTCCACCTGGCGCAGCACCGAGCCGACCTCACCGAGTTCGATGCGGTGGCCGCGGATCTTGACCTGATCGTCGGCCCGGCCCAGGTATTCCAGGCTGCCGCTGGGATGCCAGCGCACGATATCGCCGGTGCGGTACATCCGCGCGCCCGGCTCGTCGGCGAACGGGCACGCGACGAAGGCGGCCGCGCTCAGCCCCCGCCTGCGGTGGTAGCCCTGGGCCAACTGCACGCCGCCGAGATACAACTCGCCGGTGACGCCGGGCGGCACCTGACGCAGCCGCTCGTCCAGCACGTAGACCGACGAATTCCATTCGGGCAGACCGATCAATGCCGACCGGAACTCCTCCGGCCGGGCCAGTGCGCCCGCGAAATCCTCGTGGGTGAGGTCCATGGCCGCCTCGGTCGGGCCATACAGTCCGAGCACCGTTCCACCGAAGACCCGGCTCGCCTCCTCGACCAGCGGCGGCGGTACCGCCTCGCCGCCGAGATAGACGAATCGCATGGAGCGCAGCCGATCCGGATCCGGGTCGGCGTCGAGGAAGGCGCGGACCACGCTCGGCACCAGCGAGATCTGGGTGATGCGATGGCGGTGGATGATCCCGGCCAGCGCCTGCACGTCGGCCTGCCACCAGTCCGGCGGCGGCAGCACCGTCGCCGAACCGGTGCACAGCGCGTTCACCAGTTCGAATACCGAGACGTCGAAGCCGATCGGCGCCTTCTGCAGAATGCGCTCGGCGCCGAACCCGAGGTAGTCGCGCATCCACTGGACGTGGTTGGCCACCGCCCGATGGTTGATCACCACGCCCTTGGGCCTGCCCGTCGTGCCCGAGGTGTACAGCAGGTAGGCAGCGTCGAGTGGGTGGATCGGGCGGGTGAGCTCATCCGGTCGCAGCGACGAATCATCGTGCCGGGCAAGCTGTTCCGTCACGGCCGGATCGTCGAGGTCGAGCACCGGCGCAGCATGCGGATACTCGCCGGAGGCGGATACGACCACAACGGTGGGTTCGGCATCGCCGAGCAGATATTCGATGCGATCGGCCGGGTAGCTCGGATCGATGGGCACATAAACCGCGCCCGCCCGCAGTACCGCGGCGAATACCACCGGCAGCCGTTCGCTGCGCTCGGCGTATACGCCGACCCGATCACCCACCCGCACACCGCGTTCGATCAACAATCGCGCGAATCCGTTGACCCGCGACTCGAATTCGGCGTACGTGAGCTCGATGTCGCCGAATATCACCGCGATCCGGTTCGGATAGGTTGCGGCCGAATGCCGGATCATCGCGTCGACCGTCGAACGCTCGATCGGCACGACGCCGCCGCGCGACCAGGTCTGCACCGCGGCTCGGTCGGCGGGCGAGAGCACGAGCAGCCGGTCCAGCGGCGCGTCCGCGGTGGCGTCGGCCAGCGTGCGATCGATGTAGTCGTGCAGTCGCTCGATCGTCGACGCATCGAAAAGGTCCGTACGGTAATTGATCTGGACCTCGACCCGGTCGGCATGCATGAACGCCTCGACCGCGATCGGCAACAGTGCGGCGCCATGGTCGGCCAGCTGCCAACTGGTGGTCGCGCCGGGCAGCCGCGGCCCGTCGATCTGCTGGTGCAGGAACAGCACCATCGTGTCGAACAGGCGTGAGCCGACATTGCCCGTCGCCCGGTTCACCGCACGAACCAGCATCTCCTGCGGAAAATGCTTGTGCCGGAAGGCCGCCGCGGTCACCGAACGCACCTGCTCGATCAGCGCGCCGAAGGTCGGCGCGCCCGCGGTGAGCCGCAGCGGCAGCATATTGCTGAGGTTGCCGATCAGCTGGTCCATACCGGACTCTTCGCGATTGGCCACCGTGGTGCCGACGACGATATCGGACTGTCCGGTCATCCGGCGCAGCGCGACGTAGTACGCGGCGAGGAAGACGGTGAACGGCGTCGCGCCCGAATTCGCGCTCAGCGCGCGCAGATTCGCATCGGCGGCGGCGCTGAGCAGCCGGTCCAGCCGGGTGCCGCGCTCGGTGACGGTAGCGGGCCGCCGGTTGTAGGGCAGTTGCAGTTCGGGCACCTCACCGTCGAACTGTCCGGCCCAGAATGCCTCCGCCGCATGGTGGTCCGTCTCGGCGAAGCGATCCTGCTCCCATTCCGCGAAATCGGCGACCTGTCTGCGCAGCGGTTCCACCCGCAGCGAATCCGTCAGCGCCGCACGGTAGAACCGCTCGATATCCCGCGAAAGCGCGGGCAGCGTCATACCGTCCCATGCGATGTGCTGAATCACCAGCACCACAACCACGGTGTGCGGATCGCGGCGCACGAAGGTCAGCCGCATCGAGGATTCCCGTGACAGATCGAAGGTTTCCGTGGCGGCCGCCGCGACCAGTTCGTCGAGCTCACGTGCCGCGTCCGCCTCGGCAAGCCCGGTGAGGTCGACATCGCGCACCCGCGGCGGCAGTTCGGCGTGTATCAGCTGGTAGGGCTCGCCCTGCTCGTCGTTGTGGTAGGTGGTGCGCAGTACCTCGTGCCGCTCGGCGAGTGCGCGGAAGGCGCGGCGCAGCGCGATGGCGGACACCTCACCGGTGAAAGTCAATGCGAGGCAGAGGTTGTAGGCGGTGCTTTCCGGCGCGATCTGCTGGTGCGCCCACACGTAGCGCTGCCCGAACGAGAGGGCAGCGCGGGTGGGGTCCCGCCGCACCGGCACTCCGGGCGCGGCGTCCAACCCCTCCTGAGCGAGCCGGACCCGCATGGCCTCCTGTAGGTCTTCCAGCGATCGCATCTACGTCAAACCAATCCTTCGTCGATAACCAGTGCGGCTATACCGGGGCGGGCTCGGGCACCCGCACCTCGGCCAAATCCAGCAGAATTCGGCAAACCTGTTCCAGCCGTTGCGGATTCGACGCCGTAGCGCGCAACCCGGCGGCAATACCGCGCGCGGTGCGGCCGTCGAAGACGCCGGTGACCCCGAAATCGGATACCGCGAGCAGGCCGCGAATCTGTCCGGTGAACCGCGTCGCCAGGATCGAATCGCCACCGGCGTCGAAGAAGTCGGTCTCGACTCCGATCCGCTCGGCGCCGAGCACCTGGGCGGCAATGAATTCCACCGCCGCCTCCACCGCATCGGCGGGCGGCACGTATGCCGCGCGGGCAGCGGGGTCGTCCGCGCCGAGCGCACGGCGGATGGCGGCCCGGTCCAATTTGCCGTTCGCGGTCAGCGGGAGATCAGCGCGGACCTCCAGCCGGTCCGGAATCATATAGCTGGGCAACATCTTTCGCAGTGCCGCGGTGATCTCGTCGGCGGGGGCCGCCGCGCGCACTGCGGCCGCCAACCGGCCCGCCTCGGTACGCAGTGCCACGGCCTCGTCCACCCCGGGCAGCGCGGCAAGCGCGGATTCCACCTCGCCGAGTTCCACCCGGTAGCCGCGGATCTTCACCTGATGGTCCGCGCGGCCGAGGAAGTCGACGGTACCGTCGGGCAGGTAGCGCGCCAGATCGCCGGTGCGATACCAGCGCCCGCCCGCCGATTCGACGAATCGATCGGCGGTGCGCTCCGGATCGCCGCGGTAACCGTCGGCGACGCTCGCGCCGCCGATCCACAGCTCGCCGGGCACCCAATCCGGGCAGTCCTCGCCGCGCTCGTTGACCACCCGCAGCCGCACATTGGCCAGCGGCTTACCGTATGGCACATTGGCCCATTCGGCCGGGAAATCGTCGGTGACCTCGCATACGGTCGAATGGATCGCGGTTTCGGTGGTGCCGCCGAGCCCGACGAAGCGCAGCCCCGGCACGGTTGACCGAAGTCGCTGCGCCAGTTGCGTTTTCACCCGATCACCGCCGGTGAGCACGAGGCGCAGGGTGGTCAGCTGGTCCGGTGTCGCGGTATCGGCGAGCATGGTGACGAGCCCCGGCGCGCAATTCAGCACGGTGACACCGGCTTCGGCGATGAGCGAGGCCCAGGCCGCCGCGTCACGCTCGCTCGCGGTATCGACACAAACCAGCGCGCCGCCGCGGGACAGCGGGCCGAAGATGTCGTACACCGACAGGTCGAAGCCGAGCGCGGACAGCCCGATCGTGCGATCGTCCGCGCCGATGCCGAAGCGGGTGTCGATGGCGTCGATGGTGTTCGCCGCCGCGCGGTGACTCACCTCGACGCCCTTGGGCTCGCCGGTGGAGCCCGAGGTGAACAGCACGTACGCCACCGCGTCCGGATCGGTGTCGTGCGGGCGCGGCAGCCGCGAATCGATCAGCGCATCGGCGAGCGGCAGGGCGGTCACCCCGTCCGGCATACCCGTTACGTCCTCTACTAGCGCCACGGACACGTTGCCGCGCAACAGGATTCGGTCGCGGCGCAGATTCGGCTGATCGGTACCGATCGGCAGGTAGGCAGCGCCCGCGGCGAGCACGCCGAGCACTGCTGGGATCTGCCGGTGGCCCTTGGGCAGGATGACCGCGACGGTGTCGCCGGGACGCACGCCCGCCTCGGTCAGCGCGTGTGCCACCGCGAGCGCCTGATCGGCCAGTTCGCCATAGCCGAGCGTGCCGCCGTCGCGCCAGCGCAGCGCGGTCCGCTCCGGCTGTCGCCGGGCCAGTTCGAAGAACGCGCCATGCAGGGTGCGCGTACCGAGCTCGAATGCGCTGTCGTTGGCCGCCGCCCGCACCGCGCGCTGGTCGGCGGGCAGTTCGACCAGCAGATCCGCGGTCCAGTCGGCATCCGGCTCGACCAGCGCGTCCAGCGTGCGGCGGAACTGCTCGAACATCGCGTCGGCCACACCGGCGGGCAGCGCGTCGCGGCGGATATCCCAGTTCACCAGCAGGCCGCCGTGCAACTCGACCACCTGCGCGTCCAGATCGACCTGCGGACCCTGCGAAAGGATCCACACCGGTGTGCCCAGCGTCCGAATCACCCGCTCGGAGAACAGTTCTCCGAGATCGAGGCCGGAGGTGAACACCACCGACGGCGTCACCGGCGCGCCGCGCAGCCGCCCGAGGTCGCGCAGCACATCCAGCCCTTCGTAACCGGAATGCGCCGCGCAGGTGTGCAATTCGCGCTGCAGCCGCTTGGCCCGCGCCACCATCGACTCGCCGAGGCCGGCGTCGACATCGACCAGCACCGAATTGGTGAAATCGCCGACGACCCGGTCGATCTCGTCGTGCAGCGGCTCGCGGTTGAACAGCGGCACATTCAGCAGGAAGCGCTGGCGGGCCGACCAGCGGGCGATCACCTCACCGAAGACGGTGGCCAGTGCGACCGCGGGCGTGACGCCGTGACCGTGTGCCTTCGCATGCAGCCGGGCCTTGGCCGCGGCATCGAACCAGTGGTGCAGCCGGATGCTGCGGGACGGGTCGCGCCGCTCGCTCTCCGGCAGCACCGGCAGCGACGGGATGTCGGGCAGTTCGGGCAGTTTGCGCTCCCACCACTGCCGGTCGGCGGAATTATCTTGTGTGGTGCGCTCTTTGGCCGACAGATAGTCGCGGAAGGTGTAACCGACCGGATTCGGGTCGGCGGCGTCGGATTCGTACAGCGCGGCGAGGTCGTCCAGGATCCTGCGGTAGCTCTGGGCGTCGGCGGCGACCATATCGACGTCGAGGTGCAGGCGATGGCCGCCATCCGGCAGCAGCGTGACCGCGATATCGACAACCCGGCCCGCCGCGATATCCATCCGCTGGTGGCTCTTGTCCTGCCGAATCCGCGCCAATTCGGTTGCGGCGACTTCCGGGTCGGCTCCGGCGAGATCGTTGATCGTGCACACCGGCAGCGGCGGCTCCGGCATGATCCGCTGGGTGCCGCTGTCCAGGAACTGCGCGCGCAGCATGTCGTGCCGCCGCAGCAGCCGCTCGGCCGCCCGCCGCAGCCGCTCGGCATCCATTCCGGCGCCGTCGAATTCGACGTAGAGGTGGGCGGCGACGCCGCCGAGGCGCTGATCCTGCCTGCGGCCGACCCAGTAGGCGTGCTGCATGGTGGCCAGCGCGAATTCATCTGTGCCGGAACGGCTTTCCTCGGTACCGGGCTGGTCCGGTGCGACCGATTCGGGTACGCCGAGCAGCCCGGCCCATGCGCCGATGGTCGGCTCCAGGGCGAGGCTCGAACTGCGCACGTCGTAGCCCTGCTTGCGCCACTTCGACGCGAGGCGCATGAGCATCATCGAGTGCATACCCAGGCTCACCAGGTCGTCGTCGTCACCGATCGTCTCCTGAGCGATGCCGAGATTCTCCGCGACGATCGCGCGAATTTCCGCCTTGCCGAGCATCAGACTCCTCGTAACCGTATCCGACCCACCAGAATACTAAGGTAAGCCTTATCTAACATTCGAGATCGTAGCGCATGCACCGCACTGGTACCGCGCCTCCTGAGTTATTGCGCGACGGCCGTCACCGGATCGAGGAAGTCCGCGATCCGCGCCGACCAGCCCTCGGCGCACGCGTCGGCCCCCGCCGCATCGAGCACCGCCGAATTGATATCGAGCCGCGCCACCAGCGATGGTCCATCCGCACGCACCACCACCGCCGTGGAAATATCGATGGTGAACCGCAGTGGCAGCTCCGGATGCGCGGCAGCGCCGAATTCCTCGGCGAAATCGGCCATCGGCACCGGAGTCCAAGGGCCGGAACCGAATTCGAGCACGTCGAAGCGTCCGAGATGATTCAGCCGCAGTTGCCCGCGCGCGGCGGTCGTCCGGTCCGCCAGCGGTGGCCTGCCCGCGGCGGGCGTCCACCCCGTCAGCTCCGCGAGCGCGACGGTCACCGTCTCCTCCACGGTGAACCAGCCGACCTGCCTGCTGTCGTCGTCGGCGGCGCGCCCGTGCGATTCCCTGGTCACCGAGACCCGCCCGTCCTGATCTGCCGTCTCGGCGATCAGGGCCGCGCTGGCCACCAGCAGCAAATCCTCCAGCGGCACACCGGTTTCGGCGCACAGCCGCAGCAGTCGTCCGGTGCTTTCGGCACCGAGTTCGACAACCCGGGTCAGCACCGCGGCCATGCGATCCCGCGCCGGCTCGGTGAGCCGCCCGCGCAGCGGCACGCCGAGCACCGGTGGTGCGGTTGTGCACGGCTGCGGCGCTGTCTCGGAACGGGTTTCGTTGATCGGAGGCAGTCCGTCGGCCATCAGCCGCAGATCGTCGGCGAGGATCAGCCACGACACCACGTCCACCGCCAGATGGTGAATGGACAGCAGCAGCAACCGTTCCGGCGTGCCGTCCGCCGCGGTGCCGTCGAGCAGCGTCGCCGCGACCATGCGCCCGTCCTCGGGTGCGAGCCGCAGCACTGTTTCGGCGAGCAGTTCGCGCCTGCGCGCCGGATTCACCCCGGTGACCGCCGTCACCGCGGGCGGCGACGCTTCACCGACGATCAAGACCGGCGTGCCGTCCACCGCGCCGAGCCGGGAACGCAATGCCGGGTGCGCTTTCGCCAGCGCGGCAAGCCGATCCGCGACCAGTTCGGGCGTCGCGTCGGGCGGCAGTGTGATCACCTGGCTCTGCGCCAGATAGCGGAAGTCGCCGTGCGCGATGACCTCCTGCGCCAACTCGGTCAGCGGAATGATCGCACCTGCGGGCACCGCATCGGTCTCGTCCCGGTGCGGCCCGAGTCGATCGAGCCGCGCGGCGAGTTCGCGCAGATCCGCGGCGGCCAGCACATCCCGCGCGGCGATCCGATGACCCGCGCCGCGCAGCCGCGACACCAGATCGATGACGCCGATACTGTCCAGGCCGATCTCGACCAGGCTGTCCGACATGCCGATCCGCTGCTGTCGATGCGAATCGCCCATGGCGGCAATGAGTTCGAGCAGCATCCGCTCGGTATCCGAGGCCGGTGCGACGACCTCGCCGACCGGCCTTGCCAGCAATTCCGTCGCTCGGTGGGCATCGAGTTTGTCGTTGCGGTTCAACGGTATTTCGTCGACCAGCACGATTCGCGCCGGAATCAGGAACTGCGGCAGGCGATGCGCCAACTCGGTCCGGATATCCCCGATCGACACCGCGCCGACCACCAGCGCACCGAGCCGGGTCCGGCCGTTCTCGACGAAGGCCAGCGCCGCCGCCTGGCGCACACCCGCGAGTTCGCGCAGCACCGCCGCGGTCTCGTCGGGCTCGACGCGGTAGCCGTTGATCTTCACCTGGTTGTCGATCCGGCCCTCGTACACCACGGTCGATGCGGGCGTGCGACGCACCAGATCGCCGGTGCGGTAACGCCTTCCGCCCGGACCCGCGACAAAGGACGCGGCGGTGGCCGCGGCCCGGCCGAGATAGCCGAGCGCGAGTTGGGCGCCCGAGAGATACAGCTCGCCACGGCCACCCGGCGGCACCGGGCGCAGGCGGTGGTCGAGCACCTCGGCGGTCATCCCGTCGAACGGGCGTCCGATGGTCGGCGCCGGCTGCGCGTCGACCTCGGCCATGAACGCCTCGACCGTCGTCTCGGTCGGCCCGTAGAAATTGAGCACGCTGGTACTTGCCAGCCCGCGCAACCGATTCCAGGTATCCGGGCTGATCGCCTCACCGCCGAGCGCGAGCACCGCCAGCGGGCAGTATTCGCCCGCACCATCGGCTCCGTCTTCCGCCGCGCCCGCACGCTCGCGGAGTAGGCCGGCGGCGATCAACCGCTGCAACATCGACGGTGAGGTGTCGAACATATCGATCCGGTCCCGGTCGATCGCCGCGACGATCCGTTCGGCATCGGTGCGCGTCGCCTCGTCGAGCAGCACCACCGTATGGCCGCTGAGCAGCGCGATCGTCGGCTGCCATGCGGCGTCGAACCCGGTCGACCAACCGTGCCCGACCCGCAGCGGACGGCCGAGCCGCGCCGCGACCGGCTCGAATATCCTGCGCCGGTGGTTCGCCCAGTGATTGAGCAGCGCACCATGCGGCACCACAACGCCTTTCGGACGGCCGGTGGTGCCGGAGGTGAATACGACATAGAACGGGCCTGCCGCCGACGCACGCCCGGCGACATCGGCCGGACCCGTAACATCGGCCAGCGCTGCTCCTACCACGCGCAGACCACCCGACGCATCCGGAATCGCCTGCCGCACTTCGACACCCGCGGCACGCACCGCGTCGAGCGCCGGGGTCAGCTCCGGATCGGCGAGCACCACCCGCGCTCCGGAGGTCTCCAACAGATAGGCGAGCCGATCGACCGGAGTCGCCGGATCGACGTGTACGCAGACCGCACCGGCGTGCCCGATCGCGAAGGGGGCGTGCAGAACTCGCCGATCGCGCGGTAGGGCGACGGCGACCGCGGCCCCCGCGCCGAGCCCGAGTGCACGCAGGTTCTGCGCCAACGCCCGGACCGCAGCGGCGAATTCGCCGAAGCTCTGCTCACCCACGGTATCAACGACCGCGACCGCGCTCGGCGTACGTTCGGCCGCGGCGAGCAGCACGTCCGGGACGGTGCCCGAAGGGTGCCCCGCCACCAGCTCACCTGGTACCGCCCCCGAAACCCGTTGCACCGCAACATCCGACTCGAGCACAGGGGCTTCGTCATCGAGCAGAATGTCGACGTCGCACAGGTGGTCCGCCCGGATCAGTCCGCGTAGCACCGCCAGCATCCGGCGGGCCAGCCGATCGGGATCGAACCGGTCGACCAGATCGCGGCGCAGCTCGACCCGGCTGACCAATTCGCCGTCTTCTACGATCGGCACCATGGTGAGCGGATAGTGGCTCGGCGAGTCGATGCGCCGGGCGATCAACCGCGCGCCGCCGCCCATCGGCATCGCGCCGCTCATGCCGCCCACCGGCACGTTCTCGAAGACGAACAGGGTGTCGAAGAGCTGTCCGGTCCCGGCCTGCCTGGTGATCTCGGCCATCCCGAGGTACTCGTGCGCGCGCAGCCGGGCCATCTCGCGCTGCAGCTGCGCGGCCGCATCGGCCGGTGCCCGCTCATCCACCACGACCCGCACCGGAATGGTCGCGACCAACGCGCCGACCAACTGTTCGGCGCCGGGCAGCGTCGCGTCGCGGCCCGAGGTGGTCTGACCGAATACCACTTCGTCGCGGCCGACCAGACCGGACAGGATCCGGGCCCAGCTCAGCTGCAACAGGGTGTTCATGGTGAGGCCGCGGGCCCGCGCCCATGCGGTCACCTGGGCGGTCTCGGCCGTGCCGAATCTGGCCTCACCCACCACCGGCAGGTCCGGATCGGCGGGCGGCACCAGCATCGGCATGGGTTCCAGTCCGGCCAGCGCGGCGCCCCAGACCCGGCGCGACTCGTCGGTGTCCTTCGCGGCCAGCCAAGCCGCATGGTCGCGCAGCGGCGGCGGTGCGGGCAGGGTTTTGCCCTGGTGTAGTGCGATCAGGTCGGCGAACATGATCGGGATGGACCAGCCGTCCAGCACGAGATGGTGTGCGGTGCAGATCAATTCGTAGTCGAGCTCGGCGACCCGGGCGAGCGTCACCCGGAACAGCGGACCCTTGTCCAGATCGAGCCGTCTGCGGCCCTCCCCGGCGTAGGCATTCCGGGCCGCGGCGACCGGGTCGTCGGTCTGGCGCAGATCGGTTTCGCGCCAGTCGATGCGGCCCGCCGAGGTGATCACCAGCACCGGATGCGGCAGACCGTCGCTCACCACGTGGGCACCGAGCTGCGGATAGCGTTGCAGCAGTTGGTCGAACGCCCGGCGCAGGCCCGCCGGATCGGTCAGATTCTCCACCCGCACCGAGAAGGTCACCAGGTACGGATCGATGCCGCGGGTCGTCGTGCTCACCGTGTACAGCCCGCGCTGCAGCGGCGACAGCGCGATGACGTCGAGCAGTTCGACGCTCATTCGGCGGCGAGCCGGCTGCCGAGCGCGCGCAGTGCGGCCGCGTCCAGTCCCGAGGCACTCATCGGCGCATTACCGGCCCGCACCGCCGCGGGTGCGGGTGCGGCTGCCGCGCGGTCGATTTCGGCGGCGAGGTCGTGCAGCACCGGGAAGCCGAACACCATCGGCACCTCGACGACGTAGCCGCGCTCACCCAGCAGGGTCACCAACCGCAGGGCCGCGATGCTGTCGCCGCCGAGCGAGAAAAAGGTGTCGGCGCGCCCGATTTCCTCGTCCTCGTCGAATTCCAGGATCTCCCTGATGGTTTCGACGAGCAACCGCTCGGTTTCGGTGGCAGGCGGCCCGCCCTGTCCGGGAAGCCCGGGAAATTCCGCCTGGGGCGCCGGGAAGAGGGTGAACCCTTGGGCGGCCGGATCCGGGAGCACCGCATCGAGATTCGCGGCCCAGGTGCGGCACCGGGTGACGAACTGCCGGACGAACTCGTCGACCGCGGGCGAACCTGCCAGCGCTGCGGGAAAATCAATGCGCACCCGAGCGCCCTCGGCGTCGACGGCGACATCGAAGACGAGGTCGGCGCCGACCGGACGGGCGTTGCGGCGCAACAGTTCCCGCACGGTCCACCCGTGCGGCGCATCGACCGCAGAGCCCTGATGTACCCGCAGCGAGACGGCGAACAGCGAGCGCCGCGCCCCGCCGCCGATCAGATGGGTGAGCCGTTCGATGCGGGTGCGCGCATGCGCCCGCGCCTCGGCGGTGCGCTCGGCCGCCGCGGCGATGATCGCCCGCGGTGTCCGTCCACCCTGCGCGTCCATGCGCAGCACCAGATAGTTGGCGAAGTTGCCGAGCACCGCGTCCGCCCCGGGCGCCGAGCGGAACGGGTCGACCAGCCCGACCGGGATATCCCGCCCCAGACCGGCTTCCGCCAGCGTCGTCGTCACCAGCGCGGCGAATACCGCGGCGCTGTCCGCGCCCGGATGGGCGCCGACCAGCGCGGCGAGGGTATCCGGATCGACCCGCAGCACCCGTTGCACGTCACCGGTGGACCGCACCGATACCGGTGCGGTGGGCAGCTCGGCGAGCCGATCGCGCCAGTAGGCCAGATCCGGATCGTCGGCCGCCATATCCCGCAGCTGGGCCGGGACGAATTCCCGATACTGCGCCGAATTGCCCTGCGCGGCACCGGAATACGCCGCCAGCATGGCACGCACCAGCAGCTCCAGTCCCTGATCGTCGGCGGCGACCGGATGCACCGCGATGGACAGCACGCCATGCTCGGGCAGTTCGTAATACCGTGCCCGCACCGGAGTCTCGCGCGCCGGTTCGAATCGATATGCCGCGTCGTCGAGCAACCGCGCATCCAGTTCCGCCGGATCGATCCGACCCGCGAGCTCCAGCACCCGATCGGCCTCCGGCAATACCCGCTGATACGGAATTCGGCGGTCCGCCGGGTAGACCGTGCGCAGGATCTCGTACCACGCGAGCACCTCGGCGAATGCCCTTGCCAGTTCGGTCACCTGAACCGGACCGGAGATCTCCAGCGCGACAAAGAGATTGACGGCCGGCGTGCCGTGCAACCGTTCCGGCAGCAGTGCCGCCTGCTGCGCAGGCGAGAGCGGGGTGCCGCGCTCGGCCGCGGCCGGTGCGAATGTGTCTGACATTGCGGTCCTTTCGAGCTGGATCGGGCGAGCGCTACCCGGCGGCGGCCAGCGCGGGCTCGAGCTTGTCGAGCAGGTACGGCACCGACAGCGCGGTCGGCGAATTGATGGCGCTGATGGTCATCACGTCGACGGCGGCGAAGCTGCCCGCACGCACCGACGGCAGTTCGGCATAGCCGGGCAACTGGGTGAGTTTCTCCGCGAGGCCCGGCATCGCGCCGCAGACCAGCAGGTTCGCATCCAGATCGGCCAACCGCTCCGGCGAGAGCGCCAACCTGCCGCCGAGCGGCGCCTCCTTGGCGATGTGCTCCGGAATGCGCAGCCCGAGCCGGTTGAAGAGTTCGGCGGAGCCGTCCTTGGGATCGGCGAGCACCATGAGCTGCGTCGGCGCGGTGAGCATGCAGGTGAGGAAGGTCTTACCGGACAGTCCCGGATGACGTTGCGCCGCACCGGAAATACGGTCCCGCACGCCCGCGATGACCTTGTCCGCGTCGGCGCGCTTACCGAATACCGTGCCGAGCGCGGTCACCTCGTCGCTCCAGTTGTCGATCTGGGCGCCTGGCGTCACCGGGCCGATTGTCGGGGCGAGCCTGGACAGTTTCTCGTACATGGTCTTGTCCACCTGGTACCCGGGCACCAGGATCAGATCGGGTTCGAGCGCGGCGATCTGTTCGACGATGTCGCCGTTGAGGTTCAGCGCGGTGGACCGCTTCAGCGCCGCCGGCTCCCACGGCGCGGTGCCACCGGTGACGCCCATGGTGTTGTCGAGGTAGCCGACCGGTTGCACGCCGAGCGACTGGACCGCGTCGAGCCACTGGTTTCCAAGCGCGACAACCCGTTTCGGGCTGCCATCGATCTTGGTCTCACCGAAGGAGTGCTTGATGGTCACCGCGGCGGCGCCATCGGCCTTGCCGGTGTCGGCACCGCCGCCACAGGCCACCGCGCCGACGGAAATACCGAGCGCGACCACGGTCGACCCGATGCGGGTCAGCAACCCGTATCCGGATCGCCTGCGCCGGGCCATCGTTCGCGGGCCCACTTCCACTCTGCGTCTCCTTCGTCGAATCCCGGCTACAGCCAGCCCATAGCAAGGTTAGGCTAACCTATCATTTGCTGCCAGCACCAGCCAACCCTCGGCATCCCAGTGCGCATGATCGTCGGTGCGGAACAGCCTGGCGCCCGGGACGAACGGATCCGCGACGAACCGATCGGCCGCGGACGCGTCCCGGTATCCGGAAACCAGCGCCGCGCCACCCACATACACCGCGCCCGGCACTCCCGGCGGCACCGGCTGCGACGACTCGTCCAACACGAGCACCTTCGCGCCCGGCACCGGGCGCACCCGCCGGGAGCCGGGCGCGGGTCCGCGCGCGACAACCCCCGCGTACCCGGCCACGCGGTAGCTGAAAGTCTTTCTTGCCGAATCATTTTCGACTACCTCCGGATCGATCACCAGGGTTGCGCCGTCGGCGAGCGCGGCCAGCAGTTCGACACAGCAGCGCACGCTCCGCAGCGGCGCATCGGTCGAACGCACCGCAACCCGGCCGAGCGCGGGATCGGTGCGCGGGCGGCTGTCGGCCAGCACCGCACGCCGGTCCGCCACGGCCGCGGCGAGTGCCGCGCCGTCGAGCACGATCGTCGCCCCGTCCACACCGGGCAGCACGAGCTGTTCGCCGCGCCGGGCGGTCGCGTCGAGCGCCGCGGCCAACCCGCCGAGCGCCCCGGGCGGTCCAGCGAAGAACTCTCCGTATGTCGTCTCCGTAGTCCCGCAGCGCATCGCGACGCGGTCTGCCGGAAAGGTCCGGCCGCGCCCGAGGAGGGCGGAAAGCGTTGGCACATCGGATAGTTCGACACCGGTGGCCCACTCCTGCACCACCCGCCGCCGCACCTCGTCGCTCAGCTCCGGTGCGCGCACCACCCGGCTCGCCTCGGCCGTGCGCGCCTCCAGTAGCGCCGCCAGACCCGCGACGCTCGGGGTGTCGAAGAGCACCCGCACGTCGAGCCCGATGCCGAATGCGTCACGGATCCACGCCAGCAGCCGATGTGCGAGCAGCGAATGCCCGCCCAGTTCGAAGAACGAGTCCTCGGCGCCGACCCGCGCAAGCCCGAGCAACCGTCCGAACTCTTCGGCGAGCCGAATCTCGTTGGCGGAAACCGGTTCCCGATAGGGTCGGCGCGCAGTGCGAACCGCGACGGGCAGCGCGGACCGGTCGAGTTTGCCGTTGGCGGTGCGCGGAATCGCCGCCAGCACCGTGTACGCCGCGGGCCGCAGATATCCGGGCAACACGGTATCGGCATGTGCCCGCACCGATTCCAGCTCGATGGCCGCGCCGGGCACGGGAACGACGTATGCCGCGAGCATGGTGCCGATCGCGGCGTCGGTCGCGGCGATCACCACGCACTGCGCCACCGCGGGATGGCCGGCGATGGCGGCCTCCACCTCGCCGAGTTCCACCCGGTGCCCGCGCACCTTCACCTGTGCATCCGCCCGGCCGACGAATTCCAGCACCCCGTCGGGGCCGCGCCGCGCCAGATCACCGGTGCGATAGAGCCGCTGCCCTGGCAGGTACGGATCGGCGACGAAGCGGGCCGCGGTCCGGCCGGGCCGGTTCAGGTAGCCACGGGCCAATTGATTTCCACCCAAATAGATTTCGCCGACAACGCCGTGCGGCACCGGCTGCAGCCGCGCGTCGAGCAGGTGAGCGTACACATTCCGATTCGGCCTGCCGATCGGCACGATCCCGGTGCCCTGCGGGCCGTCGACGGTGAAATGCGTTGCCGAGACCACCGCCTCCGTCGGGCCGTAGTGGTTGCGCAATTCGGCGTCGAATACACCGGCGAACCGATCGGCCACCTCACCGAGCAGCGCCTCGCCGCCGACCGGAACATGGCGCAGCGCCCGCCATTCGCTCACCTCGGGCAGCAGCAGCAAGGTACTCAGCGTCGATGGCACCAGGTGCAGCACCGTGACGCCGTATCGGGCGATCAGCTCCGCGATGTACGGAATGTCGTTGAACGCATCGGGTTTCGGAATGACCAGGCGCGCGCCGACGGTCAGCGTCACGAAAATGTCCAGCAGCGACGCGTCGAAACCCACCGGCGCCGACTGCAACAGCCGATCCGCGGGTCCGATACCCCATTCGGCCGCGAAACCGGTGAGGTGTTCGGTCAGCGCGGCATGGGAAACCGGTACGCCCTTGGGTTTTCCGGTCGACCCGGAGGTGTGGACCAGGTAGGCCAGATTGTCCGGACGCAGCGGGCGCACCCGCTCGGCATCGGTCGGCGCGTGCCAGGGCAGCACGGCCGCCGCCTGCTCGGCGGCTGCGAGATCGGCCGCGTCGAGCAGCAGTCGGCACGCCACCCCGGCGCCGGTCCCCGCCGGGTCGACGGGCAGATACGCGGCACCCGCCGCGAGCACGCCCAGCACCGCGACCACGAATTCCACCGAGGTCCCCAGCCGCAACGCGACGATATCCTCCGCACCGATGCCCTGGCGAATCAGCCAGTGCGCCAACCGATTCGCACGCTGATGCAGTGCCGCGTAGGTCAGCTCCAGGTCGGGTGCACCGGCACGACCGGGCGCGACGACGGCCACCGCATCGGGTGTCGCGGCCACCCGGCGGCCGAACAGTTCGACGACCGTGCCCGGCGTGGTCGGCACCACCGGGCCGCGCGAGAGCGCGAGCAGTTCGGCCCGCTCATCCGGCTCGAACAGCTCCAACGCGCCGAGTGGGCGGGCCGGATCGGCGAGTGCGCATCGCAGCAGGGTCAACCAGTGCCGCAGCAACTGCTCGACCAATTCGGCGGACAGCACATCGTTGCGGTATTCGGCTTCCAGCCGCACCGCCGACCCGTCGAGCACCGCGGTCGCCGACAGCGGCAGTTGAGCCGCATGGCCGCCGAATTCGACGGCAGCACAGTTGATTCCATCGAATTCGAAGCCGCGCGCACCCTCCCGCGCACCGAAGCCGATCTGCACCAGCTCGGCCAGGCCGTCGCGACCGGCGCTGCGGTCCGGATTGAGTTCGCGCACCACCCGGTCGATGCCGACACCCTGGTTCGCGAAGGCCGCCGCGCAGTGCGACTCGACCGCGACAACAACGTCGGCGAACCGGTCGCCGGGCCGCGGTGTCGCGCGCAGCAGCAGCGTATCGCCGAAGTAGCCGATCATCGATACGCTCGCCGGATCCCGGTCCGTCACCGGCACCGCGACCAGGAAATCGGTTGCGGCGGTGTACCGGTGGACGATCGCCTGATAACTGGCGAACAGCACCGCGAATGCCGAAACCTGGTACGCGGTGGCGAATGCGGACACCTGACCGACCAGGTCGGCGGGCACCGCTACGGTGCACCGCTCGCTCCGCCGGGCACCACTGGTGGACTGGCGAGCGGCAGAGCCGACCGGTGGCGGGTAAACACCGGTCGGACGACCCGGCAGCTCCAGCGCGCCCGGCAGCGGCCGCAGCGTGTCCCGCCAGAACCCGAGCGCCGATTCGTCCGCCCGGTCGTCACAGACCGCAATATCGACGAATTGCGTGGTGAGCGTGGGTAATTCGGTGCCGTGGTAGGCCGCGTTCACCTCCGAGCGGAAGATGTCCCACGAGTCATCGTCCCAGCAGATGGTGTGCGCGATCAGTACGAAAACGAATTCGGTCGCGCCGGTCCGGATCAGCGTAGTCCGCAGCGGCGCCTCATCGGCCAGATCGAACGCTCTGCCGAGCGCCCGGTGAATCAGCACCCGCACCCTGCGGTCCCGGCCGAGTTCGGTCGCCGTCGACACGTCGTATTCGCGCCACCACCCGGGCAGTTCGTCGCGAACGAGTTGCACCGGCTCGCCATCGGGGCCGCAGCCATATGTGGTGCGCAGAATGTCGTGCCTGGCCACCACGGTTTCGACCGCACGACGCAGCCGGGCCGGATCGAGTGCGCCGGTCAGCCGGAAGGCGAGACAGGTGTTGAGGGTGGTGTCATCGGGGTCCCTGGTCTGCACGAACCAGGCCCTGCGCTGCGCCGCGGACAGCGGACGCGCGAAAGTCACCGCTTGTCTGGCTGTTTCGATGGTCGACATATTCCTTCGGCCTCTGGTCGGACGATGCTGCCACGGCCGTTCACTCCGGCGTGTCGGTGAGATAACCTCCGCCACTGAAGAATTCGGCACCCAGTTGTTCGACGCCATCGGGGGTGCGCACGCGTTTGATCAAGAGCCCCTTGTTATTTCCGCGATGGGCGTCGGGCCCGCACACCACGACACCGCCGCCCTCCTGCACGATCACTCGCCCTGGCGTGCCGCCGTAACCGGCCTCGGAGATCTCGGCGTGCAGGATTTCGACCTTCGCGCCGCGGTAGAAGCTGAACGCGCGCGGATATGGTTCGGACAGCGCGCGCACGAACCGCTCCAAGTCGACCGCCGTTGTGCGCCAATCGATTCGACTGTCGCGCTCGCTGCGCTTGTGGAAGTAGGTCCGCTGCGACTTGTCCTGTGGGCGCCACACCGCCGTGCCGGATTCCAGTGCGTCGAGCGCCTCGCGGATCGCGCCGGGAATCAATTCCATTCCGGCGAGCACCAATTCGGTGCCGGTCGCCTTCGGGCCGATCGGCAGCCGATGCTGCACCAGGATATCGCCGGTGTCCAGCTGCTCATCCATCCGGTGCACGGTGAGGCCGAATTCGGTTGCGCCGCTGATCAGCGCCCATAGCACCGGGGAGAAACCGGTGAAGCGCGGCAGCAGCGAGTCGTGCAGGTTCAGCGTGCCGTGCGGGGGCAGGTTGTACAGCTCGGGCGGCATCCAGGTATACCAGCTGTTCACCACGATGACGTCCGGCTCGGCCCGCTTGACCAGGTCGATGGTCTCGGCGTCGGCCCGCTCGGTCAGATGCACCGGGATGCCGTGCGCCCTGGCCAGTTCCTCGACCGAATCCGACCAGATCGCCTTGTACGACTGCGCACTGGCCGGGTGGGTGACCGCGAGCACCACCTCATGCCCCGAATCGAGCAGCGCCTGCAGGGTTTTGCGCCCCCAGGTCTGGAAGCCGAACGACACGATGCGCATATGAACCGAACCTCACCTTCGCCGAGCGCGCTATAATGAGGACAGCCTAACCTAAATAACTGCCCGATTCGCGTCGGCATACGACACTGTGGCGGAGCGCACGGGCGACGAACCGAGCACCCGATCCGAGAGTTCGCCCAGACAACTGAGATTCGGGAAGCCGGGTCCCTGCGCCAGCCCGGCCAGATTCGGCAGATAGAGCTTCGCCGCCAGACCGGAGACGGCCAGATCGTGTCCGATCGCCGTCTCGATCCGCGCCTGGCTGATCGGACCGCCGACGGCGAGCTCGAGCAGATCCGCGGCGTCGGCGTCGAACAGCTCCAGAAACCACAGCGGCTGGCCGCCGGTCGCGTCGACCACCAGATCGAAGGCGAGCACCTGATCCGGGCGCAGCTCGTTGCGCAGCGTCAGTGCCACCGTTTCACCTTGATCGACCACCCGAACCACCCGGCCCTGTAGGTGATGCACCCGGCTGTCGCCGACCAGATTCTCCTGCACCCGCACCGAGAACACACCACGGTCGGTGCGGCGCACCACATCTCGGCGCTCCGCCAGGCTCAGCGCCCGCCACTTCGCCGGATCGCTGTAGAGCGAGTTCTCGAAATAGCTCTCACCGCGGGTGTAGAGGGTGGCCGCGGGCGAGATCGCCGAGACCGTCAGCACGTCGTGCCGGACCAGCTCGTCCAGTGCGGAACCCGCGGTCTCGCCGCCGCCGATGACCGCGGCTCGCGAGGAGGCGGGCAGCCTGCGCTTACCTGCGAGATTCCAGAATTCCGCGATGCTCAGCATTTTCGGATGGTCGGCGAATGCGCGATCACTGCGCCCGGGACCGGTGATCATCAACCGATCCGCGGCCAGTTCGGTGACCGCGCCACCCGCCTCGGTCACCGAGACCAGCCAGCCCTCCCCCGCGGGCGAAATCCGCTCCACCGTGCCGAAAACCACCTCGACCTCGGATTTGCGCGCCACCCACTGCAGATATTTGGCCCAGACGTGATGGTGCGGGCTCGGGCGGCCGCGATCCACCCACTCCGCGTAAGTGCCCCGCTCCACCAGGAACGCGGTCCAACCGAACGCGACCATCGCCTCGTTGATCGCGCGATTATGACCGCGCGCCCAGGTCGAGTGGTAGGGGAAGCCGACATCCTTCTCCGGATTGGTCCCCAACCGGTGCCTGCCGTCGGTCCAGCCGCCGCTCGGCAGCCAATTCCCGCCCACCGCATGGGATTCCACGATCACCACATGTGGCGCGGGCAGCCCGAGCGAGCGCAACACATGCGCCTTGGCCGCGACGGCCATCGCCTTCGGTCCGCCGCCGACCACCAGAAGCCTGTCCACGGATACTCCCAACTCTGTGATTCCAGCCACCTGTCAGCTATTCGCGAGCGCGCTCAGCTGCGCGATCGGACTCGGGCCGAAACGACGGACCCCATATTTGCATAGGCTTACCTTATATTCCAGAGCGGCATCGTATCGCGCTGTCGCGCGCGACGGCGACGAACGGGCCACCGACATCCCCAAAACGATTGGATCACCATGATTACCAGCAAGAATCGCGCGGCGGCCGCCGCGATCGCAGTGACCGCCGCCGCCTTGCTCGGCCCCGCAGGCGCGGCTTTGACCGCCGCACCGGCCGTCGCGGCACCGAGCGCGTACCTAGCCGCGGCACCGAGCGCAGGCGAACTGCAGGCAAAGCTCCAACTCGCACTGAATCGCGGTGCGGCGCGGGCCGATCGGGCCGCCGAGTTGGAGGTCGGCGAGGCCGGACTGCCGATCATCGACCAGGTCGCCGCCATCATCGATACGCTGCCGGGCTACCAGTGGTCCATTGTCGGCCCGGTCGGCACCGAGGGCGACCGCACCACCGCGCAGCTGAAGACGGTCGCGCCGGGCTATCCGGAGATGCCACTGGTCGAGCTGTCCTGGCGGCAGGTAGACGGCAAATGGAAGCTGAGCCGTGAATCACTGTGCAAGATCGCCGGATTCGCGGGCCTGCCCTGCAACGTCTGAACCGCGACCTACGCCGATGGTCCGCGCCCGTCGCGGACCATCGGCCTTTTCGCTCTAGTTAGGTTAGGCTTAGCATCATGGGAAGAGGATTCGAAGGCCTGATGCTGAAGGCGTGGCGGGCCGATGACTACCGGCTCACCGTCACCTCCACCGAGTTGATCACCGATAAATTCATTCGGCTCGGCTTCGATACGGGAGGTCTGCTCGCCGACCACCCGGTGCATCCCACCCAGTGGGTGCGGCTCTGGATCCCCAACGGCGACAAGGAACACCAGCGCGGCTACACCCTGGTGGACCCGGATCCCGAAAACGACCGCTGCTGGATCGAATTCGCACTGCATCACGGGCCCGCCGCGCAGTGGGCGAGCAATGCCGCGGTCGGCGATCAGATCGACGCCTCCGTGCTCGGCTCCGATTTCACCCTGCCCGAGGTAACCCCCCGCGAATACCTGCTTTTCGGCGACACCGCCTCTCTGCCCGCCATCAACTCGCTACTCGACGCGATCGGCGACACCCCCGCCCGGGTCTGGCTGGAATGGCAGCACGAATCCGACACCACACTGCCGGTCCGCAACAAGCCGCACCACGAGGTGACCTGGCTGCAGCGGCTGGACAGCGGACGGCTGATGCGCGAGCAGGCACAGGAAATCGATTGCCCCGCAGACGCTTACGCCTGGATCGCGTGCTGCGGCCAGACCACTCGCGCGATCAGCAAGACCTTCCGCACGGTGCACGGCCTGCCCAAAACCGCCGTCAAAGCCCGGGCCTACTGGAAGTAGGCCCGGGCTCCGGGTCGCGCTACACCGCGGCCAAGCGCCAACCGGCCGCGCGCGACCGCTCGTTCCAGAACGCCGCGTAGCGGCCATCGCGCGCCAAAAGCTCGTCGTGCGTGCCGCGTTCGACGATCCGCCCGCCATCGACGAACAGGATCTGGTCGGCGTGCGCGATCGTCGACAGCCGATGCGCCACCACGATCACCGTTTTATCCCTGGTCAATTCGTGCACGCCACGCACGACGACGGCCTCGCTGTGTGGATCCAGCGCGCTGGTCGCCTCGTCCAGCAGCACGATCGGCGCATCCTTCAGCAGCGCCCGGGCGATCGAAACCCGTTGCCGCTCACCGCCGGACAATGCCGCACCGCCCTCGCCGACGGGTGTGTCGAAACCGTCGGGCAGCCGCTCGACTATCTCGTCGACCCTGGCCGCCACGGCCGCGCGCCGCACCTCGTCGTCGGTGGCATCCGGCCTGCCGATCCGAATATTCTCCGCGACAGAGCGATTGAACAGATAGACGTTCTGGAACACCAGCGAGAGCTGATTCAGCAGCGTCTCCGACGGCTGTTCCCGCACATCGTGCCCGCCGACCAGCACCCGGCCGCCGGTGACATCGTGGAAGCGCGCCGCCAGCCGCAGCAGTGTCGTCTTACCGGCGCCGCTCGGCCCGACGATGGCGGTGGTGCTGCCCGCGGGCACGGTGAACGACAACCCGGCGAGCACCGGCTTATCCGGCTGGTAGCCGAAAGTCACGTCGTCGAAGACGATTTCGGGTTCGCCCGGTGTCACCTGCTTCGTCACCTCCGGCAGCACCGGCTCGGCGAGCAGCCCGGTGATGCGGTCCGCGGCGGCCGCGGCGGTCCGTAGCGCGGTGCCCAATTGCGCCGCCTGATTGAGCGGTTCGATGAAACGCGAACTCACCGCGATCAGCGCGATGGCCGCGGCGGCCGAAATGGCGCCACCGGTGGTCCGGCCCACTGCTATATAGACGAGCACCAGGAAGACCGCCTGCACGAACAGCGCGAAGACGATCAGGCCGGGCACCGATGCGAACAGCAGCCGCCTGCTCGCCGAACGCTGTTCGGCCAGTGCGCTTTCCAGTGCCCGGTTACCCGCGCCCACCGCACCGCAGGCCCGCAGTACCGGCTGTGCCTGCGCGAATTCCACCACCCGCGAATCGGCCTCGGCCGCCGCGTCGTGCAGCCGGGCATCGGCCCGCGAATACGACCGGTTGGCGAGGCCGTTCACCAGATACAGCACCGGCGCGGCCAACAGCATGGCCAGCGCGATACGCCAGTCGATGAACAGCATGCCGACCGCGACCCCGAGCGGAACCAGCACGGCGGTAACCACTTTGGCGAGCAGATAGGCCACCAGGCCCTGCAGCTCGCGCACGTTCTCCCCGATGATCCGCGAAATCGGCCCGGCCGCACGGGATTCGAACCAGCCGAGCGGCAGCGCGTTCAGCTGATCGCCGAGCCGGGTCTGTAGTCCGTGCTGCATCCCGACACCGATCCGGAGCCCGAGTGCCGCCTGCTGATAGCCGAATACGAGGACGGCCGCGACCGCGACCGCCATACCGAGCGTCCAGGCCCAGGCGCGGCCGAGATCGCCGTCGAACAGCGCCTCCAACACCGGCACCAGCAACAGATAAGCGACGGCCTGGCTGAGCGCCTGCGCCACGATGACGGCGAACAATTTCGGTGTCAGCCCGGCGAATTCGGCTGGAACCAGCCCGAGTACCTTGCGAATCATGCCCGCGCCCCTTCCACGAGGGCCAATGCCGCCTCGTTGATCTCGAACAGTCGCTGATAGGTGCCGCCCGCATCGCGCAGGCTCGCGTGGTCGCCCTGCGCCACCAGGGTTCCGTTCTCCAGCACCAGGATTCGGTCGACGCCGGTGATGGTGTGCAGCCGGTGCGCGATCACCAGCACGGTCCGCCCGGCCACCAGTTCGGCGAGCGCGTCCTGCACCGCCGCCTCGGATTCCGGGTCGGCGAAGGCCGTCGCCTCGTCCAGCACCAGCACCGGGGTGTCGGCGAGCAGCGCACGGGCGATCGAAAGCCGTTGCGCCTCACCGCCGGACAGCGTGGCATCCACCCCGATCTCGGAGTCGTAGCCGCGCGGCAGCGTCATGATCCGGTCGTGGATCTGCGCGGCGCGGGCGGCCCGCTCCAGTGCCGCATCGTCGGCATCCGGCCGGGCCAGCCGCAGATTGTCCCGAATCGAACCGCGGATCAGCCGGACGTCCTGGAAGACGAATCCCACCGTGCGATACAGCTCTTCGCTCGGGAGATCGCGAATATCGCGGCCGCCGATGGTGATTCGGCCAGCGCCCACGTCGTAGAACCGCGGCAGTAGTTTGGCCAGTGTCGATTTCCCGGAGCCGCTCGGGCCGACCAGCGCGGTAATGGTGCCGGGACGGAGTTCGAGATCGACGCCGCGCAGCACGTCGTGGCCGTCACGGTAGCCGAAGCTGACACCCTCGAATCGAACGACGCCGGAATCCGTTGCGGCGCTGTCCGATAACTCTCCGGGGTCCGATGACTCTCCGGGGGCCAGCTCGGCCGTCTGCCGCAACTCGTACAGCCGGACCGCGGCCACCCCCGCGGCCCGCAAAGCTTGTGCGCCGTAACCCAATCCGAGCAGCGAACTGCCCAGGCCGAGGCCCACCAGCAGGAACGGCAGCACATCGAGTGGCCCGAGCCAATCCAGCCCGACCGCCGACAATCCCGCAACCACCACGATCAACATCACGAATACCGGCATCACCACGACGTCGGAGGCCGACTGCACCCCGACGATCGGCAGCTTCAACCGCCGCAGGGCCCGCGACTGCCCATCCACCGATTCCTGAAAAGCGCTGTGCGCCTTGCCCGCCTGACCGAAGGCGCGCACCACCTGGATGCCGTCGACGAATTCGATGGCCACCTCCTGGGTGCGCCGCTCCCATCGGGTGTACACGGCGAACCGGTCCCGTCCCGACTGATCCATCATCCGGTTGTACAGCACGGCGTAGGCGATCAGCGGAATCAGCAGCACCAGCGTGAGCCGCCAGTCTACGGTGAGCAGGTATACCAGCGTTACCAGCGGCACCGTCAACGCGCCGACGAAGTCCAAGCGCGCGTGCGCCACCAGATAGTGCAGCGCCGCGACGTCGTCCTGCAGATACTTCTTCACCTCGCCGGAGGTGCGTTCGCCGAACCAGCCCAGCGGCACCCTGGTCAGCTTGGCCGCGAGCAACCTGCGCACCGTCAGCTGATATCCGGCGTCCACCAGGTGCGACCAGGTGAGCGCGGCGGCCTGTAGCAGCGCACGCACCGCGAGCACCAGCACGGCGACGCCGAGCAGCCACCACACCCGGCTGGTGTCCACCGGGGTCGCCAACAGTTCCCGGCAGGCCGCGACGATCAGCACGAACGGCACCACCGAACACACCGACGCCACCGCGACCAGCAGGCTCGCCATCGTCAGCGTCCGGCGCACCGGAGCCAGAATCTCCTTGCGCGCCAAAGCCTCCCGTTGCTTACGCGCTTTCGCCTCCGCTCGCGGCGGACGGTTGCCCGTCTCCGCGTCGGGCGGCGGCGCGACCGCTACCGTCATCCGTCCTCGCCTCTCGACCGTGGTACCGCCATAACCCGGTCGCACCAGCTGGCGACCGCTTTCATAGGTTAGGCTAACTTATATTCCGACCGAGCGGGATGTCAGCAACTAGCGCATAACGGGCAATACAGACCTTTCGGTACGCCCGGTGGCCGCCTCGATGAACTCGACCGGATCGGCGACCGCGACCAGGATCTCGCCGGTCAGCCGCAGTGCGGCGGCGGGTGGCGGCGGTCCGCCGACGGCCGCGACCAGATCGAGCAGATGCACCGTCGCCTCCATTACCGCGATCTCGTACATCGCACCGAGCGTCGCGGTGCCGAGGTACGGGCGCTCGAGCACGGCCTCGGGCGGCAACTCCCGCAGCAGCGCCCAACCCGCGGGACCGTCCTCGGCGAATCGCCGCACCAGCACGGCGGTTTCGAGACCGGCGGCCGCGTCGCGCGCATCCTCGGCGATGACATCCGCGCCAGTGTGCGCCAACCCGCCGGGACGGTTGAAGAAGCGCAGGATCTCCGCGCCGCTGGAGAATGCGGCGGGCCGGTCCACCACCGCGGTTCGGGACGGGATCAGGTACGACGGGGTCGGTGCGGTGTGCGCGAACAACTCTCGGACGGTCCAGCCGGGCAATCTGGTCGGCGTCGCCCATTGCGCCCGGGTGAGCACGGCGCCGCGCTCACCCCACGAGAACCAAAGTTCTTGCAGCAATTCGTGTTCCATGAGCCCTCCCGTCGCGCGAACGCCGTCGCATTCAGCGTATGTCGCGACCCGGTACCGGTAGAACTGATTAAAACATTCCATGGTCGGAAGCTCGGGCTTTACGCCGGTTCCGGAAACCGAAACGCGACCGGTCAAACTTTCCGCAACAGGGGTCAACTATTAACCGCGCCGAATCCTTTGCGGCGCACTGCGATAACTGACGAGACTCCTGCATATCACCGTTCCGACGAAATACCGAAGGTTGGTTGAACGGTCGACCATGGGTGCCCGAAAACGGCGCGGCACAAGTAATTTCGATCGAACCAGAATGATGCGGCGGCCGGACCGCACCGTCGCCGATAACACAATAGGAGCTTACCGATGTTGGTGACAAAGACCATTTTCTCATTCACCGATTGCCGTACCGACCCCGGCGAACTCACGCCGGCACAAGCGCATCGAGCGATGCAGGTGCACCTCGCCTGCAGCGTAGAGCTGTGCAAAGTGCGCCGCCGCGCCCGGCAGACGCTCGTCGAGGCGCGACTGATGGTGTTGGACGAGCGCGCCGAACCGTAAGCGCGGAATCAGGCGCCGCGCTCGGATGTTTTCGAGATCATGACCGCAACGGAATCCGATCGATCCGCATCCGTCGTCGACCCGAATACCGAATATGGCGCGCGGGTGACCGAACGCCTCGCCCGCGAGACCGTCATCTGGCTGACCACCGTCGGCGCATCCGGAACCCCACAGCCGAACCCGGTGTGGTTCCAATGGCGCGACGAGGAATTCCTGTTGTTCAGCGAGCCGAATCAGGCCAAGCTGCGCAACCTCACCCGCAACCCGCGCGTCGCACTGAATCTGAACACCGCCGCCAGCGGCAACGATGTCGCCGTGCTCACCGGTACCGCCAGGATCGACCCGAACGGCGCGACACCCGACGAGATCGAGGCCTTCACAACCAAATACCGCAAAGGCATGACTTCCATCTCGCTGACACCCGAGCAGTTCTACGCGAAGTACTCGACGGTCGTCCGAATCACGCCCGACCGTCTGCGCGGCTTCTGACCAGGTGCCCTAGGGTCTATCCCGATGAGACGCAGGCAGCAGCCGCCGCTACCCAAGCGGCACGGATTGGACCCGGCCCGCCTCCGGCTCCCGGAGGACGGGCACTGGGCGACCATCCGCGACCACCTGGTCGAGCGCCTGCCGCGGGTTCCGTCCGCCCGGATCGATGAGCTGCTGCGCGAGGGCGGCATCGTCGACCTGAACGGCCCCGTCGGACCCGACGCACCCTATGTTCCCGGTGGCGCCGTCTGGTTCCACCGGGATCTGCCGGTGGAACAGGTGGTGCCGTTCGACATCACCGTCGTATACCGTGACGCCGCGCTGCTCGTGGTGGACAAGCCGCATTTCCTCGCCACCATCCCGCGCGGTCAGCACATTCTGCAGACCGCGCTGGTCCGCCTGCGCCGCGAACTCGACCTGCCCGATCTGGTGCCCGCGCACCGGCTGGACCGGGTGACCGCGGGACTGGTGCTGTTCGTCATCGATCCGGCGCTGCGCGGGGCCTATCAGACAATGTTCCAGAAGCGCCGGGTGCGTAAAGAATACGAGGCCATCGCGCCCTTCGATCCGGAGCTGACGCTGCCGCGCACGGTGCGCAGCCGGATCATCAAGGAGAAGCAGGTGCTGGCCGCCCAGGAGGTGCCGGGCGAACCCAATGCCGAAACCGAGATCGAACTGCTCGAACATCGCGACGGGCTGGGCCGCTACCGGCTGCGCCCGCACACCGGCCGGACGCATCAGCTTCGGCTGCATATGAACGGTCTCGGCATTCCGATCCTCGGCGACGACTTCTACCCCGTCGTCACCGACAAGCCGGTGGACGACTACACCCGGCCGCTGCAATTGCTCGCGTCGACGCTGGAATTCACCGATCCGGTGACCCGTGAGCCGCGGCGCTTCGAAACCACCCGCACCTTGCGGGCGTGGACGGACCTCGCCGGTTGGTCGGGCGACGCATGAGTCCCGCCGGTCATCCGTAGACTGGCCGGGTGCTCGTCCAGGACTCCCGTCGCAAGGTGCACGCGTACATCGATGTCGCGGTGGTCGTCGTCGTGCTCGCGGGCACGAATCTGATCGCCCATTTCACCACCGCATGGGCCAGCATCCTCAGCGTGCCGATCGCGGCAGTCGTACTGCTCGCGCTGGTGCGCAGGCGCGGGTTGGGCTGGGCCGAGCTCGGACTCTCACCGCGACACTGGCGGCGCGGTTCGCTGTACGCGGTGGCCGCGGTCGCGGTGGTGCTCGCGGCGGTGGCCATCGGCGCCGCGCTGCCGGTGACCCGCCCGTTCTTCCTGGCCAACCGCTATGCCACCATCTCCGGCGCATTGATCGCCTCGATGATCGTCATCCCGCTGCAGACCGTGATTCCGGAGGAACTCGCCTTCCGCGGCGTGCTGCACGGAACACTGGACCGGGTGTACGGCGCGCGGGGCGTATTCGCGGCGGGCTCAATGCTTTTCGGGCTGTGGCACGTCGCGTCCTCACTGGGGCTGACCAGCGGGAACCGCGGTCTCAGCGGATTTCTCGGCGGCGGAGTCGCCGGCCAGATCCTGGGCATCCTGCTCGCCGTCGCGGCCACCGCGGGCGCCGGCGTCGTCTTCACCTGGCTGCGCCGTCGCAGCGGCAGCCTGCTCGCGCCGATCGCGCTGCACTGGTCCGTCAACGGCGCGGGCGCCCTGGCCGCCGCCATCGTCTGGCACACCACGCTGTCCTGAGGCGTAGATTTTCTGGATGCCACTCGGACATCTAGGGATCAACGTCTCCGATCTCGTTGCGGCCCAGTCATATTACGACGATCTGATGCCGCTGCTCGCTTATGAGCCGCTGCTGCGGACGCAGGACCAATTCGCCTACCGCCCCGCCGACGGCAAGGTCGGCACCTATCTCTTCTTCTATCCGGCCGAGACGCCCGGCTACTCCCGCACCCGGCCGGGCCTGCAGCACCTGGCCTTCATGGTGCCGACCAGGGCCGCGGTCGACCGCGTGCACGACTGGGCGAGCGCCCGCGGCGCCGAAATCCTGCACGCACCACAGGAGTTCCCGCAGTATCCGCCGCCGTACTACGCGACCTTCTGGCTCGGCCCGGACGACATCATGCTCGAGGCGGTCTGCCACAAGGACGCCTGAATTACACATTTGTCTCACACACACGTCTTGTACGAATGTTCAAGACGGGTGTACGGTCGGTGGCATCGCACGGAAGGAACCCCGATGACCAACCTCACCACCGGCATCCGCTCCAGCTTCGCGGTCGACGGACGGCGACTCTCCTACCTCGACTTCGCGGATGCGGGGCGGCCGCTGCTCGCCCTGCACGGGCACATGTCGGAGGGCGCGAGCTTCGCCGAGCTGGCGGCCGCGCTCGCGCCGGGCTGGCGGCTGATCGCGCTCGACCAACGCGGACACGGATATTCCGATCGCGCCGCGGAGTACTCGCGGGACGGCTACCTCGCCGACCTCCTCGCGCTGCTCGACCACCTCGAGCTGAAAGAAGTTGTGGTCCTCGGCCATTCACTCGGCGCCATCAACGGCTACCAACTCGCGGCCCGGTATCCGGAGCGGGTCAGCGCGCTCATCGACGTGGACAGCCCGGTCGCGCTCGGCCTCGACGGCTCGAACCCGCTGCAATTCCTGGCGACGCTGCCATACGAGGGTGCGACCCGCGCGGACCTCATCGCGCGAATGGGCCCGTTCGCAGCGCATTTCGGCGCGCTCATCCGGGAGCGGGCCGACGGCACCTGGGCGCTGCCCTTCCACCCGCTGGACATAGTGGAGTCGGAGCACAATGCGCACGGCGACCACTGGGCCGACTGGCTGGCAACGGATTGCCCGGCGCTGCTGATCCGGGGCACGCGCGGCGCCGTCCCCGCCGGTCAAGCCGAGCAAATGGTGACGCGGCGGCCCAACACCCGGCTCGCCGAGCTCGACACCGATCACTTCGTCTACGCCAGCGAACCCGCGGGTTTCGCCGACGCCGTCAACGGCTTCCTCGCCGAACTCTGAAAACCGGTTCCACGGATCACAACCGTGTCCCATGGCCCGGCGGCGACCGATCGGCAACACTGGCCTGATGCGCGTCGGAATCCGCTTAGGTCTGATCCTCGCGGTGCTGTTGCTGCTGTTGCCACCCGCGGCCGGATCGGCGGAACCGGATCTCGATCGGGCGGCCGTCGACAGGTTCGTCGCGGACTATATGGCGCGCACCCGGTTACCCGGGGCCGCCATCGCGATCACGCACGGCGCGCGGGTGCTGTACGTCAAGGGTTACGGCCACGATTCCACGGGCGCCGCGATCACCGCCGATACTCCGATGCCGATCGCCTCGGTCAGTAAATCCTTTGCCGCGCTGGCCATCATGCAGTTGGTCGACGCGGGCAAGGTGGATCTGGACGCACCCGTCCAGCGCTACCTCGCCGATTTCCGGCTCGCCGACCCGCGCGGGTCGCGAATTACCGTGCGCGAGTTGCTGAATCAGCGATCCGGCATGTCCGACACCGCATTTCCCGACCTGCGCTGGCCCCAGGCGCACAACCTGGCCGAGGCCGTGAGCCGGTTACACGAGGCCCGGCTCGCCGACGACCCCGGCGCCGCATTCCATTACCACAACCCCAATTACCAGGTGGTGGCCCGCATCGTAGAGGTCGTCGGCGGTATGCCGTACGCCGACTACCTCCGCGATCACCTGTTCACCCCGCTCGGCATGCGCGCCACCAGCACCGTCGACACCGCGCGCGACGCGAAAAATATTGCGCACGGCTATGTCCGGGCCTACGGCATACCGATCCCGGTACCCGAACCGGACTGGTTCGTCGGCGGCAGCCACGGCATGATCACCACCGCATCCGATCTCGCGCCATGGCTCATCGCGCAGAACAACGGCGGTGTGACCGCCGACGGCCGCAGGCTCGTCTCCACCGCCGCAATCGACCTGATGCACAAGCCCGTTGGCCGCGACGAGTACGGAATGGGTTGGCGGCGCAAACAATCCGGCGGCCCCGAACAGATCTTCCACACCGGCGACTGGTTCACCTACACCGCCGAACAACTGCTGCTCCCCGAATCCGGTTACGGCATAACGGTACTCGCCGATACCGGGCTGGCGCTGCAAGACGATCCGCCGCTGATCTCGGACGGTTTGGTCGCCATCATCCAGGGCCACGCACCGGATGTGCGCAGACCTTGGGGCATCTACGCGGACTGGCTGCTCGCCGCTGCGACGGTCGGCGTGCTGGCGTTCGGCATCGGCTGCGTCTTCCGGGCCCGGCGTTGGGCGGATCGCCAAAACGGCAGGCCCCCTTGGCTCGTCGCATTGCGACTCGCGCCGTTTCTGCTGCCGCCGGTGATCCTGCTGCTCCTGCCCGATCTGTCGGGGCTGGTGTTCGCGGGACGCTCGGGGACCTTCGTGCAGGTGATGTACGTTTGGCCGGCTCTGGTCGTGTTGCTCGGCGTGGCAACCCTTTCCGGACTCACCGTGTTGATCGCGCGAGGTATTCGATTGTGGCTGCGGAAAAATCGCGCTGCACTGTCCGATAAGGTCGGCTATTCACCAGTGAGGATATCCGATAATTCGGAGTAGATACTGTGCACCAACATAATTCGGAGAACGCAGCAATGACAACCATCGAATACGGACCGCTGGACGAACAGGTCGCGGATATATACCTACCCGAGGAGCCCCGGCCCGTTCCGCTGATCCTGTACCTGCACGGCGGTTACTGGCGGACGATGGTCGATCGTCAGCACGCGGGGGCCGCGACCGCGGCGCTCGCGCGACTCGGCTACGTCGTCGCCAATATCGAATACCGGCGCGGTGACGGCGCCTGGTCGGCAACCCTCGACGATGTCGCGCGCGCCATCGACACCCTGCCCGCGCTGATCGATGAGCGATTTCCCGGCCGTATCCAGCAGGGACGCATCGGCTACGTCGGCCATTCGGCGGGTGGCCAGCTCGCGCTGTGGGCGGCGCTGCGGCACCGGCTGCCCAGCGAAACCACTTGGCGCACAACGGAACAGCCGCCAGTCATCGGCATCGTGGCACTCGCCCCCGTCGCGGATCTGGCCGAGTCGTATCGACTGGGCATCGGGGAGGGCGCGGTCGCGGCCTTCCTCGGCGGCGGACCCGATGAATTCCCGGAGCGTTACGCCGCCGCGAATCCGTCGGCGCTCGGGCCCGTTCCGGTCCCGACCGCGGTCGTGCACGGCGACGCGGATCAGCGCGTGCCGATCCACATCGGCCGCGACTACTGCGCGTGGTCGGGCGCCGAACTCGTCTTCGCGCCCGGGGCCGATCATTTCCAAATCATCGATCCCGCTTCTGCCGCATGGACTTTCGTGACAAAGGCGGTGCAGCGCTTGATATCCCCGGCGTAATCGGCGACATGCGGATAATCCGCCGGCATTGACCAACGGCGGGTGTCGGTTTAATCTCACTTCGATCACACATATGTTCGAGTGACACAGCGAGACCGAACAGCGCCGGTGCTCGGCCCGACACCTGCTCCAGGGAAGGCACGCGATGGTCGACCGACAGTCGCAGGAAAACTCCGACGAGATCGCCGCGTTGGCACAGCGGGTCGCGGTGGCGCGCGGCAAGCTGCCGCTGCAGCACGACTCGGCGCTGTTCGAGGTGCTGTCCGAGGCCGAGATCGACGCGGAACGCGAACTGGCGGAATGGGTTCGGGCCAAGCGGCGGGGGCAGCGGCGGCGCGCCGTCGCCGACGAACTGGCCGCGGAGAAGCGCGACCGGCGCACCGCCCGCCACATCGAGCGCGCGGCGGACGAGGACGCCCGCTGGCATCGGCGGGCGCTTGCGGCGCGCCGCCGGGCCGCCAGTCAGGATGCGCGGCTCGCCCAGCTGTACCGGCGCGCGGAATGGTCGGCCCGCGCGCTGATCGGGGTCGTCGTGCTCGGCATGGTGTGGGCCGGGGTCAACGTGCAGCACAATCTGGTGCCCAGCGGCGATATGACAGACCCGCTGTACTGGCTCAGCTACGGCATCGAGGCGATGATCTCCATCCCGATCATCACCATCATGGTGGTGGCCACCACCGCCGCCCGCTGGGGCCGCGACCTCGACCGCGGCAAGGTCGTCTTCTTCGAGACCGCGCTGCTCGGCACCACCATTGCGCTCAACGCGGGCCCGCATCTCGCCGCCGGAGAATGGGGCCGGGCCGCGGAATACGCCATCGCGCCGATTATGGTCGGCGTCGTAATCTGGCTGCACGCTTGGGTTTCCGCGCGCTACGCGATGCTCATCGATGGCGTGCCCGTCACATCCGATGACGAAGCGCCCGCCCCGCGCCGCCACATCACCACCGAGCGCGGCGCACCCGTCACCGCGCCGCATTCCGACGATCCGACCGGAATCCGGGAACTCGCCGCCGTCAACCGTCGTGAGCCCACCGCCCAACTCACCGCCCGCCTCACCGAATTCGACGCACAACACCTCACCGGCGCAGCCATGCGCAACCTCACCAACACCTGGCCCCCCGACCCCGCCCGCGTCGACCACACCGAAACCCTGCTCTACCACGCCCAAAGCACAACCCGCGCCCGAAACCGTCCGAGCCGCCCCGTCGACGAGTTCCACAGCGAATACCCGTCGCGCACAACACATCCCAATGCATCGATCACGGACCCCACCGCATCCGATGCCCCCAACCGCCAGCAACCACCGTTGCGCCACAATGGTTTCGAGCTCGACTCCGACACGGCACAGGAAATCCGGGCCAGGACCTCCGCAACCGGTACATCGGACTTCGTCACGGAATCAGCACATTCCACCGGCGCCCAGACCATGCCGCACCAAGCGGCTCTGCGCCACAACGGATTCGAGACCGGCCCGGCACGTACATCTCAGCCGCAACCCACAGCAGCGGCGCAGTCTACGACGTCCTCGGGTGCAGGACCAATCTCTTACGCCTCCGAGCACCGCGCCGAACAATCCGCGCGCGGCCCAGCACACACACCCCGGCCGCAACCCACAACCGCGGCGCAGCCCACGACGTCCTCCGCCACCGGACCGACCTATTCCGCTGACGAGCAGCGCGCTGAACAACCCGCGCCCAGCCCAGCACATACGCCCTGGCCGCAGCCCACAACCGCAGCGCAGCCCACGACGTCCTCCGCCACCGGACCGACCTATTCCGCCGACGAGCGCCGCGCCGAACAGCCCGTGCCCGGTGCGGCCGAAGTCATCGATGACGTGCAGCCGACCAACGTTTCGACGGGTATCGCTGGCAGCCAATACGATTCCGCCGGCGCAGCCTTCACTCCGCACGCAACCGCGGCGAGCACCCTCGATTCGCCCGGCGACGCCAGTACCGTCGACTTCCCACATGCAGCGGAAAACCTGTACTCGCACAACGGCTCCGAGGCGTCCACCGCAGCTCGGTATGGTCAGCACACGAAGGCCGATCAGCTGTCTGCCCCGCCCGGTACCGGTTCGATAAGCCGCGCAGATACCGCTGACCGCGCAACAACACTCACGAATTCGAGCCCGTCCGCCGCCCACTTGGCTCCAGCCGCCACCGGTGGCGCTGCCAACGGCTCGACAACTCGCGCCGAGACCGCCTATTACCAAGCGAGCCACACCGAGCCGACCAGCCATAGCACTCGACACACGCATACCGGCTCGGCTTCGGCCACCTCCGACCTGGGTCCAGCGGCTACCAGCGGTACCGCTGAAACCTCGACAACTCACGCCGAGACCGCCAACAACCCAGCGATGTACGCCGAATCGACCAGTCAAAGCGATCGGCGCACACACACCGGCCCGGCTTCGGCCTCGACCGACCTGAACCCAGCGACCACCAGCGGTGCCGCCGACGCCTCGACAACTCACGCCGAGATCGCCGACGCCCCGACGAGGCACGCCCAGCCGACCAGCAATCACAATCGGCACGCACACACCGGCTCTGCTTCGGCCAGGACCGACCTTGATCCAGCGGCTAACGGCGGCAGCTCGACAACTCGCGCACATACCGAATTGGCGTCGGCCGAAGCCGGAACGGATCAAGTAACTCTCAGTGACGCCGACGGTTCAGCGAACCCCGGCGAGGCAACCGGCCGGGCAACCGCGTACCGCACCGAATCAACCCACCGAGACACCGACGCCGACGATGTGAGTTCGAGGACCTCCGCAGCGCCTACCACCTCGGGTCCCGCGACCCGCGCCTCGGCGAGCGCCGCCGCCGTCTCCGAACCCGTTTCTTCCACCGCACAGGCCGTGCGTTCCACTCGCCGGGTCGCCAGCACGGGCGGCTCCAGGTCCGCCGACGATTCGGAGGGAGCCCTTGAAAGCCGCAGCCGCTCAGAGCAATTGGAACTGCACGTCGACGCGGATCCGGTCGAATCGAGCCGGGGCCGCCGCACCGCGAAGGTCGCGCCGCACCCGGCGACCCGGGGTTCGCTGCGCGCGGCCCGAAGCGAGGCGCAATCCGCACCGGCCCGTGAGCGCTCCGAGCCCAGGCCGATAGTCATCGATCGCGGCAAATCCGCGGGCGCCCGCAGTGCCAGCGAGGTTATCCGGGAAGCGGCCGAGGCGATTTCGGCCGAGGAGCTGGCCGCCGACGCACAGCTGATCGAGCCCGAGAACGATGATGCGGGCATCTGGGCGGTCGCGCGGGCCATCGTCGGCCGGGGGCTCTCGCCGATGCCGGTCGAGCAGCTCGCCGAAATCCTCACCCTCGCCGATCAATCGTGGACGCCGACCAGTATCGGCGCCGAGGTCGGCCTGTCCCGCTCGGCGATCGCCCAGGTGCTCGAATGTGCGCGAAAGGTCCGTCGCCCGTACGCGATTAGCGGTTAATGGACGAAATCCGCTATCCGACAGCCGATTTCGTAGCAAAAACGGACAACCGACCGATAGGTAGGTCGGAGTGCGAGGTTGCGCTCCACGCTTGCTAGGAGGTCGTTGGATTTGCTGTTGACCATTGATTCCCGTGCGATCGGCCGAGCCGCGGCGCAGTCCGTCGTCGCCGCGGCGCTGCTGCTCACCCCGATAGCCGTCGGCACGTCGGCCCAGGCCGCACCGATAACCCCGGCGCCGACGGCGCCCGCCCCGGTGACTCCCCCACCGGTCACTGTCCCGCCGGTGACACCGCCGCCGGTCACCGCACCCCCGGTAACCCCACCGGCGCCGACACCCGGATCGTGCGTTCCCGGCGATCTGGCCTGCAACGGCGGCCGCACCCCCGACGGCTACGGCCCGGACGGCCGCGACCAAGCGGGTTACGACCGCTGGGGCTACGACAGTTTCGGCCGCGACCGCAACGGCTTCGACCGTGACGGCTTCGACCAGTCGGGCTACGACCGCAGCGGTCACGACCGCTGGGGTTACGACCGCTGGGGCTACGATTCGGGCGGCTTCAATCGCGCGGGCTTCGACCGCTGGGGTTACGGCCGCGACGGCTTCACCCAACAGGGTTGCGCCCGTGACGGTCACGACCGCCCCGACGCCGATCACGCGTTATGCGAACAACTTCGCCATCGCCCGTCCACCGGCAGCGCCGGATGAGCGGCGGACAACCGGCGTAGCGGTGCGCGATAACGGCGATACGTGATTCGCCCCCGTACTCACGTAAACGCCGAAAGCGGCGCTGCGGCCGAATAATTCGACCGCAGCGCCGTTTCCCGGTGATTCACCGACCGGCCCGCGCCTCCTGCTGATAGAAGGCTTCGAACCCGGCGTATTCGTCGATCCGCGAACGACCCTCCGGCTTCGCGCCGCGATCGCCGTGGCCCGGCCACCACGCCACATGCCCCATCAGCGCCGTGACGGCCGGGGTGAAGAACATCGCCATCACGAAGGCCGCGATCCCGATGCCGACCGAGATGGCGAACCCCATCTGCGAGAGCATGTCGTTGCCCGCCAACATCATCGAGGCGAAGGTGCCCGCCAGGATCAACCCGGCCGCCGCGATGGTCGGCCCGGTGTGCCGGACCGCAAGCGCCGCGGCCTGTTTCGGGTTGCGTCCGGCGCGCGCCTCCTCACGCAGACGCGCGACCATCAGGATGTTGTAGTCGGTGCCGAGCGCCACCACGAACAGGTACATGATCACCGGCAGCATGAAGATCAGGCCGCTGTTGCCCTTGATGTGCTGGAACAGCAGCACCGCCGCGCCGAGCGTCGCGCCGAAGCCGAGGAACACCGAGGCCATCAGATACCAAGGCGCCACCAGACTGCGCAGCAACAGACCGAGCACCACCATGATCAGCAGCGCCGCCACCGGGAACACGATCGTGTAGTCGTGGTTCATCGCATCCTTGAAGTCGACGAACACCGCCGTCATCCCGCCGACCTCGGCCGTCGTCCCGGCCGGCGCCGCGGCATGCGCGGTATCCCGCAGCGGCCCGCGCACCGTATCGAGTGCGGCATCGGACTCCGGTGCCGAACTCAACGTGACCTGGAAGTCGGCCACCGTCTTATCCGCCGACAGCCGCGGCTCGGCAACCTGCCCGACACCCGGGACCCCGGCCAGTGCGTTCCGGTACCCGCCGAGCTGATCCGAGGTGAGCTCGCCGCCGTCCGAGCGCAGCAGCACATCCGAGGGCTGGGTGACACCCGCGGGCACGCCCTTCAGCAATTCCTTGCTCCAGACCGTGGATTCGGACGACGCGCTGGTCGAACCGGAGGTCATATCGAAGGTCGGGTGGAAACCGAAGGCGAAGATCCCGAATACCACCAGCAGTCCACCGGACACCACCGCGAACGCCCGCGGACGCCGGCCGAGCGCACCGCCGATCGCACCGAACACCGCACCCCTCGGCTCGTTCCGCCACGCCTTCGACGGCCAGAACACCTTGGTGCCCAATAGCGAAACCACCGCGGGGACCAGGGTGAGCCCGGCCAGCAGCGCGACACCGACCGCAATCGCCAGCGCCGGACCCATCGCGCGGAACATGCCGAGCGTGGACAGGGTCAGCGCCAGGAACGCGATGATCACCGCGCCCGCCGCCGAGGTGATGGCCTCGCCGACCTTGGTGACGGCGCTGACCATGGCAGTCTTCGGATCCTCACCGGCGCGCAGCCGCTCCCGATAGCGGAACATCAGGAACAGGATGTAGTCGGTGCCGACGCCGAACAGCACGACCAGCAGGATGGTGCTCACCGAGCTGTCGACCTGTAGGTCGAATGCCTTGGCCGCCTGGGCGATCAGCCCGTTCACGACCCCGGAGATCGCGCCGATCACCACGATCGGCAGCAGCGCGATCACCGGGCTGCGGAAGATGACCAGCAGCAGCACCAGGATCAGCGCGATCGTGGCGATGCCGATGATGGCCATACCCTTCGTGCTGGAATCCTGCTGATCGAGGTACTGCGCGGCCTGACCGGTGATACCGGCCTTCAGCTCGGTGTCGTGCAGCTGCGGTTGCAGCGCGTCACGCAGCGCCTTCACCGCATCCATCTGGCTGGTGTCGGTCTGGCTGGTCATCTTGGTCATCTGCACCGCGATGATCTGGATCAACCGGTTCTCCGACGGCGGTGTCACCTGAATCGCGGTGACATCCTTGATGTTCCGGCTGGTGAGCTGTGCGCCGACCCCGGAGACGGCAGCCGCGTCGGCGTCGGTCAGCGCCGCGCCGTCGGTCCGCTCGAACACGATGAGCGCGGCGGGCGCCGAGCTCTGTGGAAATGCCTTCTGCTGTAGGTCCATTGCCTGCACGGACTCGTAATGCGATGGCAGGAACTGGGATTGGTCTGCGGTCGATTGGAGTTTCGGCGCGGTCACCATCACCGCGACGGCGATCAGCGCCCACAGGCCGATCACCTTCCACGGGTGGTGCACGACGAGGCGTCCCAGCCGAGCGAACATTATTCGGGTTCCTTTCGAATCGTCCTGAGACGGTTCAGATTTCGAGGTCCTGGACGGACGGGTGGGCCGCGACGTCGGCGACGGTGCGGTAGATCCGTTCCGGAATCCGGCCGCTCAGCTCGACGAAGGTGTTCACCACTTCGACCGTGTAGTCGCCCCAATCCTGTTGCCCGGCAGCGAATCCGAACAGATCACGCCAGGACGTCCAGTCGTTCCAATCGGCGGATCGCGCGTAGTCCTTCCAGTCGACGTCGCGGCGGTGTATCACGAACTTGCCCTTGCGGCTGAGGTAGACCCGGACCACTTCGAATCCGGACTTGTTGTACTGGCGCGCTTCGCCGAGCAGCCTGCCGAAGAAGCGCTGCCTGCGGCCACCACCGGGGCCGACGCGGAGCACGATCTCGGTGAAATCGTCCGGCGCGCCCTTGACGAGGTCGATCGCGCCGCCCGCGGGCTCCGGCGCATCGGTCGCGGTATCGGCGGGCGCGGTGGCCTCGGCGTCGAGTTCGACCGGGGTGCTCGGATCGGTGTTCATACCCACTCCATTTCATAAGTAGATGCGCATTCAGGCATGGATGTACCGGCGGCGGTCCATCGTTTCGAACCGTCGTAGGCGTCCCTGATCTGCAGTTATTGCGTACCGCCGAGAGCAGGCGCACCGGCTCTCGTCCCTCACTCACTATAAGTAGATGTATACGTATAGCGCAAGACGGCGTCGGCTATCTTCACACCGGCCGACAATCCCCGCCGGATCTGACAGCCGACTGACACGGCCCTGACACCGGGCCGCCGACCCAAGGTCCCCCGCGAACAGCGGATCAGCGCAGGATCGGTGCGGTGAGCTGTTCACCGCTCTTGCTCAACACAAGGCAGCTGATGCGGCGCGTGCTCTCCCAATCGGTGCTGTCCATCGGACGAACGCAGTAGTTGCGCAGCGGCCTGCCGCCCCGATTGGCCTGCATGGCGGCCGAAAGCGCTGGCGCGCAGCGCAATCCGACCTGCCTGTTGATCTCGATCTCGCCCGGCCACGGACCCGGCGGCAGTTCGAAGTCGTACACCACCTCGGCATCGTGTGCTTGCGTGCACGACCGCAGCGTCAGCGTTTTCGGATGCTTCGCGGGTAAACCGTTGACGCACTGGCCCGTCGACAACTCATCGACCGAAACCATCCGGTCGCCGATACCGGACTCCGGCTTACCGACGCCGATCCAACCCGCCAAATAGGCGCAGAGCAGCAGGACCCAAACACCGGAGCACACAAGGCCGGTCGCCGCCAAGCCGCGCCCGCGGACCCCGCGCGGTATGCGCAGCAATGCGCAGATCCCGAATGGGATCGCCACGAAAAACCAGCCGGTGACCCCGAAAACCAAGGCGGCAACGGCGACCCCGATCGGCCTTCCGGAATCACCGGACCGTTGCGCCGGGTTTTCGGCCTGCGCACCACTGGGATTCACCCACACTCCTTTTCCAACCCGCAGCATGTTAGTCGGAAATCCAGCAGACCGCCGGGTTTGTGCACCTGGCGGAAAATGTTGCCGCCCTTGATGGTCCCGCGACCGGCGATTTGATCGCGATATAGAACAATGCCATCAATCCGGCGACGAGAAATCCGTCAAGTGGGCCTCTCCGAGGCGACAAGGGTCCTTGCCGAGCCATAATCCGCCCGCGCCGTACCGACCCACCGGTAGCGGTAATATGCCACGATGTCATTGCAAGTGTGCGAACAGAATTCGCGGACTTCCGACTATCGGCGGCATCCAACTACCATTCGGTAACAATTCCTCGGCACACACCCGGATAATTCGAATTCACGCTACCGGACCGCGACCTCGCGCACCCGCGCCGCGCGCACCCGCCCGCGATGCACCACCGCGACCATCAGCGCCAGGCCGACGCCGCACACGATGCCGACAATCGCGGCGCCCCCGAATCCGGCCCGATAACCGCCCGCATCGATGACGACCCCGGCCATCGAGCTACCGATCCCCTGGCCGAGGGTCATGGTCGCGCCGTGCCAACCCATCGCCTCGCCGCGCCCACCCTCCGGCACGATGCGGCTCAGCTGATCGACCGATGCGGTGAGCGTCGGCGCGCAGAACACGCCCGCGAGCAATCCGGCCAGCGCGAGGGTCAGCGTATCGTTCACGAAAGCCATTGGTACGGTGACGATTCCGAGCCAGGCCAAGAGGATGTAGGTCGAGATCGGGCGGTGCAGCGCACCATAGACCAGCCCGCCGAGCAGCGAACCGAAACCCCAGAGCGCCAGGACCACCCCGAGCCAGCGCTGCGCGTCGAATGCCCGGATCGCGGGTACGAAGGCGAGCTCGGTGGCGCCGAGCACGGCGACCGCGGCGCACGCGCCGAAACACAGCGCGACGAATTCGGTCCCGAACCAGGTGCGGCGCGGCACAATAGCAGCCGCATCCGCCGAATCATTCGAGCGCAGCGGCGGATTCAGCGCCCAGAGCAGCAATCCGGCCAGCACCAGGCACATTTGGATCACGAAGAGCACCACCCGCGTCGATCCCGCGCCGGTCGCGGCGATACCGATCACCGGCCCGATCATGAAGGCCGCCTCGATCGATACCGACTCCAGCGCGAGCGCCGATTTCCTGGCCTGTTCGGTGGTCACCGCGATCACCGCCTGCCGCACCACGGTGAAGATCGGAACCTCGAAAAGCCCTGCCAGTGCGGCGATTCCGAGCAACGCGCCATAGCCGACGAACGGCGCGACCGCCCAGCACAGCCCGCCGATCACGATCGAGGGCAGGATCGTCCGGCGCAGACCGAGCCGGTCGAGCAGCCGCCCGCGCCACGGCCCGCTGGCCGCCCGGCAGACGGTGAGCGCCGTCGCCAACAGACCCGCCTGCGCATACGACCCGTGCAACGTTTGCACCACATGCACCGGCAGCAGAATCGACCCCGCGAAGTACGGGATCCGGACCAACGCGCCCAGCAGCAGCACATTGCGCGCCGCCGCGACGGCCAGCACCTCGCGATAGGACCGCATTCTATCGAGCCTGGCAGCTCGCGAACCGATCCGCCACGGATTTATCCCATCATCCGGCCTGGCCGAACGTCTTTGCGCGCGGGTGGTCAACGTCCGCCGAGAATGACACAGATATCCGCGGCGGCGCAGTCGGCGGGATCCTGGGCGGCGGCCCGCTCGGCGAGGCGCAGCAGCTCCCGCTCGGTGCGGCGCAGTTCGGCGAGGCGGGCGCGCACCTCGGTCAGGTGCGCGTCGACGAGCGCGCGCACATGTGCGCACGGCGGCGCTCCGCTATCGCGAATGGCCAGCACATCGGCTATTTCGGCCAGATGCAATCCGGCCGTCTGGGCGGCGCGGATGAACCGAACCCGATGCACGGCGTCGGCCGAGTAATCGCGATATCCGGCCGAGGTGCGCTCCGGTTCCGGCAGCAGCCCGGCCTGCTCATAGAAGCGCAGCGTTTTGGCGCTCACGCCCGCCTGATCGGCCAATGCACCGATTCGCATGCCGAATTCTAGCTTGACCTTCCAGTGCACTAGAAGGTTTACCGTCACGGATATGAGTCCGCCCTCCTTGATGGTGCTCGCGGTGCCGGATTGCCCCAACGCACCGCTGCTGATCGACCGCCTACGCGAAATATCCACGGCTCGAACAGAATTCGAGCCGGTTCAGCGAATCGTGCACGATCAGGCCGAGGCCGAACGCTACGGCATGCACGGTTCACCGACGCTGCTGGTGAACGGCGTCGACCCGTTCGCACAACCCGGCGCCCCGGCGAGCCTGTCCTGCCGGCTCTATCCACACCCCTGCGGTCGCATAGACGGCGCCCCCAGCGTCGCCGAACTGACGGCCGTCCTCCGCTCGCACGAATCGGGAGCCGAATCATGTCCGACCACACCGATCTCCGATCCCGCGATTTCGATGCCGCGTGGCGCGCCGCCATCGCCGACAACCGGCTCCGCACCGACTTCGCCGCCGCCGTCATAAGGCTCACGCGCATCGGCTCGCGGCCGGCGCCGCTGACGGAACTCGCCGCCGAAATGCACCGATCGGTGCCGGAGATCACGGCCTTCGTCACCGAATACGGTGGCGGTCCGATGCGCATCGCCGACGGGATGGTCTACCACGACCATCCGAACGGACCAGGTCCCGCGACGCGCTGGACCGTCCACATCGGCGAACGCACCATCTACTCGGAAACCGGTTGCGCACCAGACCTGTTCGCGGCCGCACACTGGCTCGGCGAACAACTCACCGTCGAGGCGACCTGTCCGGTCACCGGCACACCGATCCGGGTCCGGATCGGCCCCGACGGAGCCGACGCCGAACCCGCGAGCACGGTCGTCTCGGTGCTGAATCCACGCGGCCCCGAATTCCACGACATCGCCGAGCACACATTCACCGAGTTGGACGAGCAAATCTGTTCCGAGCAAACGTTTTTCGCCTCACGAGCCGCCGCAGTCCAATGGCAGGCCGCAAATCCGGGCGGACGCCTCTTCACCGTCGCGCAACTGCACAACTGGATCCCCCGCATCGGATTCTGATCACCTCGCCCTACGATAAACCTGCCGCGGACCACCTTCCGGCCCCGGCGCGACCACCTCGGCAGGGCTGAACCCCAACCGTTCATAAAACATCCGCGCACCACTCGCAACCGCCCCGGGATGCTCGGCCCCAAAGGTAACCACCTCGATGACCCCCGGATCCGGCGCACCCATAGCCTGGTCGATTGTGGAGGTTATCGATTCGATCAAGGATCCGCGGATTGCGGCGGCGCGGGCGTTGGCGACGCGGGCGGGGCGGATCGCGGTGGGGCGGTGCCTGATCGAGGGTGCGGGGTTGATTCGACAGGTGGTCGCGGCTGGGGGCGCGGTGGAGTTCGTGCTTCGGGCGGTCGAGGCCGATGATGCCGCGGTGGGCGCGGAACTCACCGCTGCGGGTGTCACCGTGTATGCCGCGCGAGAAGGCTTGCTGCGCAAGGTGGTCGGCGGTGCTAAACCCGTTGGGTGGTTGGCCGTGGCGCACCTGCCGGATGAGGTGCTCGCCGATGCGCCGTACGGCGATTTCGCCGTGGTGTGCGAACAGGTCAACGATCCGGGCAATCTCGGGACGATCGCCAGAACGGCGCGGGCGCTCGGCGTCCGCGACATCGTATTGACCGATACCGCAACGGATCTCACCACTCGACGGGTGCTCGATGCCGCCCGTGGCGCGGTGCTCGGCTGCCGGGTGCGCCGCTTCGACACCCCGGCCGATGCGCTGAAAGCGTTGCGCGCGGCCGGATTCCAGATCGTGGCGACCAGCCCGCGCGGTTCCCGGCTGCAGTCGACGGCTCCGCTGCGCGGCGATCGGATAGCGCTGGTGATCGGCAACGAAACCGACGGCGTCAGCGCCGAAACACAAACGGCCGCCGACCTTCTGGTCCAGATCCCGATGGCGGGCGCGGTCGAATCACTCAACGTCGGCGTCGCCACCGGCATCAGCATCTACGAACTACGCATGAGGATGATCCTGACCGTGCTCACCGACCGCATCCGTAACACCCTCGGCCGCAACCTCGGCGCCGCCGCCACCCTGGTCCGCACCGCCTTCGACGCCCAACTCCGCCAGGTCGGCGACCTGAACAGCGACCAGGCCATCCTCCTGATGATTCTCGCCTGCGACCGAATCACCACCCGCGACCAGCTCCGCCGCGATATCGGCACCGGCACAACCGAACTCGACACCATGCTGGCCCCGCTCGCGGACAACGGCTATCTCACCGCCGACCAGCGATCCGTCACCATCACCACCGAGGGCGAACGCGCCGTTGCCGCGCTCTGGACCATCCAGGAACGCGCGGAAGAGGCCATCTACCGCGGCTTCACCGCCGCCGAACGCGACCAACTCGCCGATATGCTGCGCCGCATCCAGCACAACGCCGGCCACCTGAATAGCTGAACTGTCGCTGAATCCTCTTGCCGCCCTGCGCCTTCCACCGGCTGGCAACAAGCGTCCAACCCGATCAACGGCTAGGGTCGTGGCAAAACGCGATGCAGGAGGGGACGGCGGCAATGACATCCAACGATCGAGGCGGGGTCGTGATACCCCAGGACATACCCACATCGGCACGGGCATACGGCTGGATACTCGGTGGCAAGGACAATTACGAGGTGGATCGCGCGCTGATCCTCGACGTGCTCCAGGGCTTCCCCGAATGCGTCGACATCGCTCGACAGAACCGCGAATTCCTTTACCGGGCAGTCCGATACCTCGTCGCGGAGGCGGGCATCACCCAGTTCCTCGACCTGGGCTGCGGCCTGCCCACCGACAACAATGTGCACCAGGTGGCCCAGCAGTTCGATCCCGATGCCCGGGTCGCCTACGTCGACATCGACCCCATCGTCCTCGCCCACGGGCGGGTGCTGCTCGCCGACCAGCGGGCGACCATCGTCATCACCGCCGACATGCGCGAACCCGAAAGCGTGCTGGCACAGGAGGATGTCCAGCGGCTGATCGACTTCACGAAGCCGGTCGCGGTGCTCTTCCTATCCGTCGGCCATCACCTCAAGGATGTCGACGAGGTCGGCAACGGCGCGCGCCACGCCCTGCGCCATATCATCGACACGGTCGCCGCCCCCGGCAGCTACCTGGCCTTCTCCCAAGTCGTCAGCGACGACCCGGAGCTGGGCGCCACCTTCGCCGAACAACTGGACAGCGCCGGAATCCCTTGGCAGAACCGCACTCCCGCCGAGGTCGACGCCCTCTTCGACGGCCTGGACCCGGTCGACCCCGGTCTGGTCAACCTCGTCAACTGGCGCCCCGACCCCACCCAACCCCCGCTGGAAGCCGTCCCCGACCCGCTCCGCCCCTACGTCGGCACCACCGAAACCCGCACCACCGTCTACGAATACGGCGGCCTGCTCCGCAAACCCTGACGAACGGCGAAGGCCCGCCTCCCGAATGGGAAGCGGGCCTTCGCAATACAACTTCTCGGCCGAGAAGAAGACTTACTTCGCCTTCTCCAGGACCTCGACGAGCCGCCAACGCTTGGTGGCCGACAGCGGACGGGTCTCCATCAGCTGGACGCGGTCACCGATGCCGGCGACCTCGTTCTCGTCGTGCGCCTTCACCTTGGAGGTGGTGCGGATGATCTTGCCGTAGAGCGGGTGCTTCACCCGGTCCTCCAGCTCGACCACGATCGTCTTGTTCATCTTGTCCGAGACGACATAGCCGATTCGAACCTTGCGGCTACCCCGCTCTTCCTTCTTCACGTCGTCGCTCATGCGGCATCTCCCTTGTCAGCGGGTCCGGTGGCCAGACCGAGCTCACGCTCACGCATGACCGTGTAGATGCGCGCGATCTCGTGACGGACGACGCGCAGACGACGGTTGTTGTCCAGCTGACCCGTCGCCATCTGGAAGCGCAGGTTGAACAGCTCTTCCTTCGACTCACGCAGGCGGGAGACGAGCTCCTCCTCGGTGAGCTCGCGCAACTCTGCGGCCGGTGTACCGGTTGCCATCAGAACTGCTCCTCCCTGGTCACGATCCTGCACTTCATCGGGAGCTTGTGCATCGCGCGGCGCAGCGCCTCACGAGCGGTCTCCTCATTCGGGTACGACATCTCGAACATCACGCGGCCGGGCTTGACGTTCGCGACCCACCACTCCGGCGAACCCTTACCGGAACCCATGCGGGTTTCGGCCGGCTTCTTGGTCAGCGGGCGATCCGGGTAGATGTTGATCCAGATCTTGCCGCCACGGCGGATGTGGCGAGTCATCGCGATACGCGCCGACTCGATCTGCCGGTTGGTGACGTAGGCCGGCTCCAGCGCCTGGATGCCGTAATCGCCGAACGCCACCGAGGTGCCGCCCTTGGCCATACCGGAACGGCTCGGGTGATGCTGCTTGCGGTGCTTCACCTTGCGTGGCATCAGCATGCGTCAGCCCTCCTGATTCTCTGCCGGAGCCTCCGCCACGGCGGTGGCGGCGCGCCCGGCCTCGGTGCTGGTCGCAGTGGTGCCGGTGGAGCCGGACCGACGCGGGCGGCTCGGCCGCTCACGGCGCGGACGATCGCGGTCGCGATCACCCGACGGGGCGGCCGCGGCGGTCAGCTCACGCTTGCCACCGACGATGTCGCCCTTGTAGATCCACACCTTCACACCGATGCGACCGAAGGTGGTCTTGGCCTCGTACAGGCCGTAGTCGATGTCGGCGCGCAGCGTGTGCAGCGGCACCCGACCCTCGCGGTAGAACTCCGAGCGCGACATTTCGGCGCCGCCGAGGCGGCCCGAGCACTGCACGCGGATGCCCTTGACGTTCGGCGAACGCATGGCCGACTGGATGGCCTTGCGCATCGCGCGACGGAACGCGACACGGTTGGACAGCTGCTCGGCCACACCCTGGGCGACCAGCTGCGCATCCGACTCGGGGTTCTTGACCTCGAGGATGTTCAGCTGAACCTGCTTGCCGGTGAGCTTCTCCAGCTCGGCGCGGATGCGGTCGGCCTCGGCGCCGCGACGGCCGATCACGATGCCCGGACGCGCGGTGTGGATGTCCACCCGCACGCGGTCACGGGTGCGCTCGATCTCGACCTTCGAGATGCCCGCCCGCTCCATGCCGTTGGCGAGGAGCTTGCGGATCGCGACGTCTTCCTTCACGTAGTCCGCGTACTGCTTGTCCGCGTACCAACGCGACTTCCAGTCGGTGGTGATACCGAGGCGGAAGCCATGGGGGTTGATCTTCTGTCCCATTTACTTTGCCCCTCCCTTCCGGCGGCTACGAGTGGCGCCGGCGGTGGGCACGCTCTCGACCTCGATGGTGATGTGGCTGGTGCGCTTGCGAATCCGGAACGCGCGGCCCTGGGCCCGCGGCTGGAAACGCTTCATGGTCGCGCCTTCGTCGACGTACGCCGTCGAGATGACCAGGGTGGCCGGGTTCAGGCCGAGGTTGTTCTCGGCGTTGGCCGCGGCCGAGGCGACGACCTTGGCGACCGGCTCGCTCGCGGCCTGCGGCGCGAACTTCAGGATGTTCAGCGCGTCCTCGACCCGCTTGCCGCGGACCAGGTCCACGACGCGGCGCGCCTTCATCGGCGTGACGCGGACGTGCTTCGCGGTCGCCCGGGCAGTCGGGTTCTGAGTCTCAGTGGTCATCGCCGCTTGCTCTTCCGATCTTCCTTGACGTGGCTCTTGAACGTCCGGGTGGGCGCGAACTCACCCAGCTTGTGCCCGACCATGGACTCCGAGACGAACACCGGCACATGCTTGCGGCCGTCGTGCACCGCGAAGGTGTGCCCGATGAAGTCGGGAATGATGGTCGAACGACGCGACCAGGTCTTGATGACCTGCTTGGTGCCCTTCTCGTTCTGGACGTCCACCTTCGCGAGGAGGTGGTCGTCGACGAACGGGCCCTTCTTGAGGCTGCGTGGCATTTCTTACCTCCTCCTTCAGCGCTTCTTGCCGGTCTTGCGACGGCGGACGATGAGCTTGTCGCTCGGGCGGTTGGGCTTGCGGGTGCGGCCTTCCGGCTGACCCCACGGCGAGACCGGGTGGCGACCACCGGAGGTCTTGCCCTCACCACCACCGTGCGGGTGGTCGACCGGGTTCATGACGACACCACGGACGGTTGGGCGGCGACCCTTCCAGCGCATACGGCCGGCCTTGCCCCAGTTGATATTCGACTGCTCGGCGTTGCCGACCTCGCCGACGGTGGCGCGGCAGCGCACGTCGACGCGGCGGATTTCACCGGAGGGCATACGCAGCGTGGCGTAGGGGCCTTCCTTACCGAGCAGCTGGATGCTCATGCCCGCGGCGCGGGCCAGCTTGGCACCGCCGCCGGGACGCAGCTCCACGTTGTGGATGGTGGTACCCGTCGGGATGTTGCGCAGCGGCAGGTTGTTACCCGGCTTGATGTCGGCCGTCGGGCCGGACTCGATCGGGGTGCCCTGCTGAATGCCCTTGGGCGCCAGGATGTAGCGCTTCTCGCCGTCCCGGTAGTGCAGCAGCGCGATGTTCGCGGTGCGGTTCGGGTCGTACTCGATGTGCGCGACCTTGGCGGGGATGCCGTCCTTGTCCAGTCGACGGAAGTCGATCAGACGGTAGGCACGCTTGTGGCCACCACCGCGGTGCCGGGTGGTGATCCGGCCGTGCGCGTTGCGGCCACCGGTCTTGGTCAGCGGGCGCAGCAGCGACTTCTCGGGGGTCGACCGGGTGATCTCGGCGAAGTCCGAGACGCTGGCGCCACGGCGGCCCGGCGTTGTCGGCTTGTACTTACGGATTGCCATGAGTTCTTCTCTGCTTTCTGGATTCCCGTCCGCTTACGCGACCGGGCCTCCGAAGATCTCGATGGGCTTGCTGTCGGCCGAGATGGTCACGAGCGCACGCTTGGTGTCCTTGCGCTTGCCGTAACCGAAGCGGGTCCGCTTGCGCTTGCCCTGACGGTTGGCGGTGTTGACGCTGGTGACCTTGACACCGAAGACCTTCTCGACGGCGATCTTGATCTGCGTCTTGTTCGAGTCCGGGTGCACCAGGAAGGTGTAGGTGCCTTCCTCGATCAGTCCGTAGGACTTCTCCGAGATGACCGGCGCAAGCAGGATGTCGCGGGGGTCGGCGATGGTGGTCACTTGCTCTCCTCCTGTGCAGCCTCGGCGGGCCCGTGCACGAAGGCGTTCAGGGCCTCCACGCTGAACACGACCTCATCGCTGTTCAGCACGTCGTACGTGTTGAGCTGATCCGGCGCGATGGGGTGCACGTTCTGCAGGTTCGCCACGCTCTTCCATGCGGCGATGTCCTCGCGGCCGACGACCACCAGGAACTTCTTGCGCTCCGACAGCTCGGCCAGGAAGCTCTTCGCCGTCTTGGTGGACGGGGTCTGACCCGCGACCAGCTCGGTGACGACGTGGATGCGCTCGTTGCGGGCCCGGTCGGACAGGGCGCCACGCAGGGCGGCGATCTTCATCTTCTTGGGCAGGCGCTGGGTGTAGTCGCGCGGCTGCGGGCCGTGCACGGTGCCACCGCCGGTGAACTGCGGCGCGCGGGTCGAACCCTGGCGGGCGCGACCGGTGCCCTTCTGCCGGTACGGCTTCTTACCACCGCCGGAGACCATGCCCCGGGTCTTGGTGGCGTGCGTGCCCTGACGGGCCGCGGCCTGCTGCGCGACGACCACCTGGTGCATCAGCGCGATATTGGCGGTCACGTCGAAGATCTCCGCGGGGAGATCGACGGTGCCCTCGGTCTTGCCGCCCGGAGCCTTCACCGGCAGCGTCAGGTTGACCTTGGTCTCTGTGCTGGTCATGCGTGCGCACCACCCTTCACGGCGCTCTTGACGATCACGACGCCGCCCTTGCGACCCGGGATCGCGCCCTTGATCAGCAGCAGGCCGTTCTCGGCGTCCACCTTGTAGACGGACAGGTTCTGCGTGGTGACCCGCTCGTTACCCATGCGGCCCGACATACGGGTGCCCCGGAAAACGCGACCGGGGGTCGCGCAGGCGCCGATCGAACCCGGGCGGCGGTGCACCGCCTGCGCACCGTGCGAGGCGCCCTGACCACGGAAGCCGTGGCGCTTCATGGTGCCGGCGAAGCCCTTGCCCTTGCTGGTGCCGGTGACGTCGACGTAGGTGCCCTCTTCGAACACGTCGGCGGACAGTTCCTGGCCGACCTCGAAGGTGGACGCGTCGGCGACGCGGATCTCGGCCACGTGGCGGCGCGGGGTGACCCCGGCCTTGGCGAAGTGGCCGGAGACCGGCTTGTTCACCTTGCGCGGGTCGATCGCGCCGATGGCGAGCTGCACGGCGCTGTAGCCGTCGCGCTCGACCGTCCGGATCTGGGTGACGACGTTCGGGCCCGCCTTGACGACGGTCACCGGAACGACGCGGTTCTTTTCGTCGAACACCTGGGTCATACCGAGTTTGGTGCCCAGGATGCCGGCCGCTGGCCGATTCTTGTTGTCAGTCATATCTCGAGTCCCCGTCACTGAATGTTGACGTCGACGCTGGCCGGCAGGTCGATGCGCATCAGCGCGTCGACCGTCTTCGGCGTCGGGTCGAGGATGTCGATCAGCCGCTTGTGCGTCCGCATCTCGAAGTGCTCGCGCGAGTCCTTGTACTTGTGCGGCGAACGGATGACGCAGTACACGTTCTTTTCGGTCGGCAACGGTACCGGCCCGACGACGCGGGCACCGGTACGGGTCACCGTCTCGACGATCTTGCGCGCGGACGCGTCGATCGCCTCGTGGTCATAGGCCTTGAGCCTGATGCGGATCTTTTGTCCCGCCACGCTAAGTGTCCTTTTCTCCGCTTTTCCTTCGTGATCCGGAAGCTGGCTTCCGTACCACCCTCATTTGCACAGCCCGAACACACGAAGACGTCTCAGTTGGAGACCACGATCGGACGCGCGTCCGATCCTCGCCGCTGTTCATCTGTCATGGTTCTCCGGTACACGCGGTCGGGCGTGTCGCCCATCCGCTCATTCCTCGGCCCCGGAAATACTTCTCCCTGCCAGGCTCGGAACATTGTCCCGGACGTACCCGCACCGGAATCCGGCGGGATACAAAATTGGGTACTGCTCGCCTCGTCCGACTACGCCCAGGTTCGATAGGGAACAGGCATGGCCCGGTGCAAGGCAACCCGAACAGTATGCCCGACGCGATCGGACACTTCAAATCCGGCCCCCTCGACCGGCTTCCCCCAGGTAAACGGAGGGTCGGGGGGGGGGGGGGCCCCCCCCCCCCCCCCCCGCCACGGGGGGGGGGGGGGGGGGGGGGGCGGCGTTTTTTGTGTGCGAAGCGCGGGGGGCGAATTGTGGGGTTGCAGTGCACCGGCCCAGACAGTTAACAAT
>NZ_JAIRBR010000015.1:0-221673 GCF_020361265.1 Nocardia sp. JCM 34519.1
GATCAACGAACCGCCCAAGGAGAACATCATCACAGAATTCATAGCCTGAACGGTCTCATCCGGTTTGACAGCTACCGCGGAACCGACACCCCGGCCTCCGCGACTCGCGCGTCGGTGATCAGGCCGACGGCCGCCAATGCTCGCTGATCCCAGATCAGCTCCTCTCGCACGTCGTCTTGCATATCGGCCATCGCGTGCGCGAGCGTGCAGCGTTGCAGCGGATCGCCTTGCTCGCCACCGATCTCGTCCCAGATCTCCGCGAACCGGCGGCGCGCGGCCTCCCGCTCGCCACCGTGGCCGAGCCGCACGACCTCGCCGATCCGGATGATTATCGGATCCGTGATCATTCAGGATTCCTTCCCGGCGCCATCGCCCAACCGCCGCACCCGACGATAGGAGCCGACCGGCCACCACAACAACCCGACGATATCGTTTGTGGCCCTGCCAATTCCTGCGGTCGCCGCATCGGTCGCTGTGGCGCCGAGCGCGGTCATCCACGTGAGCCGGGCGGCGGTCGCGGCGCGCATATGCACGAACTCTGATACCAGGGTGGGTGCCTCGGTGCCGCTCTTTCACGAGATATCGTCGGCCGCAACCTGTTTCAGCAGCATAGAACCGGCGGCCGAGGTAGGAACTCGAGCTCACGCGGCGAGAACATCGAGCACAAGCACGACCGACGTCGCGATCGAGATCGCGAGGAAGACCAAGGCTCCCAGCATATTTCGGTCGCCGGTGCGAATGTGGGCGACGACTGCGCCACAGAAGTAGAGCACCAGTCCGGTTGCGGCGGCGACCGCGAAGGGTGGGAACCAGATGCCCCAGACGAGACCGGCCGCCGCGGCGATCTGCAGGGATCCGAGCGCGGTGAGCTGGGGCGTGGTGAGGTGGACCGCTTCGGCGAATCGGAGGATCCACGCTGGGCGAACGAACTTCATCGCGCCGGACTGGAGCATTGCCGCAGCGAGTAGGACGGACAGGATCAGGGTTGCGATGTGCATGGTGGGAACGTTAGGAACCCGATAGGTACCTTTTGGTAACCTTCGAGCCGTGAGCCCTCCTGCCGGAATGATGTTCATGTCCGACTGCCCTGCACGCACGGCGATCGAGGTCATCGCGAACAAATGGTCCGTGGTCACCCTGTACGCGCTCGCGGATGGGCCCAAGCGACACAGTGAGCTTGTTGCTTTGTCGGGCGGGATCTCCCGGAAGGTGCTGACCCAGACCCTGCGTCGCCTGCAGAGCAACGGACTGATCGATCGACAGCGGTACGCCGAAGTGCCCCCACGAGTGGAATACAGCCTGACCTCGCTCGGCCGCACACTCCAGGAGCCGATAGCGATGCTGACGCGGTGGGCGCAAGAGCACGGAGAAGCGCTTGTCGACTTCCAGGAATCGACGATTTCGAACGAGGCACACCAGATTCCGGACAGCCAACTCATGAACAAGGGCTGTTGATCGAACCGCCTTCATAGACACGGCATTTCGGTGCGGTCAGGTGCCGAGGAAGCGGTCGCCGTCGACGACTATGCGTTGGCCGGTGATGAAACCCGCGTCTTCGGAGGCGAAGAAGCTGACGGCGTGGGCGACGTCGGCGGGGACGCCCATTCGGTTCGCGGGGACCTGCGCGAGGTAGGCGGCGCGGACCGGGGCGGGGACGGTGGCGTGGCGTTCGACGGGGATGAAGCCGGGTGCGACCGTGTTGACCGTTATGCCGTGGGGTGCGAGTTCCCTTGCCCAGCTGAGCGTCAGGCCGATCTGTGCGTTCTTGGCCGTGGCGTATGCCGATCGGCCCGGAGGTGGGCGGTGGGCCACCTCGGAGTCGATTTGGATGATCCGGCCGAAGCCGCGGGCGCGCATGCCGGGAATTACGGCCCGGCCCAACAGGATCGGGCTCTTGACGAAGAAGTCCAACTGCCGGAGGTGGTCGGCCCAGGTCACGTCGAGCAGCGGCGCCTCGGGCTGTGGGCCGGTCGCGTTGAGCACCAATACATCCGGCGGCCCGAATGTTTCGGCGGTGGTGGACACGAGTTCGTCGACAGCCCGCTCGTCGGTGATGTCGGCGCATATCGCCGCGGCGACACCACCCGCATCACCGATCTCCCGCACGACCTCGTGCACCCGCGCGTCGCCGGGTAATCCGTTGACCACCAAGGCGAATCCGTCGGCTGCGAGACGCCGGGCGATCGCGCTGCCCAGCCCGCGCGAGCTGCCGGTCACCAGAGCGACCCGCCGCGAGCTATCCGGATGTTCGCTCATTCGGCGAGTACTCCCCTGTTCTCGCCTGGCCGGGTTCGGCCGATCATCGGGATGGCAAGTGCCGCTGGATCTTTGTTGATCGCGAACATGGGTCTCCTCCGGAATCGCCGCGATGACAACCGATGCAACAATGCCGGTACCCGGGTTCGTTCCAATGGTCCGGTGCGCGGACCTGGACGAGCTTGCGAGCGTCAGCCTCGCATCGCTTGGGCTCTCAGCACGTCCACCTCGCAGCCCGGCAGGGTCGGGTCGAAGCCGTGCTCGACCAGCCAGCGGACACCCCGCAGGCTCCGCAACGACCACCACGCGCGGACGATGTCCAGGTCGACGTCCATACCGTACCCGGCGACGACGTCGTCGAGGCGCTCCGGATGCCCCAGCGTCAAGGTGGCGAGATCGTACAGCGCATCGCCGGGGCCCGCCTCCGACCAGTCGAGTACGCCGGTGACCTCGTCACCGGCGACGAATACGTGGGCGACCTGCAGGTCGCCGTGCGCGAACACCGGTGTCCACGGCCGCAGCGCGGCCTCGGCGGCCCGGCGGTTACGGGTGACCACGTCGGCGGGCAGAACATCATTCGCGATGAGCCACGCGCATTCGGCGTCGAGTTCCGCTGCGACCCCGTCGAGGTCGCGACCGGGCCACGGCGGCAGCGGCGCGTCGTGCAGCATCCGTATGGCGGCGCCCGCCGCGACCCACGCCGCCGACGACGCGGTCGACGGCCGGCCCAGGCGGCCGAGCGCCGTTCCGCGGAGGGCGGCGAGCGCGAGCACGGGCGGCTTGCGCCACAGGACCTCCGGCGTCGGAATCGGCGCCAATGCCATCGCGTCGACCTCGACATCGGCGTGTGCCTGATCGACGTCGATCTTCAGGAACATCTCGCCCACGCGCAAGGTCGCGCGCTCCTGATGGGCCACAACGACTTCGATTCCCGCCACGCCGGCCATTATCGCGAGGATGATCTCCGACGTCGCCGGATTTTTCGCGTGGCGGGGCAGCCCGCATCCGAGCCTCTGTGCCGAGGTGACGGCTACTTCCGGACAACCAGCTCCAGGGCGATGTTGTCCGGGTCCCGGAACTCCAGAATGTAACTGACGCCGATATCTTTGATCTCCTCGTGCGCGACCCCGCACGCATCGAGATGCGCGGCGGCCGCTTCCAACTCGGCCAGTGAACCCAGCGGGAACGCGAGATGGTCGAGCCCGACCCGATTTTCGTCGAAGCGGTCGGTCCCCACCGGCCGCAGCCCGATCAGACCGTGTTCCATCCGATAGATCACCCCACCGTAGAGGAATCCGAGCCGCCGCTTCGTCTCCTCATCGGCGCCGGCCGGAACCTCCAGCGCCACAGGCCATCCGAACACCTTCTCGTAGAAGGCCCGCGACCGCCCGATATCGCATACGGTAAGCCGCACATGGGCAATGGATTCCACGGAAATCGACATGCCACCGATGCTTGCACAGCATTGCCCTACCGGCAGGTTGACCTCACGGCGACCCGTCGGCGACCTTTGTCACAGTACGCGAAAAAGGCTGTGAGCCATCCGCTCCGCCACCGAGGCCGAGATCGGACCCGCATCCGGCCCAGCGCTGTAGTAGCGCAGAAAAGCTGGTGGAAGCAGCCACCGTCGAGTAGCACCGCCACGGTTCCAAGTCTGCGTCAGCGCCGATCCGGCCGAGTCCCTGTTCGGCGCGCAGGTATTCGGCGATCCGGGCGATGACGTGTCCCGGCCCGCCACCGTATTTGCGCATGGCGCCGCGGTGCGCCGCCATGCGGGCCTGTTCGGCGAGCAACCCGCCAAACAGCGTTAGCGCCCGCTGATAGAAGGCGGTAGCGACGCGGGCGATGGCGGCCAGGTTCGCTACCTACTCACTCGCCGCCGATCCGTCGACAGTCCACCACCATGTCAACGTCGCGAATTGAGCAGCGGCCATACACAATTCACCTACCCAATCCACTCGGCACCGTCACGCACGACGGTTGAAGAACCGCGACGAACTCCGCGGCCGAGTACAGTGCGGCGAGCTGGGAGCGGCAACCAACCGCCACCCTGCTGGTCCAGACAAAGCCGGGTCGAGGCGGGCTCCTGCGTTCGCGGCGCCCAAATGATGTGGAGGACAAAGATGACCGAAGAATGGCGCGGTGTCGTGAACGCCATTCTCTATGTGGTTCAGTTCGATGAACTCGGCCCGGAGGAGGTGAGTCGCGTATCACGCAACTTGCTCACAAAACCCTTCTTCGATCTCACGCCCGATCAGGAGTACCGCGCGCTGCTCGAAGCTCTCGAGTCGGGCGCAGAGCTCAATGCGACGATAGGCACGAGGCACAGCGAGGCCGAGATTCGAGATTTCCTCAACCGGATCGTTGCCGAACTCGACGACATGCGACCATGGCCCGAACCGCAATTCCAAGAACTGCCGATGACTCGATGGCCCGAATTCGCCGGCCGCGCACCTTTCGCACAAGTCGATGTGTCGTGGCCGGAGATCGAGACGAAATTACGCCTGATATTCAACAAATCCGATAGTGACGGGCGCGAATGTCTTCCGGTTCGGATGCGATCGGGAGTCGAAGTCGGTTTCATCTGGCCGGGATGGCCGGGGAGTTCGGCTACTGCGGTCGTCGCCCTGAAGACCGATCTGCCAGCACACCGGATCGTCGACGAGATCATCCAGGCAACGCTGCTCGAACCAAGCGATATCACCGTCCTCGGGCCCACAAGTACCGTGCCCAGGGGCTCAGTAGCCCGGTACCAGACGACACCGATACGCCCCGAATTCGTCGGTGAGGAAGTGCCGGGCAATCGAGTATGGCGTAACACTCACGTCAAATACTTGAATGCAACCGAACGACAGGCGTACAAGCTCACCATCCGCGATGGCCTGCTATACGACAGCACCGGCCGCCTCCTCGACACCTCGACGGCCAGTACGCTGTGGACCCCACAAGGCGGCCGGGCCATTTTCGTGATGGACGAGAACGGCGACCTGTATTCCGCACCGCAACACATCGCGGGGGTATTCCATCACTCCAGCTTCCTCGCGGGCGCGCCAGCAGCGGGAGCAGGCGAAATCCGGGTCAGCAATGGCCATTTGGATCTTATCTCCGATCACAGCACCCACTATCGGCCCACGCGCGAGTTAACGCGCCAGGTCGTCGAACACCTACGTGAGAACGGCGTGCACATCGATGACAGCCAGGTCGAATATCACGCCCCGCCGGATGCGGTCTGAACCCTCGCCCTGGGCGCTTCCGTTCGAATAATCCGATGGGCCTGCGTTCACCCGCCGTCGACCGACAGAGCCGTGGGATTCAGGTCAGGTCGGATCGCTGCCGCTGCGGCCGACATGACCAGACAATTCCTCGCGGCGGTCGAGGGCTCGCAGTTCGGTGAGTAATTGGCGGCGGCGGGCGGGTGATATTGCGGCGCGGTCGATTCCGGTGATGACGGCGTCCATCGCCCACAGCATGCGTAGGTCGAGGCCGCGGACCTGGGCGGCGCGCATGCGGCGGTAGGCTTCGACCGCGCCGACTTCCCGGAGTTCGGACACGAAGTTGATGCCGACGGGCCCGAGCTTGAGGCCCGCGGCCTCGTTCAGGTCGGTCCAGTAGCGGGTGCGGCCGCGAATCCGCAAGTGCTGTCCACGGATTCGGGCGGATTCCGCCCAGATCGCGCAGCGCAGGCCGTCCGGGTCGGCTGGTGCGCCGTCCGGGCGGTCCAGTACCTGGCGGCGCGCCCGTGCGGCGACGCCGACCATCTGATGGAAGTGCCGGAAGATCTGCACCTCACCGTCGTAGCCGTGCCGCCACGGGCCGAGGTAGCGGTGGTCGGAGGTGCGCTGCGCGGTGTTCATGCGGGCGACGTCGACCGCCCAGTCGCGGCACTCGTCCGGGTCGATCGGCGCGAGCACGATCATCCCGCTGCGGCGGCTGGTGGTGCCGCGCTCGGCCCGCCACCGCCAGGCGGGGCGGTTTGCCCAATAGTCTTGGGACAGACCGAAACTGCGCCACCGCACCGTCCCCTCGGACGGCCCGCGCAGCGGCAGCCGGTGCCGCAGCTCCCGTGCCGCCGACGCGGTGAGGTTGCCGAACCAGTTGGGCAGCAACACGATCGGGTCGGCCGGGTCCGCGTCGAACGGGGTCGGCGCGAGGAACGGCTGATCGATCACCACCAGGGTGCCCGGCCGCGCCTGGTACGACAGCCCCCAGAGCAGCCGGGCCAGCAGCTGTGCGCCCCGGTCGTCGGAGAGCACATGCCAGGTGTTGTGAAAACGGTTGGTACTGAATCGGATTGCGGTGCCGGGGCGCAGCGAGATGACGGTGTGGTCCCGGCGGTCGAGTCGCATCGTTCGGCGATGCACCTCGAGCCCGTCCCCCACCGCATATCGCGTCCCCGGCCGCTGCGGCTTCACTTTCATAGGTGTTCCATGACGCCACAGAATCCGCCGCCGCTCAACCGAATTTCACCCGGCCGTACGAAGATTCGTCACCGGCCGGCGAGCACCTCCCGCAACCGGTCGCCGAACTCGACCGGATCGGATACGAATCCGGTGTGGTCCCCGGGAAATATGGTCGGCTCGATGCCGAGTGCCGCGGCGAGTGCACGAGTGCTGCGGTCGCAGAGCTGCCCCGCCGACTGCTCACCGATCGCGGCGATGATCCGCACGGATCCGGTGCGCAACGCGTCGAGATCCGGCGCCCACGCGGTGGTCGCGCGCATTTCGTGCGCGAACCAGTATGCCTCGGAGGCGAGTTGCGTCAGGTCGCGGTCGCCGCCGAAAAGCTCCCGCAGCACCGGTTCCGGCATGGGGATATTCGCGTTGGCCATGAACTGCCGCCAGGCCCCGAGCGTGTCGCCGGACCGGTGGGTGGCGATCATTTCCTCTGTCCGAGAACGTAATTCGACGCGATCGTCGAGCAACTCGACGATCGGCGGTTCGTGCGCGATGACGGTGTGCACCAGATCCGGGCGCGCCTGCGACAGTGCCAGTGCGGTGACGGCGCCGCCGCTGCTGCCGAACACCACCGCGGGGCCCGCGCCGAGTTCGGTGAGCAGCCGGGCCAGGTCGTCGGCGCGCAGTTCGGGGGTCGAGTCCTGGTCCGGATCGTAGAGGACGCTGCCCGCGTGGCCGCGCGGATCGGTGGTGAGTACGGTGTGATCGGTGGCGAGCAAATCGGCGAGCGGCGCGAACGCCGCCGCCGCCATCGGCGCGCCGACCAGCGCGATCGGGGTTCCGGCGCCGCGCACCTCGTAGCGCAGGCTGGCGCCGGGCACCGTCAGGGTGCGTCCGGTGACGACTGAATCCATGCGTCCTCCTTGGGAACGGGTGTTCTCAGGAACAGACCGCCGCCGCCGCGCGAATTCATCGGTCTCGGCGCGTATTCAGCTCAGCACCGCGCGCAACCGTTTGGCGAAGGCCTCCGCGTCCTCCATGAAGCCGCCGTGCCCGCCGGGGAACAGGGCCGGTTCGATCCCGAGTCCGGCGGCCAATGCCCGCGATGCGCGGTCGCACAGCTGGCCCGCTGAGGTCTCGCCGATGCCGATCACCAGGCGGGTCGGAACATTGCGCAGCGCTTCGATATTCGGCAGGAAGTGAGTGGTCCCCAGCATCTCGTGGCGGAAGAAGTAGGCCTCCTCGGCCAACTGCGCCGGATCGCGGCCCGGGCCGTATATCTGGTCGATCATCTCCTCGGAGACCGGAATCTCGGTGAACGCCATGAACTTTCGTCCGGCGGCGAGCGTGTCGCCCGCGTCGTAGGTGGCCAGGATGTCCTCGACGGCGGCAATGCGTCCCGCGCGGTCGTCGAGCAATTCCACGAGGGGCGGCTCGTGTGCGACGGCGGTGGTCACCAGGTCCGGATTTTCCTGCACCAGGGCGAGCACGCTGCTCGCGCCGCCGCTGGAGCCGAATGCGATGGCGGGGCCGCGGTCGATGTGGACGATGAGCCGGGCCAGATCGTCGCCGCGCAGTTCGGGGGTCGAGTCCTGGGCCGGATCGTCGAGCACGGTGCCGCCGTGACCGCGCGGATCGGTGGTGAGCACGGTGTGGTCGGTGGCGAGCGTCTCGGCCAGCGGCGCGAACGGCGCCGCCGTCATGGGCGATCCGGCCAGCACGATCAGTGGTCCGGTGCCGCGCAGTTCGTAGTACAGGTTTGCGCCGGGAACCGCGAGGGTTCCGGTGCCGACGGGGATGGATTCGGTCATCGGGGAGCTCTCCTAGTGACGGCGGTGTCACCAGTCTGGACGGTGTGAGCGCCCGATAGTCATCGTTCGCGGCAAGTTCGCGCCGAATTCGTGCTACGCCCGCTGCGCGGCCCATTCCGCCACGACGGCGCGGCCCTGGGGAATCGCCAGGTCCAGTAGTCCCGGGAATTCGGCGTCGAGGTCGGCGCGGCGCAGTCGGTTCATCCGGCGGGTGCCCTCGTCGCGTTGCGCGATGACGCCCGCCTCGCGCAGCACTCGGAAGTGATTGCTCTGGGTCGACTTGCTGACGGGGAGTTCGAAGACACGGCAGGCCAATTCGGCGTCGTCGTCGAGTTCGGCCAGTCGCGCGACGATCGCCAGGCGCACCGGATCGCTCAATGCGGCGAGTACCTCGGTGAACCGGAGGTCCGCGCGGGCGGGGTGGACGAGTTCGGTGGCGGTGCGGCTGGCCATACCCCCAGAATAACTCATGTTCCGATTTCCCGAACATGTGCTATGTTCAGGAAATCCGAACATGAAATCTTGGGGAGCCAACATGTCACACGCCGGATGGCGGTTCTGGTCCATCGCATACACCCTGCTGATCCTCCTCGCGGGCACGAATATCCCGACCCCGCTATATCGCGGCTACGCAAGGGAATTCGGCTTCTCACCGCTGGTGCTCACGCTGATCTTCGCCGCCTATGTCGGCGCGCTCATCCCCTCGCTGGTGCTGTGCGGTCCGCTCTCCGACGCGATCGGCCGCCGCCGAGTGCTGCTGCCCGCGCTGGCGCTGGCCGCGCTCGGATCCGTACTTTTCGCGCTGGCCACCAGTACCGGCTGGCTGTTCGCGGCGCGCATCCTGCAGGGCATCGCGGTGGGTGCGGCCTCGGGGCCGCTCAGCGCGGCACTGGTCGAATTCGAGCCCACGGGCGATCATCGCAAAGCCGCGCTCGTCTCCACCGCCGTATCCATCAGCGGCATCAGCGTCGGTCCGGTGTTGGGTGGCGCGCTGGCCCAATATGCCCCGGCCCCATACGTTTTGCCGTTCGTCGTCGAGGTCGGGTTGCTGCTGCCCGCCACCGTCGCCGTGCTGACTCTTCCGGCGGCCACCCACACCACCCCGTGGCGTCCGCGCCGCCCCGAACTGCCCGCCGAACTCCGGCCCGTCTTCGCGACCAGCGGCGTGGCCAGCTTCCTCGCCTTCGCCGTGGTCGGGCTCTTCCTCACCCTGGTACCGACCTATGTGGCGAATCTGTCCGGCAGTGGCAACCTACTGCTCGGCAGCGCCGCTGCGGCACTGATGGGCGCCAGTTCCACCATCGCCCAGCTGATCGGCTACGGCAGACCCGCCCGCGCCCTCGAACTCCTCGGACTGCCGATGTTGGCCACCGGCCTTGCGCTGCTTGCGATTTCGGGTAGCGTCCGATCGCTGCCGGTACTGCTGGCGGCCACCGTCATCGCGGGCATCGGGCAGGGCCTCGCCTTCCTCGGCGGGCTCACCGCCGTGAATCGGGCCGCCCCCGGCGACCGCCGCGCCGAGGTGCTGTCCAGCTTCTTCGTCGCCTGCTACTGCGGCACCGGCGGCCCCGTCATAGGGATGGGCCTGCTCGCCACCGCCATCCCCCTGTCCACCGCCGTCCAATACGGCGCAGGGGTCGTAGCCCTGGCCTGCGTCATCCTCTTGCTGGCGCTGGCCCGCACTCACCGTCGCACCCCCGTCAACGCCTGATCGTCATCGAATCCGTTGTGCAGCACCGAATTCCCGGGCCGAGTCGGTGGCGACCGCGGTGATCGTCACCGAATGGGCCGTCACGATCACGCTGCTGCCGACCGGTATCGCCGGATTCGCCCTGCCGCGCAACGGATGTCGCGTGGTCGTCCCGACTATGCCCAAACCGACGCACCCGCCCGCTTCAGCCGATCGCGGACTACTGGGACGGCACTCGGCTGCGTTCGTCACATGCCCGGGGCCCGGCAACCACATATCGAACAAGCGACTCGCCTCCGCGCGAATCTTCAGCCAGCGCGAGCAGATGCTCGGTCCTGAGCCGGGACGAAAGTCCACGAAGCGCGAGTATGCGATGGTTGTCGGCGTGCAATCGTTCACGTTGACCGCGATGACCCCCGAGGACGCTCGAATCATCCGATTGTGGAGTTATGAACCGCCGTACGAGATCTACGGCATGGATGACGATTCCAGCGAGGCGGAACTGCTGAATACGCGCAGTCCGCATTACGCGGTCCGCGCCGGGGACGCGGATCCCGTGGGGTTCTTCGCATTCGGTACGGCGGCGCTGCCGTGGAGCACCGCGCCGGATCTGTACGGAGCCGATGGGGAGGTCTCGATCGGGCTGGGTATGCGGCCGGATGCCACCGGCCGCGGCGCCGGGCTCGCATTCCTGCGGTCCGGACTGGAATTCGCCCGGGAAGCATTCCGGCCCAGCTATTTCCGGCTCTTCGTCTACGGCTGGAACGAGCGCGCCATCCGGGTGTACGAGCGGGCCGGGTTCCGGCGGGTCGGCAATTATGCGCAACCGGATGGCGACGAGTTCTGGGAGATGCGCCTGACCGAGTGACCGTGATCAGCTCAGGTCCGCGACCTCGAGGTGGATCTGCCGTCCGACCTCCAATTCCACCAGGAATCCGGAGATATCCGCGGACGATTCGACGGCATAGAACGCCGCCACCGCGACCTCCCCCACCCGCAACCGATTGCCGCCGAACCCGCGCCGTCCGAGGATGATCGGCTGCGCCCGTTCGAATGTCGGCTCCGCCGCATGCTCGGACAGCGGTGATCCGACGAGGTCGGTGCGGGTGCCGGGCACGAACCGCACGGAAACGATCTGATCGAAGCTCGGCCTGCGCGCGATCCGGTGCGCGAGATACAGCCGCCCGCCCCGGCCGAAACACAGGTGGGTCGGCGCGCGCCCGACCCCGCACGGATCGAGTTCGGCGAAGTACACCACGGTCCGCACGGTCGCGGTGACCTCCCGCGCGATCGGGATGCCGCCGCGTTCGGCGCGCCCGCGCACCAGCGTGCCGCGGAAGCGGGTGCGCGGCCGGGCGGCGCGCGGATCGAGTTCGGCGACCGGGAAATACTCGGGTTCGAAGGTGTGCGGGCCGTCGTATCCGATGCGCCGGTCGGTGCCGAGCGCGCGGCGGCCGCGCTCGTCCAGCTCGATGTCGAGCAGCGTCTGATAGTTGTGCGGCGACTCGAAGGTCGGCCGGTTCGCCAAATAGCAGTCCACGCCGGTTCCGAACACCGTCATGCCGCGCGCGCCGCACCGGGGCGGCTCCGCGGCCCGGATGCCGCCGCGTGGGTGGGTGTCCAGGCTGTTCATCTGCCCAGAATGCGCCGAATGCACCGATCGTCCACGAGTGTCGCGCTACTCGATTCGGCGTGTCCCGCTACTCGGCACGCGATGCCGAAAGCGACCCGCGCGTCGGCGGATTCACCGGCATCGAGTGCCGGGGCGGTCATCGTTGCGCGGTGCGCCAGCGCAGCAGCGCGGGCCCCGGTAGGTGGATGCCGTCGGCGCGCACCGCGGTGACCGCCAGCAATTCCAGCGCGCCGATCGCGATCATCCCGAGCCCGGCCACCACGCCGAGCGCGACCAGCGAATTCACCTCGAGCAGGATCACCACGATGCCGAGTGCGATGGTGAACAGGCCGAACAGTTCCTGTTTCCCGGCGTGCGGCAGGTCATCGGTCCAGGCGGCGGCGGTCGCGTGCGCGATACCGCGGGTGATCCAGGCGAGCCCGAGCCAGACGTCCAGCAGCAGCACCGAATTCACATCGAGCAGCGTGAGTACCGCCATGGCCACCGCCAGCGCGCCGCTCAGGAACAGCTCCAGCCGCAGCGGCCAGGCGAACCGGGCCGCGAAGGCGACGGTGAGCTGGGTCATTCCGCTCAGCAGCAGATAAAGTCCGCACAGCAGTTCGGCGATGCCGACCGTCTTCTGCGGCCACACCCCGAGCATCACACCGAGGACCACCGAGCAGATCCCCGTCACCAGAATCGTCTGCCGCACGCCCTCGCCCAACACCGGCGCGCGCTGTTGCTCCTCGTCCGCGGGCATAGCTATATGGTATGGCCCGCCACTGTGGATAGCCTGTGATTTGCTGCGCAGTATGCCAACTCACACGGCGTGCCGCATCGCATCATCGGCCGCGCGTCGGCGCTTGCAGTCAGCTCGCGGCCTCGGCGATGGTCGGGCCGCCGAGGCCCTGCCAGTCCGGTTCGGCGGCGATGGCGCGGTCCAGCGCGGTGCGGAACGCGGCGGGGACATCGGCGTCGAGTGCGGCCAGCCGCTGTTCGACCGGCGGCCTGCGCTGCGGCGGGCACAGTCGCAGCAGGTCCGTGTACAGCGCGCGCAGCCGCCGGGTGACCTGCAGCGAATCCGCGCCGTAGTAACGGATTTCGTCGACCGCGAGCGAGAGGTAGTCGATCCAGTCGGAGTTGCGCAGCCGCAGCCGCTCGACCCCGGCGCGGTCGCGGTAGCGGCGCACGCCGAGGTCACGCCCGGACAGTTCGACCAGCAGCGCGCCGATGTGATCGAGGGCCTGCACCGCCGTGGTCGGATCGTTGACCGCGGGCGAGAGCGCCTTGAGCGCGATATCCACCATCACGCGCAGCGCGAACGCCGGATCGGCGTCCACCACCCGCTCGATGCCGAATACCACGTGCCTGCGCAGCTTTCGCTCGTCGACACCGTTACCGTGGATGGCGAACAGCGCCGCGCCGGGCAGCACGAAATCGCCGATCGCGGGCACCAGGGTGATGCGGCAGGCCGCGGCGGCGGCCAGCGCGGTGACCGGTCCGGTGTCGATGCCGAGCAGCACCCCGCCGGTGCCCGCGTAGCGGATCACCCGGTCCGGGGACTCCGGGTCCGGATCCGGAACATGGTGTGCGTCAAAGGGCTCCGGATGCACCTCGGCGGCGGTGCGGGCACCGGTGCGCGCCATGTACTCCAGCGATTTCACCAACCGCAGGAAGTTCACCACCCTGGTCAGCAGCGCGAAGAACAGTCCGACGCTGGCCAGCGCGAGCCCGATCGCGACGATCGAGGACAGCACCGGTTCGTAATCCTCCACCCTGGTGCCGAGCCGCACCGAGATCAGCAGCGTGTAGGTGAAGGTCGCCATGAAGGTGCCGAGCGCGGCGCCGACCACCCAGTCCTGGGTCAGCCGCGGCGACAGCCGCGCCGACATCGATCCGGTGCCGAACTGGATGACCAGCAACACCACGCTGAAGACGAATCCGGAGAAGGTGATGGTGCCCGAGGCCACCGACGACAGCACCGTCGCCATCACCCCGGCATCGAAGGTGCCCGCGACCGGCACCCGCCGCAGCTCTTCGGCCAGCGCACGATCCACCGCGGGCACCGCCCATGCCAGCAGCAATGCCGCGGCGACTATTGCCGCCGGCAGTCGCCAGACCCGGCGCTGCCGGTAGGTCCAGCGCACCCGGCTGAATGGGTTGAGCATATGCGCCACCACCGATCGCTGGGAGATTGCCAGTTATTGCCGACCTTAGCGGGGCGCGTCGATCCGGCCGGTGTCCGACGCCGATCGATTCACAGGCGAACCAGCATCTTTCCGATATTCGCGCCACGCAGCATGCCGAGGAATGCGTCCGAGGCGTTCTCGATCCCGTCGACGACCGTCTCCGCGCCGCGCAGGCTGCCGTCGGCCACCCAGCGCGCGGCCCGCGCGGTGTAGGCGGGCTGGCGGTCGAGGTATTCGGTGACCAGAACGCCTTGGAGGGTCAGGTGTTTGGTGACCACGTTGTACAGGTTGCGCGGACCGGGCATCGGAGTGTTGTAGCCGCTGATCATGCCGACGAGCGCCGCGCGGCCACGCATCGTCAGCGCGTCGAGGGCGGCCTCCAGGTGGTCGCCGCCGACGTTGTCGATGTAGACGTCGATGCCGTGCGGTGCGGCGGCGCGCAGTTGGTCGCCGATCGCGCCCGCCCGGTAGTCGAGGCCGATATCGAAGCCGAAGGTGTCGGTCAGGGCGCGCGCCTTGTCCGGTCCGCCCGCCGAACCGATCACCGTCGCCGCGCCGAACTTGCGCGCCAGTTGCCCCGCGACGCTGCCGACCGCGCCCGCCGCACCGGAAACGAACACCACGTCACCGGCGCGCACCCGGGCGAATTCGGTGACGGCGAGGTAGGCGGTGAATCCGGTTTGGCCGAGCACGCCCAGGTGGTCCTGCGGGCGGTCGAGCGAAATATCAAGGGCGGTCACCGTTTCCGCGTCCAGCAGGGCGTACTCCCGCCAGCCCGCGAAATGCGCGACCGTCGCGCCGACCGGGATATCGGCGCGGGAGGCGACGACCTCGCCGATCGCGTGCCCGTCCAGCGGTGCGCCGATCGCGAACGGGGCGATATAGGAATCGCCGTCGTCCATCCGGCCCCGCATGTACGGGTCCACCGACATCCAGGTGTTGCGGACCAGCACCTGTCCGGGACCCGGCTCGGGCACCTCGGTCTTCGCCAACTCGAAGGTGGCCGGCCCCGGCATGCCCTGCGGCCGCTCGGCCAGCCTGATCTCGCGGCTCTCATAGGTTTTCGTCATGTCGATACCGTGCCGGGGCCCGCTTCGGGTTCCCTTCGGGTTCGCCGTCGTCGCTGGAAGTAAGCTGATGCGATGCGTTTCGGAGTGCTCGGCTCGTTGGCCGTATGGACCGATGACGGCAGGCCGGTGCCGATTCCGGACGCGAAGGTGCGGGCGCTGCTCGCCGCACTGCTGATCGCGGCGGGGCGGCCGGTTCCGCCGGATCGGCTCATCGAGGATCTGTGGGCGGCCCGGCTGCCCCGGAACCCGTTGGCCACGTTGCAGTCCCGGGTGTCGCAGCTGCGGCGCACGCTGGGCGCCGCCGAACCGGGCGGCCGGGACCTCGTGCGGTGGGAGCCCGCCGGATACCGGCTGGTTATTTCTCCGAATTCGTTGGACGCCAACCGTTTTCGCTCGATGGTAGCCGAAGCGATGGATACCGGCGATGCGGCGCTGCGGGTGCGACTGCTCTCGGACGCGCTCGGCCTGTGGCGCGGCCCCGCATACGCCGAGTACGCCGACGCCGATTTCGCCCGCGCGGCGGCGACCCGGCTGGACGAGGAACAGATCACCGCCGTGGAGCAGCACGTACAGGCGCTCCTGGACATCGGCGAAAACCCGGCGCTGGCAAGCGAACTCGCCGACCTGGTGGCCAGGCACCCGCTGTGCGAGCGCCTGCACGCCGCACATCTGCGCGCCCTCTACCGGGCCGGTAGGCAGAGCGAGGCACTCGCCGCGTACGCCGCACTGCGCACGCGGCTGGCCGAGGAACTCGGCATCGATCCGGGTCCGGAGCTGGCGGCGCTGTACGAGGCGATCCTCAAACAGGATCCGGCGTTGCAGGCGAAAGTCACCGCGCCAGTGGCGATCGGCGCTTCGAGTAAGCCGCCCGTCTCCGGAAACCTGCCCGCGGCGGTCACCTCGTTGATCGGGCGGGCCGACGCGGTGACAGAGGCGCGTACGGCACTGGGCGACGCCCGGCTGGTGACGCTGACCGGCCCGGGCGGAGTCGGCAAGTCGGTGCTCGCGATCGAGACGGCACGCGGGCTCGAAACCCGCTTCCCGGGCGGCATTTGGTACGCCGACCTCTTGAACCTCACCGGCGACGCCGGTCCGGAGGAGATTCGCGCACTTGTCACCCGCGGTGAAACACGTCCAGCCACAGCCGATTCGAGCCCAACGCGTACGCCGGTCGACCCTTTGGCCGCCTTCGCTGGGACACTTCCGTCCGATGGCGATCCCGTGCCTAGGCGCGCCACGGATCTGGCTGCGGCCCGCACCTTGTCCGGTGAAACCTACTCGGCTCCACGCGATCCGGGGACCGTCAGCACCGTTGATCCGGCTCGCGCGCCGGTCGCTCGCGTCGGAACAGCTACGGTCGATCCGGAGCCCACGAGTACCGCAGATCCAGCGTCGGCATGCGCGCTGCTCGGAGTGGGTGAAACCCCTTCGAATACAGTCGATTCGGAGCTCACGAGCGCCACAGATCCGGCGGCTCGCACCCTGCCCCGGCTCGGTGGAGAATTGTCGGTCGCAGGTCATTCATCTTCGAACAAGACCGGTGAGCAGCTGCTGGTGCTCGACAACTGCGATCATGTCGTCGATTCGGCCGCGGAGGTCGTCGAGTCGCTGTTGCGGGTGGCGCCGGGGCTGCGGGTGCTGGTGACCGGTCGGGAACCGCTCGCGGTTTCGGGTGAGCGGGTGCTGCGGGTAGCGCCGCTGACCGTGCCGTCCGAGGGGACGGGTGGCCTGGAATCGTCCACTGCGATAGCGCTTTTCGTCGAGCGTGCGACGGCGGCGGCGCCCGGGTTCCGGCTGGTTTCGGACAATGCCGCCGCTGTCGCCGCTATCGTCCGCCGCCTCGACGGGATCCCGGTCGCGTTGGAGCTGGCCGCAATTCGGGTGCGCAGTCTCGGCGTCACTGCGCTGGCCGCCCGGCTCGACGACCCGTTCGCCGTGCTGACCGGTGGCCGCGGCGGTCCGGCCCGGCATCGCTCGCTTCGGTCATTGCTCGACTCCGACTGGGAGCGGCTATCGTCGGCCGAGCAAATCCTGTTGTCTCGCTTGGCCGCTCACGACGGCGCGGTTGCTCTCGACGCCATCGCCGATGTCGACGCGCTCGCCCGTCTGGTCGATCGCTCGCTCGTCACGATGACCGAACATCCGGACGGACCCCGCTACCACCTGCGCACGGCCGTCCGCGTCTACGCCTTGGAAAAGTTGCGTGCGGCAGGCGAATCCGAGAAGCGCGGGCTCACCCCGGTACCGTCCGGCGGCGACGCGCAGGCCGTCGCCTGACGATCCCGCGGTTAACGATCCGCGCCCGCGACGCGACATCAGGGCAACGCGATCAAACCCCGGACAGCAGCCGGGTTTCGAGCCGAGGACGACCCATGCGCATCTGCACCCGCACCACTGCCCCGCTGTCCTGGCGGAGCACGGTGACAGCTCTCGGCGTCCTCGCGTGTGCGGCCGCGATCGGCGGCTGTTCGTCCGCCCAGACGACCATCCGGCCGCCGTCGACGACGGTCGTCACCTCATCCGCTCCGTCGAACACCGTTACCACACAGGAGTCCGCGCAGCCGCCGACGGTGATACCGCAATCGCCGACGGCCGCCCCGCAGCCACCGGCTCCGGAAACCCCGCCGCAACCCGCCCCGAACCCCCATCCCTCGTCAGGGACGTCGTTCCCCGGCGAGGGCCTCACCCCCCAGCAGGCAGCGGACCTGCAGAAATCCGTCGACAGCGGGCATCAGCCGTGGCGGCTGGACCGGGTCGCCGTCGCAAAGGCCTTCGTACAGGGCCGATTCGGCTGGTTCGACGTCCAGACCAGCACCGGCGCACCGGTGGTCGTCTTCGTCACCAACCGCGACGGCAGCAGGGTCGCATTGCACCTGATCCAGCCGGCCACGCACGGCGACCATGGCATCTGGGAAGTGGACAGCGGTGTCTGGAGCTGAAATCCCCTGCTACATCCGGGTTTTCGCGTATTCGTGCAACGCGTCGCGGACGAAGGCCGCCGCACCGTCGTAGGTGGCGGCGAACCGCGGATCGTCGACGTACATATCGGCCAGGCCGCGCACCATCTGGATGGACCGGTCCCGGTCGCCCTCGGCGGTCGGTGTGCCGGGGATCTCGGTCAGCCACGCGACATGCCGGGCGGCCTGCGATTGCGCGGGTTCCGCTGTCGCCGGGACGCCGTCGCGCCACAGGTCGATCCATGCGGCGACCAGCTCGTCGGTCGCACGTTTCCAAGCCCGCTGCTGTTCCAGGGTTTTGTCGTGCCACCAGTCGTTGGCGGCCTGGAACGCCGCCGCACCCCATCGCGCGACAACCTCGTCCCGGTATCGGTCGTTGAAGCCTTCCAGCATCACATCCATGCACGGGTCTATCCCGGCCTGCCGGGATTCCAGCGTGTGCCGGACGGCGCGGATCCGCTGGTCCAGCAGGTCTCGTTCGGCTTCGAGGTCGTCGATGTGCGCCCGGAGCGCACCGAGTTCGTCGGCCTCCTCGTCCAGGACCCGAGCGATGGTGGGCAGGCCGAGTCCGAGCCGCCGCATGAGCAGGATGCGCTGCAGGCGGGCGACCGCGTCCGGTCCGTAATACCGGTAGCCGTTCGTCCCGATCCTCGACGGTGACAGCAACCCGATCCGGTCGTAGTGCCGCAGCGTCCGGCCGGTGATACCGGCCCGCGCCGCGAGCTCGTTGACCAGCCACTCCATCGTCGTCTCCTGCGTCATACCACCCGGTGCCTCGCCCCGGAGCAAGCGTTCCGGGCTCGTGGTGACGAGTCCGCTTGCCGTGGCGATCACACAGCTACCTTACTGAGTCGAGTTCGACCAGGTGACTTCGACCGAGAAGCCGATTGTTACCGCCCGGAACACGTGTCGGGCCGACCACACTGAATTCCCTTGCGCGCGGCCGGATCTCGGGTGATCAACGCCCCAGCGCGGTGGCGATGATCTCCGCGCTGTCGGCGTGCAACGCCTGCGCCGCGGTCTGTCCCGTGGCCGCCAGATAGGTGTCGACCAGTCTGTTGCCGACGGCGTATCCGGCGCCGGTCGGCAGGCCTACCGGGGTGATGCCGACGTATTCGGCGATGGCGTCGCCGTGCACCCAGGCCGTGAAGTTGTGCATGCCGGTCAGCCCCAGTTCGGGCACCACCTTGTCGAATACCGCGTCGTCGGTCAGGTGTGGCACGCCGATGCGGGTGTAGCCGAGTTCGTCGCCGAAGAGCTGGCGGGCGAACGCGTCGGCCAGTCCTTCCGAAACCACATGCTCACCAAGTGTGACGGTCATCGGGTTCCACACCACGCCACCGGGACCGAAGCGCAGGTTGTGGTGCAGTTCGTGTACGGCGGTCGCCTCGATCCGCGCCACGTTCTCCGGATACGGCCACAGCGTGATGGTGATCTGGCCGGAGATGCCGCCGAATGCGCTCATGCCGAGGCTCGGACCCATCAGGTTGGTGTCGTCCGGGTCACCGAGCACGAGCAGCACGGTGATATCCGGCGCGGTGAATCCGGGGTTGGCCGCCAACAAGGTGGTCAGCGCGTCGTCGAGGGCGTGTCGCATTCGATTCCAGATATCGCCTGCGGCCATCGTCTCCAGTGCGGCGAGGCACTGGTCCTCGGCGCGGTCCAACGGGAATCCGGCCGTCTGCCGGTGCATATCGACCAGATCGACGTCGCCGGGCTGATAGCGGTACATCCCTCTGATGGGTTCGAGCATCGCCCGCAGCAGGGAGGCGCGCGCCGCGGGCGCGGCCCGCAGGATCCGCGTCATCTCGGTGTAGGTGTCGAGGACGGTGATTGTCATGTCGGCGGACACTAAACATTGACGTAGCGACAACGTCAAAACCTTTTGGTCGCCAGGCTGTCCCGGCATGGCCTGTCAGGGCGTTTCCGCCCATGTGTGCGAGCATGCCTCTCGTGGCCGGTGCGGTCATCGCCCAGTGCTCGAATCCGTTGGGTGAGAATGCCGTTCGATTCCCAATCCGCGGGCAGTTCGCCGAGCGCGATGGTGCGGCCCGGCAGCCGGACCACCGCATCGAGGCGTTCGGCGCCGCGGGCGGCGAGAATCAGCTCACCGATCCCGAAGTGCTGCGCGAGTTCGATGGTCGCAGTCCCCCTGGTGCGGTGCCGGTCCCGGCGGTGACGACCACCGCGTGATCGGCGCGGGACCGGGATCGGCCGCCGACAGCAGGTGCCCGTTTCGGGCGATACGGCGCAGCGGCCGGTCCGCCGCGAAAGTCGTGCTGCCCTCGGCGCTGGCCGAGTACGGTCTCACCGCTCCGCAATACGCGGTACTCGCCATGCTGGCCGAGCACCCCGGGATGTCGAATGCCGAACTCGCCCGCCGAAACTTCGTCGCCGCGCCGACGATGCTGCGGATTCTGCACGCACTCAGTCATGCGGGTTTCATCGACCGCGCCGAACCTTCCCCGGAACAGCGCGCCCGCGGCAACGTACTGACCGGCCTCGGCAAACGGCGACTGGCCGCCGCCGCGGCGGCGGTGCAGGAGTTGGAGAGCCTGCTGCTCGCCCAGGCCGAACCCGATCGCGCCCGGATCATGGAGTGGTTGCGCACCTGCGCCGAAAAACTCGGCGATGCTTCGTGCTGATCCGCAAGCTGGCAGGTTCAAAGCCATCGAATACGTTGCGCGAGCGTGGATTGTAATTCGACGATCACGAGATGCCGTCGCTGGCAACACTTCTCGAGGTTGGGAAATGCGGCTTCTCAGGTTCTGTCGGTGCTCGTGGCTAGGGTCGGCTGTCATGGTAGAGGTGAAGGTCGTCGACGAGACGACGACCGGAAATCGTGACTATGCTTGGACATTCGAGGTTGCCGAGGAGCGGTTGCCGCTGCGGGAGGTGATTCGGCGGCGGGTGTACGAGGAAGTCGCCGAGTACAACGCCGCGGCAGCGGGCGGTGTCTTTCGTGGTCTGGTTCGGCCGGCACATGCCGACGTGGTAGGCGACGGATTTCGCATTACTACCGATATCGACCCGGAACGCCAGTACGACGCGGTCCTGAAGGCGTTCGCGCGCAACGGTTTGGTGGTGCTGGTCGGCGATCGACAGATCGAGGAACTCGACGAGATGGTCGCGCTGCCCACCGGCGTGGAAATCACGTTCCTTCGGCTCATAGCTCTGGTGGGTGGCTGATGTCGAGCTCCGAGTACGCCACCGCGGCGCGCGCGGCCGTCGCCGCCGACGACATGGACGCCTTCTTCGACGCGTATATGCGCGCATACGAGGCGAATGCCGACCGATCCCAAATGGAGGTCTGGTCCGAGATATTGGACCTCGTGGGGCATCTTCCGACCGAGGCGTCCGAACGATTGGCTCGCGTCTGCGCGGCCGCGATCGTCGGCGCTTCCGAGCATCCGCGACACGGCATCGGTGTTCTGGAATTGGCCGTCGCCCGCAATCTTTCCGAACCCATGGTGGCGATGCGCGCCGCCATCGCCGCGGACGATATGGCTGCCCTGTCCGACGCGATGATGCGGGCATACGAGACGACCGCCAAAGACGTGCTGCTCTGGTCGAGCGCGCTGGACGTAGTCCAGGGCCTGCCGGACGAGACTGTCGAACGGTTGGCCGACACGTGTGCGGCCGCTTTTCCCGCCGTTTCCGAGCGCGCTCGCTACGGCATCCTGGTTCTGGTGTCGACCATAGCTCCTACTTTGCCGATACTCGTCGAAGAACGGCGGGGGGCGCTGGAAACCCTGTCGAACCAGTTCGGCCGTTCGATCCTGTGGTCGTTCGATCCGGTTCTGGCGCAAGCGGAATTGACATCCGGCCGCGCGCTGAGTCCCGAGGTTGTCGCGGTGTTTCGCCGTGCTGCCTGCGAAAGTTACCCGTCCGCCCGTGTCGTCGACGTCGCCCGGCAATGCCCCGAACCCGTGCTGAACGTGGGTGAGCAATGGGCGGACCGAGCACTCGAGCTGGCGCGGTCGTCGCCCGGCTGGCACGACCTGTTGGCCTTCGCGACCACCGCCACGATGTCGGGGCCGAACGCGAAGTGGATCGAAACCGGACGAGTTCTGCTGACGAAGGTGGAGTCCTTCGAGGAGAAGGTGCTGCTCCTGCTGGAACTGGTGGGTCGGCCGAGGACACTGCCGCTGGTGGACGGTTTGCTGGTCGAGCCGGAACCGCTCAACAGCCTCTACGACCCGTTCAACGCGAATGCTGTGCGCGGGCTGCTCTGGTTGCTGACGCTGCGGTCGCCGCGGCCGACAACTGCCCGTGTTGTCGGTGGCCTGGTGGAGACGTCGTTGCGCAGGCTCACCGGTGTGGGCCCGCGCAACCCGAAGGTGGCGAACGCCGGCGTCTACGCTCTCAGCGGACTCGCCGGCGATGCGGCGCTGGCCGAGCTGGGCCGACTGGCCGCGACGGTGACTTATAAGGGCACATTGAAGCTGATCAACGCCGCGCTCGACACAAAGGCACGCGCGCTCGGGCTGACCCGCGCCGATATCGAGGAGATGGCCGTGCCCACCTACGGCCTGACGCCGGTGGGCCACGCGGAGTTCGTCTTCGGCGACGCGTCGGCGACACTGACCGTGGACGGCACCGGGGCGGCGCTGCGCTGGTTTGCGGGCAAACCGGTGAAAAGTGTTCCGGCCGCGGTGAAACGCGATCACGCCGCGGAATTGCGGGAACTCACGGCGACGGTCAAGGACATCGGCAAGATGCTCACCGCCCAAGTCCAACGGCTGGACCGCCAATTCCTGGCCCGACGCATCTGGGATTACCCCGCATGGCGGGAGCGTTACCTGGACCATCCGCTGGTGGGTACGATCGCCCGCCGTCTGTTGTGGACAGTCGACGGGGTCACCTGCGGCTACGCGGACGGCGCGCTGCGCGACCTGGCCGACCACCCGATCAGCGGTGCGGTCGTGGAGCTGTGGCATCCGCTCGGCCGCTCGTCGGAGGAGATCGGAGCATGGCGGGATTGGTTGGAACGCAAGGATATTCGCCAACCGTTCAAACAGGCCCATCGCGAAGTGTATGTGCTGACCGACGCGGAGCGCCGCACCGGCGACTATTCGAATCGCTTCGCGGGGCACATCCTGCGCCAACATCAATTCCACGCGCTGGCAGCGGTCCGGGGATGGCGCAACAGGCTACTGCTGGATGCCGACGACTCGGTGCCACCACCGACCCGCGAGCTGCCGCAGTGGGGATTGCGGGCGGAATATTGGGTCGAGGGCGATCGCGACGATCGGGGCGCCGACACCACGGAGTCCGGTAGCTACCTGTACCTATGCACCGACCAGGTGCGGTTCTACCCGATCGACGCCCCGGAAAACCGGGCCAACAGCGGTTTCCGTGGCGGCTTCAGCAGCGACTCGGGCGGGCCCGCCGCGCCACTGCCGCTATCGGACGTGCCCGAACTGGTATTCAGTGAAGTGCTGCGCGATGTGGACCTGTTCGTCGGTGTGGCGAGCGTCGGCAACGACCCGACATGGCAGGACGGCGGCCCCCGCGGCAGGTTCGCCGGCTACTGGTCCGACTACAGTTTCGGCGAACTGAGCCAAACCGCGCAGACCAGGCGGGATCTGTTGATCAGGCTGCTCCCCCGGCTCGCCATCGGCCACCAGTGCACAGTGGACGGCAGATTCCTGAGCGTGCGAGGCAGCAGACACACGTATCGGATCCACCTGGGCTCGGGCAACGTCCTGATCGCACCGGAGAACCGCTACCTGTGCATCGTCCCGTCGCGACGCCCCGCCACGCCGGATTCGTTCCTGCCGTTCGACGGCGACCTGACGCTGTCGGTGATCCTCAGCAAAGCGCTGCTGCTGGCCAACGACACAAAGATCACCGACCCGACAATCCTGAGCCAACTCTCGTGACCGCAAACCTGGCCGGGCATGATCTGGGAGCCAACGCGGTGCACACGAATCCAAGGGCGCGCAGGTCGGGTACGCACGCCCGGGGATCCGGTGGCGGCGGGCGGCCCTTGCTAGCCCCCGGATCCATTTGGCGGACTGGGTGATTCGGATGCGGAGCGGGCGAGGAGTTCGTCGAGTTGGCGTTCGGCGCGTTCGGCGCGGGCGAGGGTTTGTGCGCGGGCTTCGTCGAGCGCTTGGATGCGTTGTGCGGCCGCGGCTTCGGCTTGTTCGGCGGCGGCTGTGGCGGCGGCGCGGGCCGCGGTCAGGTCGGCTGTCGCGGTGCGGCGGGTTTCGGCGAGTTCGGCGCGGGTGGTTTCCAATTCCGTTCGGGCCCTGCGCCATTCGTCGCGGGCCTCGTTGGCGGCTTCGATGCGTTCCAGTACGGCCTGCTCGGCTCGTTCGGTGGCGCGTTCGGCGTCGGCGGCGCGCTGGGCGGCGAGGTCGCGTTCGGCGGCGGCCGCCGATACCTGGGCGGCGGCTTCGCGCTGGGCGTGGGCGATTTCGGCCGCGGCGCGGCGTTCGGCCTGTTCGATTCGTTCCGCGGCTTCTTTTTCGGCGCGGGCGATCTGCTCGGCGGTTTCCCGGCGCACGGTACGTACCTCGGCCTCGGCGGCGCTGCGGGCCGCGAACACTTCGTCGGCGGACTGTTTGGTGACCCGCTGCACCTCGCGCAGCGCGTCATCGCGGGCCGCATTCGCCTCGGCGACAAGGGCTTCCGCGCGTTCGGCGGCGGCCGCGGCATCGTCGGCGGCGGATTCGGCCAGTGTCCGCGCCTCCTCGGCGGCCCGCCTGGCCTGCTCGGCGGCGACGGTGGCGACCTCGGCCTCCGCGATCCGCCGGGCCGCATCCGCCTGCACGGCCTGCACCTGCGCCTCGGCCACCGCCGGATCGGCCAGGGTGGACAGTTCCGCCACCGCCGCGCTGAGCGTATTTCCCAATTGATCGGCCAGCCCACGGAATTGGGTGAGCAACTCGTCGGCCCGCAACCGCGCCACCGTCACCGGACCCGGTGTCGTCACAGTGACGGAAGCCTCCGGTACCTGCGAGTCCTGTTGCTGCCGTTGCCTTTCCCGCCATGCCCGCCAGCGAGTGTGCTCCGGATGGTCGCAATATTCCGACGGCCGCCCCGGCCCTCCCCCGCGAGCGGACGGTCGCGAACACCCTGGAAAGTTGCACACGTTGGACATTCGAGAATCGTAGCGTCACTTACGTCGCATCCAACGTATTCACACGAAACGAAATCCGTGTTGCGCGTGTCGAATCCGCCGAGTTCTGACCTCCGATAAGTGAACCTTATCGGAGGTCAGAATCCGTTGCCTCCCCGCTCTTCTCCGGTAAGCCGTTTCGTTTCGTTTGGTTTGTGTATACGAAACGTAATGTCACGAAACGCCTTCGAAAACTGTGCACCCCTTGTCGCCTATGTCAGTTCTCATGGGAGTGGTGGATTTCGCAACCAATCCGGCACGGCGAGTTTGGCGACGATGTTCCTGTGCCCTCCCCCCGATAAAGGGGCCGCCGAGGCGGATGCGGAATTTGTGACCGCCGGTGGCTTGGCGCCGTGGAAGTCATTGCCAGAGTTTGTCGATGAGCTCGACGCGGTCTCCCGAGGCAGCGGAACTATCCGGGTCAGTTCTGGTCAGCGACCGGGGGCGGCGGACCGGGTTCGAGTCCTGGGTCGGACGGAATCACCTGGCAGCCGTCCGGCCTACCCGAGCCGATGCGGAGCGGCGGTCTGCCGAGGCAGCGTGCTTGCCCGACCTTGCTGTTGATCGGCACGTACATTGTGGCCAAAGGGTATTCGGATCGATCCTGCGAGCCACGGTCCGCTATGCCGTCCGCGAATGCCAGGGGGCAAACCGTCCCGTACGCATACCCTTTGGTGCTGCAAGAGAGGTTGGTGCCTCGGTGGAGGTGAACGCCGAGAAGTTCGATACGTCGCATGGTGCGCGTTTGGCTGCCTACAGTGCCGTCTCGACATCATTGGCGCTGCGCAGTGATCGCGAACTGCGCCACCTGGTGGATTCGGCCGCACCGCTGGGTTCCGGTGTCGGCGGGACTTCGGCGTTGCTGGAGGTCGACGGGACCCCGGTCTTCGTCAAGCGGCTGGCGCTGACCGATCTGGAAAGGCAGCCCGACAACATCCGGTCCACGGCGAACCTCTTCGGGCTACCTGTTTTCTGCCATTCCGGACTCGGGGTCCCCGCAAGTCCGGGATGGGGGGCCTGGCGGGAGTTGGCCGTGCACATCATGACGACGAACTGGGTGCTCGCACATGACCATGAGGGCTTTCCCCTGATGTACCACTGGCGGGTGCTGCCGCACACCGGGCAGACGCTGCCCGAGGAACTGGCCGATGTGGAGAACGTTGTCGCCTACTGGGGAGGCGGACCACAGGTGCGTCACCGGATCGAGGCGCTGCGGGACTCCACGGCTTGCGTCGCACTGTTCCTGGAGTACATCCCGCAGAACCTGCACGACTGGCTGGACGTTCAGGTCAAAGCCGACGAAGAGACGGCCGTGCAGGCATGCTCCATGGTGATGAAGGAACTCGAGGCCGGGATCTCTTTCATGAACGCCCGCGGGCTCCTGCATTTCGATGGCCATTTCCAGAACATCCTCACCGACGGCGAGCGGCTGTTCTTCACCGACTACGGCCTCGCGATCTCCTCCCGCTTCGATCTGTCGAAGGAGGAGGTCGACTTCTTCGCCGAACATCAGACCTATGACCGCAGCTACACCCTCACCCACCTGGTGCAGTGGCTCGTCGTCGCCCTGTACGGGTACAAGCAGGACGAGCGCATCGCGTTCGTGCACGCCTGCGCCAGAGGGGAAACGCCGACGGGGATTCCGCCGCAGATCGCGGCGATCCTCACCCGCCACGCCGCACTCGCCGCGATAATGACCGACTACTACCGCGAATTCCGTTTCGAGAGCAGGCACACCCCGTATCCCTTGGAGGCGATCCGCCGGATCGGCGGGCCGGAAAGCTTGTTCAGCATCTGATGGGTCTGGGTCTCGTTCAGACCGAGATGACCAGATGTGTAGCATTGGTTGTGTGCCAATGGAATTCAGCGACCAGATGCTGGTGCTGAAGTTCGTCGCTGCCTCGATTCTGCTGTTCATGCTGCCGGTTACCGTCGGGGGCGCGGCGCAGGCGATGGCCGCGGCCGTTGTGGTGCTTGTGGTGGCGATCGCGGCCGCGCTGATCGGGGGTTCGGCACGGTCGACGGGTTACTCGCTGGTCGATATCTGTGACGACACCTTTGCGACCGTCTCGTGCAGGCATAGTGACCCCGATGCCGCCGGGCATGTTCGAGCGCGCGCCCCAGGACGGCGCATCGCGGCAGCCTAGACCTTCTCAGGGAGGGATCGGCGGCCGGATTCGTTTCCGTACCTGTTGTCCCGCACCTGCTCTCGTGAGTGTCGGCATGCCTGCCGTGGTGCACGTCCTGGGGTGTCTCAATGGTTCTGTCTGTTTTCGCGCGGCCCGCGCAATGTCTGCGCACTGCGATCTCGCGTGTCGCCGGATACTTTTCGCTCGCCTACTTCTCTGCCGCACAAGCGATTTCGGCGGTGAGCCGGTGGGCCGGCGCGTTGTTGCTGGTGGCGATCCCGGTCGCCGAGATCGCAGTCGGCCTGGACGTGATCACGGCGGTCGCGCTCATCGCACCGGTATGGGCTGTGCTGATCTCGATCGCGATGGTGGCGGTTTACCTGTACCGCCGACGACGGCACCGCAAATCAGCCGAGTGACAGGACTTTTCGCCGATACCAACCGGTGGGCCGGCGCTCGAACAGGCCCGGATCAGTGGGCGACTAGACGCCACCCGGGTGACCGGTCGAGGGAGCTCCGGACCACTGCGCCGCCGGTTGTTGCCACTGCTGCGGTGGCATTGCGGACGATATGTGGCGAGTCCTGCCCCCACCCGCGAGCGCCCCACCGGTCAACACCAAACCACCGACGAAGAGTGCGGCACCGATCAATACGACGTCGCTGATGAGTTCACCGGTACGCTCCCTGACCGGCATGATGTCCTCGCCGCGCGTGCTGTTGTGCCCATCCCACCAACCCCAGCTACAGTCCTGCAACCGGGGATTGTCCCGATTCGCTTGGCAAGTCATACCCAGACCGGGTGTACTTCGCGCGGAATCGTCACGCAAATCATGCTGTGCTATGTAGCCGAGACACATCATCACCGCCCCCGCGACAGCGATCAGCAGGCCGAATATCCCCGCGGTAACCCTCATTCCCCAACCCTTCCAACCACGATCAGCAAGCTCCGCCGACATCTGCCAGGTCAGAGCAAATACCCGGCATGCGACGCCGACATCGTAACGGCCGGTCCGCACAGTGCCGTGCTCAGGTGCGCCGAGATCAATTCGGCGCCGCCGGGAGAGTCGCCGGAATCGGCTACCGCACATCGGCCTGAACCTGGCATGCTGGAAATCGTTGTGCGCCACCGGCTGTGAACGGTGGCGCAGAGATATTGCGCGAGGCGAGGCCGCGGCGGACTTCGGAACGCATGGGGCGGGGCGAGCCTGCGATACCGAGGAGTTCATTTTGTCCGCACCGAGCCTCACCCGCGACCAAGCGATCACCCGGGCTGCCACAGTCGAGGTCGACAACTATCGGATCCATCTGGATCTCAGCGAGCAGCCCGCCGAACCGGCCGGCGGCACATTCCGATCGCTGACCACGGTCACCTTCACCGCGACCCCCGGTTCGCAGACCTTCATCGACCTCACGGCGGAGACGGTCCGCTCGGTCACGCTCAACGGCGCCCCGGTCGAGGTGTCCGATTCCGGGCGCTCACCGGGAATCCTGTTGCGCGGCTTGGCCGAACGCAACGAACTGGTCGTCGACGCGGACTGCCGTTACTCGCGCACCGGTGAGGGCCTGCACCGTTTCGTCGACCCGGCCGACGGAAAAACCTATCTGTCGAACCAGTTCGAGCCCACCCAAGCCAAGCGAGTATTCGCCTGCTTCGACCAGCCGGATCTGAAGGCCACCTTCGATGTCGCGGTCACCGCGCCCGCCGACTGGGAGGTCGTCTCGCTGGGCGCCATCGTCGGCGTCGAAAAAGACGGTGACAAGGCCACTCACACCTTCGCCACCACCGCACGCCTGTCCACCTATCTGATGGTCATCTGCGCCGGGCACTATGTGCGCTGGGATGACGTCTACACCGACGAGCACGGCACCATCCCGCTGGGTATCCTGGCCCGTGCGTCCCTGGCCGAATACCTCGACACGGAACGGCTTTTCGCCGAAACCAAACAGGGTTTCGCCTTCTACCACGCCAATTTCGGTGTGCCGTACCCGTTCGGCAAGTACGACCAGATCTTCTGCCCCGAATACAACATGGGCGCCATGGAACATCCTGGCGCAGTTACCTTTACCGAGGCGTATGTATTCCGTTCCAAGGTGAAGCGCGCCTCCTACGAACGCCGCTGCAATGTCGTGCTGCACGAGATGGCGCACATGTGGTTCGGCGACTTGGTCACCATGCGGTGGTGGGACGACCTGTGGTTGAACGAATCGTTCGCCACCTTCGCCGCCAACCTGGCCCAGGCCGACGCCACCGAATACACCACATGCTGGACCAGCTTCGCCAACAACGAGAAGGCGTTGGCCTACGCGCAGGATCAGCTGGCGTCCACGCACCCGATCGTCGCCGACATCCCCGATATCGATTCGGTGCAGGTGAATTTCGACGCGATCACCTATCAGAAGGGCGCGTCGGTGCTCAAGCAGCTGGCCGCCTATGTGGGGCGGGAATCGTTCCTGGCCGGTCTGCGGAACTATTTCACCGAACACGCCTACGCCAATGCGACGCTCGCGGATCTTGTTCGGGCGGTGGCCGATTCGTCCGGCCGCGACCTGTCCGGGTGGAGTGCGCAGTGGCTCGAGAGCACCGGTATCAACACGCTGCGTCCCGAATTCACGGTCACCGACGGCACATTCACCTCTTTCGCGGTGGTGCAGGAGGGTGCGGCTCCGGGCGCCGGTGAGTTCCGCGCGCATCGGATGGCCATCGGCATCTATTCCGATCATGACGGAAAGCTGGTGCGTACCAAGCGAATCGAGCTCGATATCGCCGCCGGGCGCACCGAGGTGCCGGAATTGGTGGGTGTGGAGCGCGGTGCGCTGGTGCTGCTCAACGACGACGATCTCACCTACTGTTCACTGCGGCTGGACCCGGAGTCGTTGCGCACCGTGCTGGCGCGGATCGCCGATATCGAGGATCCGCTGCCGCGCACTCTGTGTTGGTCGGCGGCCTGGGAGATGGTTCGCAACGCGGAGTTACGCACCCGCGACTACGTCGGCCTGGTATTGCGCGGGGTCGGCGCCGAGTCGGAAATCGCTGTGGTGCAACGGGTTCTGCTGCAAACCCAGACGGCGCTGAGCCGCTACGCCGACCCGGACTGGGCGGCCGAGACCGGGTGGGCGATCTACACCGACGGTGTGGTGGCGCTGGCCCGCGCGGCCGCGCCGGGCTCCGACCATCAGTTGGCGTTGATCAACGCGCTCACCGGCATCGCCGGGCCGTTCGAGGCCCCGCTCGGCGCGCGCCTGCCGCAACGTCAGCTCGATCTGCTGGCCGCACTGCTCGACGGCGACCCGGCCGAGGTCGGCCTGCCGGGGCTGGCGGTGGATACCGAGCTGCGCTGGAAGATCATCCGGACCCTCGCCTCGGCAGGTCGTATCGATGCCGACGGCCCCGCGACCCCGGTCATCGATGCCGAGCTGACTCGCGACGCCACCGACCACGGTCGCCGCCACGCGGCCGCCGCGGCTGTGGCCCGACCCCAGGCCGCAGTGAAGAAGGCCGCCTGGGACCGCCTGCTCCTCGACACCACCCTGGCCAACACCACGGTGCGCGCCATCGCGTTCAACTTCGCCCCGTCCGGTCAGGAGCACCTGCTCACCGACTATACGAACCGGTATTTCGCCGAGCTCCCGGCGGCGTGGGAGCGGCAGTCGACGATGGTCGCCCAGACCCTGGCCCGAGCCCTCTACCCGCATCAGATCAGCACCGCCGCCGTCGACGCGGCGGAGCGTTTCCTCGCCGAAGAGCACCCGTGGCCTTTGCGCCGCCTGGTGTTGGAAGGTAAGGACGGTGTCGAACGAGCTTTGCGCGCAAGGACATTCGACGCCAGCGATAGGTAGCTTGCCTGTCTATTCGGAGGCTTGTTCCTCGGAGGCAGTGTCGTAGATCTGCCCAGCTTCATCGGTGATGCTGACGCCTTGCCAGAACGACACACGCACTCCCCGCGCGGTCGGTGTCGTGTCTGCCGCATAGTGAGCGACCACGCTGCCGTTGGCGTTCTCTACCTCGATGACGCTCGGGATGACGGACCCGCCGGTGGCGACGAGGACCGCTTTGCCATCGCGGTAGTGCACCGACAGCGTGGCCGAGGTCTCCGATTCCGGCGTGGATACGTCGACTATCTGCATATCGCGGTTCTCCGGCGCCGGTTCCTGCTCGGTCATCACATGCCTCCCGCGTAGATCGAACGACGACCAACAGCGTATCGCAGCGCGAATAGCCTTGTGCAGCAATGGATTACTTCCCGCGGACATCCGGTATGTGCGAGCACTGATGGCGGCGTATGGTGCTCAGCCCGTGGCTCTTCCGAGATCCCGCGATGGCCAGCGGGCACGGTCAGTCCTCGAAGCGCTCGACGGTCGGGGTGACACCGGGCGCCCAAAGCCCGACGAGTGCGTCGACGAGCATCGCGCTACCACTGCGCTCGGCCCGTGTGTGCTTGTCGAGCAGGTCCTGGTTGGTCCAACGTTCCAGCATCACCAGCGTGTCGGGATCGTCCATACTCTGGAAAAGGTCGTATCGCTCACAACCTTCCTCCTGTTCGGCGACGGCTTTCAGGGCCTTGAACGCTTCGGCGAACTCTGCGGATCTGCCCGGCGCGACCCGAATCGTGACGATGTGCTGAATGGCCATGGGATTCCTTCTCCTCCAGCGGCTTCCATCACCGTACGGTGTCCGCGCCGAGTTCGGTATCGCCGATAAATTCGATCGCGCCGCGGTAGGTGTCGTTGCTACCGTGGGCCCATGAAGGCCTGTCGACGAATCGCCACCGCGGCCGAGCGAGCTCACAGCTTGCCGGTCGCTGCCGTCTGACCTTCATCTCTTGCCGGCGACCGGAAACGGTCCGCCGGTGTCGGTCTTCTTGCGGGACTTGCCATGTGCGGTCGCTTCCGGTCGATTTCACCTCGATGGAGCCGCCACCATGATCACAACTGACCAGACCATTCACACCTTCGTCGAATTCTTCCGCGAGCGCGGCCATGAACTCGTGCCCAGCGAATCGCTGGTTTCCCCGCCGGGGGATCCGGTGCTGTTCACCACCTCCGGTATGCATCCGTTGACCCCGTATCTGCGGGGCCGCCCGCATCCGCTGGGTCGACGGCTCACCAATAGGCAGCGGTGTCTGCGCACCACCGATCTGGACGAGGTCGGCGACGATACGCATTTGACCGTCTTCGAGATGCTCGGCTCGTGGTCACTCGGCGACTACGGCGGTTCGCAGAGCCTGCGGTGGGGCTACCAGCTGCTGCGTGACGGCTTCGGCATCGATCCCGGGCGAATGCACGTCACGGTCTTCGCCGGGGACGACGCTGTCGGACCCGACCACGAATCCTGGCAGACGTGGGATGAGCTGGGGTTACCGGTCGAACCGGCCACGGACGAGAACTGGTGGAACGGTCCCACCGGCCTGTGTGGCCCCGATTCGGAAATCTTCGTCTGGACGGGGCCCGGGATACCGTGGGGCACACCGACAACCGACGATCGCTGGGTCGAGGTGTGGAACCACGTCATGATGCGATACGTCCGGCACTCGGACGGCAGCCTCGAGCCGTTGGACCGGCCGAGTGTCGACACCGGCATGGGACTGGAACGACTGGTGCGCATCCTGCGCAATGCCCAATCCGTCTACGAGATAGACCTTTTCGAGCCGTGGCGGACCACCCTGCCCCGGCTCTGGGGATCGTTGAACGAACCGTCGCTGCGCCTGCTGTCGGATCATCTGCGGTCCAGCATCGTCGTTCTCGGCGACCGGACCATACCGTCCAACACCGGCCGCGGGTACGTGCTGCGTCGACTGCTCCGTCGCGCGCTCACCACGCTGTGGCGCGACGACCCCACCCGCACATTGTCCGACCTCCCGATCGAACTGATCGAGTGCACCCTCGAACACTTCCGGCAGTCGCGTCACCCGCAGGAGGTGCGCTCGGACCTGCTCGACGAGGAACGCAAATTCGCCCTGCTGCTCCGACGCGGACGACAAGTCTTGTCCCACAAGCGTTTCGCCGGACCCCTGAGCGATGACGACTACCGATACCTGCACTACACCTACGGCCTGCCCCGCGACCTCGTGGTGTACCTCAGCGCGGAAAACGCCAGCAGGTCTTGATATGGCGGCATCAAGGTGACGAGGCCGTCCGGGTCGCGGGTCATCTGGTTGGGTGACATTGCGGCTGCCGCGGACACGCCCGGTGCTGGCAGAGCTGGCGGTGGCACCGGTCAATGCGTTCATCGCGGTTCCGGTTGTTCTCTCTTACGAATGCCATTGCGCCCCTCGGGTTCTCGGTCCTAAGCCCAAAGCGGCTGTGCCGACCGACCGATCCGGGTGCGACGGCCTCTTTCGAGATCCCGAAATAAGAAGGCCCCCATGGTCTCTCATGGCGCGTCCACTCCTATCGGTTTCTTAACCATTGGTTAGTCGTTGCTGAGAACTCGGCTCATAGCGTTGGCGGTGTTCGGATACCGACATCCGGTAAGTCCTAGAGAACGGAAGCGCTCCATGAAATTGTCCACTTTTCGTCTCGCGGTTGCCGTGGCCGCTGCGGGAGCCGGTGCGACTGTCGCCTTTGCCGTACCTGCCCTGGCCGATTGGCCGACCGGTTCCAGCGGTGGTCCGATCCCGACCCCGACACAGCAGCCCGGTCCGGTCCCGACCATGACGCAGGAGCCCGGTCCGGCCCCGACGCCGACACAGCAACCCGGTCCGTTTCCGACACAGCTCAGGTTGGTCCCGTCGGCATGAATAGGGCTGGGGCCGCTCTGCCGGCCGACGGCGTCGGTCTGCCGGAACTAGTGTCGGTCCCGTGACGAACAGCCGAGTGTTGGTGGTCGACGACGATGCCCGGATACGGGCATCGGTGGCGCGGGGACTGCAGCTGTCCGGTTTCACCGTCGACACCGCGGCCGATGGAGCCGGTGCGCTGCAACGCATCGCCGCGGGCGCGCCCGCGGCGATGGTCCTCGACCTGAGTATGCCCCGGCTCGACGGGGTCCAGGTGGTCACCGCGCTGCGCTCGCTCGGAAACGACATTCCCATCTGCGTACTCAGCGCCCGGTCGGAGGTCTCCGACCGGATCGATGCCCTGGATGCGGGTGCGGACGACTATCTGACCAAGCCGTTCGATCTCGGTGAGTTGGTGGCGCGGTTGCGGGCCTTGTTGCGGCGGGTGCCCGCGGCCGCGCCCGATCCCGGCCGCTTGGTCGCCGGGCCGATCACCGTCCAGATCGGTACTCGCCGCGCATGTGTCAACGACATCGTCTTGGATCTGACCAGACGGGAATTCGATCTGCTGGCCGCGCTGGCATCCGCGCCGGGGCAGGTGTTCTCCCGTGCTCAGCTGCTCGATCAGGTGTGGGGCTACAACTTTCCGACACAGACGAAGGTTGTCGACGTATTCGTGTCGAATCTGCGCGGCAAGATCGAGGCGACCGGATGCGCGCGCCTGATACACACCGTGCGCGGGGTCGGTTTCGCGCTGCGGGCCGAGCCGTGAGGTCCCCGATTTCGCTGCGCGCCCGGGTGGCGTTCGCCAGCGCGGCAGCGGCCGCGCTGGTGGTCGTCGCGATGAGCGCGGTATTTCTGGCTGTCGCCCAAACCAGTACCGGTCAGCAGCTCGACAAGGTGGTGAAATCGCTCGATGTCGCCCGCGGCGGTGCGGTTTCGACGACCCGCCCGCAACCGACACCCACGATCCCACCCGAACATCCGGGCGCATCCGGTACCGCCGGACCGACGAACCCACCTGAGCCGACACCCACGATCCCGCCCGAATATCCGGGCGCATCCGGTACCGCCCGACCGAACCCACCGCAGCCCACATCCACGATCCCGCCCCAACCCGGGCGGATAACGCCCTCGCCGACCGGGTCGGGATATGTGTGGCAGTTCCCCGCCGATGGCGGCACCGTGGCGGCCGCTGTCCCGAAGTCGGTGGTCGCCGACACGATCACGCAGCAACGTGACCGGATCTTGACGGTCGGAATGGTAGCGATCGTGCTGGCCGCCGGGCTGGGCTGGTTCTTCGCGCACCGCGCGGTGTTGCCGCTGCGGCGGCTGACCGAGGCGACCAAGGGGGTGGGTTCGCGGCTGACGCTGGAGGTTTCGTCGAAACGGGAGACCGCCGAGACCGCCGAACTCACCGCGGCCATGAACCAGATGCTCGAGCGTATCGCCGCCGAACGCCGGCACACCGCCGACGCTCTGGCCGCCGCACGCGATTTCGCCGCCACCTCCGCCCACGAGCTGCGCACCCCGCTGACATCGATGCGCACCGACTTGGAGGTATTGCATTCACTGCCGCTCACCGAGGACCAGCGCGCCGAAATCCTCACCGATGTGCGCGCCGCACAGTATGCGGTGGAATCGACCCTGGACGCATTGGAACGGCTGGCCCTCGGCGAGCTGACCACCGACGCGGACTTCGCCGACGTCGACCTCGACGAGCTGATCGAACAGGTCATCGACGATGCCCGGCGGATCCATCCGGCGCTGTCGATCAGTTCGGCGGTCACCGAACCGGTGCGGATGCGGGGGCTGGCGGTCGGTCTGCGCTCGATCCTCGACAATGCCGTGACCAACTCGGTGCGCCACGGGGCGGCCACCCGGGTGCGAATCGACGCCCGCATCGGCGGCGACGCCATGATCACCCTCACCGTCGACGACAATGGCAGCGGAGTCCTACCCGACGACCGGGAACGAGTGTTCCAGCGATTCTCCCGCGGCCCGACCGCGGCGGCCGGAAGTGGTCTCGGCCTGGCGCTGGTGGCGCAGCAAGCCCGGCTGCACGGCGGTTCGGCCGGTATGGACGACAGCCCGCTCGGCGGTACCCGGCTGCGAGTCACTCTTCGCATGCATGCCGACCGGAACCACAGCGACGACTGACATAGTTACGTCATTTCGAATCCGCGTCCACCAAAATGGTTCGGTTCCCCACTCGGCTATTCGCCGAGTGGGGAACCGATATCAGGGGATTGTCGTTCGAATATCGACGCGATCGGCGAATCCGCACGTCACTCGGCCCCGACAGCCGTTCCAAGGACCGAATATCCAGCATCGAGAGCGCCGCGCATTGTTCGGATCATGTTGTTCGATGTTGGCGCCCCCGAGATCGAACAACACGAAACGGCTAAACAAAGACACCTGGCGGGTCGGGCCGCCCGGTGACACCGGTATGGCGGCCCACACGGCAGACCGTTGGCCCGATATCGAGATAGGCGTGCAGATGTTCGCAAGAAGGAAGACGGTCCTGGGTATCGCGCTCGGCGCAACGCTTCTGGGAATCGCTACCGCTGCGCCGAGCACAGCGAATTTGCAGAAATGGAATCCGGCGCTTATCTGATCGCCCGATGATTCTGCCCCGTACTACACAAGGAAATTCAATGCGCATGCGAGCAGATATATTGCTGATGGCCGCGGTGACGGCGGCCCTGACGTGCTCGGCGGCGAATCCGTCCGGTGCGGCGCCGCGAACCGATACACCGACGTCCGTTACTCCCTCGACGCCGATGACCACCGCCCGTCCGACCGGCGCGCCACAGCCCAAGGCCGATCCTCAGCTGTGGCTGAGAAATTGGGGCCTGAATCCGGTGCGGTGCATCTATTACGACAACGAGTCGGCGTGGTTGGATGACGCCCTGCCGGATTCCGGCTGCGATCCCGGGTACGAACATGTCTTCACCGTCACTTTCACCGGTTCCGGCTACCGGTATCAAATGACCGACTATCCGGGTCACTGTTTGGGTGTCGCCACGGATCAGGCGATGGCGGGAAGCTGGACGTGCGACAGCGACGAATCGCTGTGGGAAGCGATTCCGGCGGACGGCCGGGTGATGTTGAAGAACGTTGCCGCCCACGCTTGTCTCCTGGCTTACGACCACCCGGACCGCCGGCTCTTCCTGAGTGAATGCAAGCCGAACCCGTGGGTCGAATGGGACGCGTCGTGACATGCCCGGGTCATGGCACAGGCCAGGTGTGTACCGGAGCGCCGGTGTGCGAGCACTCGACATATCGCCGGGTCATCTCGCCCAGGGCCGAGATTCGCCCCAGACCGTGTTCCTCGAGGTGGCGCACCATCAGCGTCTGCCAGGCGGCGCCGGTACGGCCGCATCGGACTCGCGCTTCGATGACGCCGAGGTAGTGGTCGCGGTCGTCGGCGTCCACGCCCCAGGCGTCGAGCCCGGCGGCGGCGATCGGCAGTAGCACCTCACAGGTGAGCCGGTCGACCGGGTGGTCGACGCCCCGCCAGGACAGCCGCGCCGTCAGCCCGTCGCGTGCCGCGCGATGCAGGTCCCGCTCCGCCACCGCGAAAGGGATCCGGCTGGTGGGGATGTCGTCGCTGTCGACGATCGCGCGGACCAGGCCGTAGTAGAAGGCGGCGTTGGCGACCATATCGGCGGCGGTCGGTCCGCTGGGTAGGACCCGGTTTTCGATGCGGAACTGCGGGTGTCCCGCTTGGACGTCGTAGACCGGGCGGTTCCAGCGCCAGACCGTGCCGTTGTGCAGCCGAAGCTCGCGCAGGTTCGGGGTATACCCGGCGCGCACGGCGGCATCGGGATCCTCGTCGTCCAGCGTCGGAAACAATGGTGGGAAGAGCCGCACCAGCTCGTCGAAGAGTTCCACCGGGCCGTCGATCCACCCGTCGCCCAGCCGGACGCGTGCCGGTGCGCCGACCCGGACGTCCCTGGGTGGGCGGCTGTCGAGCAGCTGCTCCAACAGCGTGATGCGGGTTTCCTGCCACGCCTGGCGGGCCAGCAGGTACGGCGAATTCGCGGCCACCGCGACCTGGGCCCCGGCGATCAGCTGGGCGGCGTTGTAATAGTCGGCGAACCGGTCGGGCGGCACCCGCAGGTGTAGCTGCAGGCTGGTCGCGGCGGCGTCGGGAGCGGGCGCGTCGGTGGTGAATTCCACCGGCTCGCACCCGTCGGGGATGCGCACGACGAACGGTCTGTGGCGTGCGGCGCGCAGGCGGTGGCACAGCAGCGCGTAGCGCGGGTTGGCGGAGATCCGTTCGAGGGTCAGCTGCTCGGCGCTGACGGTGGGCAGCATGCCGACGGCCACCAGCCGAGCGCCCAGCCGCTCGATCCGCGCCCGGCTGGCGTTCAGCACGTCGGCGAGTTCGCGTTCGCAGTCGCGCAGCACACTTCCCCGCAGCCGACGCGGGGCCAGGTTCAGCTCCACGTTGAACCGACCGAGTTCTTCCTGCATGTCCGTCCGGTCCAGATGTTCCAGGACCAGGTCGTTGATCAGCCGCGGGCGGCCCAACGGGTCCACGAGATCGAGCTCGACCTCCATACCCACGGTGTCTTCATGGCCGACGAACCAGTTGTCGTCGACCATGTGCCGCAATGCCGCGACGCAGCGCTGGAGCCTACGCCGCACCTCGTCGTCGTTGTCGACAACCAACGCGTCGACGCGCTTACCCACGCGCACCACCTCGCAGCACCGCCGGGTCCCACTCACGATCTCAGGATGACTTTACGCCGGTTGGCCGTTCGGGCCGCGTCCTCAGTGGGACTTGTCTTTCCGCATGAGCGGCCAGATCGCGTCTCCTGCAAGGCAACTGGCCATTCGAGGCAGGTCAGCCGTGGATGCGGGCTTGGATGCCGTCGAGGAGGAAGTCGAGGCCGGTGTGGAAGGTTTGGTCGGCGTCGAGGTGGGCGGCGTCGCGGATGACCGTGGCCAGCGCCGGGTATCGGCCGGTGGCGAAGGTCCGCACCAGGTAGGGGCCGAAGGCGGCCTGCCACTGCGTCTTGTCCATCCCGGTGGTTCGCTCGGCGCGTCGTTCGGTGATCTCCCGGCGCACCGCGCCGATCACGTACGCGTTGACCGCGTCGATCACCGGCATGACGCTGTCCACGTCGATCTCGCCCATCGCCGCCACCACGGCCTCTCCCCTGGCCAGCGCGTTCGGTCCGAGCTGCGGCCGCCCACCGATCAGGTCGGCAAGCCATTCGTGCTGGTGAGCGGCCTGCCGGGTGGTTTCGGCCATAGACCGCAGCACTTCTCGCCAACTGTCTCCGCTCGGCCGGATCTCGGCGTAGACCGCGTCGACCATCAGGTCCAGCAATTCCTCTTTGGTGGCGATGTAGCCGTACAGCCGCATCGGCCCGACGTCCAGGGCGGCGGCGACCTTGCGCAGCGATACCGCCGCCAGCCCGTCCGCGTCCGCCAGCCGGATCGCCGCACCCACGATCCGTTCTCGGCTCAATGGTGCCGGCGCCGGCCGATCCGGCGGCTCCGGCCGCTCCCACACCAACATGCCCTGACGATACACCGAATGCTTCGATACAGTGTATCGAATAGTTCAGCGTATCGAAGGGGCGATCATGACCATCACCATCGTCGGAGCCGGATTGGGCGGCCTGACCCTTGCCCGGGTGTTGCACGTGCACGGCATCGACGCCGTCGTGTACGAGCGTGAGTCCTCGCGCGGCGCGCGCGGTCAGGGCGGCATGCTCGACATCCATTCCGGGCAGCGGGCGCTGCGCGAGGCCGGACTGATCGACGGGTTCCACGCCATCGCCCGCGGTGAAGGGCAGGATATGCGTCTGCTGGAGCCGGACGGCACGCTGCTGCACCAGGAGGACACGCCCGATGACGCCCCGCTCCTGCGCCCCGAGGTCGACCGCGCCGATCTGCGGAACCTGCTGCTGGATTCGTTGCCCGCGGGCACGGTGCGCTGGGGGCGTGCGTTCGAATCCGCCGAGGACGGCCTGCTGCGCTTCGCCGACGGCGGCACCGCGGCATATGACCTGCTGATCGGCGCGGACGGCGCGCAGTCCAGGGTTCGCGCGCTGCTCACCGACGCCCGTCCGGTCCATATCGGCCAGAACGTCGTCGAACTCGGCATTCCCGATATCGACCGCACACATCCGGACCTCGCGGCGATGGTCGGGCGCGGCAACTACTGGGTGCTCGGCAACGGATTGTCCCTGGCGGCGCAGCGCAACGGCGACGGCCGCGTCCGCATCGGCCTCAGCTTCTACCACACCGCCGAGGACTGGTTCGCCACCAGCGGGATCCCGTTCGACGATCCGGCCGCGGCCCGGGCGCGGCTGATCGAACTGCTCCCCGGCTGGCATCCACGGTTCACCGCGCTCATCGCGGCCTGCGACGATACCGTTGTGCCGCGGTCGATCACCACGCTGCCGGTCGGCCTCACCTGGCCGTCGAATCCGGGCGTCACGCTGGTCGGCGATGCCGCGCACCTGATGCCGCCGGTGGGCGAGGGCGCCAATATGGCGTTGCTCGACGGTGCCGTGCTCGGTCTCGCCCTGGCCGCGCACCCGCACGACTTCCCCACCGCCATCGAAGAATACGAACGCGAGATGTTCGAACGCACCGGCACCGCCGCCCGGATGTCGGCACGTATGCAGGAGGTCCTGATGTCGCCGGACGCCAGCCGGCGAATGCTCGCATTCTTCCAACCCGGCTGAACGGCTCCCGAAGCCGTCGCGTTCTCGACCCGCATGCACAATGTGTGCGCGTGAGCTTCAACAATTTCGCCCGTAAGGTGCGCGACCCCACCCTGCCCTACCCGCATCGGGTCTCGGCGCTGCGTTCCTGCGTACAGCTGTACCGGCCCATCGGTTTTCGCGGCACGCTGAATTTCCTCGCGGAGCGGGCAGGACCGCTTTCCCGAGACGAAGCCGCGCTCCTGCGCGCCCTCGATCTGCTCGAGGCCGCCCGCGCGGCCTGGCACGCCGAACTGCGCGAGTACGCGATTCAACGTCGACATGCCAAACAACATGGTGAGCGCAGTCCACGCCGCACCGATCCCAACCCCAACTACCTGAAGCTCCTTCGCTGAAGGACCCAGGACCACGCGCGGCGCGGCAATTAGCTTCGCGCGCAGGCCATCTCATGTCGAGTAAGCCGAAACCGGCGCGGGCGCAAATGGGTTGGCGCTAGCGGTGGGCGGCGGCGAGGAACATCGGTATCGCGGCGAAGAGCCGGTTTGCGCGGGCGCGTTCGGTTTGTTCGGCGAGCCAGGTCTCGTCGTCGGTGATGCGGCGCATGACGGTGGTGAGCGCGGTTTCGTCGGTGTAGATGATGGTGTGCACTTCGACGACCGGGTCGGTGAAACCGGCGTCCAGCAAGAGGTTTCGGTATCGTCGGGCGATCCGTGGTGACGGGAGCGAGTTCGCCTTGGCGTGGATCAGTCGGCGGGTGGTCTGCGGGTCGTCGGAATCGATGACGATCGTGTCCCAGTCCGGGCCGAGCAGCACGGCCCGCCCGCCCGGTGCGAGGATGCGGCGCGCCTCGGCGACGGCGCGCGCCGGGTCGTCGAGCATGTGCAGGACCTTGTCGGCGCGGTAGCCGCTGACCGATCCGGTGTCGAACGGTAGCGCGCAGGCGTCGCCGACGTGGAATTCGCCGGCGGGCCAGCGTTTGCGCGCCGCGGCGATCATCTCGGGCTCGAGATCGATGCCGACGGCGCGGGCTCCGCGCTCGGCCAGTTCGGCGACCGCGCGGCCGCCGCCGCATCCGACATCGACGACGGTACGGCCGCCGAGGTCGCCCAGCAATTCGTAGGAGCGTACGCGTAATTCGACGGCGGCGGGCCGCGCGTCGTTGGCATCGAGGACAGCGAGCAAACTGGACATGCTGCCATGGTCGGACTTCATGCCGACCTGAGGTCAACCCCGTTTTCGCTTGTGGCGTAAACGATTTCCGGCGGGCAGCGCCAGGCCTTACCGTGTCCGCATGCAGTCACCGATTACCGGAACGGCGGCCGGTGTGCCGTTCACCGCGTTGCCGCCGCCGGATGGCGGCGCCGCCCCGCTGATCGTCACCTGGCATATGCTCGACGCGCCGAGGTCGGATGCCGCGTTCGCCGCGGCGCTGCCGATGAACGAATTGCCCGCGTGGCGGGTGCATCTGGGCATGCCGATGTGTGGGGCGCGCATGGTGGACGGCAGCACCGACGCCATCGTGCGGCTGTTCACCGAGGATCCGCTGATGTTGTTTCTGCACCCGTTCGTCCGGCAGGCGACCGAGGAGTTCCCGGCCGCGCTGGACTCGATCCGTGCGCAGTTGCCGGTGCACGACGGCCCGATCGACGTGCTCGGCGGCTCGCTGGGCGGGGCGGTCGCGCTGCGGATCCTCGCCGACACCGACATTCCGGTGTTCGCGGGGGCGGTGGTGAACGCCGCCATCCGGATGCGGTCGGTCGTCGACCTGTTTCCCGGCGACTACCCGTACGATGCCGAATCCGAAAAGGTCGTCGACAGCCTGGATTTCATCGCCGAGGCGGCCGTGATCGCCGGTCGAGCGCCGCTGCTGGTGGTCAGCGGCGAACTCGATCATCCGGCGCTGCGCGCCGACGCGCTGCGGTTCGCCGACGCGTTGGGTGAACGGTCCGAGCTGCTGTCGATCCCCGGGCTGGCGCATCCGCTCGCCGACGAGCCCGGTATCGAACCCGCACCCCAGTTGCCGGGCGCCCGCGCGGTGGATTCCGGTTTGACAGTGTGGTTCCGCCGTCATCTCCCGGCCGCAGGCTGAAGATCGAAATCGGTTCGGCGCGTTGATCTTCGAAACAACCGCCGACCTGCACCCGACCGGGCCGAGCGACTTCCGGCCCGCGCACCGGCACCTGCCGCCGTGGTATACCCGGATTGAATCGATTGCAGCACAACGGCTCTCGAGAGGAGGATCCGCAATGTCGAACGAGGACGCGCAGACGGACGGGGTGTTCGCCAACGAGGTGATCCGCAGCAGGCGCGGTCAGGATATCGTCGCCGGCGATATGGTGGCGTGGATCGATGAGCATGCCGGACTCACGATGGATCAGCTCGGTGGGCCCGGAACCCGCGATCTCACCAGCGAGGATCAGCCGTATCCCGGCTGGGAGCAGCTGGGTGGGCGCACGCTCGTGGATGCGGTGGCCGCCATCGGAGCCCACCTCGGCATCCCCGGGTTCCGGGATCCGAAGGCGTGAACTGACCATCAGCTGGGGCGGCAGTCGAGCACGGTGAGCCCGCATGCCCAGCGGCGCACGCCGACCACGACGGCTCCGGCGCGTTCGGCGAGGCGGGTGAAGTCCGCGGTGGAGCGCAGTTTGCCGCCGACCACGACGAGCATCTGCAGATCGTATGCGGAGCGGGGGTCCGCGATAACGTCGTCGGGCAGCATTTCGACGATGAGGACACGGCCGCCGGGGCGGGCGGCGGTCACGCAGTTGGCGAGGATCCGCTGTGCCGCTTCGTCGTTCCAGTCGGTGAGCACCCGGGAGATCAGGTAGGCGTCGGCGCCGGGTGGTATCCGGTCGAAGAAGCTGCCGTCGACGGCGGCGGCGCGGGCGCCGAGCCCGGCGGCGGCGAAGCGGCGCCTGGCCGCCGCGGCGGCGGGTGGCAGGTCGAATACCGCGCCGGTGAGATGCGTTTGGGCATCGAGTATTTCGCCGAGCAGGATGCCGATGCCGCCGCCGACATCGATGAGCTGACCGAGCCCGGTCCAGTCGTATTCGGTGGCGAGCAGGTGGGCGATGCGGGCGGTGTCGGCGCCCATCAGCTCGTCGAATCCGCTTCGCAGGTCCGGTCTTTCGGCGAGATCCGCCCAGAGCGGCAGGCCGTGCACGGAACTGTAGCCCTCGGAGCCTTTGCGGACGGCGTCGGCCAGGCCAGCGTATCCGGCATCCATGCGCGCGCCCGCGCCGGACAGGTTCAGCCATGCGCGCTGGGGTGCGCCGTCCGGGCCGGTCAGTTGACGTGAGATGTCGTTCAGCGCATATCGATCCGGTGCGGCCGCCGCGAAGACGTGGTGCGCGACTAGGTACCGCAGCAGGCGGTCCAGCGAATCCTGGTCCGCGCCGGTCGCTTTCGCCAGCTCGGCCGCGCTCGCCGGTCCCGCTTCGAGTATTTCCGGCAGGCCGAGGGTGACCGCGGCGCGCACCGCGTACGGGGTGGCCAGGTCGGTGAGCCGGGCGAGTTCGGCGGCGGGATCGCTTGTGGTGTCGGGCATAGTGCACACTCCTGGGTCGACTCGGGTCACCGACGCGACGTTTCGGCGAGTTGGGTTCGGGTTTCGGCGAGATGGCCGAGGCGGCCGACGACGCCGTCGGCGAACCCGGCGGCCATGGCGCGCAGCTTGGGCACCTTATCCGGTTCGAACAGCAGCACCGACAGTATGTTGCGCACCAGAAATGCGTTGAGCGCCAGCAGGCTTCGCCGTTCGCGTGCATGCCGCGTCGTGAAGTGGACGCAGTTGCGGGTCTGGTAGTAGCGCCTGATCGGCGCGTAGCCGAAGACCAGCATCCGCATGCCGAGCACGGTCCGCAACCGGATATCGCCGATCCGGTGCCGCATCAGCACGTCCGCGTTGACGATGAGGCCGACCCCGCGCCGCGCCGCTCGGTGACAGAATTCCCAATCGAGATAATCGATGACGTACCGTTCGTCGAACGGCCCGATCGCCTGCCACGCCCGCCGGGTGATCATGGTCCCGGACGACACCAGGAAATCGACCTCGATGGTTCCGTTTTTCGCCAGTGCCGCAATCTGTTCCGCGCCGGCCACCCGATGTCCCAGCAGCAGGATGCCGGTCTCGACGTCGTACGGTACCGGCCCCACCAAATATGGGCGGCCGGATTCCACCGGTACCGGTGTGGCGAGCATATCGGCGAAATAGCCGCCGTCCACCTCGGAGTCTTGGTCGAGGATGAAGACGACGTCGACACCGCGGCCGAACAGCGCATCGATCCCACGATTGAAACCGCCGCCGAGCCCGCCACGGTTTCGGTTGACCACCAACAAGATTCCGGCGTCGCGCACGCGTGCGTACCAGGGTTGGGGTTGCGGGGAGTTGTCGACGACACAGACCTGCCCGCCGGTCTCGGTGAGCGAAATCGCGTGCGCGATATTGTCTTCCGAGGGACACCAGGCGACGATCACCACGCCGTACGAGGATTGCGCCGACCAGCTCATCGGAGCACCGGCCCTTCGGCGGATATGGCCGTCAGCTCGTCTCGGATGACCGCCAACAAGATGTCCGCATCGACCGCACCGACGTATCCGATGGTGAGGCGCCCCGCGAAGGTGTAGAGCATGAACAGCCCGATCTGCGAGGTCACCTCGGTCGACGGCCGGGGATGGGCCAGCAGGTGCACGATCTCGTAATCGGTGATCGCCGCCCCGGGCGGCATCCGGAACCTCGGGATGACACCGCAATTGGTGATCCCGAGATGACCAGCCACCGACCGGGTCCGGCGCTCGCCGTAGAAGTCCGGATAGTGCCACACCGATTGCTGCAACACGCCCTGCGCCAGGTCGCGGCGCAAGCGGTCGGCGATCCGGCGGGCGAGTTCCATTGTCCCGCCGCATGTTTCCAGATCGGCGGCGAAGCACGCCGAAGCGGCGAGATTCGTGGCCGCGGTGGCGGGCACCTGCGGGTCCAGATGGCGGCGCAGATCCACCGCGTACAGCGCGCGCACCGGTCTCGGGCCTGCGCTCGTCCGTGCGCCGAACGCCCGCAGCAGCACCCCGGTGACCACGCTGTTGACCGTCAGACCCGTGCGCCGGGCCAGGGCGATGAGCCGACCCGTCGTCTCGGCGTCCAGCGTGCTGCGCGCGGGCCGGAGGAGGCCACCGCCCAGGATTTCGGTGGCGGCCGCCGGGTCCGGTTTCGGCTCTGCCGACAGCGGTACGGTGACATCCTCGAGCCCGGACAGCGGGCCACGACGGAATCCGTATGTGGCGGAATACCATTCGAGCGATCGCGGATAGTCGTGCGGCACGGGTTCCGGCACAGTGGCCGTCAGGCAGTCGGTGTAGAAGTCCCAGAGTCGGGCGAACAGTTCGATCGCGTGGCTGCCGTCGGCGACGGCGTGGTGGATGTACCAGGTGACGCGGGCGCACCCCGGCGCCGCCACCACATCCAGGTAGGCGAGTTGCGTTGCGGGGTCGAGCGGTTGGGCCGGGTCCCGCAATTGTCCGGGGTCGCCGTCGCCGAACCAGGGGCCGACCGGCGGGCTTGCGTTCGACCGGATCAGCAGGCACCTGCCGTCGGATTCCTCGATGATGCGGCAGGTCAGCACCGGGTAGCTGCGCTGGAGCACCGCGAATGCCGCACCGAGCGCCGTCGCGTCGAGTTCGCCCGTGACCAGCACGGTATGGCCGCTGTAGGCGCCGTGCGGCACGAACCGCGCCTCGCTGGGGTCCAGTTCTCTGATCAGCTCGTCGGGCACGCCGAATCTCCTTTCGCGCAACGAATTCCGGCGGTCACCAGACGACCGGCAGGCGTTTCACGCCGAAGGCCGAGGTGGTGCCCTTGTACTCCAGGTGCCCGGCCGGCACCGCCAGCGCGAGGCCGGGTAGGCGCGTAATCACCGATCGCAGCGCCAATTCCAGTTCCAGCCGGGCCAAACCCTGTCCGAGGCATTGGTGCGGACCGAATCCGAAGGACAGGTGCCGCCGGTCGCCGCGGGCGAACTCGAGGTCGTCGGGTTCGTCGAAGACGTCTGGGTCCCGGTTGGCGAGGCTGCATACCATGACGATGCCGTCTCCGGCCTTGATGGTGGTCGCGCCGATCGTGATATCCGCAGTCGCCACCCGCGAGACCGAATCGACGATGGTGAAATACCGCAGCATTTCCTCGACGGCCCGTGGCATCAGAGCGGGTTCCGCGCGCAGTCGCGCCGACAGTTCCGGCCGTCGCAGCAAGGCGAGCACGCTGAGCGCGATCTGGTTGGCGGTGGTCTCGTGCCCGGCGATCAACAGCAGGAAGGCATGCGAGACAAGGGTTTCCCGCCGGTAGGTGCCGCTGGCGCGGGTCGCGCGCACATAGTTGCCGATGATGTCGTCCGTCGGCTGCGCCTCGCGCCGGGCGATCAGGTCGGTGAGGTAGCCATGGATTTCGGTGAAGGCCGCGCGGGATCGCTGCGGCGATGCGGTGCTGTCGATCAGCGCGGGCGTCCGGGATTCGAAGAAATCGTGATCGGTGTACGGCACGCCGAGCAGCCGGCAGATCACCAGCGACGGCACCCGGAGCGCGAACTCCGACACCAGATCCGCCGGTTTCGGTCCCGAGAGCAATTGGGTCAGCGTGGCATCGATGATCTCCTGGACCACCGGCGCCAGTTCCCGGATGCGTCGCTGCTCGAACTCCCGTTTGAGCTGGTTGCGGGCGTGGGTGTGCGCGGGCGGATCCATCGACACCAGAAAGGGATCCGGGCCCGCGATCAGCGCCGTCGCGGTGTCGCCGGAGGCGTCGAACGAGGGAAAGTTCGGATGTGCGCGGTCTGCGGTGGTGCGCGGATCGGTGAGCAGGCCGCGAATCTCGCTGTGCCGCGTGAGGACCCATACGGTCCGGCCGTTCGGTAACCGGGCCGCCTGGATCGGGCCCGCCTCGAACATCTCCCGGTACGCGACGGGCAGGTCGAATGGCTCGGTACGGACGATCGGTAACGTCCACGACACCCCTACTTGCATGACTCCTCCTGCTGCGCACTGGAATTCGGGTCGCGAAGCAGGCCGAGTTGGTACAGCCGGTCCAGCGGCCGCAGCGGCCGCGGCTCGATTCCGGCGATATTGCGGCAGGTGGCCGCGAGCAGCCGCGGGTTGCCCGCGGTGCCGCGCATCAGCCGTCTGCCGAGCATTCGGCCCATCGGTGAGACGGCAGTGAGCATCCTGGCGGCGTTGTGGCTGACGGTCGCGACGTGCCGCAGCTGCGGCAGCCGCACCCGGTGGTATCCGCGCAACGCGGAATCGACCGCCGCGCTGGACCATTCGCCCGCTTCCCGCAGTTGTGCGGTCAATTCCACCGCGTCGGCGATGGCCGAATTCATCCCCTGCGCGGCCATCGGATGCACGGCGTGCGCCGACTCGCCGAGCAGCGCCATGCCCGGTATCGACAGCCGATCGACCAGATAGCGTGGGACGCCGAAGATCTGGCGCCGGGTTCCGCGCTCGAGCAACAGCTCACCGAGCCCGGACAGCGGTTCCACCTCCGCGACCGTGTTCGCGGCCCAGCGGCGAATCCCGTTGTCGTCCAGGCCGCGTAGCTCATCGGCGCCCGCCTGCAGGTAGAGGCGGGTCCGGGCGTGCGGCAGCGGATAGGCCAGCCGCAGACCGCGATCGGTCACATAGGCGGTCAATTCGGCACTGTGCCTGCCCGGTATCTCGAACGACACCAGCCGGTGCGGGTATTGCGCGCGCGGCAGGGCGATGCCTGCGGCGGCACGCAGCGCGGATGCGGAACCGTCCGCGGCGATCACCAATTCGGCCGAAACCGTTTTCGCCATCCGCGCACCGTCGGTCACGACGACGCCACGGACCCGCCCGGCCGGGTTCCGCACCAATTCCTCGACTCGGATGCCGCGGCGCAGTTCGACATTCGCGGGCAGGCTGTCGGCGAGGGCGGTCAGGATGGCCGGGTAGTCGGCCGACAGGATGCGCCGATCCGCGCCGAGCGTGCGGCCGTAGTCGAGTTCGAGCAGCGCGTGCCCGTCCGGGTCGCGTGCGCAGAGCCGGTCGATCCAGACTCCGCCGCCGCGGGACAGCCGTGGCGCGGCGCCCCACCGCGTCAGGCTGGACATCGAACTCGGTTGCAGCAGTTCGCCTTTGGCGATGCGCGCGGGTTCGCGCCGTCGTTCGGCGACCAGCACGCGCAGGCCGAGCGCACCGAGCGCGCAGGCCGCGGCGAGGCCGCCCGCCCCGGCCCCGCACACCACGACATCGGTGTCGGAGGTTGTCATTTCGCTGCTCCCTGGTGCTTTGCGCGTCGGTAGGCGGCCAGCGCCCGCAGGGCGAGGCCCGCGGTGATCGCGCCGTTCGGGTAGTGCACGCAGTGCCGGATGTAGGCGCTCACCGGCGCCTCCGGCCAGCGTCCGTCGGGTAGTTGCGCCGCGGCCAGCCAGTCCGCGGCGCGGTCGATCGCCGCCGACGCGACCCTCGCCCGCAGCAGGCCCCGCAGCGCCCATGCGGTCTCCTCGACGCTGCCCGCCGCGCCGTCACCCCATGAGCCGTCCGGAAGTTGGTGCCGCAGCAGCCAATCCGTCGCACGCCGGACCGCGGGCCGGGTCGCGGGGAGCCCGGTTCGCGCCAGCACGCCGAGTACTTCGGCGGTGCCCGGTGTCGCGCCGCGGTACCACAGCGCGTCGAACGATCCGTCGGCCCGCTGCTCACCGGTGAGCCAGCGCACCGCGCGCCGGATCCGCCGATCTGCCACGGGCACACCGCCGTCGAGCAGCGCGTCGACGGCCTGGGCGGTGAGGTAGGGACACGGTCCGTCGTTGGGCAGCGCGGTATCGCGCACCCACAGACTCCACGATCCGCGCCGGTCCTGTCTGCCCGCCAGCCAGCGCAGGCCCTCGGCCAGTGCCGGATCCCGTTCGGCGCCGGGCAGTGTCGCGAGCGCGGCGAGCAGTTCGGCGGATTCGAGGGTTACCGGCCAGCCGCGCGGACCCGAATAGCTCCAGCCGCCCGCCGGGCAGTTCAGCATCGAGAACGGCTGTGTCAGTTGCGCTTCCCGGATCGCCGTCCCGACGCGGGCGAGCCGGGGATCGGTGCGGTAACCGGCGTCGCACAGTCCGGTGGCGGCGAAACCGGTGTAGGTGAGCCGGATGTCGACGATCGGCCAGGAACCGTCGGCGGCGACGGCGCGGCGCAGATATCCGGCCATGGCCGCGACCAGGTCCGTCGCCGCGCCCGAGCGGATCAGCGGGATGGCGGTCATTGCGACAGCCCATGCGTCGGCGCCGAATTCGCCGGTGCGTCCTTCGTCCTCGTACACCCGGTACAGCAGGCGCAGGGCGGCCGGTTCGGCGGCGCGGTCCACCATCCCGCGCAACCCGCCGGCCGGGTTGCCGCGCGCTTGGGCGATCGCCGTCGCCGCCAGGACCGCCGAACGGAACGACATCCTGGTGCGGCGCAGTCCGGGCAGCAGGAATACCCACAGCGGCACCCGGATCGACTGTTCGGGCACCCATCCGGCCATCGCGTGGAATCGCCCGCAGACCGCGGCCAGTGCCGGGTCGGCGATTCCCGCCAGGCCACCCATCCGGGCCAATGCCGCGCGGCCCGCGTCGATTTCGTCGCGATAGTGGACGGTCGACACCAGGTGCAGCACGGCGGCGGCGATCGCGGTGGTGACCGCCTCGCTGGGCTGACCGGGCACCGAACCCCAACCGCCGTCGGGGTTTTGCGCACCGGCCAGGTGCGCGCAGCCCCGGCTGACGTATTCGCGTGCGCCGACCGGATCGTGCAGGTGCAGAGTCAGCGTGGCGCCCGCGGTGGCCAGTGTCGCACCGGCGCCGGAGTCGAACATGAAGTATCCGTCGGGCCGCAGCTGCGCGAACAGCGCCGCCGCGCCCGCGTCGATGACGGAATCGATATCGGTGATGGCGTCGGTCATGCGAGCTCCACTGTGCCGTTGCCGAATTCGTGACGACCGCGCAGCAGCAGCTGCGTCGACAGCGAGATCGCCAACGCCGCGGCCAGTATTCCCAGCGTGGCCGGGCCGCCGAGGCCGTTCGCGGCCACCGCGGCGGCCAGCACCAGTCGCTCGGCGACCAGAATCTCGTGGGTGCGCAACGCCTTTCGCGGATCGATCGGGCCGGAGCCGAGCACCGGCCCGTAGGCGCGGATCCCGAGGCAGATCGCGGCCAGCAGCAGCCCGGACCCGAGGTCGGCCGAGATCCCGTGCAGCGCGAGCGCCCCCAGCACCGCCACCGCGAAACAGGCTGCCGCGCAGCGGTTCGCGAACACTCCGCCGTATACCACCGAGACGGTGCGGTAGCCGCAGGCCCGGTCGCCCGCGATATCGCGAACGGTGCCGACGATATTGGATCCGGTGTCCTGCAGGCAGAACACCGCGGCCCACCCCAGGACGAGCGGCGCGGGCCACCCGTGTACCAGGGTCGCCGCGAAGATCAGCACCAGTCCGGTGAGCGCGCCGCGGGCCAGATTCCCCAGAATCCCGTGCCGTTTCAGGACTCTGCTGTAGCCGACGGTCCCGGCCGCCCCGGCCAGCGCGATCGCGACGGCCCGCGGCTCGACCAGTGCGGATACGGCGAATGCCGCTGCCACGCAGCATATTCCGGTGAGCACCGCGGTGCGCGGCGTCAGTCGCCCAGACGGTATCGGCCGGTGCGGCTTACCGACACCGTCCAACTCTCGATCGAAGTAGTCGCCCAGGTACAGGCCGCCGGTCCACACCAGGGTCGGCGCCAGCCAGGCCGTCACCCACTGCGCCGGTGTCGGCGCACCGGTCAGCGCGGCGCCCGCCAGTCCGGTCAGGCCCGGGTAGGCCAGCGTGTACGGCCGGCAGGTTTCCATGTGCGCCAGCCAGTTCCGGGTCGAGCCGATGCTCACCATGTGCGCTCGATGGTGTCGTCGGCGAGGGCGGCCAGCCGGTCGCCGCGGTCGCCGAAGCCGTGCAGGCAGTCGCGCGCGGCCGCGGCCTCGGCGGCGACCCGCTCGGCCGCGACGGTGAGCGCGCCGGTTTCGGTGAACACCTCGCCGAGCAGCAGGTGCGCGATATCCGGCGAAAGCCGTCCGCTCAGTATCAGTTCCAGCCGTGCACGCTGTTCGGCGTCGGCGAGTTCGACGGCGACGAGCACCGGAAAGGTGGGTCTGCGGTTGGCGATATCGCTCATCCGGCTCTTGCCGACCCGCGCGTCGTCGGCCAGGTACGGCAGCAGGTCGTCGCGCATCTGGAAGGCGCAGCCGAGATGTCCGGCGTAGGCGCGCAACGCGGCCTGCTGCGCCTCGGTGCCGCCGCCGAGTACCGCGCCCGCACCGCAGGCCGCCTCGAACAGCGCGCCGGTCTTGGCCGCCGCCATGGCGCGGTATCGCGTTATGCCGCAATCGAGATCGCCGGTCAGTTCGGCCTCGGTGACCTGGCCGTCGCACAGTCGCAGGCCCGCGGCGGCGACGATGCGCACCGCCTGCAGCACCGCGGCGGGCGGGAAGCTGTCGGCGCCCTCCGCGATGGTCAGGAAGGTGCCCAGCAGCAGGGCGTCGCCGGCCACGATCGCCTCGCCCTTTCCGTATCTGGCATGCACGGTCGGCCTGCCGCGGCGCAGCTGGTCACCGTCGATGATGTCGTCGTGCACAAGCGTTGCCACATGCAGGAATTCGAGTGCGACGGCGACCGGTGCGAGCGCGACGGGATCGGCGCCCACCGCCCGCGCCGACTCCAGCACCAGGATCGGGCGCAGCAGTTTGCCCGCGGGCAGCACGGCGTAGCGGGCCATATCCGAAAGCCGGCCCCGCCCGGCGGGCCAGGCCGCGACGAGTTCACGCAGCAGCGTGGCGACGGTGTCGACGGCGGGCGGGGTGATCTGTCCCGACGTCATCGCGCCACCGCCCGCGGTAGTGCGATGAATTCGGCTGCGAGCCCGGCGAATACGTCATTCGACGCGGGAGCGCCGACGGTGACCCGCACCCCGCGGCCCGGCCAGGCCCGCACCGCGACACCGTATTGCGCGCAGTGACTCGCGAATTCGGTGGCCTGCGGGGTGGGCAGCCACAGGAAGTTGGCGTGGCTCAACGGAACAGCCCACCCCTGCTCACAGAGCACCCCCCGCAGCCTGGCCCGTTCGGCGCCGACGGCGGCGCAGCGCTCCCGCATTTCCGCCACCCGCTCGACCGCGGCCACCGCCGCGGCCTGCGCGGGTGCGCTCACCGCGAAGAACATCCGCGCCGCCGCCAGCTTCGCGGTCAGCGCCGGTTGCGCGATCAGGTAGCCGACGCGCAGTCCGGCCAGCCCGAAGGATTTCGAAAACGTCCGTAGCACAGCGACTCTCGGATCGTCGGCGACGAGCTCGACGGCGTCGCGATAGCCGGGCGAGAGGACGAAATCGCGGTATGCCTCGTCGACGAGCACCGTGACGTGTTCGGGCAACAGGCTCAGCAGCCGCCGAATGCGGTCCTGCCGCAGCACCGCGCCGGTCGGGTTGTTCGGGTTGCACAGCAACACCATTCGGGTCCGGTCGGTCACCGCGGCGGCGATATCGCCGATATCGGTTTCGGTGTCCCGCGATGCGACGGCCACCGCTGTCGCGTGCACCTGCTCGATCATCAGCGGATACGCCTCGAACGACGGCCACTGGTGCACCACCTCGGCGCCGGGTCCGCACCAGGCGAGCAGCGCGATCTGGCACAGCGCCGCCGAACCGGGCCCGAACGTCAGGTATCCGCCGGGCACGTCGAGCCATCGCGCCACCGCCGCGGTGAGTTCGGTGGCCGCCATATCCGGATATTCGTTCGCAGCCGCGGCCGTCCGCGCCACCGCGGCGACCACCGACCCGGCCGGGCGAAAAGCCACGGTATTCATCGATAAGTCGTGATAATCAACCGAATTTTGCGACATCGGCATAATCGGCTGCCCTCCGTCCCGCCCGCAGCATTTCCGTTCCCGCCGCAAAGCTTCCAGCTCGAAGTTTATGACCGGCCGATGACCCGCGCGATCGAAACCATCGTATTTGACAGGAAAATTATCGGCCGATTATATGATGGCGGGAAAATGACGAGAAAATTATGTCCGATTCGAGCCGATGGCCGGCGGTGGCGGCCGTACCATATCGAGAACAACGCGGCAGAGGAGGCAATGTGACCGCGGATATCGATATAAGACCCATATCCGGCGCGCTGGGCGCCGAGGTCAGAGGGATCGATCTGGCCACCATCACCGATTCGGAATTCGCCACCGTGCACGCGCTGCTACTGGAACATCTGGTGCTGTTCTTTCCCGATCAGGGCGATTTGCCGCCGGCGGCGCACGTCGCGTTCGGGCGCCGCTTCGGCGAGGTAGAAATACACCCCTACCTGCCGAAACTCGATGATCACCCGGAGGTGGTGCTGATCGAATCGGATAAGGGCGGGAAAGTCGACTGCTGGCATACCGATATGACCTTCCAGCCGAGCCCGCCGATCGTCTCGATTCTGCAGTTGATCACCTGCCCGCCCCGCGGCGGCGACACCATGTGGACCAATCAATATCTGGTCTACGAGCGGCTTTCCACACCCATTCGGGAATTGGTGGACGGTTTGACGGCGGTCCATCAGGTCACCGTACCGGCCACCGGATTCTCCTCGTCGGCCGAGCATCCGCTGGTGCGGGAGCATCCGGAAACCGGGCGACGCTCGCTGTACGCCAATCGATTGTTCACATCGCATATTCCGCAATTGAGCCGTAACGAAAGCGATGCGCTGCTGCAGCAGTTGATCGAATTCTCGGAGAGTCCGCAATTCTGCTGCCGTTTTCGCTGGCAGCCCGGCGCGGTGGCGATCTGGGACAATCGGGTGACCCAGCATTACGCGGTCAACGATTACGCCGAACGCCGCGTCGGCAGGCGCGTCACCGTACTCGGCGATCATCCGAAGGGAAATCCGGCGCGCTGGGCCGCATATGAACCGGCTCCGGGTGAGCGTTACTGGCCGTCGCGGATCAACGCGGCCAGCGGTTACTGACCGGACCGAATCGCCAGGCATCGCATCCTCGACGTCGTCGACATAGACCGGCGCGATCTCGGGGACCGCGGATCCGATCGCACCGTGGCGTGGTGAATCACCTGCCGCGGCGAGCTGAATCTCCTTCATCGCCAACTCTATTCGGCGACCGTGACGGCAACGGGCGCGCTCGCCGTCGAACGCCCCGGGAACCCGTGCGCCCGCGCCGCGACGACCACCGCAAGCGTCGGAACGAGCAGCACCAGCACGCTCCACGGGAATACCCTGGGCCCGAACAGATTCAGCAGCACACCGCCGACGATGCCGCCGCCCGCCATCGCCACATTCCACAGCGTGACCAGCATGGCCTGCGCGGTGTCGGCGGCCTCGCCGCCCGCGATGGCGACGGCGGTTTGCAGCAGGGTCGGCGCGCCGCCCCAGCCGAGTCCCCACAGCGTCGCCGCGACGAATACGAGCGCCGCGCTCCCCGACAGCACGGCCAGCGCCGCCACCGCGATGGCGACGAGAATCGTTGCGGCGATGGTCAATCCGCGCAGCCGCCGATCGATATGCGCGCCGGTGAACCAGATGCTGACCATCGAGGCGATACCGAAGACCAGCAGCACCGCGTCCACCCGGTCGCCCAGGCCGACTTCCTTCAAAAACGTCGCCACATAGGTGTAGAGGATGTTGTGCGCCAGCACGAAGGTCAGGGTGACGAACAGCACCGGCCCGACACCGGGCGTCTTCGCGGTCGCGAGCAGCGAAATCCCGCCCGCCCGCTGACCCGGAAAATCCGGGACGGACATGATGATCCAGCCGACCAGCAGCACCGCGACCACCGACATCACGCCGAAGGTGATCTGCCAGCCCACCGCGTTACCCAGGAAGGTGCCCGCCGGGATGCCCAGCGAAAGGGCCAGCGGAATTCCGGCCATGACGATCGCGATTCCCTTGCCCCGCAAGGCCTCCGGAGCCAACCGCATGGCATACCCGGCCAGCAGCCCCCACACGACGCCCGCCGCGATACCGGCGACGAAGCGCCCGGCGAGCGTCAGCCCGTAGTTCAGCGACACCGCCGTAACGGTATTCGCCACCAGGAACCCGATCACGCCGGTCAGCAGCAGGCGCTTGCGCCGCCACGCCGCCGTCGCGATGGACAGCGGGATCGTCGTCAGCGCCGTCCCGATCGCGTAGACGGTGACCAGCTGTCCCGTCGCCGACTCGCTGACGTGCAGGCCCGCGCTCATATCCGGCAGCACACCCGCGGGCAGGGCCTCGGTGAGCACCGTGAGGAAGGCCGCTGTCGTCAACGCCAGCAATGCCGAAAGCGGTAGTCGCGACCCATCTTTCGCGACCGCGGCGACACTCTTGTCAGATGTTCGATTCACCATGCTCGTATGCTGAAACCCTCACATTAATGTGACGGTCAATGGCTTTCGGTCTGTGAGACGAACCACATCGAGTGAAAGCCGCTGCGACAGCTGATAGGCAGGCCGGATGAGTATCGAAATCCGCACGGTCGCCGGGATCGTGCGCGGCCGGCGGGAGAACACCGTCGCGGTCTTCCGCGGAATCCCTTATGCCCGGCCGCCGTTCGGCGCGCGACGGTTCGCGGCACCCGCCCCGGTGCTGCCGTGGGACGGTGTCCGCGACGCGCTCGAGTTCGGACCGCCTGTACCCCAAGCGGATTCGGTATCGGGCGGTAACTGTTTGACGGTCAACGTCTGGTCACCGGAGCCGGGCGCGGCCGGGCTGCCGGTGCTGGTGTGGATACACGGCGGCAGATATCTCGAAGGCACGTCCAGCAATCCGCACTGCGACGGTGCGACGCTCGCCGCATCCGGTGCGGTGCTGGTGAGCATGAACTATCGCACCGGCGTCGAAGGGTTCGCCCATATCGCCGGAGCCCCGGACAACCGAGGCATTCTCGACCAGGCCGCCGCGCTGCGCTGGGTGCGCGACAATATCGCGGCCTTCGGCGGCGATCCGGGCAATGTCACCGTATTCGGCCAGTCCGCGGGCGCGGGATGTATCGCCGCACTGCTCGCCATGCCGATGGTGGCCGGGCTGTTCCGGCGCGCGATCGTGCAGAGCCTGCCCGGCACCTATTTCTCCCCGCGGTTGGCCGCGTCCATTTCGGCGGCGATCGCCGCGCGACTCGGTGTGCGCGCGACGGTGGCCGAGCTCGCGCGGATCCCGCCGGGCCCGCTGATCGCCGCGACGCACGCGATCCTCGACAGGATGCCGGAGTTCGTCGACTCCTGGGGTCCGATGGCGTTGACCCCGACACCGTTCTCTCCCGTCGTCGACGGGGAAGTGCTGCCGCGGGCGCCGTGGCGCGCACTCGCCGAAGGCGCCGCCCACGACGTCGACCTGCTCATCGGGCACACCCGTGACGAATACCGTCTCTTCGTCGGCGAACCGACCGACGAGCGGATCACCACCGCACTCCAACGCATGACACCGGCCACCGGCGATTACCGCGCCACGTATCCCGAGGCCACGCCCCGGCAACTGTACGAGCTGGTGAACGCCGACTGGCTGTTCCGGATGCCGACCCTGCATCTCGCGCGGGCCGCCGGCGGACGCGCCCGGCTCTACGAACTGCGCTGGAGTTTCCATCGCGAACAGGGCGCCTCGCACAGCCTCGACGTCCTGCTCGTCTTCGGCACACTCGGCGCCGACGAGGTGCGCGCCCACCCATCGGCACTGCCGAACGCGGCCGCCGAGATCACCGGTGTCGCCCACCGAATGCGCACGGACTGGCTGACTTTCGCGGCCACCGGCGAACCCGGTTGGGCGCCATACGATCCGGAAACCCGGATCACCCGCGTCTACGACACCGAACCGACGATCGGCCGGTATCCCGAGGAGCGTTCGCGCCGCCTCTGGGACGCGCACCGGTTCGACACATCGGACCTGGTCTAGGGATCCGGTTGCCGCGGTGGTGGATTGGCGTCGCGGCAGCCGGATCCGGAACTCAGGCGGCCTGGGGTTCGGGTCCGATATCGCCGCGCGGATCGTCGTGCAGCGCGCGATGCGTCGGGCACCGGTAGACGGGGCCGGGGGTGATGTAGGCGGGGTCGAGGCGTTGCGCGAAGGTGAGGTTGTCCCGGCGCCAGCAGTCGATGCACACCAGATTGTCCATGGCGTTCTCCTCCGGGTCTGCGAGGTTGGCGTACCGGAGGAATTCCCGTTCCCGGCCCCGATCGACCGTCCGTATCCGATCCGCGCACCGGGAAGCGGCCGGATTGTTATCGCGGCCCCGCCGCACGCGGAATCACGCGGGCGGCAACGGGATCGGGCTCGGCTCCGACACGGTGACGAGTACCACCACATCGCCGTAGGGAACACCGGCGCGCGCCACGCGATGCGCGAACCGCGCCAACGGCGCCCGCCACCGATATTTGGCCGCCAGTTCCGCCTCCACATAAGGCACCAGCGTGCCCGCGGTCACCAGCTGGGCCTGCCCTTGCCGCTGATGGGAGCCGAGCGCGGGCTCGCCGCGCCAGTCGCCGGGCTGCACGAGCACCCGGCCGTCGCGCGCCAACTGCCCGGCCTCGGCCGAGCGGGACGAGATACGGTACGCGAGCTGGTTATCCCCGATCGGAACCACCAGCCGCGGCGCCCGCACCAGCTGTCCCGGGCCGGCGACCCTGGTCACCACCACCGTTTTCGCCTCCCGCCACATCGCCGCGGCGGCGGGGTGCGCCCGCCGGTCCTGCCCGACTTCCGGCTGCGCGACCTGCGGGGTCAACACATCAACCATGGTTCCTGTCATCGCATTCGATCCTTTCCGGTGACGCCATCCACTGCTGGATCGGTGCCGGGCACGACGGATCGGACGATCGGGCGGCCCCGTCGCCGTTGCGGTGCGATCGCACGATCGGGGTGGCATTCGCCGACGCGAAATCCCGGCCTGCACCCCGGATTTCACCGCATGCCGACACCTCGGCAGCCGTACCCCGACACACATCGACCAACCGTGGTCGATCACCTTCGATATTCCAGCTATCTCGACGACCGCGCAACGACGCAGGTCACAGCGGGTGCGATCGCGCCGACGTTTGCTGGGACCGGTTGTCGGTCCACCGGGTTTCGGGTTAGATTCCCTTGGGCCCGATCACTTTTCACCGCCGTGGGCCGCGCGGGCGTGCACAGGAGTCGATGGTGGTTCTGCGGGTGGGGACGGATTTCGCCGGGTTCGCCATCGAGCGGGCATTGGGCACCGGCGGTATGGGCGTGGTCTATCTCGCCCGCCATCCGAGGCTGAAACGTCTTGTGGCACTGAAGGTTCTGCACGACTCCTACACCGCGGACCCGAAGGTGCGCGCCGCGTTCGACCGCGAGGCCGAGCTGGCGGCCCACCTGGATCACCCGAATATCGTGCCCACCTGCGTCGCCCTCGCCGACGCCGCGGCCGACGCGCTCGCCGCCGGACGGCATCGCCGCGCGCCCGCACCGACGACACCGCTGACCGTCGCCGTGCCGCGCCTGAACGAAACGACCGTGCCCACAGCGGAACCGACACCGCGTCCGGACGAAACAACCGCGCAGTCAACGGAATCCACTCCGCCGCGGGCGAACCGGTTCGGCAGAAGGCGGCTGCTGATCGGTGGCCTCGCCGCCGTCCCCGTTGCCGCCGGTCTCACCGCCGCCTTCGCCGCACGCCGAACGACGGTGATCGCCGACGCTGTCCTCACCGGCCACACCGCCCCGGTGTTCTCGATGATGTTCAACCCCGGCGGCGACCTGCTGGCCTCCGGCGGATCGGACGGCACGGTGCTGCTGTGGAATGTGCACGCCCGCAAGCCCGATGGCGATCAGCTCAAAAGTTACTTCAAGGGCGACATCTCCGGTGCGCGCTCGATCGCGTTCAGCCCCAATGGCAACCTGCTGGCCTCCGGTTCCGGTCCCAACACCTGGCCCACCCAATACGGCTGGGTCGCCGCGCAGTTGTGGGATATGCGTACCCGGGAGCCCGCCCCGGTGGAAAGCTTCCAAAGCGCGGACTTCGGCGCGGTGGCGTTCAGTCCGACGGAACCGCTGCTGGCCGTCGGCGATCAGCGCGGCCGGGTGGGGTTCTGGCATACGGACAACCGGCAGCCCGACGTCGCGCTGACCGTCGACCAGCCCTCCCCGGTGCAAGCCGTGGTGTTCGCACCGGACGGTACCCGGCTCGCCACCGCCCATCTCGACGGGACGGTGCGGCTGTGGGACGTGCGCACCCGCAGGCTCGACGGGCCCCCGCTCACCGGCCACGCCGGCCCGGTCTTCGCGCTGGCCTTCAGCCCCGACGGCAACCTCCTGGTCTCGGGCGGGCTCGACGCCACCGTCCGCTGGTGGAATATGCGCACCCGCGAAGCGGATCGGCCGCCGGCCGCCACGGACGGCAAGGTGTCCTCGGTCGACTTCAGCGCCGACGGGCGACTGCTGGCCGCCGCCACCGGCGACACCGTACGGCTGTGGAATGTGTACAGCCCCTGGTGGAACGTCGACGTCCGCCAACCCGCAGGCCAGCCGCTGTCCGGCCACACCGACGAGGTCTGGTCGGTGGCGTTCGGCCCCGACAACACCATGCTGGCAACCGGCGGCAAGGACGCCACGGTGCGGCTGTGGCGGCTCGCCGATACCTGGTGATACCGGCGAACCTAGAAGCTCACCCGCTGGTCGGCGGCGAGGAACATGCGGTCGCCCTCCTTCACCCCGAACGTGGTGTAGAACTCGGCCTGGTTGCGCACCACCTGATTGGCGCGGAACTCTCCCGGTGAGTGCGGATCGTTCTCGATCTGCATCTCGACACTTTCCTTGGCCTGCTTGGTCCGCCAGTTGCGCGCCCAGGCCTGGAACATCGGGGTGTAGTCGGGTTTGTCGTTGCCCCTTCGCTTTTCGGCGATCCGGTAGGCGGCCAGCGCCAGTTGCAGCCCGCGCAGGTCGGCGAGGTTCTCCCCGACGGTGAGCTTGCCGTTGACGTGCATGGCCGGGTCGAGTCCCTCGGGTACCAGCGCATCGTATTGGGCGATCACCTGCTGGGTTTTCGCTTCGAACGCTGCCTGGTCCTGCGGCGTCCACCAGTCGGTGCGGTTGCCGTCACCGTCGTATTTCGCGCCCTGGTCGTCGAATCCGTGCCCGATCTCGTGGCCGACGACCGCGCCGACCGCACCGTAGTTCACCGCGGGCTCGGCATCCTTGTCGAAGAACGGCGGCTGCAGGAATGCCGCGGGGAAGACGATTTCGTTGCCGTTGGGGTTGTAGTAGGCGTTGACGGTCTGCGGTGTCATATGCCATTCGGTGCGGTCGACCGGGCCGCCGAGCCGGCCGAACATCCGCTTGCGTTCGAAAGCCTGTATCTCGCACAGCGATTCGATGAGTTTACCCTTGGTGATGCGCACCGCCGAGTAGTCGATCCACTTGTCGGGGTAGCCGATCTTGGTGTCGATCTTGCCGAGTTTGGCGATGGCGGCGTCGCGGGTGGGCTGGCTCATCCAGGTGGAGTTGGTGAAGTTGTCCCGGTAGGCGGCCATGATGTCGGCGACCATTTCCTTGGCGCGGTCCCGGGCGTCGGCCGGAAAGTGTTTGGCCACATACAGTTTCCCCAGCGGCTGGCCGAGCTTCTGGCTGACCGTGTCGACGGCCTGCTTCCAGCGTTCCGGCTGCTCGCGCAGTCCGCTCATCACCTTGCCGTTGAATTCGAAGTCGGCGTCGGCGAACGCCTTCGGCAGGTATTTCGCGAAATCGCGCAGCAGCACGATGCGCAGATAGTCGCGCAGCACCGCGATATCGGTCTGCGCCCACAACCCGCCCGCGGCGGTGACGAAAGACGGTTGGTGCACAACCACTTTCGCGAACAGATCCGCCGGACGATCGGTCTTGCCGGACAGCCACGCAGCCCACTCGAATTCCGGTGCGAGCGCGACCAATTCGGGCCAGCTGCGCACGTTGTACTGGGCGTCCTCGTCGCGCAGACGGACGTTGTCCCAGAACGCGGCGGCGATCTTGGTTTCCAGGTCGAGCACCCGGCCCACGAGCGCCGCCGGGTCGGGCAGGGCGGCGGCGGTGGCGAGGCGTTCGAGGTAGGTGCGGTAGGCGGCGAGTTTGTCGGCGAATTGCGGCTTGCGGTAGTACTGTTCGCCGATTCCGATACCGGATTGGCCGATCACGGGCAGGTAGGCGGTGGAATTCTTCGCGTCGACATCGACACCGAGCCCGATCAGCCCGGCGATCGGTAGCTCACCCATCACCTTGGCCAGGTCGGGTTTGGTCGCGGCGCCGTCGATCTTCGCGAACAGCCCGGCCAGCGGGGTGAGGCCGAGTTTCTCGACGGTGTCGGCGTCCATCCGCGCGTCGTAGAGGTCGCGGATCTGCTGGTCGGTGGTGCCCGCCTTCGGGTCGGCGCCCTCCACGATGGCCCGCAGTTGCCCGCGCACGAGCTCGGCGACCTGGTCGAAGGTGGAATAGCGGGTTTTGTCCGGCGGCAGCCGATATTCGGCGAGCCATTTGCCGTTGACGTTGCGGTAGAGATCGTCCTGCGGCCGGATCGCGGGATCCGCGCCGCTCAGGTCGGGTCCGGTGAGCTGCTTGGGCGCCGCATCCTTGCCGCACGCGGCGACGACGGGCAGCGCACCGAGCGCGAGCAGAAACGTGCGGCGGTCCAGCGCGATCGAACGACCGGCAGCGGTCACGGAATCCCCTATCCTCGGCAACATTTCTGGCTGGAAGGATCACCGCCAGCCTCGGCCGAGATTACCGGCGATTGCTGAACATTCGCCAGTACCCGTATCGGCGATTCCCGCCACCGCGCCGGACCCTACCCCCACGCCGGGCCGCGTTCACCGCGACATCCGGCGCCCGGTTCGGCGGTTCGCGCGGGATCCTGTCGTACGCTTACGTTTTCGGTTTGACGACGGGAGTTGCGCGATGACGGAGCGGTCCGCGGTGGTCGCGGTGCCGGAGTCGGTGCGCACCCAGCTGCGGCACGGGGTGCGCAGCGTGCTCGTCGACGCCGCGGCGCTGCGGCTGGTGCGCGACCGGTTCGACGACGAGCAGGCGGGGGCGCTGAGCCGATATCTGGAGGCATCGCAGTCGGCGAATACTTTGCGCGCCTACCGCACCGATTGGCTGGCCTGGTCGGCCTGGTGCGCGACCGAGGGGCGCCGCGCGCTGCCCGCCGACGCCCTGGATGTCGCGGTGTATCTCGCGGCGGCCGCCGACGCGCGCCGCGAGGGCGGTGAGTGGGCGTTCAGCCCGGCGACGCTGGAACGCAAGGCGGCCGCCATCGCCGCGGTGCACGCCGCCAACGGTCTGCCATCGCCGACCAGATCCGATGTGGTGCGGTTGACGTTGCGCGGTATCCGCCGCACCCGCCGGGCCCGGCCCGCTCGCAAACGCCCGGTGCTGCTGCACACACTCGATCAACTGCTGGCGGGTCTGCCGGAGCCGGGCTGGCCGTCCGAACCCGCGCGGCGGCGCGACGCCCTGATGCTGCTGATCGGTTTCGCGGGTGCGCTGCGCCGCAGTGAGCTTGCCGGACTGCGGATTTCGGATATCGAGGTGAGCGTCGAGCACCGGACCGGCGAGCCGGTGCTGCTGGTGCGGTTGCCGTCGACGAAGACCGACCCGACCGGCGTCGCCGAGCAGCGGGTGGCGCTGCCCCGCGGCCGCCGCCCGTCCACCTGCCCGGTGTGCGCATTCGCCGATTGGCTGCGGCTGCGGGAAATCCATGACGCGGCAGGCGAATCCGGTGTGCGAACTTGGCTGGCCGCGGCCCCGGCCGTCGACGCCGGGATCCATCGCTGTCACGGCTTCACCGGCAGCGTGCTCGCCGAATACCCTGAGCTGCCGCTGTTTCCGGCGATCAACCGGCACGGCACGATCGGCGACCGGCCCATGTCCGGGCGCGCGGTCGCCGAATTGGTGAAACGCTATGCGGCGCGGGCCGGTCTGGACCCCGACCTGTTCTCCGGGCACTCGCTGCGCGCAGGATTCGCCACCCAGGCCGCGCTCGGTGGCGCCAGCGACCGCGAAATCATGCGCCAGGGCCGCTGGTCCAACCCGCGCACTGTCCACGGGTATATACGCACCGCGAATCCCTTGGAGGACAACGCCGTCACGAAACTCGGCCTGTGAGTGGGTCCTGTCTCATCGATCGTGCGGAACGGTCGATTCGCTGAGCTGTAGCGACTCGGATTCCTGATCCGGATTACGGGCCGAGTGTCTTGCTCATCATGAGGCAGATGATCTGGTGGCCGAATTCGCTCGGATTTGGCTGAGGCTCGCGTAGTCGGTGGCTGCGAGCGTACGCTCGGACACAGGTAAACCGGCATTCGTACCGAGGTAACGCATCATGTGTGAAGGCGGAAGACTGCTCGCGGATTTCGAGGCCGGGACAAGTACCGTCCCGGTGGTTCCGGAGGCTGTGGCGTCCGCGCTGACGCAGACCATCGACGGGCTGTGGGCGATCTGGGCGTACAAGGTGGCACGACCGGCCGGGGACCGATTCGTCCCGGCCACCCGAGGCGGATCCTATCCGGCCGACGCGATCGCAGAATGTGGGCTGCGGCTCGACCACCGAGCCCCGGATCCCAACTGCACCTGCGGTTTTCACGCCCTGTCCAGCCCGGATCCCGACCTGTACGGCCGCGCCTACCTGCCCCTGGAGGTAGCGCTCACGGGTCGAATCCTTGTCTTCGAATGGCCTCGCGGCGGCGTGCTGTTCCGGGCCGAGCGGCAGACCGTGGCCCGCGTCGGACGCTACGCGCTGCCCTCGGCGTTCGCATCCTTCCCGTCGCCGCCTCCCGATCCGCCGCTGGAGCCCGGTGGCCGGACCGCTCGCCTTCGTCCGGTGGATCCGCGCGACATCGACCGGGCGCGCCTGCGTCTCCCGGTCGACCCGCCCGCGGTGGTCCGCCTGTCCGACGACGCGGGCTTCTGCCGGATCGCCCCGGCGAGGACTATTGCCGTGTTCGACAGCTCCGACCCCTGCGGCGAAGCCGCGGAACCGACTGTGCGGGGCCTGGTTTCGAGCTAGGTTCCGCCTCCCGGCAGCTCGAGTTTTTCGACTTCACCGGCGTGGCGGCTCAGCGGTCGGCGGGGTGGTCGTGGTGGGCGATGGGAACGGCTCTGTCTGCGGCACTGTCATCGGCCTCATATCCGAGCCCGGCTCATCACTCCGGTGATACAGGCTCGAATCAGACATATACACGAAGGCCACTACTGCGCCGATCCCAGCCATGCCTACGAGGAACACAGCCACGCACAGAACATTCATCATTATGCGAGCGACCACAACCGCCCACCGAAACCAGCGGTGTATCGACGCGGCATTCTCGGCCATCGGACCCTCCATCGCCAGTCCGTTCACAGGCCGAATCGCTCGGTCTCCCGCCTTCGTTACCAGCTGACCTACTACGAAACCCGCACAGCCGCAATATCGTTACGGTATAGCATCGGGTTCAGCGGGCGCCCATCAGGTGTTCGACCATGAGTTGGTTCAGTGCGACGAAGCCGCAGCCGCGGGCACCGGCGACGTCCGGGTCGAAGTCGTCGATTCCCTTGTCGGACAACAGATCTTCCGCGGTTTCGGTCGATGCCAGTGTCGGCCGGTTCAGTTCGTCCACCTGGGCCAGCGAAAGCGCCTGCCGCACATCGGGGTCGGCGCGGAATGCGGCGGCGCGTTCGCGCAGCAGCAGATAGGTGCGCATATTCGCGGCCGCGGCCGCCCAGACTCCCGAAATATCCTCGGTGCGTGCGGGTTTGAAGTCGAAGTGGCGGGGACCGTGGTAGGCGGGGCCGCCGCCGGGGCCGCCGTGTTCGAGCAGGTCGACCAGGGCGAAGGCGTTGAGCAGGTCGCCGTGCCCGAATACCAGGTCCTGGTCGTATTTCACGCCGCGCTGACCGTTGAGGTCGAGGTGGAACAGTTTGCCGTGCCACAGCGCCTGCGCGATGCCGTGCGTGTAGTTGAGCCCGGCCATCTGTTCGTGCCCGACTTCCGGATTCAACCCGACCAGCTCCGAATGGTCCAGTGTCGCAATGAAAGCCAGCGCATGCCCGATCGTCGGCAGCAGGATGTCGCCGCGCGGCTCGTTCGGTTTCGGTTCGATCGCGAAGCGGATGTCGTAGCCGCGGTCGAGTACGAAGGCGGTGAGCGTGTTCAGCGCCTCACGGTAGCGGTCCAGCGCGGCCCGCACATCCTTGGCGGCATCGTATTCCGCGCCTTCGCGCCCGCCCCACAGCACGTAGGTGCCCGCCCCGAGTTCGGCGGCGAGTTCGATGTTGCGCAACACCTTTCGCAGCGCGAACCGCCGCACGTCGCGGTCGTTCGCGGTGAATCCGCCGTCCTTGAACACCGGGTGGGTGAACAGGTTGGTCGTCATCATCGGCACCACCAGCCCGGCCTCCGACAGCGCCTTGCGGAACCGTTCGACGATCCGGTCCCGCTGCGCGGCGCTCGCGCCGAACGGGATGAGGTCGTCGTCGTGGCAGGTGATGCCGTACGCGCCGAGTTCGGCCAGCCGGTGCACCGCCTCCACCGAATCCAGTGCGGGCCTGGTCGGATCGCCGAACGGGTCGCGCCCCTGCCAGCCCACCGTCCACAATCCGAACGAGAACCTGTCCTCTTTCACCGGGGTCGGCGTCATCTCGTCACCCTTCTGCCGCGAGCCGGATCGCCTGCCGTAGTTCAGCATCCACGCCACGGCCGGTTCGCACACGGTTTTCCGCACCGATGCCGAACCGGTATCGGTGCGGCGCGCTTACCGAGTATCGAATGTGATTGCCGCATCGCGCGATCCGCGTCCGCACCGAGCAGTGGTCACGAGGTCGCACAGGGGTCGCGTCGGCAGGCACAACCTCTGCGCCGCCGGGGACCGACAAGGCTCGAGCCGCATCGCGGGATCCGTGTCCCGCACCGAGCAGTGCACGGCCGCGACGCCGCATCGAGGTGGCGTTGGCAGGCACAAACCTCTGCGCCGCCACGCCGCACCCGGCGGCAGCCCCGCCAATGTCGCGGTGGGACTGGCTTGTTTGGGGGTCCCGGCCGTGCCGCAGCCTGGACCGACGAGGCTCGAGCCGCACACAAAGCGCCACCCTTGGTCGCGTGCGCCGCTACTGTCCGGCCGACCCTCGTGAGCGCGGCAGTGAGACCCGCTCTCGAGAACGGCCCGTGGACGACAGCCGATCGAACTGTTTCAGTAGCGCCGGTTCGCCAGCACGGGAAGGGTTTTGCGCCAGTCGTCGACCTGACCGGGGTCGATGTCGGTGATCAGCAGGTCCGGGTCGGGGCCCAGTTCGGCGAGTATTGCGCCGCCCGATCCGATGACGGCGCTGTGGCCGACGCCGAGCGGGGCGGTGGGGTTGGTGACGGTGGCGGGCCGCGCTTGGCCGCAGGCCGCGACGAGGGCGGTGGCGTCGAGGGCGCGGGCCCGGGTCAGCAGCCGCCACTGGTCTACCTTGCCGGGCCCGTCGCCCCAGGACGCGGCGACCACGATCAGGTCGGCGCCGTCGGCGGCGAGCCGCTGGAACAGACCGGGGAACCGGATGTCGTAGCAGGTTGCGAAACCCACTGTGGTTCCGGCGATTTCCGCGAGCACCGGGTGTTCTCCCGGGGCGACGGTGGCCGATTCGGTGAACCCGAACGCGTCGTAGAGGTGGATCTTGTCGTAGTGGGTGTCGACGCCGCCGCCGGTGATGAGCAGCGTATTGCGCACCCGCCCATCCTCGGCCGGGGTGAACATGCCCGCGACCACCGTGACGGCGGCTTCCTCGGCGATCCGCCGCACCGCATCCGCCCACGGCCCGTCGACGGGTTCGGCGACGGCGGCGAGATTGCCGCCGAACCGCCGCATCATCGCCTCCGGGAACACCACCAGTCGCGCCCCCGCCGCGGCGGCCCGAGCCGTGTACTCCCGCACCACGCCCAGGTTCTCGCCCGGATCGGCGGTGCTGTTCACCTGTGCCAACGCGATTCTGCCAAGCATGATCCGATCCCTTCTGCCACCTCGTATTCTGCCGGATCACCGAACCCGCCCGTCCGACGGTGCGGGTCGATTGCCGTTGTGCTGTCTTTCGACCAGCCCGGCTTGCCGACACCATGATGGGACCGAGACCCCGCCTGCCAACGCACCACGCGCCTACCTGGGGCGATCCAGTCGTCGTAGCGGCGGAACCACCATCCCGACGTGCCGATCATCCCGAACGGACCCCGAACCATCACCGCCCCAACTCCGCCAACGTGGGCGGATCCGCACCGCGCCGGGTGCAGGTGATCGCCGCGATCAACGCCGCCTCTTCCAAAACCGCGCCGAACTCACCGTTTCCCAACGCGCGCAACGCATTTCGACGAGCAGCACCGAGCAGGTCGCGGCGTCTGAACCCGGCGAGCAGTCCCGCGGTGAACGCGTCACCGGCGCCGACGGTGTCCACCACCCGCACCGCGCGCCCCGGACAACGCACCGGTTCAGCGCCCTCGGCGGTCATCCCGATGGCGCCGTCACCGCCGAGGGTCAGCACGACCACCGCGGGTCCACGCGAAACCCATTCGCGCAGCGCGTCTTCCACCGCACGCCCGGGATACAGCCAGGCCAGGTCTTCGGCGCTGGCTTTGACGATGTCGGCCAGCGGAAGCATGCGTTCGACGCGGGCGAGCATATCGGCGCGGTCGGTGAGCAGGGGCCGGCAGTTCGGGTCGTAGGAGATGGTGCATTCGGCGCGGGTGACGAGCCGCATCAGCGCGTCCGCGCCGGGCGGGAGCACCAGCGCCAGCGAACCGGTGTGCAGCGCAACGACATTGCCGTCCAGTGCGGTGGCCAGTTCGCGGTCGGTCCACTGCCAGTCGGCGGTGCCGCCGATGCGGAAGTCGTAGTCGGCGCCGCCGTCGGGTGCGAGGTCCACCAGCGCCAGCGAGGACGGTTCGGTGGCCGCGACCGCGTGGTCGAGGTCGATTCCGTTGCTGGACAGGTGTTTACGGATGCGGCGGCCGAGCAGATCGGCACCGATGCGGGCCAGCATCCGCGCGGGGACTCCCAAACGGGCCAGTCCCACCGCGACATTGGCGGGGCTGCCGCCGGGCGCGGCGTGGAATTGGTCGGGCGGGCCCGCGGGCACCAGGTCGACCAATGCCTCACCGGCGACGGCGATGACGCCGCGCGGTTCAGACACCGTGACCGTCGACTTCGGTGCCCGCCATCGCCCCCGTCATGATGGCGACCGCGTCGGACATGGAGTGTTCGTGCGGCCGGATCACCGCGACCCGCCGCCCGAGCCGCTGAATGTGCACGCGGTCGGCGATCTCGAAGACGTTGGGCATGTTGTGGCTGATCACGATCACCGGCAGCCCGCGGTCGCGGACCTCGCGGATGAGGTCGAGCACCATCCCGGTTTCCTTGACGCCGAGCGCGGCGGTCGGTTCGTCCATGATCACCACATGCCGGGCGAAGGCCGCGCTGCGCGCCACCGCGACGCCCTGCCGCTGCCCGCCCGACAGCGTTTCGACATCCTGTTTCATGGACCGGATGCCGATCTTCAGATTCTCCATATGCGCCTGGGATTCGGCGAGCATGCGTTTCTTGTCCAGCATCCGGAAAACCGTACCGAGCACGCCGCGGCGGCGGATCTCCCGGCCCAGGAACAGGTTCTCGGCGATATCGAGCGCGGGTGCGACGGCCAGATCCTGATAGACGGTTTCGATGCCAGCCCGGCGCGCATCGATGGGGCTCCGGAAGCGAACGGGCTTGCCGTCCAACAGGATTTCGCCCTCGTCCGGGACGATCGCACCGGACAGCGCCTTGATCAACGTCGATTTCCCGGCACCGTTGTCGCCGATGACGGCGAGGATTTCCCCGGGGTAGAGCTCGAAATCCGCGCCGTCCAGCGCGGTGACATGCCCGTACCGTTTCACCAGCCGCTTCGCCTGCAGCACCGGAGTCGCGCTCACTTCTGCCTCCTGCGGTTGAGCTGGTCGATGGCGACGGCCGCGATCACCAGGATGCCGGTGATCAGCGTCTGATAGATCGAGGCCACCCCGATCAGCTGCAGCCCGTTGCGGATGATGCCGACGATCAACGCGCCGAGCAGGGTGCCGATCACGCCGCCCCGGCCACCGAAAAGGCTTGTGCCGCCGAGCACTACGGCGGTGATCGAGTCGAGGTTGTCGGTTTGGCCGGCGTTCGGGTCGCCCACCCCGGTGCGGGCCACCAGCAGCAGGGCCGCGACGCCGTAGATCAGTCCGGCCGCGGTGTATACGCCGAGAAGTACTCGGCGCGTGTCGATTCCGGTCAGCCGCGCCGCCTCCGGATTGTTGCCGACCGCGTACACGTGCCGCCCGGCCGCGGTCAGCCGCAGCACATACCAGGCGAGGGCGAACAACATCAGCATCATCACCGACCCGTAGGTGATATCGGTGTCGCCGAGCGGAAAGGTCTTGTCGAAGAACGTCAATGCGCCCGGCAGTCCCGAAATCGTCTGTTCCTGCGAATAGATGTGGGTGAGCGCGAACGCGATCCCGTAGGTGCCGAGGGTGACGATGAACGGCGGCAGCTTCACCCAGCTCACCAAAGTGCCGTTGACCAAACCGAATCCGGCCGTCAACGCCAATCCGAGCACGATCGCCACCAACGGCGGCAACCCGGAATCCACCGCGAGTTTGGTGATCGCGATATTGCCGAGCGCCATCACAGCACCGTTGGACAGATCGATTCCGGCGGTCAGGATGATCAGCGTCTGCCCGATCGCCAGCGTGCCGACCACCATCACCTGCTGCACGATCAGCGAGAAATTGCCGCCGGTGAGGAACCGGTCCGAGCGCGCGGCGAAGAACACCACCGCGATCACGATCGCCAGGATGGGCCCGATATTGGGCAGGGCAAGGATTTTCGCGAACGTCAACCGGCCCGCGACCGCGGAGGCCCCTGTGCCGGGCCGCGTCACCGACACCTCCACCGAATCGTTCTGCGCTGCAGCCAATTTCATCAGCCCCAGCAGTTGTCCAGGCCGTACTGCACGTCCTTGGACTCCACGCCCGCTTGCGGTTTCGCGGTGATCAGGTTGACGCCGGTATCGGTGTATCCGGAGGTCTTCTTACCGTTCTTCGCGAAATCGACCACCGCCTGCACCCCTTTGCTCGCCATCAGCAGCGGATACTGCTGGGAGGTCGCCGCGATCCGGCCGTCCTGCACCGCCTTCACCCCAGCGCAGCCGCCGTCCACCGAGACGATCAGCACATCCTTCTCCTTGCCCGCGGTCTTCAGCGCGGTGTACGCGCCGAGCGCCGACGGCTCGTTGATGGTGTAGACGACGTTGATACCCGGATCCTTCTGCAGGCAGGTCTCCATCGCCGACTGCGCCTTCGCCTGATCGCCCTCGGCCGGTTGCGCGCACACCACATTCGGCGCGGACACGTCCTCCTTCATATCCTGGGTGGCCTGCGCCGCCCCGTATCCGGTCAGAAATCCGTTGTGCCGCAACACACCTACCGTGACACCGGGATTCAGGTCGATCATCGCGATCTTCACCGGCTTGTCGCCCTCGACGGCCTTGGCGTATTTGCCGATCAGCTGGCCCGCGGTGAAATTGTTGGTGGCGAACAGCGCGTCGACCGCGCTCTGCGGATCGGTCGGCGTATCCAGCGCGATCACCTCGACGCCTTTCGCGCGCGCCTTGCTGACGGCGGGCACGATCGCCTTGGTATCGCTCGCGGTGATCAGGATGCCCTTCGCACCCGCGTTCACCATGTTCTCGATCGCGGTGACCTGGCTGGCGTTGTCGCCGTCGAACTTTCCGGCGGCGGTCAGCAATTTCACCCCGGCCGCGTCGGCCTCCTTCTGCGCGCCCTGTTTCATCTTCACGAAGAAGGGGTTGGTGTCGGTCTTGGTGATCAAGCCGACCACCACCTGACCCGAATCGGATTTCGATCCGCTACCGCAGGCGGTCGCGGCGAAGGCCAGTGCGGTGACCGCGATCCCGACGCCGGCCAGGCGTGCGGTGCGGCCGATGGGGTGTTGCGAGAACATCGGCGTACTCCTGAAAAACGGTCATAGAAGACAACGTTGTCAGAACCATAGAATGTGACGTGGCTCATGTCCAGGGCCGCGAAACAACGGTATTGACCAGCTTTATGGCGTGTGAAGCGAGGTAGGCGATGTCGGCGTCGGCCGATTCGGAGGCAGCGTTGTCAGGCCGCAGGGGCGCCACCATGCGCGATGTCGCGGCGCTGGCCGGGGTGAGCATCAAAACCGTCTCCCGGGTGGTGCGCGGCGAGCCCGGCGTCTCGGCCGCGCTCACCCGCCGCGTCACCGACGCGGTGACCATGCTCGACTACCGGCACAACCTGGCCGCGAGCACGCTGCGCGGCCTGGACCGCAAAACCGCCGCCATCGGTCTCATCCTGATGGATGTCGCCAATCCCTATGCCTCCCAACTGCATCGGGCCGTCGAGGACTTCGCCCACGAACGCGGGACCCTGGTGTTCGCGGTGAGCAGCGACGAGGACCCGGCCCGGCAGCGGCAGGTGCTCGACGCACTGCTGTCGCGGCGGGTGGACGGACTCATCGTGATGCCCGTCGGCGACGAATACCCGCTGCTGCTGCACGAACAGCGCCGCGGCACCCCCGTCGTACTGGTCGACCGGGCCGAGGACGGCACCGGCCTCGACAGCGTCACCGTCGACAACCGCGACGGCGCCGCCACCGCCACCGGCCACCTGGCCGCGCACGGCCACCACCGCATCGCCTTCCTCGGCGACCTGCACACCATCCGGACCGCCGCCGAACGCTACGCCGGTTATGTGGAAGGCTTGGCGCGCAACGCGATTGCCCTCGACCCCACGCTGATCCGGCACGACCTGCGCTGCATCGAGTCCGCCGAACGCGCCGCGGGCGAACTCCTCGACGCGGCGGACCCGCCCACCGCGCTGTTCAGCGGACAGAATCTGATCACCATCGGCGTGCTGCGCGCCGTGCAGCGCCGCGGCCGCCAAAACCGGGTCGCCGTAGTCGGATTCGACGATCTGCCGCTGGCCGAACTACTCGATCCCGCGCTCACCGCCGTCGCCCAGAATCCCGCGGCGATCGGCCGGGCCGCCGCCGAATTACTGTTCGCACGACTCGACGGCGACGCCGGACCACCCCGGCACACGATCGTGCCGACCCGGCTGCTGGTACGCGGATCGGGTGAACTGCGCCCCTGACTCAGAGCTCCATATCGAACCACACCTGGTCGCGCAGCGGAATCCCGTCCACATCAATCCATTCCGGATATCCGGTGTGCGCGCCGAACGCGTCGCGCACGATCCGGCTCATCCGGAATCCGCATCGCTGATAGAACCGCAGATTGCCGATATCGGTTGCCGCCGTTGCCACCTCGACCCGGCTCATCCCCGCCTTACCCGCCTCGCAGATCGCCCGCTCGACCATCCGCCGCCCAATTCCCTTGCCGCGCAACGGTTCCGCAATACCCAGGTTCACGATCTCCCAGCTCACACCATCCGCCTCGGGCGCGGCCAGCAACTGACCGACGATCTCCCCGGCGGCGCTCACCGCGACCCACACCCGCCCGGTGTCGCGATAGCTGTAGAGCATCTGATCGGATTCCTCGGCCAACCGCATCAGCCATTCGATCCGGCCGCGGTCCCCGTCGTACTCCTCGATCCGCACCGTGTCCGCTGTCATCTCCTCGGGCATCCGTGCAGCGTATCCGGACCGCGACGAGCGCGACCAACCCTTTTCGGCGCGCTCGGCCCGCCGGCCGCCCACGGCAGTGTGGGCAACTCGGCCGCGAGATGACCTGTCACGTGACACGCTTGAGCGGTGTTGACGTTGAAGATGAGCGACGCCGCGGTGAAAGTTCTTGGCGTACTTGACGGATTCACCGGCCTGGAACCCCCGGCAGGTCTGGCCGCCGAACTACGGCCACACGTCGAATCGGGTTTCAGCCAGCACGACGACGTGATCACCTGGGCCGATTCCAGCGCCGTCGTCGACAAATCCGCCCGCCAACACTTCGACCTCACCGGCTGGGAATGCGCGGCCAGCCTGCTCCATCTCGAGGACTACGTCCCGGTCACCGTCGGCCATCACGACGGACGCCCGATCATCGCCGAGGCCGATCAGCGCGTCCTGCTACAACACGGAATCGCGCTGGCCCGCACCCTCGCCAGCCAGGTCTACACGCTGGTGCCGCGAATCGGGGTGCGGTTCATCATCGACGCCAACGACTCCAACGCGACCTTCCGCTTCCACCGAATCCGGCCCGGCGAGGAATGGAACCTACCCGACCTCGACACGTACATCAATTCCAAACCGGTCGTCGTCGACATCGAACCCTTCGACCGAATCGGTTGAGCCGCAACAGAATTCAGTCCTCGATTCGGCGCAGCTCGAAGATGCGGAACTCACGGAAACCCGACAGCGCGTACTCCATCTCGTAGCCGGGCCAGAACTCCACCGCCAGATCCCACAGCCGCTTGCGATCCACATCGGTCGCCTCGGTGACCCGCACCGGGAACCGCTCGCCGCAGTGCCGCACCGTCGCGGTCGACGCGGCGCGCAGATTCGCCGACCACGCCGGATGTTTCGGGCTACCCCAGTTGGAGCCGATCACCACGAACGCCTCGCCGTTCGGCACGTACAGCAGCGAGGTGGTCCGCGGCGTCCCGGTCTTGCGGCCGCGCACGGTGATCTCGATCGACGGCAACCCCGCCAGATCGAGCACACCCATCCGTCCACCGGTCAACCGCCGGATCAACCGCTCGGCGGGCACCACCACCGGCGACATGCTCATCACCCACGGTTGCTGCGCGAGCCGCCGAGCGAACGCGGGCAGCGGATTCGACACCATGGGCACGATATTGACAGAACCACCGGCCGGGCACGGCCCCGGCGCGCCCCGGTGAGAGCACCATCACTCACGGATGCCCGCCCAGGCCGAAAAACGGCTCCCATCCAGCCAATTCACCAACCGACCGGTCTGATATCCCGGATCCCAGGCCCGTCGCGGCCCACCAACGCGGACGACGCTGTCCCCGCGCAGCTTTCGGCTTCCCGCGTAGGCGATAGACAACGCGCGAACTCGATTGCCGCGCGTGAACCGCGTCGGCCCGCGCTCCGGGCTCCCAGCGCGCCCTCATCGCGGCCAATTACGTGGCGCGGCATCGACTTCGAAGCCGGGGCGCACCCGATAGCGTCTGCTCGGGTCGTCGAACAGCCAATTCAGCAGCGACAGCACCGGGCGTTCGGTGACGGTTCGGTCGGATTCTTCGGATTCCTGGGCGCTGGTGGTCGAAAAGAACAGATCAGCGTCCTCATGCACTTGGTAAATGGTCACCGAGCGAAGGTAATCGGCACTCACTGACATCTTCTGTCAGTGGTCGCTGGGAGAATTCGGGATGTGCGCGCCAGCCGACTGGTCTCCATCCTCCTGCTCCTGCAAACCCGCGGCAGACTCACCGCCGCCCAACTCGCCGAACACCTCGAGGTCTCGGTCCGCACCATCTACCGCGATATCGACGCGCTCAGCGCCTCCGGCGTGCCCCTCTTCGGCGAACCCGGCAAGGACGGCGGCTACCAGATCCTCGACGGGTACCGCACCAAACTCACCGGCCTCACCGCCGACGAGGCGCAGAGCCTGTTCCTCACCGGATTACCCAAAACCGCGGCCGATCTCGGCCTCGGCGACGCCGCCACCACCGCCCGGCTCAAACTCACCGCCGCCCTATCGCCCGAACTGCGCGACCGCGCCGACCGCATCGCCAAACGCTTCCTCATCGACCGGCTGCCCTGGTACAGCGAATCCGAAGAGGTACCGTTCCTGCCCACCGTCGCCGACGCCGTCTGGAACCAACACCTACTCACCATGCGCTACCACCGCCAATGGGCCGACCAGACCGTCGTCACCCGCACCGTCGCCCCCTACGGCATCGTCGCCAAGGCCGGCCTGTGGTACCTCGTCGCCCGGCACACCGAACAGCACACCGAACAGATCCGCACCTACCGTGTCTCGCGCATCCTCGGGCTCGACACCCTCACCGAAACCTTCGACCGCCCAGACGATTTCGAACTCACCGACTACTGGCACACCCTGCTCGCCGACCTCGACACCCGCCGCCGGACGGGCCAGGCCACCGTCCGCCTGTCTCCCGACGCACTGCGCCGCCTCCCCGACGTCCTCGACCCGCTCATCACCGCCGCCGTCGAACACACCGCGCTCACCCCCGACGAATACGGCTGGTATCGCGTCGTCATCCCCATCGAATCCACCGAACACGCACTGGGCCAACTACTTTCCCTCGGCGCGGGCGTGGAGATCCTGGCCCCCGCCGACCTGCGCGAAGCGGCCATCGCCGTGGTCCGCGGGCTCGCCAACACCTACCTCACCCCCGCATGCGGTGAAATCACCGATACCCCAGCATGTTCCGACAGCGGCGAGCGTTGCTGAGACCGGATCAGCGATCCGGAAGCACGGCAACGGTTTCCGGCATACTCAGCTGCACGAGCAGCGCGCCGATCACCATGACCACCGCACCGACCATCTGCATCACCCCGAGCGACTGGCCGAGCAGCAGCCATGCCAGCACGGCCGCGACCAGTGGTTCCGCCACCGCCAGCACGCTGGCCGGCGCCGAGGGCAGATCACGCAGCGCCCGCAGCCCCACCAGATAGGGCAGCGCGGTACCGATCACGGCCAGAACCAGCAGCACCAGCCACACCGGCACCTCCACACCACCCAGCACAGCCGGGGCGGTGAGCAGCTGCGCGGGCAATGTCCACGGCGGGGTGAACACCGCCATCACCACCGCGCCGACGGCCAACCCGGCCATGGTCAGCCCGGCCGGGTCGTGCCTGCTCGCACCGTGCTCGCCGAGCAGGAAGTACCCGGCCGAACAGATCGCCGAACCCGAACCGGCTGCGACACCGAGCATATCCAGCTCGCCGCCACGCCAGATCTGCGCGACCAAGGCCAAACCAGCCACCGCCGATCCGATGCCGAACCACACCCGCCCCGGCAGCCGCGTGCGACGCACGACCCGCACCCACAGCGCGACCAGCGCGGGCGCGAGATTCACCAACACCATCGCCACCCCAACCGGAACCCGCGCCACCGCAACGAAAAACAACAATTGCACACCGGCGACGCCGAGAACTCCATAGCCCAGCAACAGCCAGAGATCCTCACGGCCAAACCGCAGCGCCCGAGGCCGCAACACCGCCACCACCGGCGCCAACAGCACCGCCGCCAACGCGATCCGCACCGAGGTCACTGCGGCCGCCGACCAGCCCGCCCCCATCACCGCCTTCGCCAACGGCCCGGAACTCGCGAACAACACCCACGACGTCAAACACCACGCGCTCGCCCGAGCCCGAATCGCCGACCGCCCAGCTCTTTCCGTCATCACCACGGTCGCAGTGTGACCACACAATCACCGTTCCGACCACCGAATTTCCGACGAATCACGCGTATTGAGCAGTGCCACAACAGTTCTCGACCTCATCAGACGTGAACGCACACCGGCATCGGCGCGCCACCGCCACTCACCAGGGTGGGACAGCGCATCGCAGACGACCTACGTCCGTCACGAAGCCGCAGGCAGGTCGCGGCGTGATCGGTTGGGCAACATGAGTTGTCCGGCGGATTGCTCATCGGATCGACGAATCCTGTGCGGACGCACCTCGAGGTCATGTCTAATTCAATTGCGGAAGTTTGTGGCCATGTCGGGAGGCGATGGTGCCGCCGGCATAATCCCCACGCCATGCGTTATGCCCGGAAGATCAGTCGAAAACGATTGGCCCAGTTGGGTTTTGGTGCCCGACGGATCGTTCGCCGAGGCTGCCCGAGCGCGAAGGTATGAGCCAGGCCTCGGTCGTCGACCGCCGTCGGCCGCGGGTGGGAGATCCGCAGTTGGTGGTAAGCAGCAGCCGATGACTGGGCAACCGATAGCAAAGAACGGCGAGACCGATGCCTGTACGTTCCACACCCTGGCCGGAAGGAACCCCCTGTTGGGTGGACTGCCAGGTCGACGACCCGGTCAAGGCGAGCGAATTCTATGCCGCGCTGTTCGATTGGACCATCGAAGGCGGTGAGGAGGACGCCGGTGGCTACCTGATGGGGATGAAGGGCGGCAACGCGGTCGCCGGGATCGGCCCCAAACCGCAGGCCGGGATGCCCGCGGTGTGGACCACCTACCTCGCCGCCGACGACGCCGACGCGGTCGCCGGAAAGGTGTCCGCCGCTGGTGGCCAGGTGCGCACGCCTCCGTTCGATGTGCTCGACGCGGGACGCATGTTCATCGGCGTGGACACCGTCGGCGCGGTGTTCGGCGTCTGGCAGGCCCGCGCGCACAACGGCGCCGCGGTCCACAACGAACACGGCTCCTACTGCTGGAACGAGCTGCACACCCGGGACCTCGCCGCCGCCGAGAAGTTCTACGCCGATGTCTTCGGCTACGCCTACACCGACCTCGGTGACGGCAAGACCATGAACTACGCGATGTTCACTCCACGCGGCGGCGAACAGCCCGCGGGCGGCATGAACGATGACACCGTGATGCCTGTCGAGCCGGTGCCCAGCCACTGGCTGACCTGGTTCCAGTTCGACGACGTCGATGCCGGGGTGGCGCGGGCGTCCGAGCTCGGCGCGACGGTCGTCATGCCCGCCTCGGATTCGCCGGTCGGCCGGATGGCGATGGTCGCGGCGCCGCAGGGTGAGGTGTTCGGGCTCATCGACACGGCCGTGACCGTAGGAGAGATGCCGCAGTAGCACTCTCGCAGGTGAGGGCCGGCCGAGCACGCAGCGATCTCGGTCAGCCCTTGCCCAATACGGCGGTGATCGAAAAGTATTGCAGCGGAGCTCATCTGGTGATCGCCGTACTGTCGGCGGTCGCGGTGAAGATATCGGTGCGGTTGTCGAGATCCTGGTCGTTGGTCGCCGCGAACATCGGGCGGAAGCCGGTTGGGGTGGCGGCGAGTCCGTCGTAATCACCGAGGAAATATCCTTCGGCGTTCGGGGCGGTGAACATGTCGAACGAACCGGCAATATGGGTTTCGGACCAGGTTGTGCCGCCGTCGGAGGAAGTCACCAGCCAGTAGTCCGTGGGCAGGGTCGTCGTGTTGTCCGCGGCGAGGTTACGGAAGTCGTAGTAGGACACGGCGATCGATCCGTTCACTCCGGCGCGCACGGTCGGGGTGAAGGCAGGAGTGTTCGTGGCTGTGTTGACCTCGACGGGGTCGGACCAAGTCGCTCCGTTGTCGGTGGACTTCGAGAAGGCGACGCCGTCGTGGTCGCCACCGCTGAACCTGTTGTCCTGCCAGGTCACGTACAACGCCCCGGTGCGGGAGTCGACGGCGATCTCCGGGATACCGCCGCCGGTCCTGATCGTGGCACCGGTGTTGGGGTCGGTGACGCCGCCCTCCTGCACCTGGTTGACCGTGGTGGGTCCGGACCAGGTGGCTCCGTGGTCGGTCGAGGTGATGATCGCGATGCTGGTGCTCCCGTTCGAGATCAGGTCGAAGACGTCGACCAGGGTTCCGTTGGGCAGCACCACGATCTGATTGCCGATGGTCTGGGCATTCTGACCGGGGTCGAAAATGGTTGTCGTGGACCAGGTCGCGCCACCGTCGGTGGTACGGGCCAACATCGTGGGGCCGCTGCTCGCCTGCGCCCGTTCGTGCAACGCCTCAGCGGCACTGCGGTTGGCTTTAGAAGTGGAGAGCCGGTCCCAGGTGGCGTAGACGTAATGCGCATCGGTGGGGTCGGCGGTGATCGAGACCTTGTCGTTGAGGACCCCAGCCGCGGTGTCCGCAATGAGGGAGACGGGGTCGCTCCAGGTGTCGCCGCCGTCGGTAGACCTGCTGACAGACATCCCGTTGTTCGGGTTGGAGCTGTTGAGTGGCTGCGAGACGTAATACAACGTCCCGTCGGGTGCGAAGGTGACCCAGGGATCGGTGGCGCGCTCGTAGTCGCCGCCGTTGCTCGCATTGCCACCGGCGCAGTGGGTGATGTGCGGGATGACGACTTGCTTCCAGGTCGCTCCGCCGTCGTGGGAGACGCCCGCCATATCGCTGTTTGCGCCGCCGTCGGACCACCGATCCTGCTGGTAGCCGGCGACGATATTGTTCGGATTGGTCGGATTGATCGCGATTTGCGGCTCGACCTCGGTGTTGGGGTAATTGGTCCCGGTCTGCGGTGCGCCATTACAGCCGGAGGCGAACGGGGTGGGACCGGAGACGACGACGGGTGGGGTCGCGGCGGCGAAGGCGAAGGGTGTGCCCAGGCCCATACTCGCGGCGACGGCGGTCGCGGTGGCGAATGAGGCGGTGAATGCGGTGGATACGGGGCGACGCATTGGTTCTCCCGGCGTACTCGGACAGCGTGCGGCCGTCACTGAAATTCGTGCGAGGAAATCCGGCGATGGCGGTAGCCGGCGAACGCGACAGGCGCTAGCCTGCCCGCTGCCGGCAAGCCGCGGCAGACCATCCGACACCTATCGTGTGGCAATTGTAGGTTTCGTTGTCCCACAACAGAATTAGTGTTCAAGTGGGGAGCAGTGCCGGAGTCCGTCGCGACCGGATAAGTCTCGATACGTCAGCAGTCGAGGCAGGCTTGCAGCGCCCGCCGGTACACTCCGGCCGCCAGCTGGAAGTGTTCCGAATTGGATCGGCTGAAATATTCGAGACTGACCCCGCTGTTCAGCTCGAGCACTTCGAGTCCCCGATCGGACTGCACGATATCGATCGATGCGAACGAAATGCCCAATGCCGTCGCGGCCTGCTTCGCCAACGCGGCCAACGCCGCACATGTCGCGGAGTCGTCCACGACCACCGGAACCGCGCCGTGTTCGAGATTGTGCCGCCAGTCGCAGTGTCCGTCCGGCCGCACCTTCTCGAAGGTCAGCTCGGCACTGCCCCGCAAATAGATCACCCGAAATTCCCGCTCGATGGCGATCAACGGACAAACCGCCAACGTCCGGTGCGACCGCGCGAGCGACCTCACCACCGTCAGATATCCGGACACCGACGTCGCCCGGAACACGTCCAAACCTCCCCGGCCCGTACACGGTTTGACCACCAGCGGCACCGACACCCGATCCAATACCGCCAACGCGCCGACCTCGAACTCGGCCTCGGCGGCGAGCCAGAGTAGTTCGTGATGGATGTGCGGTACACCATCGCGTGCGAGCACCACCGAGGTGGCCACCTTGTCGTCGGCGAGGTGAGCCGCGGACAAGTCGTTGAGCGGAAAGGCGTATCCGACCAGATGCTGTTGGCGCCCGGCGTAGCGCAGATGGGCAACCCAGTGATCGGAGTACCACGTCAGATCCACATCGAGTTGCCGGGCGGCGCATTCGATCTGCGCTACGAAGCAGCGACGGCGCATCGCCCCCGGGCCGTGCGGACTCTCCGGACTCGCCCCGCTCGCAGCCAACATGCGGCAAGTATAGGGAAACCCCAACGCGCAGAACCTATTTGCCCCGATCCCGATAGATTCCCGCGCAGCCGTCAACCCGTCAGCGTTCGATAACCGGCGGGCCGCTCACGCTCAGCTCCGGTACCACACCCGTGTACTTCTCGATCTCGACCAGCGACAGCTGCCCGGTGCATCCCTGGCTCAACCTCGATGTGCCACGGTCATTCGTCACCGCGTTCGGATTTCCGTGACGGCAGAACGACGGGTCCGCCGGATCGGGGTCGTACCATGCGCCTGTCGACAGTTGCGCGATGCCGGGACGCAACGCCTCGTCGACCCGTACTCCGGCCAGGCAACTGCCGCGATCGTTGAAGATCCGCGCGATATCGCCGTCGGCGAGGCCGCGGGCGGCCGCGTCGGCCGGATGCAGCCGAACCGGTTCGCGCCCGGACACTTTCGTGGATTGACTGTGCGCACCCACATCGAGCTGACTGTGCAATTTCGTGCGCGGCTGATTGGCGACCAACTGGATCGGGAACCGGGCGGCCAGCGGTCCGCCGAGCCATTCCTCGGGTTCCAACCACACCGGATGCCCCGGGCAATCGTCGTAACCGAATCCGGCGATGGTTTCGGAGAAGATCTCGATCCGACCGCTCGGCGTCGGCAACGGATGCGCCGCCGGATCGGCGCGGAAGTCGGCGAAGGCGATGTGCTCCTCCGCCTCGATCGGCAACTCCAGCCACTCACCGGCCCAGAACGCGTCGAAATCCGGCAGCTCGTGCCCGTCGGCGACCAGCCGCTCCCGCCACTGCTCGTACAGGTGCCGCAACCACTCCTGCGTGGTCCGGCCCTCGGTGAATTCCTTTCCGACACCGAGCCTTTCGGCCAGCTCGCCGAACGTCCAGTAGTCGTCGCGGGCCTGCCCGTGCGGCTGGGTGAGCGCACGCATCGGGAAGAAGAACCGGTCGCCCTCACCGCAGCCGTAGTCGTCGCGCTCGATCGTCATGGTGGACGGCAGCACGATATCGGCGTGCCGCGCCGTCGCCGACCAGAACGGATCGTGCACCACAATGGTCTCCGGCTGGGCGAACGCCGACCGCAACCGCGCCAGGTTCTGGTGGTGATGGAACGGATTGCCGCCCGCCCAATAGATCAGCTTGATGTTCGGATATGTGCGATGCTCGCCGTTGTACTCGTACGGCGCACCGGGATTCAGCAGCATATCGGCGATCCGCGCGACCGGGATGAACTCGCGCACCCCGTTCTCGCCCTGCGGCAGCCGCGGCGGCGAGGTAACCCGAACGGCCATACCGACATTCGCGGAGGACCCGTAGCCGTGCCCGAAACCGCCGCCCGGCAAACCGATCTGGCCCAGCATCGCGGCCAGCACAACCCCGAGCCACAGCGGCTGCTCGCCGTGTTCGGCCCGCTGCAGCGACAAGCTCACAGTGATCAGCGTTCTGGTGCCCGCCATCTCACGCGCCAACGACCGGATCCGGTCCGCCGCGACACCCGTGATCCCCTGCGCCCACTCCGGATCCTTGACCACACCGTCGGTCTCGCCGCGCAGGTACGCCGCGAACCGGTGGTAACCCACCGTGTAACTGTCCAGAAAGTCCTTGTCCGCCAGGCCTTCCGCATCCAGCACCTGCGCGAGCGCGAGCATCAGCGCCGCATCGCTGCCCGGACGCGGCGCGATCCACTCCGCAGCCGCCTCGGCCGGGATGTTGTCGCGCAGCGGCCCGACCGTGACGAACCGGCATCCGTTCGCCTTGGCCGTCTCGATCCAGCCGCGGGCATTGTGCCGAGACACCCCGCCCGGTGATACCGCGGAATTCTTCGGCGACAGCCCACCGAACGCGACCACCAGCCGAGCCTCCCGCGCGACAACCGATTTCGTGGTCGCCCGCGCCAAGATCGTGTCGACATCGGTGATGATGTGCGGCAGCAGCACGGTGGACGCGCCCAGGCTGTAACTGTTGCGGTGCGCGACATAACCGCCGAGGCAGTTCAGGAACCGGTGCACCTGACTCTGCGCATGATGGAACCGCCCGGCGCTGGCCCACCCGTAGGAGCCGCCGTACACCGCCTCCGGCCCGTATTCCCGGTACACCCTTGCCAATTCGCCCGCCAGCAGATCGAGCGCCGTCTCCCACGACACCGGAACGAACGGCTCGTCCCCGCGCGCGGCGGCGCCGGGACCGTGCTCCAGCCAACCCTTGCGCACGTAGGGCTGATCGATCCGCGTCGGATGATGTTGCGCCGAGGCCACGTTCTCGATCAACGGCGTCGGTTCCGGATCGTCGCGCCATGGCCGCACCTCGGTCAACCGAATACCGTCGCTGGTGGCCTCGAAGGCCCCCCAGTGCGTGAGATGCGTTGTCATGCCTTTCAAACTACGCCGGCGTACCGACAGAGTCGGACCCCACGAATTCGTGGGGTCCGATCGATCAGGCCTCGGATTCCACCGGCAGCCCGGCCTCGGTCCAGTCCTGGATCCCGGCCCGGTAAGCCCGCACGTTCGTGTAGCCCAGGGCGCGCAGCTTGGCAGCGACCTGCTCGCTGTTCGGGCAGGCCGTATTCGAGCAGTAGGTGACGATGGCCGCGTCCCGATCCGGAAGCAGTTGCGCCGCACGGCTGTCCACCTCGTCGGCGACCAACGGCACCGCACCCGGCAGATGCGCCTTCTCGTAATAGCCCGCACCGAGGGCATCGAGCACCGTCACCGTGCCCGCCTCGATCGCCGCCGCCAGCTCGGCCCGTTCGATCACTGTCGTCATGGATTTTCCTTCCTCAACGCACGAAGTATGTGCGTGTGCACGCTACTATATGCGTGCGCACGCACACAAGTGGGTATGATCGACACCGTGCCACCGGACAAAACCACCGACCAACACCGCGACGCCGCGGCCACCGCCTGGTCCGCCCTCCTGCGCGTACACGCCCAACTCGTCCCACGCCTCGACGCCGACCTGCGCCGCGACCCCGGACTGCCCCTCGCCTGGTACGACGTACTCCTCGAACTCGACGGCATCCCCCCACTGCGCATGTCCGACCTCGGCGAACGCGTCGTCCTCAGCCGCACCAGGGTCAGCAGGCTCGTCACCGAAATGGAATCCGCCGGACTCGTCACCCGCACCGCCAACCCCGACGACGGCCGCTCCGCCTTCGTCGCCATCACCGACACCGGCCGCGAACACCTGCACCGCGCCGCACCCCGCTACCGCGACGGCATCGCCGGCCACTTCGCCGACCGCCTCGACACCGCCGAACTCACCGCCCTGGCAACCACACTCGGCAAAATCCTCGATCCACCACGACTGTCCGTAACGAACCGCGCCAGAATCCGAAGCAAACCGTAGAGCCCGCACCGCAGGCACCTTGCTGACCACATATGCGTCGATAACCCGGAAAGGATGCGGCCCTTGCCATTTCGCGCGACGGACCGATCACCACTGCCCGCCCGCCGCGAATCGGAGGCCGCCTGATGTTCGCACGCTGGGGAGCACTCGTCCACCGCCTGCGCTACGCCGTACTCACCGTCGTCACCGCCGCACTGCTCGCACTCGGCGGCTACGGATTCGGTGTCGAAGATCACCTCAGCTCCAGCGGCCTGTTCGACCTCACCTCCGAATCCGCCCACGCCGCACAGATTTCCGACGACATCTACGGCCGCAACCACGACGGCGACGTCCTGCTCCTGTTCACCCCGCCCCCGGGCAGAACCGTCGACGACCCCCAATACAGCGCCGACGTCATCGAATTCCTGAAAAGCCTGCCCCGCGACCACCCCAACGAAATCGCCGCCATCAACGGCTCCTACTGGCCCGCCGCCGGCGGCAAACTCAGCGGCGCCCAAGCCGCCACCCCGGACAAAACCAAGGCCTTCGCCGCACTCGCCATCCGCGGCGACAACGACACCGACATGGTGAACAACTACCGGAAAGCCAAGGACGCCTTCACCTTTCCCGGCATGCAGGTCGCCGGGCTGCAGGCCGTCGGCGGCACCATCAACGACACCATGTCACACGACATCAAACGGATGGAGAAACTCGCCATCCCCGTCGTCGCGATCCTGCTGTTCTTCATCTTCGGCGGACTCGTCGCCGCCGCACTGCCACTCATCGTCGGCGCGCTCACCGTGGTCGGCGCCAACGGCATCATCATGGCCCTCACCCACCTCACCGAGGTGAACACCTTTGTCTCCGGCGTGATCTCGATGGTCGGACTCGGCCTCGCCATCGACTACGGACTGTTCATCGTCAGCCGATTCCGCGAAGAACTCGCCGAGGGCTACGACACCCCCGCCGCCGTCCGCCGCGCCGTGATGACCGCGGGACGCACCGTCGTCTTCTCCGCCACCATGATCATCGCCAGCCTCGCCGGACTGCTGCTGTTCCCCCAAGGCTTCCTCAAATCCCTTGCCTATGGCGCCATCGCCACCGTCTCACTGGCCGCGCTCACCGCCATCACGATCCTGCCCGCCGCACTCGCCGTCCTCGGCAAACGCGTCGATATGTTGGGGCTGAAGCGCTTCCGCCGCACCAAGACCGCCGAACAGGTCGAAAACGGATTCTGGGGACGCACCACCCGCTGGGTGATGCAACGCCCACTGCGCGTGGCCATCCCGCTCTGCATCGGACTGTTCCTGCTCATCCTCCCGATGAAACACCTCGTATTCGGCGGGCTCAGCGAGAAATACCTGCCCGTCGACAACCCAGTCCGCTCCGCCCAAACCGAATTCGACCAGCTCTTCAAACTCCGCAAAGCCGACCCGCTCATGCTGATCGTCCTGTCCGACAACCGAAACGACGTCGGGCAGGTCTACCACCTCGCCAACAAAGCCCCCGGACTCATCGAGGAATTCAACGTCCCCGAACCCGCCCCCGAACACCCGGGCGTCTACCGTATGCAGGCCCGGCTCGCCGATTCCGCCAAGGGCGGCACCACCATCGACTACCTGCGCGACCTCGACCTGCCGACCGGCACCACCCTGCTCGTCGGCGGCAAACCCGCACTCGAAAAGGACAGCATCGACGCGCTGCTCTACCGCATCCCCGTGATGATCGTGCTCGTCGTCTTCCTCACCACGCTGCTGATGTTCCTCACCTTCGGCTCACTCGTACTGCCCATCAAGGCCGCCCTCATGAGCGCGCTCGGCCTCGGCTCCACCCTCGGCATCCTCACCTGGATCTTCATCGACGGACACGGATCCCGGCTGCTCCACTTCACCCCGCAACCGATCATGGCACCGGTGCTGGTGCTCATCATCGCCATCATCTACGGCCTGTCCACCGACTACGAGGTATTCCTGCTCTCCCGCATGGCCGAGGCCCGGGCCAAAGGCGCCAGCACCACCGAGGCCGTCCGAGCGGGCACCGCGCACACCGGACGCATCATCACCGCCGCCGCGCTCATCCTGCTCGTCGTCACCGGCGCATTCGCCTTCTCCGATCTGGTGATGATGCAGTACATCGCCTACGGCATGATCGCGGCGCTGCTCATCGACGCCACCGTACTGCGTATGCTGCTCGTCCCCGCCATCATGAAACTCCTCGGCGACGACTGCTGGTGGGCACCCGCCTGGATGAAAAAGGTGCAGCAGAAGATCGGCCTCGGCGAACCCGTCCTCGCCGCCGAAACGCCCACCGGGACCGAGATCGTCGACCTCGTCGAAACCACCCGGGTCACCGACCCGCCGACGGTATGACGGGAAATCTGATGCGTCGGCCGCACCGAGAAGCCCGGTGCGGCCGACGAATTCAGAACTGCTTGCGGTGCGGCACGAACTCCAGCGTCAGCATGGCGGCCGCCGCGATCACCACCTCACGCCAGCGGATCAGCGCATACCGCTGACTCGACAGGGCGTGGAACTTCCGCAGATACCGGTACAGCGACTCCAGCCGGATCAGCGGATCACCCAGGTGCACCAGCAGATACATCAACTGTGCGGTACGCGAACGCTGCTTGTCGGCGAACAATTCGGGAAATGCCGCGAACGCCAACGAGATTCGCTCGATCTTTTGCTCCCGTGCGTAGTCGACCAGATCGACGACCATCCGCTCGTCCAAACCGTTCGGAGCATCCTTGCGCCGCCACGGCACATCGAGACTCAACTCCCGGCCGCCGCCCGATACGCCGTACCGCTGAAAGCCGACCACCCGGCCGTCCGCGTCCCGCGCCAGCACCACCAGCATGTTCGGATTCCGGCCATCCAGCAGATGATCGAGGATCATCGAGAAGCCCCGGCTCTGCCTGCCCGCATGCCACTCGTCGACAATGCCCAGCAGATCGGCGCGCAGCTGATCCGGCAGCGCCGACTCGTGGATCACCTCGGTGCGCACCCCGAAATTCTTGGTGCGGCTCACCGCCTGGCGCAGATTGCGGAACTTGCGCCCGACCATGTCGAACTTCGCCACCTCGATCACCACATCGCGCCCGATCGGCACCGGATGCAGCCCGCGATGCTCCAGCGCGCGGTACCGCCACAGCTCGCTGATCTCCGGGCTCGCGCCCAGCACCGCGATCCGCCACCCGTGGTTCATCGCGAATTCCGAGAAATCACTGATCAATTCGGCGAAATCGGCGCGGTTGCCGATCGGATCGCCCGCGACCACGGCGATACCGAACCGCGCCCGGTAGGCGATCGCCGCGGTGGACTGCGAGTTGAAGAAATACGTCTTCGACGAGTGCATCGCGAAGGGCGCCAACGGATCACCCTCGGTCCGGTCGACCAGCGCGGCCACCCGATACAGCTGCTGCGGCTCCGGTTTGCTCGACTGCGGCAACATCAGGATCAGGCCGGTCGAGGCCAGCAGCACGAATCCGACGCCGGGATGTTCGGCCCGGTACGCGACATTCGCGAACGCCAGCACGAACACCGCGACCGTCAAGTGCGGCAACGTGATCGGCCGGTGCAGATGCAACCCGCGCGCGATGAAAATACCGGCCAGCGAGGCCGCGACGAACCAGGAATGATTCACCCCCTCGTGCATCGCCCGCACCGCCGAGTACACCAGGATCAGGCTCACCGCCAACAGACCGGTCATCAAGATCGGCCGTACCACGGGCGCCGTGGTGAACGCTGCCTCGCGATAGGCGGTCAGCGTCGAGTTCCGCGCCACGATCCCCCCTTCCTCACCCATGCCGGTCACCGACCTTGCCGCGACGCTCACTAGACATGCTCGCCATGGAGGCCTCCCGCCATTTACACCGTATCAACCACACTATTCGCTTACCCGGGCACCAACGGCGGCCACCACGCCGGCCACCGACTTTCGGTATCCCTTCGCAATCCGACCCACCCAGCCGCCTCGGAGCGACCCCTCTCCTCTTTGCCGGGGTGGGGTAGGTCAACTTCACTTTTCTCGTCAACTTGTGTGGATGCAATCGTATTTCATAGGAGGAGTTACATAGTTAGATGCGCATATCTACGTAAGATAATGTTACTGACTCGACCACGAGTTTTCAGCCTCCCGCCCCGCCTAGGCGAGCCGGATCACGCCTAGCCGGATGCGCCGATGTGGCCCAACTCTCCTACCGCACAAACACTTCCGTCCCACGAAGCCCTCCCCGACCGTTGGCTCGCTCGCAATCGGTCCAGCACACTCCCCGGCCGACCCGGTACCCACGCCGCGTCCGGCGAGAACTGCCGTTTCCCCATCCCGCCCCACCCGACTGCAACCCCGTCTGCAATCCACTCCAACGACGAGAATCGGACACCCGGCCAGTTAACCTGTGTCGCGTGGCACCGCTCCGATTCGGCGCGCGACGTGCGCCGAAGGTCCACCACCGCCGATAGTCCTCGGAACAGGAGTTCGATGCGATCGCCCAGCCGCCGCCAAATCCTCGCCACCCTCGCCACCGCTGCGGCACTGATCGTCGGCGCGGGTCCGGCCGCGGCCCGACCCGCGGCGCCCGACCGGGTCGTGCCGCTGGGCAGCGATTTCCTCTGGGGCGTTGCGGCTTCCGGCTATCAATCGGAGGGCAACGCTCCCGACAGCAACTGGTCGCGGTATGCCGCTGAAGGCAAAACCGATGACCCCTACCGGAATTCGGTCGACTTCTACAATCGGTACGAGTCCGATATCCAGCTCGCGAAGCAGCTGGGCGTCAAGGTCTATCGCATCGGCATCGAGTGGGCACGGATTCAACCGCGGCCCGGCGCTTGGGATGAAGACGGACTTCGCTTCTACGACAAAGTGATCGGAGCCATCAAGGCCGCCGGTATGCGCCCGATGCTCACCATCGACCACTGGGTGTACCCGGGCTGGGAGGTCGACCGCGGCGGCTGGAACAACCCGGATATCGTGCAGGACTGGCTGGCCAACGCCCGTACCGTCGTGGACCGATTCGCTGCGGCGGATCCGCTCTGGGTCACCTTCAACGAGCCGATCTTGTACGTGGTCAACGAGGTACGCGGCCAACGGCTGCCGCTCACCGCGACACTCGCCATGCATGAGCGAATCGCCCAGGCGCACAACGCGATCTACGACTATATCCACGCGAAACAGCCGGGCGCGCTGGTGACGAGCAACGTCGCCTATACTCCCGGCGGCGCCGAGGACGTCGTATCCGGGTCCCTGGTCGACAAGATCGCCGCGAAACTCGACTACATCGGCATCGATTACTACTACGGCCTCTCCCCCGACACCCTCGTCAGCAGCATCGCCAGCACCATCGGTGCAGCGAAGCTGTGGAACAACCCGCTCCAGCCGGAGGGCATCTACTATGCGCTGGAACACTATTCACGCAAGTTCCCCGGCAAGCCGCTGTACATCGTGGAGAACGGCATGCCGACCGAGAACGGCAAACCCCGCGCCGACGGCTACCGTCGCGGCGACAATCTGCGCGACACCGTCTACTGGCTGCAGCGCGCCAAGGCCGACGGTATGAACGTCATCGGCTACAACTACTGGAGCCTCACCGACAACTACGAATGGGGCTCCTACACACCGCGATTCGGCCTCTACACGGTCGACGTGCTGACCGACCCCACCCTCACCCGCAGGCCGACCGATGCGGTGCCCGCGTACACCGAGATCACCCACTCCGGCGGCGTTCCGGCCGACTACCGACCCACTCGCGCACCGGTGGCCTGCTCGTTGGTGAACCCGCTCGGCAGCTGCACCGATCCGGTGACGGTGCCCCAGTAGTTTCTTCAGAATTCCTTCAGCGGCGCCGCCGGGCCCCGGCCATACGATAATTTCGTGCCGAGAACCCTGGTTACCGTTGCACTTTGCGCGGCCATAGCCTGCACCGTCGCGTGTGGGCGGTCCGCCGCGCGGACGTCCGGCGATCCCACGCTGGACCTGAATGTCGGCGGTACGCAACGCCATTACCTGATCCACCGGCCCGCGGCGCCACGTCCGGGGCGGATCCCGGCGGTACTGGTCTTCCACGGTGGCGGTGGGACGGCCCGATACATGGCGGATCGGAGCGGATTCGACCGGCTCGCCGACGATTCCGGTTTCCTCGCGGTCTACCCCGAAGGCATCGACAAATCCTGGAACGATGGTCGCGGTGCCGACACCAGGGCCGGTGCGCTCGGCGTCGACGACATCGGATTCGTCTCGTCGCTGATAGATCGCCTCGTCGCCGACGAGAATGTCGATCCCACAAGGGTTTTCGCCACCGGAATGTCCAATGGCGCCATGTTCACCGAGGATCTGGGCTGCCGCTTGTCGGCGAAGCTGGCGGCCATCGCTCCGGTCGCCGGAACGCTGCCCGCCGCCGACGCGCCGGATTGCGCACCGGCGCACCCACTTCCGGTCCTGGAGATCCACGGCACCGCCGATCCGGTGGTGCCCTATCAGGGCGGTGTCGTCCGCGTGACGTCGGGCAATCTCGGTGGCTCCGGCAAGAGTCCGGTATTGTCCGCCGACGCAACACAGCAGTTATGGCGCTCGAAAAATGACTGCGGACAACCGGATACGGCCGACCTACCGCCACGCACCGATGACGGAACATCCGTCACGACCTTTACCGCCGCCTGTGCGGGCGGCACCTCGGTGGTGCTGTATTCGGTGACGGGGGGCGGCCATACCTGGCCCGGCGGCCAGCAGTATCTGCCCGCGGCGCTGATCGGGCCGGTCAGCCATCAGTTCGACGCCACCGAAACCATCTGGCGCTTCTTCGCGGTGGTCCACCCGTGAACCACGCCGCCGGTGCTCAGCCCTGGTAGCCCAGCGTCGCGAGCAGCGCCTCCAGCTGTAGTTCGAAGATTTCGGCCCGATCGACGAAGGTGTCCTGGCCGTACATGTCGAAGACATCGGCGCTCACCGCGCCGAACAGACCGGACCATACCGAAATCGTGCGCGCCACAAGCCAATCGGGGATGTCGATGCCGAATTCCGTTCGGATCGCGGCGAAGTTCTGCGCGAGAGCCGAGGATACGGGTGCCGGATTCTTCGGTTGGATGAGCAGACCGGCGCGGTATGCCTCGTCGATCGAGCCGATGATGGTGACGATCACGCGGACACCCGGCGTGGTGGTCTGTTCGGCGGGCGCGTCGTAGCCGGGCACCGGAGTGCCGAAAAGCAGTCCGTAGCGGGCGGGTTCGGCCAGCGCCCAGGCCCGGACCGCGCGGCCGACCACCCGGAAGCGTTCGATCGGGTCGGTCCCGGCGGTGGCGACGGCCGCGTCCACCGCATCGCCCAGCGCGTTGTACCCGTCCACCACCAGTAGGGTGAGTAGTTCGTCGCGGCTGCGCACGTACCGGTACACCGCCGAGGAGACGACGCCGAGGTCGCGAGCGACGGCGCGCAGCGACAGCGCGGCGGCGCCGTGCACGGCCAGGTGTTCCCGGCCGATACGGACGATATCGGTCATGGTCTGTGCTCGGGCGCGGGCGCGTGGCGTCGTCGGCATGACCCAAGGGTGCGCATTTCGGAGAGCAATGTCAACAAACGAGAGCGTCGCTCTCGAAGAGTCCCGACGCCGTCCAGCCAACCTACTCGGGAGTAGTGTTATTCCGGTCACCGGCGACAGATCGAGGAGTTTCCAGATGGACCAGCGGGCGACCGATTTCGACGTCTTGATCGTCGGATCCGGATTCGGCGGCAGCGTGAGCGCGCTGCGGCTGGTGGAGAAGGGCTACAAGGTCGGCGTGCTCGAGGCCGGGCGCCGCTTCGCCGACGACGAACTGCCCAAGACCAGCTGGGATCTGCGGAACTTCCTGTGGGCGCCCAAACTCGGCTGCTTCGGGATCCAGCGCATCCACCTGCTGCGCGACGTGCTGATCCTGGGCGGTGCGGGCGTCGGCGGCGGTTCGCTCAACTACGCGAACACCCTGTACGTACCGCCGGAGCCGTTCTTCCGCGATCCGCAGTGGCGCGACATCACCGACTGGCGCGCCGAGCTCACGCCGTATTACGAACGGGCGCAACGGATGCTGGGTGTGGTGCGCAACCCGCACATGACGCCGGCGGATGAGGTGTTCAAGCGAATCGCCGACGATATGGGCGTCGGCGACACATTCGTGCAGACCCCGGTGGGCGTGTTCTTCGGCGAACCGGGCCGGACCGTGCCCGATCCGTATTTCGGCGGCGTCGGGCCCGACCGCACCGGCTGCGTCGAATGCGGCGACTGCATGGTCGGCTGCAAGTACGGTGCGAAGAACACACTGGTCAAGAACTATCTGTATCTCGCGGAAAAGGCCGGGGCACAGGTCATTCCGATGACGACGGTGACCGCGGTGCGCCCGCTGCCCGACGGCACCTGGGATGTCGCCACCGAACGCACCGGCGCGTGGGTGCGCAAGCGGCCCGCCACCTACACCGCCGCGCACGTGGTGCTCGCGGCAGGCACCCGGGGCACCCAGCAGCTGCTGTTCGCCATGCGGGACAAGGGAATTCTGCCCGACCTGTCCGAGCGGCTCGGCATGCTCACCCGGACCAACTCCGAATCGATCGTCGGCGCGGCCACCAAGACGGTGCAGCCCGGTGTCGATTTCACCCAGGGCGTCGCGATCACCTCCTCGATCCACCCGACTCCCGACACCCACATCGAACCGGTCCGCTACGGCAAGGGTTCGAATTCGATGGGGCTACTACAGACCCTGATGGTGGACGGCGGCGGCCGCATCCCCCGCTGGCTGCGCTTCCTCGGGCTGGTGCTGCGGCATCCCGTCCAGCTGGTCAGCTTCCTGAGCACCAAGAACTGGAGCGAGCGCACCATCATCTGCCTCGTCATGCAGCACCTGGACAATTCGATAACCACCTTCACCAAGCGCGGGCTGTTCGGCCGCAAGCTCACCTCGAAACAGGGCCACGGCGAACCGAATCCGACCTGGATCCCGGTCGGCAACGAGGTGACCAGACGGGTCGCCGATGATATCGGCGGCATCGCGGGCGGCAGCTGGGGCGAAATCTTCAATATCCCGCTCACCGCGCACTTCCTCGGCGGCGCCGCCATCGGCGCGGATGCCGAACACGGCGTGATCGACGGCTACCACCGGGTTTACGGTTATCCGACGCTGAGCGTCGTCGACGGCGCGGCGGTCTCGGCGAATCTCGGCGTCAACCCGTCGCTCACCATCACCGCGCAGGCCGAGCGCGCCGCCGCCTACTGGCCGAACAAGGGCGAACAGGACACCAGGCCCGAGCAGTCGGCGGGCTACCGGCGGATCGCCGCGGTCGCGCCGAAACACCCCGTGGTGCCCGCGAATTCGCCCGCGGCGCTGGTATTGCCGATCGTCGAGATCCGCGGCGAACAGACCCCGGCCTGATCACACCGCCGTGGCGGTCCGGGCCGCGCCGTGCGCGCGTTCGCGGTGTTCGAGCCACGGCCGGGTCCGCTCCGCCTCCGGCATATCCAGCAGTAGCTGTAATTTTGCCGCCTGCGCGTCATCGCTCGGGGTGTATATCCGCACCCAGGCGCCCGCCACGGCGGGCAGGCTCATGCTGGTGACCATCATCTCCAGGCGGCCGACCGCGAGATGGCGGATCTGCTTGATCCGGTTGGCGGGTACCGCGACATCGTTGCGCGCCCACAGCGCCGCGAAATCCGCGCTGCGCGCGACCAATTCGTCGATGAACTGCCGCCAGCCCGGGTCGTCCAGATTCTTCGCGTACGCACCGCGCAGCTGGGCGACCATGCGGCGCAGGTCGTCCCACTCCTGGATGTAGCTGTTGCAGCACTGCGGGGTCAGGAAGACATGCCGTGCCAGATTGCGTTCGGCGCCGAGGAAGCCCGGGCACAGCGCGGCATAGGGTTCGTTGTGCGCGAGCACGTCGTAGCGTGAGCTGAGCACGGCGGCGGGCAGCGGCGCCAAATGGTCCAGGATGACCTGGATCTCGTCGGGCAGCGGATCGTTCGCGGGCGCCGTCGGGACCGTCGGCACGTCGGCGAGCCGATAGATATGCGCGCGTTCGGCGGTGTCCAGGCTCAGCGTGCGCGCGATCGCCTCCAGCACCTGCACGCTGACATTGATCTCGCGGCCCTGTTCCAGCCAGGTGTACCAGGTGACGCCGATGCCGGACAGCTGCGCGACCTCCTCACGCCGCAGTCCCGGCGTGCGCCGCCGCGGTCCCGGCGGCAACCCGACATCCTCCGGGGTGATCCGCGCCCGTCGCGACTTCAGGAAGGCGCCCAACTCACCGCGCCGCGCCTTGCGGATCGCCCGCGCGTCGACCACATTCGTCATGAACTCGATCTTCTCCGAATCCCGATAGCCGATCCAGGTGCCGTCGGTACCAGTATCCGAACCACCCTGTTACCGGTAGCGACGAATACCTGTCCCCTCCGTAGTTCACCCCGCACGGCGCCGCCGCGCCACGGCTGATTCTTGTCATGCACCCCGTGTCCTGGGGTGACGCGCCGAGACGCGCGATACCGCAACCGAATCGATGTCTGCGGGTACGCTTGGCGTGCCTTACCGACGTGGCGGCGTGCGGTGGGGCACGGGGAAGTGTGCCCGCCCGGCCTTGCGCCGGGCGGGCACCAGCCTTTCAACGCAGAAACCGACCGACCAGCGGTACCGCGTCCACCGGATGCCGGGCCGCGATTCCCTCATCGACGCCGCGGAACTCCCAGCCATCTCCGGTCCTGGCGACAACGCCCATGATCAGACCGGTGTGATGATCGGCGGGCAGGTCGTAGCGGGCCAATTCGGCGCCGGAGCCGCCGTCGACCAAACGGCAGAACGCATTATCTATTTCGGCGAAGGTCTGCCCGGTATAGCAGGTGACCAGGAACATGATCGCGGTGATGCGCGGATCGACCCGGGTGAGATCGACCGCGATGACCTCGTCGTCGCCATCGCCCTCGCCGGTGACGCTGTCGCCCTGATGCCGGATCGCGCCGTCGTCGGAGGTCAGCTTCTCGTGATAGACCACATCGGCGAGCTGTTCACCGTCGAACAGCAGGGCCGCCGCGTTCAGATCGATATCGGCGCGTTTCGCGGTGAACCAGCGCCCGGGCCGCACCGGATCCCAGCCCAGCCCCATCGTCACGAAATCGACTCGCGCACCGTTGTTGTCGCGCAGCGGGACCGTCACCGCGGATATCCCTTCCTCGGGGCGGCCGGACCGCCTGATCGACAGCGGCACCGAAGGTGGGCCGCGCCAACCACTTTAGGCGGTGCGCTTACGAGTTCTTTACGGGGCGGCCGATATCCGGGTGCCGCCGGTACCAGTATCAAGGGGCTCCTGTTACCCGTGCCGGATCCGTCGCACGCTTGTTCGCATGTCCAAGATCTTGTCGCCGAATCCCTCGACGGTTACGACAACCGTTGCGGCGCCTGCCGTTCCGGGTGCCCGGCGCACCCTGCTCCTGCTGGCGGTAATCCTGTCCGGACAATTCATGTCGGTCCTGGACGCCTCCATCGTCAACGTCGCGATTCCGTCCATTCGCACCTCGCTGCACACCACCGGATCGGCGCTGCAGCTGATCGTCGCCGGATATGTGATCGCCTACGCCGTACTTCTCGTCACCGGTGCGCGGCTGGGCGACCGGTTCACCCAGCGACGGACCTTCGTCGCCGGACTCGTCGTCTTCACCGCCGCCTCCCTGCTCTGCGGATTGGCCTGGAACCAAACCGCTTTGATCGTATTCCGGTTCGCGCAAGGTATCGGGGCGGCGGCCCTCGTGCCGCAGGTGATGACGTTGATCCAGCGCACCTTCACCGGCAACGCCAGGGCGAAGGCGTTGAGCGCCTACGCCGCGATCACCTCCAGCGGCATGGTGATCGGGCAGGTGCTCGGCGGGCTCATCGTCGACGCCGACCTGTTCGGCAGCAGCTGGCGCGGGGTGTTCCTGGTGAACGTGCCGATCGGCCTGCTCCTGCTGATTGTCGCGCCGCGCGTACTGCCAAGGGCCACCGCACGTCTCGAACGCAAGCTCGACCTCGCCGGGCTGGCCGTGCTCACCGCGTCGGTACTGCTGTTCGTGCTGCCGCTCGTGCTGGGACGCGAACAGGACTGGCCACTGTGGTCCTGGATCGCGCTCGGCGCGAGCGTTTTCGGCATCGCGGCATTCGCGCGGATCGAACAGGTGGTGCACCGGCGCGGCGGTTTGCCGCTGTTCGCCGAGCGGGTGCTGCGCGCGCCGGGTCTGGTGCTCACCGCGGCAACGCTTTTCGTGATGATGGCCACCTTCGGCGGTTGGCTGTTCGTCTTCGCGATCCATCTCCAAGGCACCCTCGGCTACACGGCGCTGCACGCCGGGCTGGTGTGCATCCCGATGGGTGTGTCCTTCGCGATCACCAGCCTGAATTGGGAGCGCATCCCGGCCCGGCTGCACGCGCCGATGATCCCGCTCGGACTGGTGATCGCTTCGGCATCGATGGTGGTGCTGGGCGCGATACTGCGCGACGGCCGCGATGTGGGGGCGTTCGCGCTGGTCGTATTCGGTGTCATGGGAATCGGTTTCGGGCTGGCGTTCAGCCCGCTGATGACCAGGACCCTGGCCAAGGTGCCGGTGGAATTGGCCGCCGACGCCAGCGGAATCCTGGTCACCAACGTGCAACTCGGCATCGTGGTTGGGATCGCCTGCTTCGGAACGATATTCCTCGGGTTGGCGGGCGGCAGTACGCTCTCGGCGGCACATGCGCTCGGCGCAACCGCCATCGCCGAAGGGGTGACGGTGCTGGTCGCCGCCGCGCTCGCGGCCCGAGCGGCGCGCTGAATCGTCGAACAGACCTGCGCTACCGCGAGTTTCGAACCGTCGCGAGCGGCGGCATCGGGCGAGCGCCACACCAATGAGCTCGAAGTGATAGCGCCCGCCGCGCTGTCGATGACACCACTTGCCCTCGGCGATCCACAGTCGCCGAGGGCTTTGTGCTATCGACTGTCACCGCGCGGCGAATCGCGGATGGGCTGGCGGACCGCGCGATTCGGCATCCACCGCAGGTCAGTTCGTCGACCTGGGCTCATTTGCGTTGTCTATCAACGCAACGGCGGCGGGCCGGGTACGAACGGGTGAATTCTGCCTACGAAACGTTCCTGTTTCCGCTCGTAATGGTTAATCTCGGCGCATGCGCAGGGTGCTGGTCGGAATGGGTGTCACGGCAACGCTTTTCCTGGGAACCGCGGTGGCGCAGGCGGTTCCGGTCGGACCGGGACCGCAGGGCACGTACCGGGTCGAACCGCAGCCCACCGGCTGTCACTACGGCACCGCCGCGAACGGCGCCACGCTCCCCGATCCGGTGTGCACGCCCGGCGCGCTCAATCCCCGTGTCACCCAGGACACTTTGGCGACCACCATCTGCCAGTCCGGTTACACCAAGTCCATCCGGCCGCCCGCCCGGATCACCGACGCCGAGAAGCGCGCGAACGCGAAATCGTACGGCTACACCGGATCCCTCGCCGACAGCGAATACGATCACCTGGTCTCACTGGAACTCGGCGGCGACCCCAACGATCCGCGCAACCTGTGGGTGGAGCCGGGCCGCTCCCCCAACCCCAAGGACGCGGTGGAATCCAAACTGCACCAACTCGTTTGCGCGGGCACGGTACCGCTCGCCAAGGCACAGGACGCGATCGCCGCCGACTGGACCACCGCACTCGACGCCGTCCGCTGATAAGGCGTAGCTACTTCACGCAGGGAATGCCATTGCTGCCGTCCATCGTCGAAAGATCGGTCGGCTGCGGCGCTTTCGCACCGGTCGCGGTGGCCGAGACCGGCGGGATGGTGGTGGTCGGCGTCGGCGTCGTGGTCGAATCACCCGACTGATCGTCGGTCGTCGACGCGGCGGCGAGCGCACCGATCGTCGACGAATCGGTGCCGACGGTGAGCCGCACCGTATTCGGGTCCACCGCGGTCGATTTCGACGCCGTCAGGCCGAGCTGGTTGGCCAGCGCCTGCGCCGCCGCATCCGCGCCCTTGCCGTAGGTAACCGTCGTCGTGGTGAGCACCGCGCCGGTGATCAGCTCGCCCTTGCCGAATCCGACCGTGGTGAACTGCTGCTGCAACCGCTTGGCCAGCCCGGACTGCCCGGTGCTGTTGACGATATCGAGGGTGACGCCGTTCGCCGCGGGGATGGTCGTCGAGGTCGGCACCGCCGATGTCGGCGGCGGTGCGGCCGGATCACCGTTCTTCGGCGGCGCGAGCAGATTCTTCACGATGCCGCGAATCTCGTTGACATCGACGATATTGATGTCCTGGCCCTCGTTGTTCTGCCCGAAATCCTTGACCGGCAAGGTGAACAGCGTCATCCCGCCGGAGGACAGCGACGAAGCGCGCTGCACGAACGAGGCCAGATCCAGCTGGTCGTCGATGGCGATATTCTGCTTCGCCACGTCGAGCAGGCCCTTGAGCCGGCCGGGATTGGCGACGGTGCCGCTCTGCTGCAACTTGCGGATCAGCGAGACGATGAACGCCTGCTGCCGCCGGGTGCGGTCGAGGTCGGTGAAATTCAGTGATTCGTCCGGGTCGCGGCGCTGACGCACGAAGGCCATCGCCTGCGAGGCGTCGATGTCCTGGGTGCCCTTCTTGAAATCCGCGCCGGAGAAGTCGTCGGAGGTGTTCTCGTTGAGGCACACCGTTATCGGCTGCACCACCTGCGCGATCTGGAAGAACGACACCAGGGTCACCTCGACGAAGTGGTCGATCGGCACCCCGCCGAGGAAGTTGCGCACGGTGGCGATCTCGGCCTTGCGGCCCGCCTCCCGCGAGCGCTGTTCCAGGTCGAGTTCGTCCTTGACGCCCTTGACCTCGAGCTTGTTCTTCTCGATCGCGTAGGCGAGGCTGTACGCCTCCTTGATCTTGGCCTTGCACGGCGCGTACTGGCAGGCCTGATCGGCGACCTGGACCCAGTCGTCGCGCGGGATCGAAATGGCCGTCGCCTTCGATCCGTCGCCGGGTATGTGCAGCAGGATCAGCACGTTCGAGTTGTAGAACCCGTTGTCCTCATCACCCGCGTGCAGCGCGTCGTAGATCTCCTTGGGCAACGGCTTACCCTGCTGATCAAGGCGACTGTCCAGTCCCATGATCAGGATGTTCTGGTCCTTGCCGTTGGACTTGGGGCCGTCGGCGAGCGCACCCGATGTAGTGACGCCGGAGACCACCACCTGGTAGCTCTCCCATGCCGCCCCGGTACCCACGAGCACGGTCAAGGACAGGAATCCGGATAGCACTCGACCGGTCGTGCGCCACCACGGTGCGGAGCGTCGCCTACGCGGCGGGCGCGCATGGCGACGACGGGTCGGGGCCTGTGGCCAATCGCCTGCACGCGTCATAACGCCGTCGAATATAGGGTCCTTGCCGGAGCGCCAGCAACCGAAGCTGGTCAGACGTTTTCGCGAGCGCCCTCCGGACTTCCGGTACCGGTCACTGTTCCGGTTCCGCGAACGGCCGATCGGGCGACGACTCGGGCCGCTGCGGCGGCTCGGCGAGTCCGGCCTCGGCGTCCAGTTTATGCGGCGGGAAGGCCGTCTTGGCGCCCTGGTTCCATGGCGGGGTGGATCCGGCGGCGGGCGGCGCCTCGTGCCCGGGCGGCGCGACCGCGATGGGCTGACTGAACAAGGACGGCCCGTGCGACTCCGGCAAAGCCGTTGGGACATCTAACAATTGATGACCGGGAAAGGGCGGCGGGAACGGCGGCGGCAGCTGCGCGGCCGGGAACGGCACGGGCATACGGCGTTGCGGCAGTCGATGGCCCGCCGCGATCGCGAACGCACCCGCCGCACCCGCGCCGAAGGCGATCAGCGTCGCGACGGCCACGGCGGCGAAGCCGCCCGCGAAGCCGCCGTGCCGCACGTACAAGGTGGCGAGCAGGACGCCGGTGGTCGCGGTGGCAAGCGCGAACGGCGCGAACAATCCGAATGCACGCACCAGCACGTGCCCGGTGCCCGCACCGGCGAGCAGCAGCGTGGCGATGACCAGCGCGACCGCCGCCGCGGTAATCAGTGGAACGCCTAGAAATTGGGTATATCCCGCGCCCTCGGCATAGGACCAGGCGTTGTACCGCCGATCGCCATCGGCCGAGAGTGGCAGGAACGAGCCGAGCACCGCGAGCAGCGCCGCGCCGAGCAGCAATGTTCCATTGACCCGGTCTGCCAGCAAACCTGTTGGCGCGGTGGTGAATTCGAACTGAGGATGCCTGCCCGGTTCCACCGGACCGGGCGCGAACGCGGCGTGCACAGCGAAAGTCTAGGGTCTGCGCGGCGTTCGAGGCGATCGGTAATTACACCGGAATGGCGGAAAAACGACCGGCGGCCGGTGATAGCTCGTATCTTGGCCCTACGGGCACAGATCGGAGTCGGAACAGTGCAGACGGGTGCGGCCAGCGCGGACTATGTGATCGTCGGCTCCGGATCGGCGGGCGCGGTGCTCGCCAATCGGCTCAGCGCGGACACCGCGACGACGGTGGCGCTGCTGGAGGCCGGACCGCCCGATAAGAACAAATTCGCGCATATCCCGGCCGCGTTCGCGAAACTGTTTCGCAGCGAGGTGGATTGGGACTATCTGACCACGCCGCAACCGGAGCTGAAGAACCGGGAGATCTACTGGCCGCGCGGCAAGATGTTCGGCGGATCCTCCTCGATGAACGCGATGATGTGGGTTCGCGGCTTCCGCGCCGACTACGACGAATGGGCGCTGCTGGCCGGCGAGGAGTGGGGTTTCGCCGCCGCCGTGGACCAGTTCCGTCGCATCGAGCAGGTGGAGGGCGCGCAATTCCCCGACGAGGGCACCACCGGCCCGCTGCACGTCTCGCATCAGCGCAGTCCGCGCGGCATCACCGCCGCCTACCTGGCCGCGGCGGAGGCGGCCGGATATCCGATCGAACCGCCGAATCGGCCGCTGCCGGAAGGGTTTTGCCAAACCATGGTGACCCAGCGCGGCGGCCGCCGCTGGAGCGCCGCCGACGCCTACCTGCGGCCGGCGCTGAGCCGCCCGAACCTGTTCGTGCAAGCCGAGGCGCTGGCCACCAGGGTGCTGTTCGACGGAACTCGCGCGGTCGGCGTCGAATATCGGCAAGGCGGCGCCACGCACACCGTCACCGCGCACCGCGAGGTGCTGCTGTGCGGCGGCGCGATCAACAGCCCACAGCTGCTGATGCTTTCGGGCATCGGCGACCGGGACGAGTTGGCGCGCCACGGAATTCGCGCGCTGGTGCACGCGCCGGAGGTGGGCAGCAATCTGCAGGATCACCTGGTGTCCGGCATCGGATACGGCGTGCCGGGCGATTCGCTCTACGCGGCCGAGAAACCGCGGCAGCTGCTGGCTTATCTGATCCGCCACCGCGGCATGCTCACCTCGAATGTCGGCGAGGCATACGGATTCGTGCGCAGCCGAGGCGATCTGGAACTACCCGATCTGGAGCTGATCTTCGCGCCGGCGCCCTTCTACTACGAGGGCCTGCTCGATCCCACCGAGCACGGCGTCATCCTGGCCGCCGTACTGCTGCGCCCGTACAGCCGCGGCCGCATCGCACTGGCCTCCGCCGATCCGGCCGCCAAACCGGTGATCGATCCGCGCTACCTATCCGACACCGCGGGCGCCGACCGCGCCGCCATCATGGCCGGGTTGCGGGTGTGCGCGGAACTCGCGGCCACCGAACCGCTGCGCTCGGCGCTCGGACCGCTGATCTATCCGCCGCAGGCCCCCAGCGATATGGAGGCCACGCTCGAGCTGACCTTGAACGGTTATTCACACACCCTCTACCACCCGGTCGGCACCTGCCGGATGGGCACCGACGACGCCAGCGTGGTGACACCGCATCTCGAAGTGCGCGGTGTGCGGGGGCTGCGGGTCGCCGACGCCTCGGTGATGCCGCTGCTCATCCGGGGCCACACCCATGCGCCGAGCGTCTTCGTCGGCGAGCAGGCGGCCAGGTTCATCCTCGGCGGATCGTGACGGTATAACCTCCCACGAACGAGGGAGGTTGGATGACACTGCCACCGGATATCACCGCAGCGGAGCTGCTGGCCCGGCACCCGTCGGGGCTGGCCGCGTCCGACGCGGTCGAAATCATCGCCCGCGCGGCCGAACGTCTCGAAGCCGCGCACCGGGCGGGCGTGGTGCACGGCACGGTGACGCCCGCCGCCCTGCTCATTCACCCGGATAGATCCGTCGAGCTGCTCGGCCTCGCGGGTGTGCCGGGCGATCCGCGCGCCGATGTGGCCGCCCTCGGCCGCACCCTCGCCGAGCTGCTTTTGGGACCGGCAGCGGCACAAGGGCTTTCGGCACCGCCCAGTCGGCTGAACCCGAATGTGCCGCCCGCGCTCGACGCGGTTGTCGGGCGGGCGCTCGGGGGCGGCTTCGGCAGCGCGGGCGAACTGGCCGCGGCGGCGACCGGGGCGCTGCACTCCCAAATGCCTTATCGCCCACCGGCCGGACCGCCGAAGTGGCTGCTGATCGGCGTGCCGATCGTCGTCGTCTGCCTGGTGCTGCTGATCGGCGGCGGCTATCTGCTCTACCGATCCGGATCGGATTCCGGCGCCGCCGAGGCCACCGCCACCTCGGCCGACACCGCAACGCCGATCGTCGCGCCGCCGCCGAGCCCGAAACCCGTTACGGGACCGGTGAATTGCACATATCCGAGCGGACCCGGCCCGGCGAGCAAACCCGTCGCCGCGCCGCCGACCGACCACATCCCTTCCGGCACCGTGCGAATCGACGTCACCACGAACCAGGGCCCGATCGGCCTGACGCTCGACGCGGGCGCAGCGCCGTGCACCGTCAACAGTTTCGTGCACCTGGCCAGGTCCGGTTTCTACGACGGCACGAGCTGCCATCGGCTCACCACCGGCGAGCTGCGGGTGCTGCAGTGCGGCGACCCGTCGCGCAATGGAACCGGCGGCCCCGGTTATCAATTCGCCGACGAGTATCCGGTGACCGGCGCCGACACCAAGATGCCGGTGACCTATCAGCGCGGAAAACTGGCCATGGCCAATGCCGGGCCGAATACCAACGGTTCCCAATTCTTCATCGTCTACGGCGATTCCCTGCTGCCGCCGAGCTACACCATCTTCGGCACGGTCGACGCCGCCGGCCTGGCCACCGTCGACAAGGTCGCCGCGGCAGGCACCGACGATGTCAACGGACCGGGTGACGGCCATCCGAAGCTGCCCATCACCCTGCAATCCGCCCAACCGCACTGACCGCGGCTCATCCGGCGTACACGGTGCCCTCCTCGACGAAGCACAGCGGATTGCCCCACGGGTCGTCGGCGTAGAAGGAGCGTTCGCCCCACGGCCGCACCACCATCTCCCCCGCGGGCGCGTCATGTACCAGTTCGGTCGAGCAGCAACCGAGTTCCCGCGCGCGCCGGTACACGGGTTCCAGCTCCCGCACCGTGAAATACAGCGCCTTGGCGGCCGGATGCGGCGAATCCAGCTGCTGCACCGACAAAGTGACCGGCCCGCAGTCGAAATATGCCCTGGCCCCGGCCTGTCCGCGTCCCTCGACCCCGAACAGCCTGCTGTAGAACGTGATCGCCGTGTCGAGATCGCCCACCTCGACGGCGATCCGGAACAGCCGTGGAATATCTTCGGAATTCGGCATATCAGCCACCTTTCTGCGGTCCCGATTCGTCGGCGAAGTGGGCGAGCCATTCGGCCGCGAGGTTCAAACGTTTGCGCTCCAGCCGGTAAACGCGTTGGCGGCCTTGGCGTTCGGTGCCGACCAACCCGGCCTCCTCCAACACCCGCAGATGCCTGCTCGTGGTCTGCCAGGCGTGGGTGAATACGGCGGCGATCTCGCCCGCCGTCATCGATCCGCCGTTGAAGTAGATCGTGAGCAGCACCCGCCGCCGGGCCGGGTGAGCCAGCGCGCCGAAGACCGCCGTGTAGATATCCGAGCGGTCTTCCTCTCGCATACTTATATTAAGCCACTCAGCTGAATGTTTGTCAATGAATAATCAGCGAAGTGGCTGAGCATTAGATCACGGCCACGGCGAAACCCATTGTCACGGCGGCCAGCAGCAGGAACGGCACCGGATAGCGCAGGTGCCGGTACCAGCGGGCGCGCGCGACGACGACCACCGCGCCGAGGAAGTACACCGCCAACCCGAGCGCCGCCGCGAGGCCGAGCGGCGGATACCAGACCCCGGCGAGCAACCCGATGCCGCCGACCGCCTTGATCACGCACAGTGCGGTGAGCGCCCACTCCGGCACGCCGTACGCGGCCATATTGCCGCGCACCCACTCCGCGCGTCCCACATCGATCCACGCCGCTACCAACACCATGGCCGCGGTCGAAACAGACAGCACCACATAGCCGGTTTCCATGGAATTTGTCCTTTCTCACCATTCGAACCGCCCGATCCGCGATCGTGAAATGATCGCGGCCAGGGATCACCCCGATCCCTCGACAGTGCTGACGAGCGCGAGCACGGAAAGGTGACCGGTGCGAGCACAGGACCTGCTGGCGCGACGTTTCGACGCCCAGCGCGGTCGGCTGCGCGCCGTCGCATACCGCCTGCTCGGCACCGCCGACGACACCGAGGACGCGGTGCAGGAGGCGTGGCTGCGGCTCTCGCGCACCGATATCGCCGAGGTGGAAAACCTCGAGGGCTGGCTCACCACAGTGATCTCCCGGATCTGTCTGGACATCCTGCGCGCCCGCACCGCGCATCCGGAGGATCCGACGGCCGACCTGGCCGCACTCGGCGCCACCGCCGATCAGGATCCGGAACACGAAGTGCTGCTTATCGATTCGGTCGGCCGCGCGCTGCTGGTGGTGCTGGACCGGCTCGGCCCCGAGGAGCGGGTCGCCTTCGTGCTGCACGATATGTTCGCGCTGCCGTTCGACCGGATCGCGCCGATCCTGAACCGCAGCGCCGCGACCACCAAGAAGCTGGCCAGCCGGGCCCGGCACCGGGTGCACGGCGAATCCCGGCCCGCCGCTGTCGATCTGGCCGAACAGCAAAGGGTGGTCGCCGCATTCCTGGCCGCGGCGCGCGGCGGCGACCTCGGCGAACTGCTCGCGGTGCTGGCGCCCGACGTGGTGCGCACCGCCGATCCGGCGGCGCTGCCCGCCGGTATGGCCGTTACCGTGCGCGGAGCGGCCCGGGTGGCCGAGGAAACCGTTGTGCTGCGGCGTCGTTCGGGTTTCGCGGCGCTGGCGCTGGTCGACGGCGCGGTGGGCATCGTGGTGGCGCCGCACGGGCGTCTGCTGTTCGCGCTCCGGGTGACGGTGCGCGACAACAGGATCGCCGCCTACGAGGTGATCGCCGATCCGAAGCGCTTGCGCGACACCGATATCGCCATGCTGGACCGGCCCGGCGACGGATTCCGGCCCGCCGGAACGGATTCCAGCACGCCGGTGTTACTCCCCTAGATCGCCGGGACGCGCGCGAAACCGAGGGGCGGCGTCGGGTCCGGGCCGCGGCGCAGCATCGGCCGGAAGTCCGGAAGCGCGGGCAGCACATCGGCATTGCGGGCGGCGTAGCAGCGCACCCGCGGCAGCGCGCGGGCGACCTCGGCGCGCTCGATCGGTTCGTCATCGATGAAGCCGACGCCGTCCAGGCTCAGCCCGAGCCGGTGCGCGATCCGCACAATGGCCGCCGACTTACGGCCCCAACCGATTTCGATGACGGAGAACATATCGTAGAGTCCGTGCCGGTAGAGCTTGTCCAACGTCCAATCCCGCTCGCCGCGGCCGGCCACCGCATGCCAGATCCCGCGCTCACTCAATGTGCGCAGGGTGCGCAGCGCGGCCGGGCGTGGGGCGCCGCTGGTGGCATCGCAGACCGCGCCGTCCCACAGCGTATTGTCCAGTTCCCAGACAAGGCATTTCAGCGCCGGTCTCATCACCTGCCCCTATCACTGACGGTCGGTGCCGCCGCGCACGATGCTACCGACGCCACCCATCCGCTTCCAGATTTTGCCGCGCACCGCGCTCGGGAATCCTGTGATCGGTCACAACACGGGCGCGCCGATCCGTGGCTATTTCACAGAACAGCGCGATTCGATCCCTGGCGCTGACGAGACAGTTAGTGTGAATGCGCCGCACAGCTACACCGGGGACAGCAGCCTGCGGGGTGAGCAGGGCACCGGGGGGATGTCAGCAGGGGGTGGAAGGAGTCGCAGTGGCAGTCGACAGTTCGACGCGGCCGAGCCTCACTTTGTCCGGTAAGCCGATGTCCGCCTCGCTCAAGGACGTTCGCGCACTCTCGCGCCAAATGGTCGGGCATTTCGTCGCGAATGTCGCCCCGTGCGGCACGCTGCCCGGCGATGCGATCAGCGACGACGCGACCGCCGTCACCAGGGTCTGCCTGGAGTTCGCCGCGAGCATGCTGGACGGCCAGGATCTACCGGGCAAGATGAAGCGGGTCGAGCACGCCGCCGCCGAATGGGCGCGCGAGGGCGTGCCGATCGACGCCATCCACCATTCCATCCACGAGGGTTTCAAGATCGGCCTCGACCTGGTGATGGCCAACGCGCCGCTGGAGGACGACTACCGCAACCTCGTCGACGGCGCGAAGACACTGCTCGAGATCCTGGACATGATCACCTCCGCGGTATCCATGGCCTACGTGCGCGAACTGCGCGCGGTGGTCGGCGAACACCACACCGCGGTGCATACGCTCACCTCCGCCCTGCTCGGCGGGCACAGCACCTCGACCATGGCCAGGGAATGCGGTATCGCCATCGCCGAGTCGTACGCCGTACTCGCCGTTGCCATTCCGCCGCACCAGGACGAACGCAACCCGGCACTGGACGGGAAGGTCGTCGCCCGGCGCAAACTCCGCCGGGTGCAGGCCGAGCTGGCCACCCGCTGCGGCGACCGCGCACTGTCGCTGCTCAGCGTCGACGGCGGCACCATCCTGATCCCCACCGACGACGCCGACGACGACGCGCTCGACACCCTGGTCGCCCAGCTCACGCATGCCGCGCAGGTCGGCATCACCGCGACCATGGTGCAGGCCACCCCGGCGCAGATCCCGGACGCCGCCGACCAGGCACACGAACTGCTCGACATGGTGCAGCGATTGCAGTGTGTCGCAGGGCTTTACCGCTTCGACGAGCTCGCGCTCGAATATCAGCTCACCCGCCCGGGGCCGGGCCGGGAGTACCTCGGCGCACTGCTCGACGCGCTCGACGAACATCCCGAACTGCTGGAGACCCTGCAGCGCCACATCGGCAACAACCTCAACCGCCAGCGCACCGCTCGGGTGCTGCACGTGCACACCAATACGGTCGACTACCGGCTCAAGCGGATCGGCCAGCTCACCGGATTCGACCCGTCCCAGCCGTCAGGGCTGTGGTATCTGCGCTCGGCGTTGGTCGCCCGAACCTACCGGTCCTGAAACGCTTTCCGCGCGCGCCGCGACCGCTCGGTCACGCCGCCCGCTCGGTCGCGCCCCCTCGCGCCGCCAGCGCGGGTGTGCTCAGCCCGGCCAGCACCGCGAGCGCGCGATGCGATTCCAGCCGCGCCGCGCGGTCGTAAGTGCTGGTGTGCACCAGGAATTCATCGGCTCCGGTCCGAATCACCAACCGCTCCAACGACTCCGCCACCTCGTCGGCGGTGCCGTGGATCTGCCCGCGCAGCGCCTCGTCGAACAGGCGCCGCTCCCGCTCGGTCATCGTCATCGCCTCGATTTCGGCGGGCGGGATCAGCGCCGGGAATTCGCCTCTGGTCCTGGAGTAGGCGGCCGACCACGCCTCGGGCAGCAGCAGCCTGCGCGCCTGCTCGGTAGTGTCGGCGATCAGCACCGTGCCGGAGATCATCACATACGGGCGCGCACCCCATTCGGTGGGGCGGAACGCGCCGCGGTATCGCTCGATCGATTCGACCATCTTGTCTTCCGCCCCGCCGATCGCCGCGATCACCAGCGGCAGCCCGAACCGCGCCGCCCGGTCCGCACCGGATCCGGTGGCCAGCAGGTACGCGGGCACCCGCAGCCCCTCGGCCGGCCACGCGTGCACGCCGTCGCGGCCGCGCGCCAGGTATTCCAGTACCGCCGTGAGCTTTTCGTCGAAATCGTCGGCGTCGTCCTTACCGTGGCCCAGCGCCCGGCGCACACCGTCGGTGAAGCCGACCGACCGGCCGAGACCCATATCGATCCGCCCGGGATACAGCGATTCCAGCACCCCGAACTGCTCGGCGACCACCAGCGGCTGATGGTTCGGCAACATCACCCCGCCGGTGCCGATCCGGATCCGCGAGGTCGCGGCCGCGACGGCCGCGGCGAGCACCGTCGGCGCCGAACCCGCGACGCCCGGCACGCTGTGATGTTCGGATACCCAGAACCGGTGATAGCCCCACTGCTCGGCCAGCCGCGCGAATTCCACCGTCTCGCGCAGCGCGTCCGGATGCCGCTGCCCGCGCCGCGCCCGCGACCGATCGAGGATCGAGAACCGGACCGAGGTCAGTGCTGAGGTCATACTCCTGTCAACGCCACGGGCGCCCGCTCATTCCAAGGCCGCCGCCAGCACCGGCCACGCCTTCGGCAGCTCCGCCTTGAAATCCGGCCAGGTATGCATCCCCTCCGGCAGATATTCGACGGTCGCCGGAATATCCAGTTCCGCCAGCCGCGCCGCGAACCGCTCGGTACACGCCCGTGCGCCCGCCTCCAGCGCCGCGCCGCCGCCCGCCGTCCGCAACGCGTCGGCCACCGACGGCGAATTCGCCACTTCGACCAGATCCGCGCCGGTCGGCGAGCCGGGCGCGGCGGCGAGGTAGATCGCGGTCCCGCGCAGCGCCGCCGCGCCGAGCACGCTGTCGTGCGCCGCCCATTCCGGCGAAGACACCGGCCCCCAAAGGTTTTCGACATTACCGCCGCGCGAGGCGACGGTGATGGTCGTCACCGCGTGCCCGAGTGGATCCGCGGTCGAATAGCAGCCGCTGAGCCCGGCCACCGCGCGGTATCGTCCAGGATGGCGCTGGGCGAGCATCACCGCCGCCTGCGCGCCCATCGACACCCCGGCAATCGCCCTGCGCCCGTTGGTATTCAGATACGACTCGACGATCGGCGGCAGCTCCTCGGTCAGGAACGTCTCCCATTCGTTCACGCCGAGGGCGGCGTCGCGGCGTAGCCAGTCGCTGTACATGCTGCCGGCGCCGCCGCTGGTCAGCACCACATCCACCGGTTTGTCCGCGAAGAATTCGGCGGCGCCGCCCTTGCTCAGCCAGCCCGACACCGGTTCACCGTCGACGCCGTCCAACAGGTACAGCGCCGGATGCGGCCCGGATCCCTTGCCGCGCAACACATCGACGGCGATCACCCGCCCCATCGCCGCCGACGCGATATACAGCCGCTCCCGGCCCGGTGTAACAACCTCGGTGCGCACCAACGATGTTCGGCTGATGGACGGATCGGCCACCGGCACCGGATCGGCCAGGACCGGCGCGGGCGCGAGCGCGGCGATGATCACCATCGCCGCGGTGACCGGCGCGCGCAGCTTCATAGGCCAACGACGATAGAGGCAACAACCTTGGCTGTGCAGGGATTTCGGCGTTTCTTGGCTTCGGTGACCAATGGTTGCCCGCCACACTGGATCCGGTCACAAAACCGCCTACTACCCAGAGTGCAAGAGGGATAGCTGTGAGTTATCCCATGACTTGCGCGGAACGACTGTGCCGCGCGTCTCAATCCCGATAGCATCGAGCCTCGCGCCGATCTGCGGCGCATGTTGTGAAGGGCAGCAAGCAAATCTTATGAGCGGTACGCGAGAGAAGCTGGACCACCTCCGGGATCTCCTGGAGCTCGCCGAAGAACCCGCCGGCGAAACCGGCATCGCGAAACGCAAGGCCAAAGGTATTCCGAGCGCCCGCGCGCGCGTGCGGATGCTGCTCGACAAGGGCAGTTTCGTCGAAATGGGCGCACTGATGCGCCAGCCCGGATCAGGTGGTGACGGCATGTACGGCGACGGTGTCGTCACCGGCCGCGGCCGCATCGATGGCAGACCGGTCGTGGTGATCGCGCACGATCAGACCGTGCACGGCGGTTCGGTCGGCGAGATGTTCGGCCGCAAGGTCGCCGCCGCCATGGAATTCGCCCAGGCGAACGCCTGCCCGGTGGTGGCGATCAACGATTCCGGCGGCGCCCGCATCCAGGACGCGGTCACCTCGCTGGCCTGGTACGCGCTCATGTGCCGCCGCCAGGAGGACCTGTCCGGATTCGTGCCGATGGTCGCGATCATGCTCGGCAAGTGCGCGGCCGGTTCGGTATACGGGCCGGTGAATATGGATGTGCTGGTCGCGACGAAGAAGTCGTATATGTTCGTCACCGGTCCCGAGGTCATCAAGGGTGTGACCGGCGAGGTGGTCACCGCGGAGGAACTCGGCGGTGCGGCGGCGCTGGAGCAGAACGGCACCGTGCACCATGTGGCCGACGACGAGCAGGCCGCATTCGACTGGGTCCGCGAATACCTGAGCTATCTGCCGTCCAGCTGCCTGGAACAGCCGCCGATCGTGAATCCCGGGCTGGAGCCGGAGCTCACGAAGCACGACCTGGAACTGAACCGGATCATCCCGGATTCGGACAAGGTCGGCTACGACATGCACGACATCCTGCTGCGCATCTTCGACGACGGCGCCTTCCACGAGATCTCCGCGGGCACCGCGCAAAACCTGATCACCGGATTCAGCCGCGTCGACGGGCGCAGCGTCGGCGTTGTCGCCAACCAGCCGCAGGCATTGGGTGGCGCGCTCGACGCGCTCGCCTCGGATAAGGCGACGCATTTCATCCGGCTGTGCGACGCGTTCAACCTGCCGGTGATCTTCGTCGTCGACACACCGGGCGTGCTGCCCGGCGTCGAGGAGGAGCGCAATGGCGTCATCAAGCGCGGCGGCCGTTTCTTCCGCGCGGTGATCGAGGCGACGGTGCCGATCGTCACCATCGTCACCCGCAAGGCGTACGGCGGCGGTTACGCGGTGATGGGGTGCAAGCAGCTGGGCGCGGATATCAGCCTGGCCTGGCCGACCGCGCGGATCGCGGTGATGGGCGCGGAGAGCATGGTCGGCATCGTCGGCCGCAGACAGCTGGAGAACACACCGGTCGAACAGCGGGATGCGGTGCGCCAGCAGATGATCGACTTCTACAACGCCGCGGTCGCCACCCCGTGGATCGCCGCCGAACGCGGCTACATCGACGCGGTGATCGAACCCGCGCAGACCCGGCTGGAGATCCGCAAGGCGCTGCGACTGCTGCGGGAAAAGCAGGCGCGCAAGGCGAATCCGCGCAAGCACAGCCTGATGCCGGTTTAGAACGGTTTCTCTACGAAGCCGGAATCCGTTGGTGCACAGTCACTTCCGGATTCCGGCTTATTCGTCGGCTCAGCTGTGGTTGCCCCACAACAGATCCGCGGTGATCCAATCCGTCTCCCATTGGCGCAGCCGCCTGCGGTCCAGGCTGTAGCGCAGCCCGAGATAGCATGCGACGCAGCCGATCAGCACGCCGAACACCGCGCCCGAGGTGACCAGCACGGCCTTGCTCGCGGCCCGCGAGTCGGCGGGCGGTTCCACCACATTGCCCGACCCGTTGAGCCAGATGTTCAGCGTCGCACCGGGTTTCACGATCTTCGTGGACGAATACGCCGCGGTGTGCTCGGTACCGTCCGCATCCTTCCACGCCACCTTCACCGGGGTGATCGGCGAATACAGCGGCGCCTTACCGGTTTCCAGCACCGTGGCGCTTACCTCGTGCAGGCTCGCGAATTCCGCCTGCACCGCGGCGTTTTCGGACCGGTAGACACGGCCGCCGAGCAGTACGGCCAACAGCGGCGCCGCCGCGAGGAACAGCACGAGCAGCGTGATGGCGCACGCCGCCTGCAGTCGATCCTCTCTGCGCCGCATCGGATTCCGGTCCAAGCCCGCCCACCGGCAGGTGCGACGCAAGACGCCCGTCGAGCCACTCATGATCGTGCCTCCTCGCATCGGTCTTCGGCCGCCAGCTCGGACAGGGTTTCGAAGAATCCCTCGATCAGGGCGGGCAGCGTGGTGGGATCATCGCCCGCCGCCCAGGCCTGCAGGGCGGCGACGAGCAGGGCCGCGCCGGTCGCCACTACGGCGGCCGGGCGCAGATCGACCGCCGGATCCACGGCGAGCCGTTCGGCCAGGATGCGCAGCGCCTCGGCCTCGGCGTCCAGTCGCATGCGGTGGTAGGCGGCGAACAGCGCCGGTTCGTCGGCGAAGGATTGGAACAGTTCCCAGCGCCGGACCAGTTTCGGATCGCCGGGTCCGGCGAAGGCCAGGCCGAGCCAATCGTGTACGGCGTTGCGGTAGGCGGTGAGTGGCGGTTCGTATGCGGGCCGGGCGCGCAGCGTTTCGTTGAGCAGGTGCACGTCCTGGTCGATATCGCCGAGGACGGCCGCCTCGATCGAGGAGAAATGCCGGCTGAAGGTGCGCCTGGTGACGCCCGCGCGCACGGCGATGTCCTCCACCGCCACCGCGTCGAGTCCACGCTCGGCGAATAGCTCGAAGGCCGCCCGCGCCAGGGCTTCTCGACTGCGAATTGTGCGCAGCCGCCGTCCATCCAGGTCGACTTCGTCGTCGGTCCCCATAACCGCAGTTTACCACCTATTGTCTCAGTGGGACATTACATTGCCGAGACCTGGATCACTCTTATCACAGGACAGGCCGGTATTGCGGTGAAAACGACGGGGACCGTGCGAATTACAGGTACGCCTACTCGGACCCGGACGGCTCGTCGAGCACGTCGGGATGGCGCTCGGTGAGCGCCCGGATCAGGTTCGCGGTGTATTCCGGCTGCGCCGCGTGCACCGAGAGCCGGTTCAGCACCACGCGATAGGCGTCCAGATCGCTGCGCTTGTCGAGGTAGAGCGCGCCGGTGAGCTGCTGCAGATAGACGATGTCGGGCAGATCCGCCTCGGCGAACCGCAACATGGTGAACGCGCCGTCGGCCAGCGCCGGACCGGCGACGTCATCGGCGAGCACCTGCACCGTGATGTGCGGCTGCCCGACCGCCTCCAGCAGATATTCCAGCTGGGCCCGCCAGACCGCCGAGCCGCCGACCGGGCGGCGCAGCGCGGCCTCGTCGACGACCGCCCACAGCTGCGGCGGTTTCGGCCGGGTGAGGATGTGCTGGCGGCGCATCCGCAGCGCGACCCGTCGCTCGACCGCGTCCGGCGGCTCGTGCGAGTGCGCCAGCATCAGCAGCGCGCGGGCGTAATCGGGCGTCTGCAGCAGTTCCGGCACCGCGCGCGGTTCGTAGCACCGGATGAGCTGCGCGCCCTGTTCCAGGCCCAGGTAGAGGTCGAACCATTTGGGCAGCCAGTCGTTCTCGCGATGCCACCAGCCGGAGGCGTTGCCCGCCTTGGCCATCTTCTCGAATTCGTCCCGCTCGTCGGCATCGGTGACCCCGTACAGGGTGAGCAGATCGGCCAGGTCGCGCTGCCGCAGTCCGACCCGCCCGAGCTCCAATCTGCTGATCTTGGAATGGGATCCGCGAATCGCCTCGCCCGCGGCCTCCCTGCTGATCCCGCAGCCCTCGCGCAACCGGCGTAAGCGGGCGCCGAGTACCATCCGCAGCACGGTAGGGCCGCCGTCGAGCGCCGGATCGATCGATTCGGTGAAAGGCGAGTCAACGGAATGTCGTACCTCGGAGGGCCGCATCCACCGAGTCTGCCATGCGAACATGTCCAGTTTCTATGGTCGAATGACCTTTCGGCGGAACAGAACTCGATACACCGGCAAGGCGGGTAGACGCCGCGTCAGCATTCGTCCGGCGCGGGCGCCCCCTGTAGCCGTTGGTCCAGCCAGCCGATCGCCTCCGGATAGCCGACGGCGGCGGCGATGATGTGCTCGCCGAATACGCTCCGGTACACCGCGGGCACACCGAGCGCGCACTGCTCGCGGTAGAGGTTGCGCGCGCCTTCGGCCGGAATCCAGAACTCCTGCTCGCCGTTGTAAATGTACAGCGGCACAGCGGATTTCATCCCGGCCATCTTCGTGGTCGCATAGATATCCGCGGCCAGCTCCGAATGCAGCGGGTCCGGCATATTCGCGGCGACGTCGATGGGCAGCATCAGCACGCCGGGCAGCGCGAACAGCCCGGCGCAGGTGTCCTTCATCGGCGAGGTGGCCACCCACTGCGCCAGATTGTTCATATGCGCCAGGATCTCCGGGCGCTCCCGGCCGATTCCGAATACCGCGGCCATGAACACCGCGGAGGCGAGATTGGCGTTCATACTGCGGGACAGCAGCTCGAAGTCGGCAGGCACGCCGCCGAGCGCGGCGCCGACGATGACATCCGCCAATTCCGGTGCGTAGCCGTCGATCAGCTTCACCGCGCCGTGCGTCGCGATCGCGCCGCCGGAATAGCCGGTCATCCCGAATCGGCTCGCCCCGAACTCCGCGGGCCACGTGCCGCGCATCGCGCGGATGGCGTCGAGCACAATGTGTCCGGCGACGATCGGCTCGGCGTACGCCATCCACGGACCCTCGTGATCCGGGATCAGCACCGCGTATCCGCGCAGCGCCGCCAGCTGCGTCGTCGGCGGGACGAAATCGGACAGGTTGGTCGAGCTGAACGAAAAGCCGTGTGCGAGGGTGTAACTCGGATCGCAGGCCCGGCCCAGCGCATCGATCGGCAGATTGTTCACCACGACGGGCCGGTCGCCGGGGCCCGGCCACGCGGCCGCCGGGATCACCAATGTCGCTGTGCCGTACGAGGGCCGGCCGTGCGAGTCGGTGGTGCGGAACTTCAGCAGCAACGCCTGCCGGATCGGCACCAGCAGCAGCGGCGCCGCCGACGCCGTCACATCCCTGGTGGCGAGCACGTCACCCGGCGCGGCGTCGGCCAGGTTCGCGGGCCACTCGTCGAATATCGGATCGCCCACCTCGCCGGGCAGCACCGCCTGGCGCAGCGCGGCCAGCGAGGGCGACAGGCCGCTCGCCGCGGCGACCGACCAAGGTTCTTGCGGCGCAGGCGAAATCGGCGGCGGCGGGATCACGCTGTCGATCAGGCCGGGCAGGCTCGGCAGCGAGATCTGCGGCAGCGCGAACGGCGGAACGGGGTCCGGTTCGGCCGCGGCCCGGCCGGTCACGGCGACGGACAGTAACAGCACAACGGCCGCGACGGCAGGCAAGCATCTCATGGCACACATCTTCGGGTGACGCTGTCAGTTCGCCTGGCGCCCGGAGAGCTGCGGCCTTCGACCCCCGAATGTCCCCGTCAACCGAGGCCAGAAGGTCAGGCTACGCCCGACTCGCGCGGTGCGGCACCGCGCGAGTCCGAATCGCAATGATCTCTTTTCGAATCAACCCCCGCAGTTGCTCGGGGCCGGATCGCCGCGCAAGCGCGCGTCCAGCCAGTCCAGCGCGGCCGGTATCCCGAGCACCGCGGCGGTGAGATGGTCTGGCACCGGCACGGTTTCGGCCTCGACCCGGTCGCCCGCCGCGCACCAGCGGCGGTCGGTGTTGACGATCGCGTCCACCGGGATGAGTCCGTCGATCGGCGAATGCCATTCGTACACCGGAATTTTCGGCACGCCGGGATACAGTTCGAGGCTGTTCTCCTCGACGACGGCCCGCGCGTCCGGATTGTTGATCATACTGGTGGTCTTGGCGAAGTCGACCGCGCCGTGCCCGGCGCCGGCGGCGAGTATGTCGTTGGTGCAGCCGTTGGCGATGGCCGCGCGGGCGGCCAACCCCTCGGCATTCAGTTGGTCGCTGAGCGGAAAGCGGTCCGGGTATTCACGTTCCAGGCCGAGCCCGGCGGCCAGCGCGAGCCCGAAGGCCGGATGCGCGCCGAGTCCGAGCGCCTGCAACATCTTCACCAGGTTCATCGGCACACCGCCCATGGCCGCGCCCGCGATGCGCAGTTCCGGCGCGTAGGTCGGCTGCAGCGCCGCCGCCCACGCGGTGGCCATACCGCCGCCGGAGTAGCCGGCCATGGCCACCGGACTGTCCGCCACCTGTAATTCGGCTACCTGCTTGACGGCGCGGATGCCGTCCAGGGTGATCTGCCCGCCCAATTTCGCCGCGCCGTAAGCGAAATCCGGCCCGAGGTGATCCGGCAGCGCGACCGACCAGCCGCGTGACAGCAGCACGTTCCAGCCCGGAGCCTCCCGCACGATCAGATTCGGATCACTGGTGTAAAGCACATGGGAGACAGAGCATTCCGCGCCGAGCCCGTTGATGATGTGCTGGAAGGACAGCAGCGGACCGTCCTTGCGGTGGTCGCGCGGGGTGAGCACGGTCGTCGTCGCGGCGATCGGCTTGCCGGTGGAATTGGTCGAACGGAAACGGACGACGGTGACCGTGGTGTCGGGGAAGATCGCCAGCGGCGGCATCGGGCGCACCGCGAGCACCTCCCCCGGTTTCTTGTCGGCGATATCCGGCGGCGTCGCGTAGAACGGATCCGGATCCGGCGCCGGGTAGATCGGGGCGGCCTCGGCGGCGCCCCCCGGCCCGAGCACCAGCACCAGACCCGCGCCCAGCGCGCCGACCGTACGTAGTAGTCCGGGCATTGCCCTGCGCGTCGAACGTGGGGCCTGACTCATCGACGAAAGCCTCTCGATCGGTCCAACGTTGCGAACAATCCTCGAGCACCGCCGAATCGAGCGGCAGGGACGGCCGTGATTCTTTTGAAATCTCACAAGTTTCGGCCGACCGGTCGGTTACCGGCGGGTCACATCCTCGGCCCGCGCCGGGTCGACCGTCTGGTACGCATGTGACATATCCAGCTAGGCTCGACCACACGAACAGGGAGGACACCGCACTGACCACAGCGAACCGGCATCCCGCGTCCGGCCCGAGCGGCCGCCGGACCCCGACGAGGCGCGCGCCCCGCGCGGCATTGGTCGCCGCGTCCGTCTTCGCCGCCGCGCTCACACCGATCTCCTGTGCGGGAGATCCGGGAGTCCAGCCGCCCACGGTCGATTCCCCCGCCGAATCGACGACCGGCACAACGGTTTCCACTCCCCCGGCCGCCGATCCGTACGCGGGCCGTCCACTGATCGACCACACCACGTGGACCCAGGACAGCGACGGACGCCGTTTGCGCGTCTATCCCACCATCGCGGGCCGCGAAGACACCTGGCCCGGTGCGGACGAGCGCGCCTGGCAGGAGGTGCTCGCCATGGCGCCCGACGCCGACACACCCGGCATGCGCGACCAATTCGTCTGCCACTGGGTCTGGGCGCGGATGGTCATGCCGAACAAGGAGAGTTGGAATCTCGAGCCGTGGCGGCCCGCCGTCGGCTACGAAGCCACCGTCGCGGCGCAGTGCAATCCGGGCGGCAGCCAGGACCCCGGCGACCGCTGAACCCCTTTGCGCGCCAAGGTAATCGAACCGATCGAGAAAGGAGTGCCACATGCACGTCGTCATCGCGGGCGGACACGGCAAGATCGCCCTGCTGCTCGCCGAGGTGCTGGCCGAACGCGGCCACCGGGTGGACGGCCTCATCCGCAATCCCGCGCATTCGGCCGAAATCACCGCGGCCGGAGCCACTCCCGTGCTGTTCGACCTCGAGCACAGCACCTCCGCCGAGGCGCAGGCGGTGCTGAAGGGCGCCGACGCGGTCGTCTTCGCCGCCGGCGCGGGCCCGGGCAGCGGCGCGGCCCGCAAGTACGCGGTGGACAAGGGCGGTTCGGTGCTGCTGGCCGCGGCCGCCGAGGAACTCGGCGTCCGGCGCTTCGTGCAGATCTCCACCATCAATGCGGGCCTGCCGGTCGCCCCGGGCGGCGACGAGGTGTGGGCCGCCTATCTCGATGCGAAAACCCAAGCCGAGGCGGATCTTCGGGCCCGTGATCTGGACTGGACGATCCTGCGGCCGGGGCGGCTCGTCGATACGCCGGGCGGCAATGTCCGGCTCGGCACCGAGCGGCTTCAGGGCAGTATCGCCCGCGCGGATGTTGCCGTGATCGTCGCCGACCTCCTCACCGCACCCCGAACCATCGGCGCCACCCTGGAACTCGTCGCCGGCGAAACTCCGGTTGACCAGGCGGTCGCCGAACTCCCCTGACGAAATGCGAATTATTAGCTGAATGGTCGCCCGTTATCCTGTATCGAGGGCGATTTCGTAGCGCGGCCGCACCGATGGCGAATTTCCGTGCCGCACAGGCGAAAAGATGCCAACCGGTCCCCGGTTTATATCCCATCGGGCTCGGAAACACCTATCGGCCAGCTGACCTGGCAATTGGCAAACCGCCCAGTCGGAATAGTACGTGCGCATTTCGGTGAATGCGAATCCTCGTCTGCGCGAATGCAATCGATCGTGCAGATGTACTTGCAAATGCAAGGTGCTCAGACCTAAACTCAACCGGCAGAGCCATACAGGGGACAACCAGGGGAAGCCGCGCTGGCGAACCAATGGCCTTTGTAGCCAAGGGTTTGCTGTCGCCAGACGTCAGAGGTGTTCGCATGAACCAACCACTTCCCGGCGGCCGGCTCGACTATGCCGATGCCGCACTGGCCGACCATCCAGTGAACGGTACAGATATGAGCACACCGTCGACCCGCGACCACCGGGAGCCCGCCTACGACCGGGCAGCCGCGGTCGCCTTCGTCATCGATGCCGTCGAATCCACCGGCGCGGCCACCCGCCACGACTTCGATATCGACCGCATCGTCAGCACGGCGCACGCATTCGTGGACGATTGGGATTTCCACGCCTTGCAACCCGCCACCTTCTGGCGCATCGCGTCCGGCTGCATTCGGCAGTAGTCGCCAAATCCCTACTGCCGCAGCGTCCCTTGCGGGCGCCGCGCGCATACGCGAGCCGCGCAGCAGAAATGCTGCGCGGCTCGAACACTTGACGGGCTCGAACACACGGCGCGCCCGAACGGCGGCGAACACGCCAACCGCTCAGAGCTGTTTGGCGTACTCGGCCAGAATCTCGACCGAACGGTCAGGACGCTCGGACTGCACGCTCAGCCGATCCATCACCGACAGGTACAGCGCGAGATCCTGCCTGCGATCCAAATACAGTGCGCTGGTCAGGTGTTCGAGGTAGACGATGTCCGGCAGCTCGGTCTCGGCGAACCGCAGAATGGTGAACGAGCTGCCCGCCGCGGCGTGTTCGCCCGCCGAATATGGCAGGACCTGAATCGTCACGTGAGGCAACTTGGCCAGCTCGATCAGATGCTCGAGCTGCTCCCGGTGCACACCGGGACCGCCGACGTGGCGATGCAGCGCGGCCTCGTCGATCACCGCCCACACCACCGGCGGATCGACGCGGTGCAGGATCTCCTGCCGCTTGGCACGAACCTCGACGCGCCGGTCGTTATCGGCATCCTCGTAGCCCAGCGAGACGACCGACCGTGCGTAATCGGGCGTCTGCAGCAGACCGGGAATCAGGTGGGCCTCATAGGTGCGGATTTTGCTGGCCGCCTGTTCCAAACCGAGGTAGGTCCCGAACCAGGACGGCAACAGATCGCTGTAGCGATGCCACCAGCCTGGTTCGTTCGCCTGCCTTGCGAGCTCGAGGAACGACTCGCGTTCCTCGGGCTCGGTGACCCCGTACAGGGTCAACAGGTCGCGGATATCGCGTTCTTTGAATCCGGTGCGGCCCAGTTCCAGACGGCTGATTTTCGCGTGGGAACCACGGATGGCATCACCGGCCGCTTCACGGGTTATGCCCTTACTCTCGCGGAGCTTACGCAGCTGCCCGCCAAGGGCGATACGTAGCACCGTCGGGCCACGTTCCGCGATAACTGACTGCACACGGCCTTCGTCATCCGGTTCAGCGATCATTGAGTTCGTCTCCGATACTCTGGGGTTGCCCACAGTGTGTCACAACCACCTGTCGCGAAACACACCGCACCGATCGCTTATGTTACCGCTCAGCTAGTCAGGTCGTCGAACTCTCCAGCCTTCGCGCCGCGAACAAATGCATCGATTTCCGGACGGGTGTAGAACAGCACGCCGGCTTCGGGCTCGCGCGAGTTGCGCACGGCCACCAGGCCATTGGTCGCCTCGGCGACCTCTACACAGTTACCACTCGGATTGCTGAACGTGCTCTTACGCCACGTTCCCAGGACTTCGTTCGCCGTTTTGTCCGACATTTCCCACTCCTCGGTTTCGCCATGTGGCAGACCAGTTCTTGAAGGGGTCGGTTTTGCAGATGCACACTCAAATGTTCTTGCATTTGCACCGACAGATGGACGATAGCATGAACGCGCGGCACATGGGGCAGATAATTCAGACCCGTTGGTACGAAGCGGGATTCGGTCCAGGACAGCATCGAAAATCCGAGGTCGAGTCCGGAATCCGCCACCCGGCCCCGACCCGAACCTTGTAGTGTCACACCGCAGATCGGCCGCACCGGCCTCGCGCGACCGGCCAACCGCACTCGCCAAGGAGCCGTCCGATGCGCGACGACGACAGACCCCTCATCCGGACGGACATCCCGCATTCCGCGCGCATCTGGAACTACTGGATGGGCGGTAAGGACTATTACGAAATCGACCAGATCGCCGGCGATGTCGCCGCGGGCATCTACCCCGATATCCGCACCACCGCCGTCCATTCCAGGAAGTTCCTGATCCGGGTGGTGCACCACCTCGCGGCCGAGGCGGGTATCCGGCAGTTCCTCGATATCGGCACCGGCCTGCCGGTCGGACGTAATACGCACGAGGTCGCACAGGCCGTCGCGCCGGAATCCAAGATCGTCTACGTGGATAACGATCCGCTCGTCCTCGCCCATGCGCGGGCGCTGGCACACGGCGGCCCCGCGGGCGCGATCACCTTCGCCGACACGGATTTCCATATGCCGGAACAGATCATCGCCGATGCGCGTAGCACCCTTGATTTCAACCAACCGGTCGGAATTCTGCTGCTCGGCGTGCTCGGCCACGCCAACAGTTACGGCGACGCGCTGCGCGTCGTTCATACCGTGCTGGACGCGGTCCAGTCCGGGAGTTACCTCGCGCTATGGGACGGCACCACCGATAACGAAACGTACGTAATGATGTGCGACCGCTACGCCGAAACCGGCGGCGTCCCCTATATCCCGCGCGAGCGCGCCGAGATCCGCGCCGCATTCGACGGACTGGAACTCGCCGAACCGGGATTCGTGCCGATCGATCAATGGCGTGCCGAGTCCGCGCGGGCCGATGCGATTCGGCCATTGGCGGCATTCGGCGCGATTGCTCGCAAACCGTAGGGTCTATTTTCAAAAATGAAGCGACACAGTGTCGCTCGATGACTGAATGGTTGCCCGTCCAATTACATACCTGTTGGTCGTTCGTGCAAATGTACTTGCATCTGTAAGCGACAAACGCCTAAACTCGGAATCGAAATCAGGGGCGATGCAAAGGGAGTTCGAGCCGACATCGCACCCCAGGGCAGGTACCAGCGAGGGCGGTCGGATGAGCCAAGCATTTCGAACTCCCAGTCGGTCCGTCATCATCGACGGCACCGGCGCCGACCCTGTGCGCCTGCGCGCGGTGCCTGATTTACCCGTTTCGGACTGCGCCAGCGAACCTCCGGTACTCACTTACCGGCAGGCTCGCGAGATTCTGCGCACCCATGAAGTACACGGTCCGCAATGCAGGCAATGGCTCGCCGCCGCCGCGTACCTGTCGGCCGGTTTGGACGACGAATAGTCGGTCACGATCGGGTCACTCCGATAAAACGCAGGCACACAACGGATCTCGTGGAGAGTAACCCATCGGGTCGCAATTTCGTATAGCGCCGCGCACAATTCGGGTTCGTTTCCGTTACACCGGGCGTGTCATAGATGTGAAATGCCTTTTGCTGGGCCGGATCCACCGAGTCCCCTAGACGGCGTCCGCCCCATTTCCGGTGGTGATCGCGGCGGTCGACCAGCCCGTAACGGATTCGTGCTGGTCACGCCCGGGTGAACTTTGCGATCCTGAATCTGCCGGGGGCCGTGCGGATTGGTGATGAATATGCGAATCGCGGAGATCTTACGGAGAAAAGGCAGCGCCGTCGCGACGGTCACGCCCGAGACAACGGTACAGAGCCTGCTCGGCAAGCTCGCCGAGCACAATATCGGCGCGGTGGTGGTCTCACCGGACGGCAGCCGGATCGCCGGCATCGTCTCGGAGCGCGATGTGGTGCGCAACCTCCATCGGCGCGGTGCGGCACTACTCGATCGGCCGGTCGCCGAGATCATGACGGCCGCCGTGCACACCTGCGATCCCGACGACCGCGTCGACGGGCTGCGCAACATCATGACCGAGCATCGAATCCGGCATCTGCCGGTGGTGCGGGACAACCGGCTGGTCGGCATCGTCAGCATCGGCGACGTGGTGAAGAGCGCCATCTCCGAGCTGACCTTCGAGCGCCAGCACCTGGTCGAATACGTCCAGGGCCAGTACTGAACGGTGTTCGCCCGCGCCGCCCCCGCCGATCCCCGCGGGACGCGCGAAAGATGTTGCGGGCGTGAAATGTTCGAACGTCAAACGGAATGTGCGTATCGTTGGTGAGGTCCAGCGCATCCTCTGAGGGGAGCGTTACCTTGCGGTCTTGTGCGGTCACCCGGCCACCGGCGCCCTCGGTTTCGGCGATGCGTGCCCTGTTCCCCGCGCTCGCCGAGGGCACCGAGGTATATCTCGACAGCGCCGCCACCACCCAGAAACCGCTGCCGGTCATCGAGGCCGTGCGGCAATACCACGGCTCACGCACGGCCAATGCCGGGCGCGGCACCTATCCGTGGGCCACCGCGCTCACCGAGCGCATCGCCGGAATCCGGGCGCACACCGCACGATTCGTCGGCGCCGCCCACTCCGACGAGATCGTCTTCACCGGCGGCGCCACCGCGGCGCTCAATGCCGTCGCACTCTCCTGGGGGCTGGCGAATCTCGCCGAAGGCGACGAAATCCTCTACAGCCCAACCGATCACGCGTCGAACGTGCATCCGTGGCTGTATCTGCGCACGCTGCTCGGCCGGTTCGGGCGGCGGATCACGCTGGTGCCCTACCGGGTCGACGGCCTCGGCGAGGCCGATACCGCCGATATCCTCGCCAAGGTAACGCCCCGTACCCGGCTCATCACGGTCAGCCATCTGCATCATGTCTTCGGCGGGCTCAGCACCCTGGAAGAGCTGCGTGGAAGGCTCGACCCCGAGGTGCTGCTCTGCTTCGACTGTAGTCAGAGCGGCGGTCATCTTCCGGTGGACGTCATCGAATTACGGGCCGATTTCGCGGTTTTCGCGGCGCACAAGATGTTCGGCGCGCCCGGCACCGGCGTGCTCTACTGCCACCGGCGGGTCCACGACCGGCTGGACCCGTTCCTGCCCGGCGGGAATTCCGGTGTGGTCGTTGCCGATTCGGGGCTGATCCCGTCGGGCATGCCCGGACTGCTCGAGGGCGGCACCCAGAACATACCCGGCATCCTCGCCCTCGGTGCGGCGCTGGACGTACTCGACGAGTTCGGTTTGGCCGAAATCGCCCGGCACAACCGGGATCTCACGCTCGCACTCATCGAGGGGCTGCGCCCGATACCGGGCCTGGAGTTCCTGCCCGGGCCCGGATACGCGTCCTGCGCCACCGGCTACGGCATCGTGTCGTTCACCCTCGACGGCATCTCCGCGACCGATCTCGGTTTCGTCCTCGGCGAATTCGGCTTCCTGGTGCGCACCGGAGCCCAGTGCCTGCCGCACCGGCCGCACGAACCCGGTATCGATGCGGTGCGGGTCAGCACGCATATCTACAACACATCCGACGAGATCGATCGTTTCGTCGCGTGCGTTTCCACGATCGCGCAGGAGGTCCAGTGAATACAGCATCGCGCAGCGATCCCGGGAGGGGCGGTGGTCGGGTGACGGGTGGGCCAGCATCGCGCAATGATTCGGGGAAGGGTGGCGGGCGACTGGACGCCCCACCGCGTTACGACCGGCGTGCCGCGTCCCGGGTGCTGGCCGGACTCGCCGAACCGGGACTCTTCGCGACGCCGCTCGTGGCGGGTGGCCAGCGGCGGATCGAATATACAAGCGCCGCACTGCATTCCGAGCCGAACAGCCACCTCACCCTCTCCCAGCGGCTGTACCTGGAACGCTTCATGCGGCCGTGCCGCCCCGATCAGATCACCAGCGCCACCCACCGGATCACCTGGACCGACAGCGACGGTGTGCCCAACACCGGCCACTACCGCGCCGACGGCCTCGGCCCGCTGGTGCCGATCGCCACGCGCGAGACCGTGCTGGTGCTCTGGCACGCCATCACCGCCAATACCGCCCTGTCGGAACGTATTTCCGCACTCGGACCGCGCGAGCACGCGGTGCTCGACGGCACGACCACCGATCACGACCCGCTGGAGATCTTCCGCGTCGGCATCGAGGCCACCGGCCGCGCACTGGCCCAGCACGCCCTGCTGGCCAGGCAGACGCCGTACCGGTCCGCGGTCGAATTCGGCAGGGGCATGCAGGAATCCGGCATCTTTGCCGCCGTCGCCACCCGCTGGTACTGGGAGTTGCAGGCCTCCACCTACCGGCGCGGGATGATCCCGGTGCGGCTCGCCGCGCAGCCCGACGGCACCGTGCGCTACACCGCAGAAACCGTCGCGACGCTGCGGGCCATGAAGGACAACACGATCGAGGACGCGCACAACGTCATGCGCCGCGCGCTCAAGTCCGAAAAGCTCAGCGTCGCCGAGGCGATCGCCAAGTACCACGACGAATTGGATCTGATCTCCCGCCAATACGCGCTGCTGCCCCCCGGCACCCGTCCCGCCTGCCTGGCCGCCATGCCGCACCATCTCGGCGGCAGGCACTACAGCATCCTGCCCGTGGTGGTCGATGTCTTCGTTCCGCTGTTCAGCGAGATCGCGGAAAAATGCGAAATCACGCAGATACGAACAGATCTCGACGCACTGCCGGACGATGCGGCGACCGCCGAGGACCGGGTGTTCTACGTACCGGACATGAACTGTAAACATTGCGTGCGCACCATCAGCGGCGTGCTGGAGTCCATGGGCATCCGGGTGGCCGAGATCGATCTGCTCAGCAAGCGGGTGGTCGCCGAATTCCGCAGCCCGCGCAACCGCGCACGGGCCTTCGAGGCCATCCGTGACGGCGGCTACAACCCGGTCGCCGAAAAGCCGCATCAGCAAACGGAAACCGCGGTATGACGGCACCGCTACCCGCCCTACCCGCGAAGATCCATCCGCTGGTGCGGGCGTTCCTCGATACCAGGGGCGCCGTCGAGGAGACCCTCATCCGCTTCGGCTCACCGGTGCATCTGATCTTCCCGCAGGTGTACGCCGAGAACCTCAAACAACTGCGCACGGTCCTGGACCGGCACCTGCCGCGCCACCGAATCTGCTACGCGCACAAGGTGAATCAGGCCAGATCCTTCGTCCGCACCGCCGAGCACGCCGGTATCGCCATCGATGTGGCCTCGCCGCAGGAGCTGGCCAGCGCGGTCGGCGCCGGATTCGGCCCGATGCGCATCGAGGTGACCGGACCCAAGGGCGAATCGTTCCTGCGGGATCTGGTCGACTGCGGCGCGACCATCAACGTGGACAATCTGTGGGAGCTGCGCCGGATCACCGAGTTGGCCGGCGACCGTGCGAAAGTGCCGGTGCTGCTTCGGGTTTCCGGATTCCCGGAGGCGCAGGTGAGCCGGTTCGGCGTGCCGGTCGCGCATCTGGATCGCGCATTCGATCTGCTTTCGGCACATCGCCGCCGAATCAACTTCCTCGGCTTCGCCTTTCATATCGATTCCGGTGAGCAGGCCGAGCGGATCCGCGCGCTGGAGATCTGCCTGGACCTGGTCGAGGAGGCGTACGGGCACGGGTTGACGCCATCGGTGCTCGATATCGGCGGCGGGCTACGCCAGGTGTTCACCGCCGACGGCGCCCGCTTCGACGGCTACGTGCACGCGCTGCGCGAATCGCTGCTGGGCCGCGGCGAGCGAATGAGCTGGGGCGACAACACCTTCGGCTATCACATCGACGGCGGCGTCGTGCGCGGCACGCCGGTGTTCCACAAGTACGCCAATACCGTCCCGGCCAACCGGATGCTGGAGGAGTTGCTCACCGCGCCGTTGGAGCGGCACGGGGGACGCACCGTCGCCCAGGTGGCCGCGGACAACATGCTGGAGGTCTGGCTGGAGCCGGGCAAGTCGCTGGTCGATCATGCCGGGCTGACGGTGGCGCGGGTGGAGTGCACCAAGGAGCTCCCCGACGGCAGCGTGCTCGTCAACGTCGACCTCAGCCGGGATGCGGTGACCCCGGCCGATCAGGAGGTGATGGTGGATCCGCTGGTGCTGACCCGCGGCGCGCATGTGCCGGTGGTCGCGGGCCGCGACGGCGTTCGGCCCGCACAGGCGGGCGACACCTACCCCGCCCTGCGCCCGGTACCCGAAACCCGTTCCGTCGGTGTGTATTTCGCGGGCCGCCTGTGCCTGGAGCGCGACCTCATCACCAATCACAAGGTCTGGCTGCCGGAATGCCCGAGTCCCGGCGATGTGGTGGTGTTCCCGAATACCGCCGCCTACCACATGGATTTGTCGGCGGCGACCGCGTCCATGCATCCGGTCCCGCTGAAACTCGCTGTCGCGCACCGTGCGGGCAGCTTCCAGGTATACCGCGATTACGATTACGAGCCGCTGATTCCGGTCGGCGTCCCGCCACCGCGCCGGCTGCCACCGCGGCGCCCGCCGCTGCCCCGCCGACCCACCGAGGCACCGTGACGCGCTACGACGACATCACCGACCTGATCGGCAACACTCCCCTGCTGCACCTGGATCCGGGCGTGCATCAGCTCGACGGCGTGCGGCTCTACGCGAAACTGGAGTCGCACAACCCCTTCGGCTCGGTCAAGGACCGGGTGGCCTGGGGGATGATCCGCGACGAGGTCGAGGCGATCCGGGCCTGCGGACAAACGCTGATCGAGGCGTCCAGCGGCAATACCGCCAAGGCGCTGCGCATCCTCGGCGCCGTGCACGGGATCCGGTTGCGCGCGGTGACCAACCGGATCAAGGTGGCCGAGGTACGCGATCTGTTACAGCTGTTCGGCACCGAAATCGTCGAACTGCCAGGGCTTTCCGAATGTCCCGACCCGACGACACCCAACGACGTGTATTCGGTGATCGAGGCGACGATGGCGAAAGAGCCGGGCGCGTACCATCATCCGTCGCAGTACACCAACGAGAAGAATGTCGAGGCGCACTATCACGGCACCGGCCGCGAGATTCACGATGATCTGTCCGCCGACGGCATCACCAGGGTCGACTATCTGATCGGCGGTCTGGGCACCACCGGGTCCACCCGCGGCGCCGCCACCTACCTGCGCAAGCACAATCCCGAATTGCGCACCGTCGCGGTGGTTTCCGAGCGGGCCGACTTCATACCCGGCATCCGGACGGAGAACGAGATGTGGGAGGTCGGGCTCTTCCAGCCCGATTTCTACGACCGGATCGTCACGGTGGAGGCGGGCCGCGCCATCGACGCGACGCTCGCGCTCGCCACCGGCTACGGCGTCCTGGCCGGGCCCACCAGCGGCGCCAGCTACGCCGCCGCATTGGATTACCTTGGCGCACTGGATCTTTCGGGACGCCCCGCCGACGATCCGGTGGTCGCGGTGTTCATCGTGTGCGACCGGCTGGAACCGTACCTGTCCTATATCAAGAAGCGCAGGCCGGAACTGTTCGGCCGGGCCGACCGCCGCGCGGTGCCCACCACCGCGGAACTGGCCGCGACACCGGCGCTTTCGCCCGTCGAACTGGCCGAGCTGGACCGCATCGGCAGGCCGACGATCGTGGACACCCGCGGCGCCATGGCCTACCGGATCGCACATGTGCCCGGCGCGGTGAACATCCGCGACGATCAGCTCGACGAAATGTTCGTCCAGGGCATCCCGTTCCCGAAATCGCGGCCGGTGGTCTTCGTCTGCCCGGTGGGCGAGGTCTCGACGCGTTACGCCGCACTCGCCCGGCGGGCGGGCTACGACGCGGCGAGCCTGTCCGGCGGCGTCGTCGCCTGGCGCGACGCCGGTTTGCCGATGGAGAGCGGGACATGAGCGAGCCGGTACGGGAAATGCCATTCCGCGCGTGTCCCGGCCACGGCTCGCGCAGACTGGCGCACTAGCGCAGGATGTCATGCGCGGGTATTCGCTCCATCGGATTCGAAAGAGATGATGCACCATGCTGCTTCCGTCGAAGAAGACCGTCGCCGCCACCCTGACCACCGTGGGCGCGGTCGGCGCCGCGCTGGTGTGCACCGCGCCCGCCGCGCCCGCCGCCGTCACCTCGATCACCGTCACCCCCGGGATGAGCTTCGGCAGCTCATCGCAGTACGGCACCGGCTGCAGCTACACCGCCACCGCCAACGCGACACCGGGTGATGTCATCGGATTCTTCGACCCCACCGGCAGTTTCGACCCGTCCGGCTGGGTCACCGTCCCCGACTCCGGTTCGGTCACCGCCATCTGGCGGCCCGCCGTCCCCGGCAATCACACCCTCTACGCGGTCCGCAGCACCGGCGAATACGTACAGACCAGCGCCACCGTCGGCACCGGCATCAACCTCGGCCCCGCCTGCGTGGTGCCGTCCTGACGAAGGGTTCGTCGACTCGCCAGGCCCTGTCTCGAAGTCCGGCCGACACCGGACCCTAAGACGCAGGGCCTTAATGTAGGCGAGTGCAGACAGGTCAGGATTCAGCCGACGGGGGTCCCCGCATCTGGGGTGGGACCACGCTCACCGAGCGCAGGGAGGCCCGCCGGGCCGCGCTGCTGGAGGCCGCGCTCGACCTGATCGGGGAATCCGGCGCGAGCGGGGTCACCATGCGCGCGGTCTGCCGCAGATCCAACCTCACCGACCGCTATTTCTACGAGAGCTTCGCCAGCCGCGACGAACTGCTCGACGTGCTGTACCGGCAGGTCGCCGACGAATTCCTGGCGCCGATGACGGCCTTCGCCGCCACCGACGATCCGGCGCGGGACCGGCAGCTGTCGGAGATCCTGGTCGACAAGGTGCTGGCCGACCCGCGCAAATCGCGGCTGTTCCTGGTCGAGCCCTACTCCAGCACCGGGCTCGGGCAGACGACCATCGCGGTGATGCCGGTATTCACCCGGTTGATGCAGGACCACCTGTTCGCGCATATCCAGGATCCGGTGCGGCGCAGGCTGGCCGCGGTCACCATGGCAAGCGGCAATGCCGGCATGTTCTCGGCCTGGCTGAACGGCTCGCTGCGGGCGAGCAGGGATCAGATCGTCGACCACTGCGTCGCGACGCTCACCATCTATCGCGCTCTGTACAAGGATTGACCTGCATCGCGCAGCGATTCGATCGGGGGTGGTGGTCGGGCGACGGGTGTGCTCGATTTGCCATGACACGCGGCGGCGTGTTTACTCGCTGACGCAAGGTGCTCATCGTTCGCTGAGGCTCCTGCACGGATACAGGCCAGCGACCCCGAACGTCGAGAGACGCCCCGGGTCAGGACAGGTCTCCCCGGCCTAAGGGGTGACTCCGATTGGCTCCCGTCCCCGGGTTCACGCCGTGCAGTGTCAAAGGTCTTACGAGGAAGCCGTTAAGCGTTCGTCGAGATTTCCCGTTCCTCGGATACGGTAGGCGCACGCGACCACCATGATCGACAAGCGCGCGGCGCGATCGGAAGTTTTGAGGAGGTGGGCCGGATGACCGGCGGTGATAGTCCCAGATCCCTGTTTGCCAACAATTCACCTGGCGACACCTTCGTAGCTCGCGACGGGGCGCATACCGGCCCGTAATCTGCTGTTTCGACGGTGCGCACATCATTCGGGAGAAAGCGTCATGTCAACAGTCGAAATGGTGCTGCGGCTGCTCACCGGCGTCGGCCTCGGTACCGCGATCGGTTTCGAGCGCCAGTACCGCGCCCGCGGCGCCGGACTGCGCACCAATGCCCTGGTGGCCGCCGGTGCCACCCTGTTCGTGTTGTTGTCCGCCAACGGTTTCCAGGGCAACGATGCGGACCCCACCCGGGTGGCCGCCCAAATCGTCTCCGGCATCGGCTTTCTCGGCGCCGGTGTGATCATCCGCGACGGGCTCAACGTGCGCGGGCTGAATACCGCTGCCACACTGTGGTGTTCGGCTGCGGTCGGCGCATTGGCCGGTGCGGGCATGTACAGCACCGCGCTCGCGGGCACCGTCGCGGTGGTCGCGGTGAATATCGCGTTGCGGGCCGCGGGCCGGGCCGTCGACCGCCATCCGGAATCCACCGAAGAGCAGGCCGCCGGCTACGTATTCGTCGCGGTGACCAACGACGACAACGAGGCGCATGTGCGCGCCCTGCTGGTACAGGCGTTGACCCGCACCGATTTCCGCCTGGTCTCGGTGTCGAGCGCGAATACCGATAGACCCGGCCGGGTGGAGGTGCGCGCCGAACTGGTCGGCGATCAGCGCGACGACCGGCAGATGGAATCCGCGGTGAGCAGGCTCAGCCTGGAACCGTCGGTGACCAGCGTCGGCTGGCACACCTCGGTGAACGAGAAGGCGGGCGGGTCCCAGGCATGACGCTGCTGCGCTCCTACCCCTCCCGCGACGCGCTCGACCGCCCGCGCGCCAGGATCGCCGATGCCGTGGTGTTCACCGGCGCCGCGGTGCTGGTCTATGTGATCGTGCGACTGTCCGCGGGCGCCGCCGTGCCGTTCGACGCGAATACCGCTCCCGCAACGGTTTCCACCGATATCTCGGAGCTGCCCTACTATGCGGCGCGCTCGTTGCTGCGGATGTTCGCGGCGCTCGCGCTCTCGATCGTATTCACCTTCGTCTACGCGACGGCCGCGGCCCGGCTGCGGCGGGCGCGGCTGATCATGTTGCCCGCCTTGGACATTCTGCAGTCGGTGCCGGTGCTCGGCTTCCTGTCCATCACCGTCTCCGGGTTCATCGCGCTGTTCCCCGGATCGCAGCTGGGTCTGGAATGCGCGTCGACCTTCGCGATCTTCACCGCGCAGGCGTGGAATATGACCTTCGCCTTCTACTACAGCCTCATCGCCCAGCCGCGCGAACTCGACGAGGCCGCGCGCAACCTGAGATTGTCGCGCTGGCAACGATTCTGGCGGGTGGACGCGCCGAGCGGGATGATCCCGCTGGTCTGGAACGGCATGATGAGCTTCGGCGGCGGCTGGTTCTTCCTCGTCGCCTCCGAGGCGATCAGCGTGAACAACAATAATTTCGCGCTGCCGGGCATCGGCTCCTTCGTCGCGACGGCCAGCGCCGACAAGGATCTCGGCAAGGTGTTCATCGCGATCGGCGTGATGATCGTCATGGTCGTCGGGGTGAACTTCTTCTTCTGGCGCCCGCTCACCGCATGGGCCGAGCGGTTCCGGGTCGAGGAGTCGGAGGCGGCCGAGGCGCCGCGCAGCCTGGTGCTGAACCTGTTGCGCCGCTCCACCATTCCGGCGCTGCTCGGCCGGGTGCTCGGCCCGGTCGTCGCGCCGGTGGACCGGGTGATGAGCGTCTTCGGCCTGGCCGAACATCCGCTGCGCACCTCGCCGGCGCGCCGCAGGGCGGGCGATATGGTGTTCGCGGCGGTGATCGCGGCCGGAATCGTTTGGGGCGCATACCGGGTCGTCACCTATATCGCGTCGACCGCGGGCTTCGGCGAGGTGCTGCACGCCTTCGGGCTCGGCTTCATCACCCTGCTGCGGGTGGTGGTGCTGTTGATCTTCGCGACCGCGGTCTGGGTGCCGATCGGCGTGTGGATCGGGTTGAATCCCAAGGTGTCCCGGCTCGCGCAGCCCGTGGTTCAGGTGCTGGCCAGTTTCCCGGCCAACTTCCTGTTCCCACTCGTCGCGGCCGTCCTGGTGTGGAGCGGCGCGAGTTTGAACTGGGCCTGTGTGCTGCTCATGGCGCTCGGCGCGCAGTGGTACATCCTGTTCAACGTCATCGCCGGCGCCAGCGCGGTGCCCAACGATCTGCGCGAGGCCGCCGCGAACCTGCAGCTGCCACGAAAACTGTGGTGGCGCAGGCTGATTCTGCCCGCCATCTTCCCCAGCTACGTCACCGGCGGCATCACCGCCGCCGGTGGGGCGTGGAATGCGTCCATCGTGGCCGAGGTGGTGGAGTACGGGTCGACCACGCTGGTCGCCGCCGGACTCGGCTCCTACATCAAACAGGCCACCACGGCCGGTGATTCGCCGCGCATCCTCATCGGGGTGCTCGTCATGAGCATCTTCGTCGTCGTCATCAACCGGGTCTTCTGGCGCAGGCTCTACGCGCTCGCACAGCGGCGGTACTCGCTGTGACCGCGCGAATCGGGTTGATCGCCAAGGATTTTCGTTCGACAGGAGGGCTCCCATGACCGCAACGACCACCACCGGCGAGGTGTTGCTCGATATCGCGGGCGTCGGCAAGCGGTTCACCGGCGCGGCGGGCGATGAGCTGCGCGTGCTCGACGGTATCGACCTGCAGCTGCGCAGCGGTGAAATCGTTGCGCTGCTCGGACGTTCCGGCTCCGGCAAGTCGACCCTGCTGCGCATCATCGCCGGGCTCATCGCACCCTCCGACGGGCAGGTGCGCTACCGCGGCGGACTGCTCAACGGCGCCAATCCCGGTGCGGCGCTGGTATTCCAGTCCTTCGCGCTGATGCCGTGGCTGACCGTCCAGGACAATGTGGAGCTCGGGCTGGCCGCCCGCAACGTGCCGCCCGCCGAGCGGCGCAGGCGGGCGCTGGCCGCGATCGATATGATCGGCCTCGACGGCTTCGAAACCGCTTATCCCAAGGAGCTTTCCGGCGGTATGCGGCAGCGGGTCGGATTCGCGCGGGCGCTGGTGCTCGAGCCGGATCTGCTGCTGATGGACGAGCCGTTCTCCGCGCTCGATGTGCTCACCGCCGAGAATCTGCGCACCGAGCTGGTGAACCTGTGGGCCACCGACGATTTCCCGACCAAATCGGTGTGCATCGTCACGCACAATATCGAGGAGGCCGTGCTGCTCGCCGACCGAGTGCTGGTGCTCGGCTCGAATCCGGGCCGCATCATCGCCGAAGTGCCGGTGCCGCACGCGCGTCCGCGCGACCGGCGGGCGCCCTGGTTCGAATCGCTGGTCGATCAGATATACGGACTGCTCACCGGTCGCGATACCGAACCCGTTGTGCCGGAACCGGATAAGGCCACCCCCACCGCGCAGCCGCTGCCGGAGGCCTCGGTCGGCGGGCTGGCGGGTCTGGTCGAACTGGTGTACGCCAAGGGCGGTCGCGCCGATCTGCCGGATATCGCCGACGAGCTGAATTTCGAGATCGACGATCTGCTGCCGCTGGTCGACGCCGCCGCCATGCTCGATTTCATCACCGTCGAATCCGGCGACCTGATCCTCACCGATATCGGCGCCCGCTTCGTCACCGCCGATATCCAGGAATCCAAGCAGATCTTCGCCGAGCAGGCCCGCCACCGCGCGCCCCTGGTCCGCACCATCTGCAAGGGGCTCACCGGATCCCGCGACGGCTCGCTGCGCGCCTCCTTCTTCCTGGACCTGCTGCGCCGCGGCTTCTCGCCCGACGACGCGCGCCGCCAGCTCGACCTGGCCATCGACTGGGGCCGCTACGCCGAGTTGTACGACTACGACACCGATTCCGATCAGATCACCGCCGATCCCGCCGCGAATGTGTTCGAGGCGGTGCGCGGCAAGTGGGCGTCTTGAACCGGGGATCGTCGCGATTTCGAGCCGGTTCCATTCGGGCCGTTGCGATTTCGACGCGCGGACGGTGATACCGCCGCCGCGGTCGCCCGGCAAAAGACGTTTTCCCGCAACGGATGCGATAACGAGGGTTAAAGTGACCCAGTAGCGCGACGGCGACGAGGAGCGGGTGTTGGTGTCCATCGGGAAATTGGTGTCGTTCGACAGCTCTCGGGGATTCGGATTCATTCGGCCCGAGGATGGCGGGCCCGATGTATTCGTACACGTCAACGACATCGGGTTGGACGAGGACGAACTACGCCAGGGCAGAGTGTTCGAATTCGATGTCACCGAGGGCGATCGCGGGCCGAAGGCGATCAACCTCAGCATTGTCGGCGGTCAACCGGCCATCCCCCTTGCGCGCCACAAGAAGGACAAGAATTCCGGTCAGCTCTCGGCGACCGAGCACAAGCGGCTCATCACCGAACTCCTACTGGATGCCAGCCCGGCCCTGACGGCCGGCGAGATCCTCACCATCCGCGACCGGCTCACCGCCTTCGCCGACCAGCACGGCTGGCTCGAAGGGTAGTTCGCAACCGACCAACTCGACCAGCCACGTGCATGCCGAGTCGACAACTGATTTCGTGAGCACATGGGTAACTCATCGGGGACGGGCCAACCCGACCACCGCGAATCTGTCGGCCGCCCGCGATATTCTCGCGGCACACGAGCCTGGCCTGAAACCGCGGAGAGGCGGACCAGCTCGGAGCCACACCGATGAATCGGCAGCACGCACGCCGTCTTTCCAGGTGAGGACCGAATCCGAAGGAGGGATCGCGTGGATCTACCGGTGCAGCCGCCCGTCCGGCCCATGCTGGCCAAATCCGCGCCCGCGGTGCCGCGGGAGCCGGGGCTGAGCTATGAGCCGAAGTGGGATGGTTTCCGCTGTGTCGTCTTCCGCGACGGCGACGAGGTCGAACTCGGTTCCCGCAATGATCGCCCGCTCACCAGGTATTTCCCGGAGGTCGCGGAGCTGCTGAAACAGGCGCTGCCGGAGAAATGCGTTGTCGACGGGGAGATCGTCGTCGTCACCGAACAGGGCCTGGATTTCGACACACTGCAGAATCGGCTGCATCCGGCCGCGTCCAGGGTGAACAAGCTGGCCAAGGAGACGCCGGCCAGCTTCGTCGCCTTCGATCTGCTCGCCCTCGGCGACCAGGACCTCACCGGTGCGCCGTTCAGCGAGCGCAGGCGGCTGCTCGAGACCATCCTCGACACCGCACTGGCCCGCGTGCATCTGACACCCATCACGCAGGACCCCGATGTGGCCGAGGACTGGTTCACCCGCTTCGAGGGCGCGGGGTTCGACGGTGTGATGGTCAAGGCGAACGACCTGGAGTACCTGCAGGACAAGCGGGTGATGCTGAAGGTCAAACACGAGCGGACCGCCGACTGCGTCGTCGCCGGTTTCCGCTGGCACAAGGACGGCGAGGGTGTCGGTTCGCTGTTGCTCGGCCTGTTCGACGACGAGGGCAATCTGCATCACGTCGGGGTGGCGAGCAGTTTCACGGCGGCCCGCCGCAAGGAGTTGGTCGAGGAGCTGAAACCGTTGCGGGAGAACGCACTCGACAATCATCCGTGGCGCGACTGGGCCGACGCGGCCGCGCAGGCGAAGGCCGACGGCAAGATGCCGGGCGGGGTCAGCCGGTGGACCGGCGGCAAGGATCTGTCCTGGGAGGCGCTGCGCCCGGAGCTCGTGGTCGAGGTCCGCTACGAACATGTGCAGTCGGGGCGGCTGCGCCACGGCGGCAGGCTGGTCCGCTTCCGCACCGACCGCACGCCGGAGTCCTGCACCTACGCGCAACTGGATGAGGTCGCGCCCGCCGAGCTGGCCACCATCTTCGCCGAGGCGCGCGCCGATGCGGTGGCCCGGCGATGACCGAATCGATCGATATCGAGACCGACGGCCGCGTCGTCTCGATCAGCAATCCGGACAAGATTTATTTCACCAAGCGCGGCGAAACCAAACTCGATTTGGTGCGCTATTACCAAGCGGTCGCGGAACCGTTCCTCGGCGTGGTTCGGGACCGGCCGCTGCTGCTGGAGCGTTATCCCGATGGCGCGTCCGGTAAATCGTGGTTCCAGAAACGGGTGCCGAAATCGGCGCCGGAGTGGTTGCACACCGTCGAGGTGGCCACCCCCAACGGCACCACCAGCGATGCGCTCGTCGCGCACGACCTCGCGCACATCCTGTGGGCGGTCAATCAGGGCTGTCTGGGATTTCACGTGTGGCCCAATCGAATTCAGGATCTGAAGATCGCCGACGAACTGCGCATAGACCTGGACCCCTCCCCCGGCATCTCCTTCGACGATCTGAAACACGCGGCGGTGCTCACCCGGGAATTGTTCGCGGAGTTGGGCATCGATTCGCGGATCAAAACCTCCGGATCCCGTGGCCTGCACATTTATGTCGCGCTGGAGCCGAATTGGGACGGTTATCAGGTCCGCGCGGCGGCGGTGGCATTGGCCAGGGAGCTGGAGCGCAGACATCCGGAGCGGATCACCGCGCAATGGTGGAAAGAGGAGCGCGGCGCCCGCGTCTTCATCGATTTCAACCAGAATGCCCCGCACAAAACGGTTTTCGGCGCGTGGTGTGTGCGGCCGAAGGTCGGTGCGCAGGTGTCGACACCCATTTCCTGGGACGATTTGGACACCATTGTTCCGGAGGATTTGACCATCGCGACGGTTCCGGCGCGGCTGGCCGAACTCGGCGACCCGTGGGCCGACCGTCCGCCGCAATCGATCGCGCCGCTACTGGAAATGTCCGAACGCGATATGGCCGCCGGACTCATGGACGCACCGTGGCCGCCGCAATATCCGAAAATGCCGAACGAGCCGCCGCGGGTGCAGCCGAGCCGGGCGAAGAAGGGCTAGCGGGCGGGTGGGCTTATTCGGTCCACGGCACCCACATGGCGTTGCGGCCCTGCCCCTCGCAGACCAGGGCGCGGCCGTCGGTGGTGCGGGCCGATTTCTGCGCGGAGGGATCGCAGCTGGTCCCGGTCTGCTGCACGCCGCTGGCCACGGCGTACGGGCCCGCCCACTTGTAGCCGCCGTTCACCCCGGAGCTGAACAGGCATAGCAGGGTCGAGCCGTCGGCGGCGGTGCCGATCAGGCCGACCTGCGCCTCGGTGCAGGTCTGGCCCTTCACCGGCGTTCCGGTGGCCGCGGCCGTCGTCGTCGCCGGGGTCGTGGTGGCGGCGGCCGACGCCGTCGTCGTCGTGGCCGGGGTGGCGCGCACCGTCGGCTGGACGGTCTCCGAAACCGCGGACGAGCTGTCGGCGCGATGCAGGAAATCGCGTAGCGCCGTGCCACCGAACATGACGAACGAGACGATCGCGCCCACCTCCATCAACCCGATCAGCAGTGCGAAGGACGCCATCGCGCGCCCGCGCGGATGACCGAAGGCGATCATGCCGAAGACGATCGCCACCGGGAACAGGCCCAGCAGGGCCGCGACCAGCGCGACGATCGCGTAGGGGTTCACGATCGGCGCGCCGTCCTCGTCATCGCGGGCGCGGCCACGGCGCCGGGATTCGCGCTCGACCTCCGGCCAGCGGTCACTGTCCCAGCGTTCGGTCCGTGTCATGCCAGGTCCCTCTCACATCACCAACACACGCAGGAACCTCGGACTCACCCGAACCCCGCCCCGCTTCCCGACCCACAATAGGGGCGAATCGCGCGAATCAGCGGTGAAAATAACGAACCCTGAACAATTGCTCGCGAATTTCTCGCCGACGAGCCATTCTGATGTCGAAGAGGAATAACTGATCATGTGCCGCGGGTGCGCCGGAGCGGTAAGCCGGAGCGCCGCGAATCCGATACAGGAGGTTCCATGCTCGGTAACACCAATTCGGCCGCGGAGTCCGACGCCTGGCACGCCCAAGCCGGCGACCTGCTCAATGACAATTACAACGTCCCAGGGCTCGTGCTGTGCGCGCTCGGCGTCGTCGGCATGGCGTGCACGCTCACCGCCGCCGGATACGGATTCGACGGCTGGACCCAGGTCGGCGCCATCCTCACCGCGGCGCTGTGGATCGCGGGCATCGGCGCGCTGCTCGTCGAGCATCGCCGCGAGGAGCTGATCGAGCGCCGGTACGGCAGGCAGGGGCATGCGCCCGGACATTTGCAGCCGGTGCGCTACAGCGCCGAACCGCCCGGAAAGCATGCCCGCGAACTGATCTGATTCCACACCGAAGGCATCGACCGCGGGCGTTCAGCGCCTGCGGTCGACCTTCGGCAGCGATTGGGTCACCAGCGTCATCAACATGTCGGCGAGCAGTTCGTGCACCTGTTCCCTGGTCAGGGTGCGGCGGGTGATCCATTCCCGCCCGGCCACTTTCACCAGTCCGCCGTATGCGCGGACCAGCGCGCGCAATTGCGCGCCGTGTGCCGAATCGGCCCGGCCGACCATCAGCAGCAGACGCTCGGCGGCCGCGTCATCGGCCGCGTCCAGGATCTGCTGCACCTCAGGATCGTCGCCGACGCCCTCGTGACTGGTCACCTTCACCCAGGTGCTGCCGTGTTCGGCGATGGTGTCCAGCAGCCAGTGCACACTCGCGTCGACTCGTTCGCGATCGGTGCCGGTCGGCACGATCATGTCGTCGACCCTGGGCAGCGTCACCATGCGGCGCACCACCGCTAGGTAGAGGTCGCGCTTATTGCCGAAGTAGTGGTTGATCAGGCCGCGTGCGACACCCGCCCGCTGGGCGAGTTCGGCGGTCGAGACCGCGGCATACGGTCGTTCGCCGAACATGTCGATGGCGCAGGCGAGGATCTGCGCGCGGCGCTCGTCGGGTTCGAGCCTGCGCCTGCGCGCGCCGTTGGTTTCAGAGGGAGCGGGCAATGAGATCCTTCATCACCTCGTTGCTGCCCGCCAGGATGCGCAGGACGCGGGCGCCGGTGTAGAGCTGAGAAATCGGGTACTCCGTCATGTAGCCGTAGCCGCCGAACAGTTGCAGGCAGCGATCGACAACGATACCCAGTTGATCGGTGAGCCAGTACTTCGACATCGCGGCCGTGGGGATATCGAGCTCGCCGCGCAGGTGTTTGCCGATGCAATCGTCGAGGAAGGTGCGGCCGACCTTCGCGATCGTCGCGCATTCGGCGAGTTCGAATTTGGTGTTCTGCATGGCGAACAGCGGTTTGCCGAATGCCTCGCGGCCTTTGGTGTATTCGACGGTGAGCCGCACCGCCTGCTCGGTCATCGCCACCGCGATGATCGCGGTGACCAGCCGCTCCTGCGCCAGCAGCTGCATCATCTGATAGAAGCCCTGGCCCTCCGCCGCGCCGAGCAGGTTGCTCGCGGGCACGCGCAGGCCGTCGAAGAACAGTTCGGCGGTGTCCTGCGCCTTGCCGCCGATCTTGTTCAGGATCCGGCCGCGGGTGAAACCCGGTGTGTCGTCGCCGACTTCGGCGAAGATGAGCGAGACGCCCGCCGCGCCCTTCGTCGGATCGGTCTTGGCGGCGATGATGATGCCGTCGCAGAGCCAGCCGTTGGTGATGAAGATCTTCGAGCCGGTGATCACGTACTCGTCGCCTTCACGCACCGCGCGGGTTTTGATGTTCTGCAGATCGGATCCGGTGCCCGGCTCGGTCATCCCGATCGATAGCACCATCTCGCCGCTGGCCGCCTTCGGCAGCACCCGCCGCTTGAGTTCCTCGGAGCCGAACTCGTTGAGGTAGGGCGCGATGATCGCGCTGTGCACGGGCATGCCGAGCGAACCGTCGCCGGCCAGGGTCTGTTCCTCGATGATGGCCGCCTCGTGCGCGAAAGTGCCGCCACCGCCGCCGTATTCGGCCGGGATCGCGGCGCACAGCAGGCCGAGTTCGCCCGCGCGGTTGTACAGTGCGCGATCCGGATGACCCTGTGCGACGAATTTCTCCTCGTGCGGGACGACTTCCTTTTCGAAGAACGTCCGCGCCAGCTTGCGTACTGCCTCGACCTCGTCGTCACTCCACGCGGCGCGTGCCATCTGCCCGTTCCTTCTGTTCGACGCCCGGCATCGACGCCGGTTCCGTCATCAGATTCGCGCACTATTGGCAACATGTCAACAACCGCGCGACACGTCGGTGCCATAGCCGATTCTCGGTGGGTCAGCTCGCGGATTCGGCTCGGTTCACCGCGGCCAGCGAGGTGAGGATCGGGGTGTCCGGGTCGGCGGCTATGCCCTGCCCGCGCAGGAAACCGTCGACCAGCCCCCAAACGAATTCCGTTGCGCGGTCTACGAATTCGTCCGCGCTGCGCCGATGATCCGGCTCACCGAGCCACAGGTCGGTGATCGAGACGACCACGCCGACCACCGCCCTGGACAGGTAATCGATGCCGTCGCTGTCGATGGCGACGGCGGCGGCCACCTCGCGCGCCTGCTTCGCGAAACGGCCCGCGGCCGCGCGGCCCACATCGAACTGCGGCAGCGAGCCATCCGCCCTCGGCGTCATCTGCGCCTGGGCCAGGAAGCGGAAAACGTTGGGATGCAGCAGAATACTATCCGCGTACCCGCTGAGCACCCGGCGCAGCGCGGCGCGCGGCGGCTGCAGCACGAGCGTGAGATCGGCGGCGGCGGTCACCAGTTCGCCCATGCGGTGGCCGATTTCGGTGTAGAGATCGGCCTTGTCGGTGAACTGCCGGTAGAGGCGCGGCTTGGTGATGCGCGCCTCGCGGGCGATATCGTCCATGCTCGGCCGCGGGCCGTCGCGGTCGATCACACGGATCGCCGCGTCGACGATCTCCGCACGGGTGATCGTCGCGGATCTGGCATTGACGCGGGACACGTCCGCAGCTTACACGTACCGCCGGTACGGTCGGATCGCGGCGAATGGCGTGAGCTACGCCATATTTTCGTGGCGACCGCCGCCATTGCGCCCGGATGATCGTACTGTCAGTATCGGAAAACGTACCGGCGGTACGCAGCGCGGCCGCATCCGCACGACCGAGGCATCCGATGAACGCAGCATCGCACAGTGATTCCCCGACCGGCGGTGACCGGCCGCCCGGCGCGAGCACCGCACCGCACGATCCGGCCCGTGAGACGCCGCGCCCGGACCGGCGCTGGACGGTTCAGGGCGCGGGCGGTGAGCTGGCCGTCTTCGAATGGGGCGAGGCCGCCGCCGAACCGCTGGTGCTGGTGCACGGGCTCACCGACACCCACCGGGTCTGGGCCACCGTCGCGGCGCTGCTGTCCGACGGATTCCGGGTGATCACCTATGACGTGCGCGGGCACGGGCGTTCGGCCGGGTCGCCGGATCCGGCGGCGTATCGGCTCGACCATCTGGCCACCGATTTCTTCACCGTCATCGATGCGGCCAGCCCGCGCCGCCCGGTCCACGCCTGCGGCCACGGCTGGGGCGCGGTGCAGCTGTGGGAGGCGGTGTGCGATCCGCGCGCCAATACCCGAATCGCCTCGTACACCGCGATTTCCGGGCCGAACCTCGATCACCTCGGGCTGTGGCTGCGCGCCGCGCTGCCGCGGGCGCGCCGCGTCGTCGGCGATCCGGCCGCCTGGCTCGGCCTGGCGAGATGGGCGTTGACTCCGAAACCCGTTGTGCTGCGGCGCTTCTACACGCCTCGGGTGCGTACCTGGCTGGTCGAGCGGCTGGGCGGCATCTCCCCGGTGCCGGCGCGCATCGCCCCGACCTGGTGTGCCGATGCCGTCGCGGGCGCCAGGATCGCGCACGCCAACCTCACCCACCATCTGGGGCGGCCGCGGTTGCGGCGCACCGCGGTTCCGGTCCAGCTGCTGGTGAACACCACCGACATCCTCGTACCGCCCGCCGCGTACGACTGCTCGGATCGCTGGGTGGATCGGCTGTGGCGCAACGCGGTTCCGGCCGACCACTGGCTGCCGGTGACCGAACCGCTGCTGGTGGCCGAGGCGCTGGCGAATTTCATCGACGATCTGCGCGCCGACCGGGCCGCGATCTCCCCGCGCCGCCGCGCCTGACCGGGTACTTACAGGAGATTATCGATGTCCGATGCCGCCGAACTGCTGAGCAGAACCCTCTCGGCGCCGCTGCCCGCCGAATTCGATCGGCTCTCCGAAGCCGAACTGGCGCAACTGGATCGACTGTTGCGGGCCGCCGAGCAGCGGCGGGCTGACCGCCTGGGCGCAGCCATCGATTCCGGACTTCGGCTGATCCCGCGCCTCATGCGTCCCGCGGTGAAGCGGGCGCTCGGCCTGTGACAACCTTGCTCGCCCGCGCCGAGACCACCAAACTCGCTCGGCTGCTGGAACTTTCCGATCCCGCCGCAGTCGAATTCCTCACCGCGCTGCCACCGGAGGCGATCCGCGTCTTCCGCGAGCGAGCCACCGATCTGCTGTTCGACGGCGAGGCCGCGCGCATGAAACGCATTGCCGCGGCTGCCCGTATCGTGCCGACCGCGATCAGCGCCAAGGCCGCCGAGCACGCCTTCGGGCCGCTGCTGTGCGCCGCCGTCGCCGGATCGGTGGAACCCGCGCGGGCGGTGGAGATCGCGCGGGCGCTGCCGCCGAAGTTCCTGGCCGAGGCCGCGACCCAGCTCGACCCGCGCCGCACCGCGGCATTGCTCGCCGAGGTGCCGCAGCAGCTGGTGGTGCCGGTGGCGCGCGAATTGCTTTCCCGCGGTGATCATTTGACCATGGGCCGATTCGTCGGCGCGGTGCCCGACGAGATCATGCTCGCCGTCGCGGCGATGATGGACGACGCGGATCTGCTGCGCATCGGTTTCGTGATGGAGAACAAGGATTCGGTCGACCGGCTGATCGGACTGGTCGAGGACCGGCTCGCCGGGGTGATCAGAGCGGCCGCCGAACAGGAAATGTGGGCCGAGGGCATCGATCTGCTCGGCGGCGTCGGCGCCGCGAACCGGGCGCGGCTCGGCGACCTGGCCGCCGGACTCGACGGCGAGCTGCTCGACGGCCTGATCGCCGCGGTGCACGAGCTGGACGCCTGGGCCATGCTGCTGCCGGTCACCGGCGCGATGAGCGAGGAAAGCCTGCGCGCCTTCGTCGTTCGCCCCGCGATGCGCGACGAGGCGGTACTGGCAAGGATTTTGGCCGTCGCGCTGGATCATGATCTCTGGCTGGAGCTGCTGCCGCTGGCCAGACAGCTCGCGCCGGAACAGCTCGGATTTCTCGCGGGCCTGGTGGCGCAGAAACCCGACGACGAGCTGGGCGAGCTTGTCCGCCAAGCGGATTCGGCCGGACACTGGGCGGCCATGCTGCCGATCGCGCTGGCCATGACCGCGGCCGACCGCAGGCGGATGGCCGCGCTGCCGGTCATGGCGGAGCCCGCGGTGCTGCGACGGATCATCGAAACCACCGCCGAGCACGAATTGTGGCCGGAGGCACTGCCTTTGGTGGACGCACTGCCCGAGACGGCGAAAACCCGGCTGGCCACCCATATCGCGGAACTCACTCGCGAACAGCTGCTCGCGGCGGTACACGCGGCCGCACGCGGCGAAACGGTCGACACCCTCGTCGAGATCGCGCTCGCCCAGGACGCGGCCGGGCGGGCGCGGATACTCGAGCTCGTCGACGGTATGGACGGACTCGACGATTTCCTCGCCGCGCTGAGCACCGAAACGCCCGATTCCGTCTGGCACGGCCTGATCGAGGTGCGTGCCGAAATTCCGGGCAACCTGCTGGCGGCCATCGCCGACCGCGCCGCGTCCTGCGACCGGACCGAAGTCGCCGGCCGGTTGCGGGTCGAGTAGCCTGCGCGCATGACCGAATCGGGGGATGCGAAACACCGCAAGCCGGACGACGAGTGGTGGACCGAGCTGCAACAACCGGGCCAGCCGCAGGCGGTAGCGGATCCAACCATGGTACGCGCGCCGAGCGGTCCAGGGCCGCAGTACTCGACCGGATCCGAGCAGCATGCGGTCGGCCAGCCACAGCCGCCTGCCCAGCCGTATGGCGTCCAGCAGGCCGATCCGACGATCCTGCGCCAGCCGAGCAGTCCGGCGATCCCGCAGCAGCCGGGATATCCGCCCGTCGATCCGCAGCAGGCGGGTTATCCTGCCGCTCCGCAGCAACCGTATCCACAGGCCGCGCCGACTCAGTTGCAGCAGAGTCAGCCGTCCATCCCGCAGCAGGCGGGATATCCGCAGGGCGCGCCGACCCAGTTCCAACAGAGTCAGCCGTCGATCCCACAGTCCGCGCATCCGGATCCGGCGCAACAGGTTCCGCAACAGCCGGGGTACCCGGTTCCTGCGCAACAGTTCCCGCAGCAACCCGCGTATTCCGCTCCGGCGCAACAGGTTCCGCAGCAGCCCGGGTATCCGGCTTCCGCGCAACAGATTCCGCAGCAACCCGCGTATCCACCCGGCTACCAACAGATTCCAGGACAGCCGTTCACACCGGGGCAGCCCCCGCTCAACCACCCACCGGCTTCGGGCGGCCCCGGCAAGGGCTGGCTGTGGGCGCTGGGCGCGGTCGTGGTGACCTCGGCGATCTGGGCGGGCGGCGTATTCGCCGCCGGCGGCTTCAGCGACGGACCGCAGATCAGCAAGGATGCCGATCTGCGCGGCTACCACTTCGTCGGCAATCTGTGCGACGCCACCGACACCTCGCTGTTCACCGGCCGCAACCTGAAATCCCAGAGCACCGACAGCAGCGGTAAGGCATTTCCGACGCATGAGGGTCACCAGCATGCCGCGCTCGACTCGATGTCCTGCGGGTTCCATTTCGCGCCACCCGGATCGACGGACAAATACAGCTACGCCTCGCTGTATGTCAACGCGAACGTGCACAAGCAGACCGATCCGGGACCGGAATTCGACGCCTACCGCGATACGTTCACCGATACCGAATTCGGTAAGGATTCGACGATCGAGAAGGTCTCCGGCATCGGCGACGCCGCGTATCTGACGCTCAAGAAGCCGTCATCGGGTTCGAGCGGTGTCGACGTCTCGCTCTCGGTGCGCGACGGCTGGTTCACCTACGGCCTCAGCTGGTATCAATCCGACTACGGCAACAAGAATTCGGGCCAGTATCCGAGCGAATCCGATATCAAGGATCTGCTGAAGAAGGCGGCGGCCGCGTCGATGCCGAAGCTGCGCGGGTAACCACCGGGCAACCGCGGCGGCGGGTTTGACACAATGAACGGGTCGATCGCCCAGTTCAGCAAAGGATGACCCCCGTTCCGATGGCCGAAAGCACCATTGATCCCGACGAGCTCGCCACCTGTCTGCGCGTGCTCGACCAGGCCGCACGGCTCGAGAAGGATCATCCCGACTCGGTCACCGTGCAGCGCGCCGTCGGCCACATGTTCAAGAAGCTCAAGCAGCGCAAGCGCACCGAGGCCAGGGACCGGGTGTCGGAGGCGGACCGTGCCGTAGTCGCGGCCACCGCCACCGGTTCGCCCAACCGGATCGATGACGAGACGGCGGGCATCCCGCTCACCTCGAATACCGTGGGCGCGAGCGCGGGCACGCTGATCCGGCCGCGGCCCTGCTACATCTGCAAGCAGCGCTACACCCAGGTGGACGCGTTCTATCACCAGCTGTGCCCGGACTGCGCGGCGCGCAGCCACGCGAAACGGGACGCGCGGACCGATCTGACCGGGAAGCGGGCGCTGCTCACCGGCGGCCGCGCCAAGATCGGCATGTACATCGCGCTGCGGCTGCTGCGCGACGGCGCGCACACCACCATCACCACCCGCTTCCCCAACGACGCCATCCGGCGCTTCGCCGCCATGGACGACAGCGCCGACTGGTTGCACCGGCTGCGCGTCGTCGGCATCGATCTGCGCGATCCGGCGCAGGTGGTCGCGCTCGCCGACGATATCGCGGCGCAGGGGCCGCTGGACATCCTGATCAACAACGCGGCGCAGACCGTGCGCCGCTCCCCCGGCGCGTACAGCGCGCTGGTCGACGCGGAATCGGGTCCGCTGCCCGCGGGTGCGCTGCCCGAGGTGGTCACGTTCGGCAAGACCATGCAGGCGCATCCGACCGCGCTCACCGCGTCGCTGGCCCCGACGCTGTCCGCCGCGGATGTCGCCGAACTCGCGCTGGTCGCGGGATCCGCCACGCCGGAACGGATTTCGCGCGGCATCGCGATCGACGCCGGCGGCCTGGTGCCGGATCTGGCGCACACCAACAGCTGGGTGCAGACGGTGGCCGAGGTGGATCCGACCGAACTGCTCGAGGTGCAGCTGTGCAATTCGGTGGCGCCGTTCATCCTGGTTTCACGGTTGCGACCGGTCATGGCGGCGGCGAACGCCCGGCGCAAGTACATCGTCAACGTCTCGGCGATGGAGGGCCAGTTCTCCCGCGCCTACAAGGGTCCCGGCCATCCGCATACGAATATGGCCAAGGCAGCGCTGAATATGTTGACGCGCACCAGCGCCAGGGAGATGTTCGAGGCCGACGGCATCCTGATGACGGCGGTCGACACCGGGTGGATCACCGACGAGCGCCCGCACTACACGAAGATCCGGCTCGCCGAGGAGGGCTTCCACGCCCCGCTGGACCTGGTGGACGGCGCGGCCCGGGTGTACGACCCAATTGTCCAGGGCGAGAACGGAACCGACCTGTACGGCTGCTTCCTCAAGGACTACGAACCCGCCCCCTGGTGAGTGTTGCGTTCCGGCCCGCCGCCGAGATTATCGACCATGCGAGCATTCGGGGATGGCAGGAAACGGGGCGGGCAAGCGCAGACGGACTGGCTGACCGATTTCCTGCTGGCGGCCGCGCATCGCGCCCGGCAGCCGCCGCCGGAGTGGAATCGGTTGCGGCCGTTGCCATCCGAGCTCGGCACGGGTTTGGCCCGTTTCCCGGCCCGCTGGCGCGACAGCACGCTGCTCGCGTCCAGCACCGGCTCCGGGGATCCGGATTATGTTGCGGCCGTTCGGCTCTACCTCGCGGAGAAGGCGGAGCATGCTCGGCTGATCGACCAGATTGCTGCGGCAGACGCCGAAGTCCGGCGAGCGCGGCACGGCCGTGGCCTGTCCGCAGAGCTGCGGGCGCAACTGGTAACCGGCGTGATCGCGGCGCGCTACTTCCGGGCGCTGCGCGACGGCACCATCGATCCGGTGCTCACCGAGGTGGCCCGGCGCATCCACGCCGACCAGATGCGCCACCTGGAATTCCATAAATCCCAGCTGCGCACCGAATACGCCCACCCCGGCCCGCTGCGCCGGACGGCGGCGCGCGCATTGTGCTGGGCGCAGCTGTGCCGCGCGCTCACGGTCACGGCCGTCGAACAGCGCGCCGCGCTGCGTTTCCTCGGTGTGCGCCGCCGCGAATTCGCGAGCGACACCGTCGTGCTGTTCCGCCATCTGCTGCGCCGGATATTCGCGCGGGCCACGACGGCGGGCCTACCCTCGTAGTGTGTACTTCCGGCTGCTGGCCGACGCGGTCGCCGCGGTGCACTTCGCCTTCGTGGCATACGTTGTCGTCGGCGGATTCGTGGCGTGGCGCTGGCCGCGCACTATCTGGCTGCACCTGCTCGCCTTCGGGTGGGGGTTCAGCACGGTGCTGTTCGGGCTGGACTGTCCGCTCACCTACCTCGAGAGCTGGGCGCGGCGCCGAGCCGGTGCGGCCGGGCTGCCACCCAGCGGATTCATCGCGCACTACATCACCGGGGTGCTCTATCCGGAGCGGGCGCTCGGGCTGATCCGAGTACTGGTGGCGCTGGTCGTCGCGGCATCCTGGGTGGGGTATCTGTGGTTGCGGCATCGCCGTGCGGCGAAAGTTGTTCCCGCCCAGCGCTAGACCTCGTCGAGCTTCCGCTCGACGAAATCGACCACCTCGTCCGGTTTTTCGTCGAGGAAGAAATGCCCGCCCGCGAAGATCCGCGAGTCGAAGCCGCCCGAGGTGAGCGGGCGCCACTGTTCGATATCGGCGACCGACATGGTCGGATCATCCGTACCGGCCAGCACCGCGATCGGGCAATCCAGCGGCTTACCCGGTTGGTAGACATAGGTTTCCACCGCCTGGTAGTCCGCGCGCAGGGCGGGCAGCACCAGTTCGGCCAGGCTCGGCTCATCGCGAAGCACCTGCACCGATGCGGGATCGGTTGCCAGCCTGGCCAATTCGTCGATCAGACCGGCGTCGGAGCCCAGGTGGAGCCGTCCGGTGTTGCGCACCAGCGGCGACACCCGGCCCGATGCGAACAGCACCGTCACCGGCTGTCCGGCCAACTCCAGCAGCCGCGCCGTTTCGAAGGCCACCGTCGCGCCCATGCTGTGGCCGAACAGCGCGAGCCGCTCCACGCCGCGCCGGCGCAGAATTTCCGCCGCGATATGTTCGGCCATACCCTCCAGGTCGCGCAGCGGCGCCTCACCGAGGCGGTCCTGCCGCCCCGGATATTGCACCGCCGCAACGGCCGTCCCGGCGTCGAAGCGCGTCGCGAGTGCCCGATATGCCGTCACCGAACCGCCGCCCGGCGGAAAACACACCAGCTGATGCCGCGGCGCCGCAGCCTCCCGCAACACCCGCAGCCAGTCGGTGCTCCCGATGACGGTCATAGACGACTCCTTTCCGCATGAGCAACTACGCTCGTTCGAGTGAACACCCACCAGTGGCTGGTCCACGACTACGAAGCGGGAATCGGTATCGGCTCATCGAGTATTACCTCCGCTCTTCGGGAGGGCCCGGACGCGGATCCGGCGAGTTGGACGGACCCGGGTGCCAATTTGGCTGCGACGCTGCCTGTTTGGGCGTTGGCCTCCGGGTCGGTCGCGGCGGTGACGGCGGCGAGCAACCGGCTGCGTACCGCGCGCGGGCTGCATCCGGTGGAACATCGCATCGACCCGGCCCGCATCACGGCGGCCTTCTCCAGCGAGAAACTGCTGCGCGCCGACGGCAGGCCGCCCGCGACGTTCGCCGATCTGTCCGGCTTCTTCCCCACCTTCGACGGCTGGGTCCGCACCCATGCCAACTATCCGCACCACCGCGCCAGACTCCTTGCCTCACTGGGCCTTTCGGCCGACGCACCGATGGAGCACGCCGAGGCGGAGATGGCCATGCGCCGGGCCGCCGACATCGAGGACAGCGCGGCGGCCAACGGCGCCATCGCGGTCCGGGTGCGCACCGAGCAGGAGTGGGCGCTCAGCCCGGAGGGGCAGGCGGCCGCATCCGGTCCCATCGTCGCCATTCATCCGCGCGCCGACCGCACCACCGCCGGATTGTCCTTGGACGCATCGCCTTTGCAGCCGCTGCGCCGGATCCGGGTGCTCGATCTGACCCGGGTGATCTCGGGACCGGTGGCCACCAGAACGCTCGCGCTGCTCGGCGCCGATGTGCTGCGGGTGGATCCGCCACGGCTGCCGGAGATTCCGTGGCATTATCTCGACACCTGCCAGGGCAAGCGGTCGACGCTGCTGGACGTCTACGCGCAGTGGCCCGCCTTCAACGAACTGCTTGCCGCGGCGGATGTGCTGGTCACCGGCTATCGGCCCGGTGCGCTGGCGGGTATCAGCGCCTCGGCGCATCCGGGTCTCATCCACGCCAGGGTGAGCGCATGGGGTGAGGTCGGGCCGTGGGGTGGGCGGCGTGGGTTCGACAGCATCGTGCAGGCAGCGACCGGCATTTCGATCGTCGAGGGCGCGCCCGCGGTACCCGGCACCCTGCCCGCACAGGCGCTCGACCACGCCACCGGATATCTGCTCGCGGCGGGCGTACTCGACGCGCTCGTCGCGCGGGCGCGCGACGGCCACGGACGCGATGTGCGAGTCTCCTTGGCGCGCACCGCATCCTGGCTGCTGAACGCGCCGCATCGGTCGGCCAGGCATCCGCGCGCGGCACTGCCCGATCCGTCCGCCGCGGTTGCCCACGGCAGCACCGTCACCGCCGCGCCCGCACTCGCCGAATATCCCGACTATGCCTGGCCCGCACCGCCGTACGGTTCGGACAGCCCCGCCTGGCCGGTGCCGATTCGGTAGCAGCGCCTAGCCGCCGGACGAATTCGGCTGCGCCCCAGCGTCTCCCGCGAGGGCGGCGACCGCCTCGGCCAATCGGTCGCCGTCCGGCATTTCCGCGTCCGGCATCACCACCGACAGCACACCGAGTCCCTGCACCAGCACCCAGTACAGCTGGGCGATCGCGTATGCGTTGTCCTCGCTCAGCTGCGGATGCGTATCCCGCAGCGCGACAACCATTTCGCGGTAGATGCCGGGCATCGCGTCGGTGTAGTACTGCTGCTCCTTCGGCGACCGGATGACGCGCACCATGTTCTCCATGCTCGCCGTCATGTAGTCGCGGTTGTCGCGGAAGATCTTGGGGATCTCGTTCCACAGATGCGCGAACGCGCGCAGCAGCGACATCCCGGACGCATCCCGGATGAGCGCCTCCATGCCGTCACCGATCGCATTGCCGAGCGATTCCGCGAGCGCCTCGGTGATCAGCGCCTCCTTCGACCCGAAGTGGTAGCCGATCGCGGCCAGGCTCACCCCGGCGGCGGAGGCGATATCGCGGGCAGTCGCCTTCGCGACGCCGCGTTCGACGATGACCTTGCGCGCCCCCGCAAGTAGATCCTCTCGATTTCCCATAAGCCCAGGTTACAACGTCTTAGACATTCGTGCTAGACAAACGTGCCAGTCGTGTGACACATTTGTCTAAGACATCCGATCAAACGACAAGGGCACTCCAATGAGCACCACCCCCAACATCCTGGTTTCCGGCGGCGGCATCGCGGGCAATGCCGTTGCGCTGCAACTACTTCGGTCCGGTATCCGGACCACCGTCGTCGAGCGGGCCGCCGCCCCGCGCCCCGGCGGCCAGGCCGTCGACCTGCGCGGCCCCAGCCGGGACGCGGCCGAGCGGATGGGCCTCATGCCCGGTATTCGCAAGGTTCAGCTCGACGAGCGCGGCATGTCCTTCGTCAACGCGGACGGCAGCGCGTACGCGACCGCCGCGATGGAGGATTTCGACGGCAAGGCGCTGATCGCCGAGATCGAGATCACCCGCGGCGACCTGAACCAGGTGCTGCTGGACGAGGTCGAGGCCGCGGACGGCGGCAACCTCGACTACCGCTACGGCGACTGGATCGAGGCACTTGCCCAGGACGACAGCGGCGTCACCGTGACCTTCGCCTCCGGCAAGGTCGAGCGCTACGACCTGGTGGTCGGGGCCGACGGCGTGCATTCGGCGACGCGGCGGCTCGCCTTCGGACCGGAGGAGCAGTTCAGCAGCTACCTGGGTGGTTACGTCTCGTACTTCACCATGCCGACCCCGGCCGACAGTCGCCCCGGCTGGTTCACCATGCGGTTCGTGCCCGGCGCGTCCTTCGGCATCCGGGCCGACCGCGAACCGGCGACGTCCAAGGCCATCATCATGATTCGCACCGACGAGGATCCGGCGCTGCGCCGCGATGTCACCGCGCAGCAGCGGCTCATCCACCGGCATATCGTCGACGGTGGCTGGCGCGCACCCGAGATTCTCGCCGCGATGACCACCGCGCCCGACTTCTACTTCGACGTGCTCGAGCGCATCGATATGCCGACGCTGGCGGCGGGCCGGGTAACACTGGTCGGCGACGCGGGTTATTGCGGCTCGCCGCTGACCGGCATGGGCACCGCGATGGCCGTCGTCGGCGCGTATGTCCTTGCGGCGGAGATCGCCTCGACTCCGGCGGATCTGCCCGGCGCGCTGGCGCGATACGAGCAGAAGGTGCGGCCGTTCCTGGACCAGGCACAGGAGATCCCGGGCGGCGGCATCAAGATGATGGTGCCGAACTCCAAGGTCAGCACCGCGTTGATGAAGACGAGCAACCGGATCATGTTCTCCCGTCCGATGCGCCCGATCACCAAGAAGATCTTCTTCGGCCACCACGAGGAGTACCAGCTGCCCACCTACTGATCCGCGAATCCCGATGGCCGCGAATGGTTCGCGGCCATGGGCGCGCGACGATTCGGTGGGCGGGTGGTGGCCGGGCGGCGGGTGGGCCTACTCTCGGGATCGTGCGGCAGAAGATCATGATGGACATCGACACCGGCATCGATGACTCACTGGAACTGCTCTACCTGCTCGCCTCCCCCGAGGCCGAGATCGTCGGAATCGCCTCCACCGCGGGCAATGTGCCCGCACCCCGGGTGGCGGCCAACAATCTCGCGCTGCTGGACCTGTGCCGGGCGCCGGATATCGAGGTCGCGCTCGGCGCGGCCGAACCGCTCGCGGTCCCGCTGCGCACCACCGAGGATACGCACGGACCGCAGGGCATCGGCTACGCCGAACTGCCCGCGTCGAGCCGGACCCTTTCCCCGCGCACCGCCGCCGAGCTCTGGGTGGATCGGGTGCGCGCACATCCCGGCGAGATCGTCGGCCTGTGCACCGGGCCGCTGACCAATCTGGCGCTGGCGCTGCGGCTCGAACCCGAACTGCCGAAGTTGTTGCGGCGCTTGGTGATCATGGGTGGCGCCTTCAATCACCCCGGCAATACCACGCCGACCAACGAGTGGAATGTGCACGTGGACCCGGAGGCGACGAAGGAGGTCTACGACGCCTTCTGCGCCGCGCCCGCCCGGCCGATCATCTGCGCGCTCGATATCACCGAGACCATCGAAATGCAGCCCAAGCACCTGGAATTGCTCGCCGAGCGCGCGGGCAGCCTTCCGGTGGAGACGGTTTCACCGCTCGATCCCCCACAAGCCCGTTCGGCCGCGAGCAATCCGATCGTGCGGTACGTCACCGACGCGGTCCGCTTCTACTTCGACTTCCACGCCTCCTACGACCTCGGCTACCTCGCGCATATGCACGACCCGTTCGCCGCGGCCGTCGCGCTCGACCACGGACTCGCGGTGCTGCGCCCGGCGACGGTGGATGTCGAGCTGGCGGGCACCATCACCCGCGCGACGACGGTGGCCGACTGGTCGGGTATGTGGGGCCGTGAACCCAACGCGGACATCGTGATCGGCACCGATCCGGCCGAATTCTTCGAACGACTGATCAGCCGGGTCGGCGATTTCGCTCGAGCGGTATATCCACCCGAAGGTTTCTAGTCCATTGTCTCGCAATGGGACTCGACGGTCTCGAGCCCAGATCAGGAGGTTCGGTGGACGACGATGTCACCTACCTGACGGAATTCCGGCGGCGGCTCGGCCTACCCGGAATCGTCGATGTGCACACGCATTTCATGCCCGAGCGGCTGCTGCGCAAGGTGTGGGAGTACTTCGACGCGGCCGGTCCGCTGGTGGCGCGGCAGTAGCCGATCGCCTACCGCGACGATGAGCAGGTGCGGCTGAAAACCCTGCGCGGCTTCGGCGTTCGCGCCTTCACCTCGCTGGTCTACCCACACAAACCGGATATGGCGGCCTGGCTCAACGGGTGGACCGCCGAATTCGCCGCCCGCACACCGGATTGCCTGCACACCGCGACCTTCTATCCGGAACACCATGCCGCCGGTTACGTGGAGACCGCGATCGAACGCGGCGCCCGAATCTTCAAGGTGCACATCCAGGTCGGGCGATTCCACCCCGGCGACCCGCTGCTGAACCAGGTGTGGGGCATGATCCAGGACGCCGAGGTACCGGTGCTCATCCACTGCGGATCCGGTCCGGTCGCCACCGAATTCACCGGACCCGAGCCGATTGCCGCGCTGCTGCGACGGTTTCCGCGGCTGCGCCTGATCATCGCGCATCTGGGCGCGCCGGAATACCGTGAGTTCTTCGATCTGGTCGAGCGGTATCCGCTGCTGCGCCTGGACACCACCATGACCTTCACCGATTTCTTCGAGGCGGCCGATCCCTTCCCGGACGGCGAGCGCGGCCGCCTCGCCGACTTCGGCGACCGCATCCTCTTCGGCAGCGATTTCCCCAATATCCCGTACAGCTACAGTCATGCGGTGCGGGCGCTGGAGCGTTTGGAACTCGGGGCCGACTGGCTGCGAAAGGTGTTCCACCAGAACGCTTCCGAGCTGTTCGACCTCAGCTAGCGCGGAGCTGTTGGACGAGTTCGAGCAGGTCGGCGCGCTGTAGGGCCGCCGGATCGTTGGAGACCGAGCGCAGGTGGCCGTAGATCTCGAGCGTCACCAGACCGTGGATGCGGCCCCACACGCACAGCGCCAGCCCCGCTGTCTCCGGCGTGATATCGGGCGCTTCGGTGCGGATCTTCGTCACGTAGTCGACCGGGAAATCGGACCATTCGGCGCCCGGCCTACCTGCCGGATTCACCTCCGCCACAAGGCTATTCAGCCCACCGCAGATGCGGCGCGCGGCACGGTCGGTCGGCCCGTCGACGGGCTGCTCATAGCCCGGGATCGGATCGCCGTAGATGAGCCGGAAACCTTCCGGATTGGCCAGCGCCCATTCGCGAAGGGCGCTGCCCCAGGCGATCAATCGGGCTCCCGGATCGTCGGGTGCGGTGTCGCGGGCGCGCTCCAGGGAGTCGGCCAGCGAGGTGGTCATCTCGTCGGTCAGCGCGGTGATCAGCTCGTCGCGGGTAGCGAAATAGGTGTAGATCGCGCGCGCCGTCATACCCATCTCCCGCGCGATACCCCGCAGCGAGATACCGCCCGCGCCGTCGGCCACCAGTTGTCGCAGGGCGATCGACATGATCTCGCGGGATGTCTGCTCCCGCAGGCGCTCCCGCCTCGTCGGCTGTTCGGATATCGCTGGCACGGTTGACACCCTACGCCGCTTCCGTATGATTCGGTGTACCAAAACTACACGGCGTTTCCGATTGTCACGGCGTTGCCGTGGACAGTGGGAGCCGGAGGGGAATCAATGTCTGTCTACGTGGTCGTCGACGCGACCGTCATCGACGCCGAGCGCGCCCTGGAGTACCGCAAACTCGCCGAACCCACCATCGAGCAATTCGGCGGCCGGTACCGAATCCAAGGCGCCACACCGGAATCCGTCGAGGGCGCCTGGCCCGCGGATCGGATGCTCACCGTGACCGAATTCCCGGATATGGCGCACGTCCGGCGGTGGTACCACTCCGAGGAGTACCAGAAGGCCAAGCGAGCCCGAGAGGGCGCGATCGACGTGCGCCTACTGTTCGTCGAGGGCGGCATGGCGCCTTGGCCCGCGCGGTAACAGGATGACCGCGCGGACACCCGCCGAGCTGCTACCCGGGATCACCGCCGCCATCAACGGCGGCGATCCAGGCGAAGTGGTTCGGTTCTTCGACGACGAGGCATGTTTCGCCATGCCCGACGGCACGCTCGTGCGCGGGCACGCGCAGCTGCTGGCGATGTACCGGCAGCGGCTCGCGCTCCGGCCCGAGATCACCACGCGCGCAGCGAAAATCATCGAGGCGGGCGATATCGCGCTCGTCACCGACGTGTGGTCCACCCGGCTGCGCAACGGCACGATGGACGGCGGCGATTCGTTCGAGGGCGTCGCGACGCTCGTGCTGCGCCGTCAGGCCGACCGCACCTGGCGGATCCTCGTGGATTCCACCTAGACCGAGGCGACGGCGCGGCGGGGATGGCTCGGCCTCGGTACGAATCGTTCGGCGTCACCGCCGGATTCGACGGCGACACGGTCCGGTCCGGCGCAAAATGCGGTGCCCGACCCGCGCATCCGTGACATCATCGCGCGATGCCCGGATCGCGACTCGGCCTGCTGCGCTGGCAATTCGACCTCACCTGGTCGCTGTTCGAACTGCACCTGGGCGCGTTGCGGCCCGGCGACCACCTCTGGGAGCCCGCGCCGCGGGTGTGGACCGTCCGGCGCGATCCGGACGGTTCCTGGGTACCCGACTGGGCCGATACCGAGCCGGATCCGCTGCCCGCGCCGACCATCGCCTGGCTCACCTGGCATATCGGCTGGTGGTGGTCGGTCGCGACGGATCACCTGCGGGGACGCACGCCACGCGAGCGCACGGACGTGCGTTGGCCGGGCCCGGATGAGGCGGTCGCATGGTTGCGCGGGTTGCGTTCCGAATGGGTTGCGGCACTTGGTGATTGCACGGAAGCAACACTCGACGCGCCCGCGACGTTCCCATGGCGCGACAACCCGGAGCGGACCGTCGGCCACATGCTCGCCTGGGTCAATGCCGAGCTCATGAAGAACGCCGCCGAGATCGGCCAGTTGCGCATCCAGCGTTGCGCGTCGGACTGAATCGGCAAGGCCGAGACGGCGGACGACCACCGTTTCGGCCCCGATCTCAGATGCGGTCGAAGTGGAACGGGCAGTGCGTCCCGCCACGGCCGATGGTGGTCGCCCGCTCGAAGCGGAACCCGTCGACCGCCGGATCGATCGCGCCGATCCAGTTGGCGTCGAACTCACACATCACGGTGGTGAGCTCTGGAGCCGAATTAGCAACCAGCACTTCGTGGTAGAAGCAGCGCACGACATCGCAGTGGTAGCCGCGCTCGTCGTCGGCCGGATGCTCGAACGTGAAGGCCGGCCCGAAGGCGTCCCGCTCCCTGGCCCTGGTCAACTCGACCATGGCGGTGAACGGGTCGGGTGCGGCGTCGAGCAGTTGCCTGGTGGCGGCGCGCACCTGATCGCCGAACGGTTCGACGAACGCGATCTGAACCGCCGCAACGGATTCCGCCCGCCCGAGCCGCGGCGCGAGATATTCGTGCGCGGCGACGAGCGCCAGCGTCATCGCCGCGTTCCATCGGGACGGCTCGTCGATCACGAGATGTGCGTTGGCCGCCGTCAATTCGGCATGCCTGGCCCGCATCTCATCGAGAAGTGTTGCGGGAAGGTCATTTTCCCGCAACGTCACGGCGATCTGCGCGAAGAAGCCGTCGATGAGCAGCGCGGTGTCACGTTCCGGATCCGGCGTGTACTGCGCGCCGGAGATGCCGAAGGGGTCGGTGTTCATGCTGTTTCCTTTCGGGAAGGCTCGCCGATCCCGAAAACACAGCCGCGACAACCCGACGGGCGTGGTCGGCCGTGCCCGCGATCACGCGAGCACGCCAACGCGCTCCACCGACCGACCTGGCGCTGACGAACTTGTTACTTGCGCCCGAAGTATGACATACCCGTCAGCTCAGATCGATCCGGATCGTCAGCAGGTTCGTGCCGAGGGCACGCACCACCGTGCTGTTGAAGCGGGGCAGCGTCGCCAGCCGCGCCCGCGGATCGTCGTCGGGCAGCGGATGCGCCGTCCCGGTGTGCCACTCCCCCGCGATGCGCACGCGCACAGCGGGATTCGCCATCAGGTTCCGCACGTAATCGGAGTCGGTGCCGTGCTCGGACACCAGCCAGAACTCGTCGCCGACCCGGGCGCCGCCGATCGGGGTGATCCGGGGTTGCCCGGATTTGCGGCCGATGGTCTCGAGCAGCGTCTGCTCCGGTTTGCGAATCGCGCTCGGGTTGACCAGCCGGTGGAAGAAGCGATCGAACCGTAGGCGCAGCGAAGGTGTGCTCATGCCGCACAGCATTCCAGCCCGTGCGATGACCGCGTGACGCGCCCGGCCGAAATCGTCAGCCGTCGAAGGCGTCCAGAATCTCCTCGGCGGCCAGCGCGGCCGTCAACGTGCCCGCTCGCACCTGCTTTTCCACCTGTGCGCGAACGGCTTTCACGCCCGGATGCTCCGACAGCCGCCGCAGCAACTGGTCGTGCACCATGGTCCACATCCAGTCGACCTGTTGACGGCGGCGCTTCTCGGCGAATTCGCCCGCCTCGGTGAGCACCCGGCGATGTTCCAGCACGGTATCCCAGAACTTTTCGAGGCCAACGCCTTCCAGGCCGCTCATGGTGAGCACCGGTGGCCGCCAGAGGGCGTCGTGCGGATGGATCAGGCGCAGCGCACCCGCCAGCTCGCGGGCCGCCGCCTTCGCCTCCACCTCGTGCTTGCCGTCGGCCTTGTTGACCGCGACCAGGTCGGCGAGCTCCAGCACGCCCTTCTTGATGCCCTGCAACTGATCTCCGGTGCGGGCCAGGGTCAGGAAGCAGAACACGTCGACCATATTCGCGACGGTCACCTCGGATTGGCCGACGCCCACGGTCTCCACCAGGATCACATCGTATCCGGCCGCCTCCAGCAGCACGATGGTCTCCCGCGTCGCCTTCGCGACGCCGCCGAGCGTGCCCGCGGTGGGCGACGGGCGGATGAAGGCGTTGCGTTCCACCGCGAGTCGCGCCATCCGGGTTTTGTCGCCGAGGATCGAGCCGCCGGTTCTGGTGGACGACGGATCCACCGCCAGCACCGCGACCCGGTGCCCCTTGCCGATCAGGTCCATGCCGAGCGCATCGATGAACGTCGACTTGCCGACGCCCGGAACACCGGTGATGCCGACGCGATTCGACACAATGGCATCCGCCGCAGGCGTCACCCGCAGCAGCAGCTGCTGAGCCTGGCGCCGATGATCGGCCCTGGCGGATTCGACCAGGGTGATCGCCCGCGCCAGGGCGGCCCGCTCACCGGAGCGCACCGCCTCCGCGAGCGCCTCCACATCGATCACGCGTGGGTGCCCGCCCGTCACCCGACCACCGCCCCCCATCGGATCGCTACGCGATGCTCAATCATTCGGCGGCGGAGCCGATCTCGTGCCCCAGCTCGGCGGCCAGCTTTTTCAGCAGGTCGATGGCCGCGTCGGCGATCACCGTGCCGGGCGGGAAGATCGCGGCCGCGCCCGCCGCGTACAGCTCGTCGAAATCACCGGGTGGGATGACACCGCCGACGATCACCATGATGTCGGGCCGCCCGACCTCGGCCAGCGCCCGCCGCAGCGCGGGCACCAGCGTGAGATGGCCTGCGGCAAGCGAGGATACGCCGACGACGTGCACGTCGTTGTCGGCCGCCTGCTGCGCCACCTCCTCCGGTGTCTGAAACAGCGGGCCCACGTCGACGTCGAAGCCGAGGTCGGCGAAGGCGGTGGCGATCACCTTCTGCCCGCGATCGTGTCCGTCCTGGCCCATCTTGGCGACGAGGATGCGCGGCCTGCGCCCCTCGGCCTCGGCGAATTCCTCGACCAGCTCGCTCGCCCTGCTGATATTGGTGACCTTTCCTGCCTCGTCGCGGTAAACGCCCGAGAGCGTCCGAATTTCGGCCTGATGCCGTCCGTACACCTTTTCCAGCGCATCGGAGATCTCGCCGACGGTGGCCTTCGCCCGCGCCGCGTCGATCGCCAGGGCCAGTAGGTTGTTCGCCATACCGCCCTCGGAAGAGCCCGCGGCCCTGGTCAATTCGGCGAGGGCGCGTTCCACCGCCGCCGGATCCCGTTGCGCGCGCAGCCTTTCCAGCTTCTCCAGCTGTTCGGCGCGCACCCTGGAGTTCTCGACCTTGAGGACCTCCACCTGCTGATCCTCGTCGACCTGGTATTTGTTGACGCCGATCACCGGCTGCTGGCCGGTGTCGATGCGCGCCTGGGTGCGCGCGGCCGCCTCCTCGATCCGCAGCTTCGGGATGCCCTCCGAAATCGCCTGTGCCATGCCGCCGTGCGCCTCCACCTCGGCGATATGCGCCCTGGCCCGGTTCGCCAGCTGGTGGGTGAGCCATTCGACGTAGTACGAGCCGCCCCACGGGTCGATCGGCCGGGTGGTGTTGGACTCCTGCTGGATCAGCAGCTGGGTGTTGCGCGCGATGCGGGCCGAGAAGTCGGTGGGCAGCGCGAGCGCCTCGTCCAGCGCGTTGGTGTGCAGCGACTGGGTGTGCCCCTGGGTCGCGGCCATCGCCTCGATGCAGGTGCGCGCGACGTTGTTGTAGGCGTCCTGCGCGGTGAGCGACCAGCCGGAGGTCTGCGAATGGGTGCGCAGCGACAGCGATTTCGGGCTTTTCGGGTCGAATTTCGCGACCAGTTCGCTCCACAGCAGCCGCCCGGCCCGCAGTTTGGCGACCTCCATGAAGAAGTTCATGCCGATGGCCCAGAAGAACGACAGCCGCGGCGCGAATTTGTCCACTTCCATCCCGGCGTCGATGCCCGCGCGAATATATTCGACGCCGTCGGCGAGGGTGTACGCCAACTCCAGATCGGCTGTCGCGCCGGCCTCTTGGATGTGATAGCCGGAGATGGAGATCGAGTTGAACTTCGGCATCTTCGCGCTGGTGTAGGCGAAGATATCGGAGATGATCCGCATCGATGGCTTCGGCGGATAGATGTAGGTGTTGCGGACCATGAACTCCTTCAGAATGTCGTTCTGAATGGTTCCGGCCAGCTGTTCGGGCGTGACGCCCTGCTCCTCCGCCGCGACGACGTACAGCGCCAGGATGGGCAGCACCGCACCGTTCATCGTCATCGACACGCTCACCTGATCCAGCGGGATGTGGTCGAAGAGCTGACGCATGTCGAGGATGGAATCGATGGCGACACCGGCCATTCCGACATCGCCCTGCACGCGCGGATGATCGGAGTCGTAGCCGCGATGGGTGGCCAGGTCGAAGGCCACCGAAAGCCCCTTCTGCCCGGCGGCGAGATTGCGGCGGTAGAAGGCGTTCGAATCGGCGGCCGTCGAGAAGCCCGCGTACTGGCGGATCGTCCACGGCTGGTTGACGTACATGGTCGGGTAGGGACCGCGTACGAACGGCGCGATACCCGGCACGCTGTCGAGCGGATACCCTTCGGCCGCGACGGCGTCCCGGTCCGCCTTGGTGAAAACCGGTGGCACGTCGATACCTTCGGGCGTCGCCCACACCAGTTGCTCAGGTGTGTAGTTGTTGGCGGCGGCCGCGCCCGCGACGAACGCGTCGACCTGTGCGGCGTCCACCTCGGCGGGTTCGGGCGCCCGATCGGCGAGCGGCACCTCGGCGAAATTGCCGATGAGATGTTTCATCTCCCCAGTGGTCATCAGGCTCCCACCTTTTCCAACAGCTCGGAGAGTGCGGCGACCGCGTCGATCCGCGCGGCCAGATATCCGTCCGGGCGCTGCGAATCATCCAGCGCCGAAACCGCTTTCGCCGAACCGGCGAGCAGCACCGTCCCGACACCGGCCGCGCGCAGCCGCTCGACCGCCGCGCCCGCCTCCGCGCCGTAGCGCGCGTCCGAACCGCACAGCACCGCGATCGGCGCACCGGATTCGCTTGCCGCCGCGGCGATCCCGTCGACGGTGAGCGGACCCGGGTTGATCGTCTCGATACCGCCGGAGGCCAGCAGATTCGCGATCCAGGTGACCCGCGCATTGTGCTCGGCCACCGAACCGAGCGGCACCAGCAGCGCTTTCGGTCGCGCGCCGTGTGCCGCGAGGTAGATATCCGAACGGTCGCGCAGCGCCTCGAAGGCCGCGCCGTAGCGGGCTACCGAACCGGGCTGCCGCGCCGCCTCGGACAGCGCGGGCTCGGCCAGGTTCGGGAATTCGTTGACGCCGGTGACCGACGTCTTCCGGTGCGCGACATCGGCATCCCGCCGCGCCCTGGTCGCCGCGATGCGCTCGGCGAGCAGGCCGGAGTCCAGCGCGGCGCGGTAACCACCCGCCGCCTCCAGCTCCTGCATGAATTCCCATGCCTTGGCGGCCAATTCGGCGGTGTAGTCCTCGACATACCAGGATCCGGCGGCCGGGTCCTGGACATGACCGAGATGCGATTCCTCCAGCAGCAGCAGCTGGATGTTGCGGGCCATCCGCTCGGCGAACGCCCGCGAAACCCCCAATTCGCCTGGCGGCAGCGCGGAATCGAACGGCAGCACGGTGACGGTGTCCGCGCCGCCGACGCCCGCCCCGAAGGCGGCCAGCGTGGTGCGCAGCATATTCACCCACGGATCGCGCTGGCTCAGCATGGCCGCCGAGGTGACCGCGTGCTGCGGCGCGTCGCCGAAGCCGGGCGCCCCGCACACATGCGCCACCCGGGCCCAGAGTTGGCGTGCGGCACGGAATTTCGCGATCGTGGCGAATTGGTCATCGGTGGCGGCCAGTCGGAAGGTCAGCTGGCCGAGCGCGTCCGCGAGATCGACGCCGGCGTCGGTGAGCGCGCGCAGATATTCCAGGCCGGCGGCGACGGCCGCGCCGAGCTCCTGCGCGTCCGACGCGCCCGCATTGTGAAAGCTGTTCCCGCACACCACGATCGTGCGCACCGTCTCCGGCCGGGCGATCGCCCGTCGCGCCAATTCGACGGTCGCGTCCAGGCCGATGTCGGCAGCGCCGCCGAATGCGCCGGTGAGCGGCGCGGCGCCGAGGGTGAGCCGGATATCGGCGGGCCGCTGGGCGGAATAGCCGTCGAGGATCGAGAAGATCTGTGCCGCGGCCGCATCGGTCGCGGTCCCGGCATCGATGGTCAGCGGCGCGAGTTCGAACAGCAGGCCCGAGAGCGCCGCGCCGAGCCCGGCCACCGGGATACCGTCCGCGCCCACCGGCAGCCAGATCGCGCCGACGCCGTTCTCCAGCCCGGACAGGATCGCCCGATTCGCCGCCGCCGCGTCGGATTCGGCTATCCGCGCGCAGACGAACCAGCCGCGGTGCACATCGCGGGTCGCGTCGCGACCGCGGACGAAGGGATAAACGCCGGGCAGCGGCTGTTCGGGCCGCTCGTCGCGGCTGGTGTACAGCGGTGCGATGGTCAGGCCGTCGTAGGTGGTCTCGCCGAGCAGCCGTTCCGGATCGTCCGGGAGTTCGCCGATATCGACCCGGCGCGCCTTGGCGAGCACACCGGCCACCCCCTTACGCCACGCGGCGTAATCGGGCACCGGATCAATGCCCGGCGCTGAACCTTTTGGCATCGCTGCTGCTTCCTGTTCCATTCGAATCGTCGCCCGGCCCGGCATGCGCGAACCTCCGGCGGTAGGCAAGCTACCGCTTCCGGATGGGATCACGCACTCCGGTGACCGCGCGCGGCGGGCCTTGTAAACACTTGCTCACTTCAGGATTACTGGATACCCGGGCGTGCGCCCAAGCCTTCGCACGATATTCACACGGCGCTGTGTGACCCGTTCGCATCGCGATCGGAAGTTCGTTCCCCCAGCTCACCGGGCACGCCGGCGGGTCGGCGCCAATTCCGATGCTAGCTGCGAACTCACCAGCCGTGGCACGGCCCGCCCGGCGACGGCCGGTAACCTTGTCGGGTGCAAAGGCTGTTCCGGAACCCACGTGCCGTCGCGCTGCTCGCGGGCGGTGTCGCGCTGTTCGTCGTGGCGCTGCTGGTTCCGCTGCCGAGCTCGCACCGGATGCAGGAGTGGGCGCACACGGTCGGCCCCTCGTTCGTGCTGCTGTTCTTCATCGCGCATGTGCTGGTCACCATGGCACCGTTCCCGCGCACCGTATTCACCCTCAGCGCCGGACTGCTCTTCGGGCCGTGGCTCGGCATCCTCATCGCGGTCGGCGCGACCACGGTCAGCGCGGTGCTGACGCTGCTGCTGGTCCGCGCCCTCGACCGGGACCGCGTGCGCGGGCGGCTCACCCATCCCGCGGTGCACGCCGTCAACCGGCGGCTGGCGACGCGGGGTTGGCTCGCGGTGGGTTCGCTGCGGCTCATCAGCTTCGCGCCGTTCTCGGTGGTGAACTACTGCAGCGCCCTTTCGGCGGTCCGGTTCACGCCGTATCTGGTGGCCACCGTCGTCGGCATCCTGCCCGGCACCGTCGGCACCGTCCTGCTCGGCGACGGGCTCACCGGCCACGTGAGCACCACCTCCGTCGTCGTCACCGTGACCTGCCTCGCCGTCGGACTGATCGGATTGCTCGTCGATATGCGCTGGCGCGTACCGGAATCCGATCGCTCAGTCGACGGTGAGTTCGGTCGGCACGGCGATCACGTCGACCATCGCGCCGTTGCGCAGCACGGTGACCGGCAGTGATCTGCCGATGGCCTCGGCGAAGAGCTGTCGCTGAATGCCCTGCGCGTCACGGACTTCCGCGCGGGCGACGCTGAGTACCAGGTCGCCGCGGCGGATTCCGGCGCGATCGGCGGGGCCGCCGCGCACCACCTCCATGATCCGCACCCCCGCCGCCTGACCGGTGCGCGCGGCCAGCGCTTCCGGCAACGGCGCGGGCACCCCGACCAACCCGAGGTAGGCGCGGCGGACCCGGCCGTCGCGCAGCAGGGTGCTCACGATGCGCTGCGTGGTGGCGTTCATCGGAATGGCAAGGCCCAGGCCGATTCCCGCGACGGCGGTATTGATGCCGACCACCCGCCCGGCCGAATCCGCCAGCGCACCACCGGAATTCCCCGGGTTCAGCGCCGCATCGGTCTGGATGACGTCCTCGATCACCCGTCCGGCACGATTCGAGGCGACCGGCACCGCCCGCCCGAGCGCGCTCACCACGCCCGCCGTCACCGATCCGGCCAACCCTAGCGGGCTGCCAACGGCCACAACGAGTTGCCCGACCACCAGCCGGTCCGCATCCCCCAACCGCACCGCGCCCGGCCCGCCGCCGCGGGCCCGCAGCACCGCCAGATCCGAGAGCGGATCGACGCCGATCACATCGAATCTCGATTCGACGCCGTCGGCGAAGGTCACCTCGCCGCCGCCGGCCGCGCCGACCACGTGCGCATTGGTGAGCAGGAATCCGTCATCGGTGAAGACCACGGCGGAACCGCTGCCGCGCCGGGTGCGCACGCTGGCCACATGCGGCGTCACCGAGGCGGCCACCGCTATCACGGTGCGCGAGTACGCATCCAGTGCGGCCGCATCGCGATCCGCCTGTTCCGCATCGTTTTTCGACAGGACCGAGTCGTCGTCCACGGCGGCCCCCTTGCTTACATGATTACATCCGTACCTCACCAGGATGCGCCGGGTGCGCCCGCTTGCCCATCTCGTTCGCCGTGGGCGCAATGGCGCGTCTGGGACAAATAACTGGACGACGGACTCCATCACCTCCGATTGCCGGTCGCCGATCCGAATCGCTGCCCGATATCGGCGGCGAAGGCCTAGGAATTATCCGTCTGAGACGCTACCGTACTACTAGGTACCCGATACCTGCGGTACCAGCCCAATGAGGTGCATCATGACCGAACAGCATGTGCGCGCGACGAACGGATATCCGAAGGCGCGACGCATCACCTTCCGGTTCGGCGAACCCGAACCGATGACGAAGTACTACGCGGGCGGGGATATGGTCTTCAGCCATTTCATCGCCGGGCTGTCCGCCGGATTCCCGCCCGGCGAGGAGTCGTTCATCAGATCCGTGCGCCGCTTCGCGGACCGCATTACCGATCCGGTGCTCAAGAAACGGGTCGCCGGATTCATCGGCCAGGAGGCCACACACGGTCGGCAGCACCGGCTGCTCAACGACAAGCTCATCGATATGGGCTATCCCATCGCGTGGCTGGACACGCCCGAGGCCGAGCGGCGCGCCCTGCGGCTGGAACAGCGGCTGCCCGCCCATCTGCACCTGGCGGCCACCGCCGCGGCCGAGCACTACACCGCGGTGCTGGCCCGGCGCACGCTCGAAAGCCCCGAGATCCAGGCGCTCGCCGGGGACGAAGAGGTGCGAAACCTGTTGAACTGGCACGCTTTCGAGGAGCTCGAGCACAAGTCGGTGGCCTTCGATGTCTACCGGTCCGTCGGCGGCACCGAGACCATGCGCATCGCGACCATGGCCGCGATGGTCGCGCTCACCGTGCCGTTCACCGTGCTCGCCCTCACGGTCTCGCTGGCCAGGGACAGTTATGCGCGCAGGCATCCGTTCGCACTGCTGCGCGAATCCTATGAGCTCTTCCGCGGACCCATCTTCCGCGGTATGGGCCGCGAACTCGTGGTGTACCTGCGGCCGGGTTTCCACCCCGACGACGTGGACACCCGAGACCTGTTGCGGCGCTGGCAAACCGAGCTCTTCGGCAGCGAAGGCATGCTCGTCGGCCATCTCGGATGAGTTCGGATCAACGGAGAATCACATGACAGGCGTGGCAACAGCCTATCCGCGCGTGCGCCGGATGCGTTTCCGGTTCGGCGAACCCGAACCGATGACGAAATACTTCGCCGACGACGATATCGTCCTGAGCCATTTCGTCGCACTGCTCTCGGCCGCGTTCCCGCCCGGCGAGGAGTCGTTCATCAGAGCCGTGCGCCGCTGCACCGACCAGGTCACCGATCCGGTGCTCAAGAAGCGGATGGCGTCGTTCATCGGGCAGGAGGCGGTGCACGGCCAGCAGCACGGCCGCCTCAACGAGCAGCTCTACGCCCTCGGATACCGGCTGCCCCGGCTCATCGCCCGCTACGAATGGATCCTGCCCAGGCTCGACCGGTACGCACCCGCCGCCGCGCATCTCGCCGCGGTGGCCGCGGCCGAGCACTACACGGCCGTGCTGGCGCAACGGGTGCTGTCCAGTCCGGAGATCCAGGCGCTGGCCGGCGACGACGAGGTGCGAAACCTGTTGAACTGGCACGCGTTGGAGGAGTTGGAGCACAAGTCGGTGGCCTTCGACGTGTACCGCGCGACCGGCAATCCGGAGTGGCTGCGCATCCTGGTGATGACATTCCTCTACCTCTTCACCATTCCCGGCGTATCGGTGGCGGTCGCGGCATCGATACTGCTGGATCCCGCCGCGTGGCAACCGGTCACGGTCGCCCGCGAGTCCTATCACCTGTATCGCGGACCGATCGTGCGCGGGCTGATGCGCGAGATCCGGGTGTATCTGCGCCCCGGATTCCATCCCGACGATGTCGATACCGTCGCGCTGCTGCGGCGTTGGCAGGATGAGCTTTTCGGCGCCGAAGGTGCCCTCGCCGATCGAGTGCGGTGAGGCACCGATGAAATTCAACGGTATACGACCGGGCCTCGTCGTCGTCACCGGCGCGGGCAGCGGGATCGGGCGGGCCATCGCTATTCGGTTCGCGCGCAACGGCTCCCACGTTATCGTCGCGGATATCGACCTGGCCGCGGCCAAGGAGACGGTGGCGATCGCCGGTGACGGCGCGACGGCCGAATGGTTGGATGTGACGGATCCGGACGCGTGGGAAACGTTCGCGCAGCGCGTCCGTACCGAATTCGGCGTGCCGGATGTGCTGGTGAACAATGCCGGGATGCTGGTCGGCGGCGCGTTCCTCGATCTCTCCCCCGCCGACTGGGATAAACAGCTCGGTGTGAACCTGCTCGGCGTCGTGCACGGCTGTCGCGTATTCGGCAGGCAGATGGTCGATTACGGCAAGCGGGGGCAGATCGTCAATATCGCGTCCGCCGCCGCCTTCACGCCGATACCGCTCGGGTCCGCGTACGCGGTGTCCAAGGCCGGGGTGAAAATGCTCACCGAATGCCTGCGGCTCGAACTCGGGCCCAAGGGCATCGGCGTCAGCGCCATCTGCCCCGGCGTGATCAACACCAATATCGGCGAGCACGCGATCACGGTCGGCGTCGATCCCGAATTGGTCCGGCGCGGAAAGGAATTCGCACGCCTGGCGCAGGAGTTCGCGGAGCGGCTGCCGTTCGCCCCGCTCAGCGCCGACCTGGTGGCGCGGGCGGTCGAGCGGGCGGTGCGGTTCGATCTGGCGGTGGTTCCGGTGCGCGCCGAAGCCTGGTTGGGGTACTTCCTCGGGCGGATCGCACCGGGCGTGAACCGGCGCATCGCCCAGCCCTTCTCGGTCGAGCGGTTCGCCTGGCTGGCCGAGGCCGGGCTGCGGCTGCTCGATCGGCGACTCGCCGATCGCATTGCCGCACCGGATGATTCGCGGGTTCCGATCGAGCCATGAACCCGCGCGCACACGCGGTGCGGGTCGCCGAGGTGATCGCGGAGACAGCCGAGGCGAAGACGTTCGTTTTCGCGGTCCCCAGCGGCCTCACCGAGCATTTCGCTTACCGCCCAGGACAATTCCTCACGCTGCGGGTGCCGAGCACGCGGACCGGGTCGGTGGCGCGCTGCTATTCGCTGTGCAGCAGCCCGCACCTGGACCCGCGGCCCGCGGTGACGGTCAAGCGAACGCCCGGCGGCTACGCGTCGAACCTGTTGTGCGACACCGTATCCGCGGGCGACACCATCACGGTGCTCGAACCGGGCGGCGTCTTCGGCCCGCGCGATCTCGCGGCCGACGTGCTGCTGTGCGCAGGCGGCAGCGGCATCACACCCGTCTTCTCGATCGTCAAATCCATGCTCGCCGTCGGCCGCGGCCGGATCGTACTGCTCTACGCGAACCGGGACCGGCCGTCTGTCATCTTCGCGCGGCAGCTCGCCGATCTGGAAAACCGGCACCCACGGCGGCTGCGGATACTGCACTGGCTCGAGTCCGAGCGGGGACTGCCGACCGTGTCCGGTCTGGCCCACCTGCTACGGCCGTACACCGCGCTCAACTGGTATGCCTGCGGCCCAACGGGTTTCCTGAGCGTGCTCGATGCCGCGGCGCTGCGTCTGCGGGTGCGGCGGGTGTACCGCGAGGAGTTCCGGTCGCTGGACGGCAACCCCTTCCAGGGGATGGTTCCGGCCACGGCTGCCCTGCCGACTGTTCCTGCCGGTGGCTTCGACGCGCCGGTCGGCACCACCGCCACGGTGGATATCGAGATCGACGGTGCGACGCATACGCTGGACTGGCCCAAACACCGTCGCCTGCTGGATGTACTGCTGGACAGCGGAATCGACGCGCCGTATATCTGCCGGGAGTCCGCCTGCGGCACCTGCGTCTGTTCGGTCCGGCGCGGGCGCACCCGAATGGTCCGGCACGAGGCACTGCTCGACACGGAGATCGCCGCCGGGCTCACCCTCGCCTGCCAGACCCTGCCGGAGACGCAACGGGTGCATATCGTGTTCGACCAATAGCGACCGAAAGTGTTGAAGCGCCCCGTTTTCCACTGCCCGGGCGGTTTGTTTCGTGACCCGTACTTGACGGTCGGATGACCGGAGTGCGAACGATTGCGCCGGGCGATTGACGCGACGGTAGCCGGCGGTCTCTAATGATGGATGGCGCATTTCGTGCCGCGGTAGCAGTCTGGTCTACCGAGCAGCAACCACTACGAAGCGGGGTGAGCGGCAGATGCCGGATGACACTATCGACGTCCACGATCGGTCCGCCCTCGCGAAACTGGTTGCGCCGGTGCGTTGTTGATCCGTACGCGGCGATCGGCGCCTACGGATCGCCGTCACGGCACCTAGTTCCATCATTTCCCGATCTGAATGGTCGGTGTCCCAATAGATTCCGGCCGTACACACTGCGCGCACAAACGGGGCGGTACACCGCCGCCCGGCACCCATGTATTGGAGTTTCGCCATGGTCCACCACGCACCGAGGCCGCGGTAGCCCGATGACCGCGCCGATCTTCCCCACCACCGACGTCCTGCCCGCCACCAACGGACGCTTCGATACCGAAGTGCTGCACCGGCATTGGATTCCGCTCGCCCGCGACGACGAGGAGACCGCCGCCGTACTGCGCGAACGCCTCGGCGTCGATTTCGTCGCCGCGGGCAACCGGCTCTGGGAGACCGACGATTTCCTCTACTTCCCGGTGGTCGCGAACTATCGGCGCGCCGACGGCGTCGAACGCGAGACCATCGTTTTCGCGCTCGGCGGCGAATTCCTGGTCACCCTGCAACCCACCGACCATTTCGCCCCGTTCGACAAGGCCGTCGCGAAGATGCGGCGCAACCGGACGCTCACCGATTCCCCGCACGGGGTGATGTACGCGCTGCTCTGGTCGCTCAACGCGGCCGCCGAGCGCGCCGTCCAGCACGCGGGCGCCGCACTGGCCGCCGTCGATGTCGAAATCGATACGGCGACAAAGGGTTCGGAGCTGCGGACGATCATGGGCCGGATGAACGCGGCCGAACAGACCGTCGCGCACACCCAGCAGACCCAACTGCACCTGGCCCGCGCCGCCCGGCACCTGGCCGCCGAACTCCCGTTCCACACCAGGGAATTGGCCGATCCGATCGCGGTACTCGTCGCCGATATCGACGGCGTGCGACAGCTCGCGGCCGCCGCGCACGAAAAGCTGCGCTACCTGCAACATACGGTGACCACCTGGCTGGATATCGAGCAGAACCAGATCCTCAAGGTGTTCACCATCGTCACCGCGGTGTTCCTGCCGCCGACGCTCATCGCGACCGTATGCGGTATGAACTTCACCCACATCCCCGAAACACATTGGGAATACGGCTTTTCCGCAACCATTCTGATGTTGCTCGCCGCGGTGATCCCGCTGGTCTACCTGAAGCGGAAAGGTTGGCTGCGCTGAGCGCTCACTGATCGGTGAACACCAGGTGCACCTTCTTCGCCCACCAGTCGTAGACGGCCGACACGCTGGTATCGCCGATCAGTACGAACCGCCGGGTCGCGTCGAAACCCGTCGCGATATAGAAGTCGCGGTCGATCCGGATGCAGACGGTGTTGCCGCGCACGACGTTGTTGCCGTCGCGCCAGGTGCCGGTGTAGAAACCGCCGTCGGAGCAGGTGCCGTTGCCGCTCTGGTGATTCGCCTGATTGTCCAGCGCGCTCGCCAGCCCGTTCGCATCGGTGAAGGTGGCGATGCGGGCCTGCCGATTCAGGCCGGGGACATCGCAGTCGACGGCGGCCGTCGCGCCGGAGGTGGATTCGAATTTCGGGTCGGCGGCGCAGCTGCTCGTGGTCAGCAGATTCGGCGAAAGCACCTGCACGAGTCCGGCTTCGGCCGGGCTGAGCCGGTTCGGCGGCTGCGTTGTCGTTGTCCGCGGCACCGTCGTCGTGGTGACGGTGGTCGTATTCTTCGCGCGATCGGAGTTGTCCGTGCGCGGCCATGCCACGATGCCGACGGCGGCGGCCACCACGACAACCGCCGCGATAACACCGCCGATCACCCAGCCGGTCTTCGTTTTTCGCGGCGTAACCGTCGGAATCGGGTGCGGCGGAGTCGAATTCGGCTGGAATACATACGGCGGCGGGGTGTGGAAGTACTGCGGGATCGGAATGTTCGGCAGCGATTCGGGCGGTGTGGGCGGCGGGAACGCGGGCGGGCGGATCAGCGTAGGCCCCTCGTGGCTCTCCGGCGCCGTCGCCAACGCGGCCCTGGCCGCCTCGGCCAGCGCGGTGCAGTTCGGGAAGCGCTGGTCCGGATCCTTCGCCATCGAGCGGGCGATCACCTCGTCCAGTGCGGCGGGCGCGTCGGATCGCGTCGCGGTGAGCCGCGGCGGCGGCATATTGAGATGGCTGTACATCACCGCGCTCAGGTTGCCGCTCGGGAACGGCGCGGATCCCGAAAGCAGATGGTAGAGCGTGCATCCCAGCGCGTAGACATCGGCGCGGTGATCCACCGGCGCGCCGCTCAGCAGTTCCGGCGCGGCATAGGCGAATGTCGCGGTGACCGATGTGGTGACGGTGACCGTATTGTCCAGGCCGCGCGCGATGCCGAAATCGGCGATCTGCACGTGATCTTTGCTGTCCTCCTGCCCGACGAGCAGATTGCCCGGTTTCACGTCCCGGTGCAGGACGCCGCGCTGATGTGCGTAATCCAGCCCGGCGGCCGCCTGCGCGACGATATCCACCGCCCGCTCCAGCGGCAGCCGTCCCCGGCCGATGAGTTCGGCGGCATCCGGGCCGTCCACGAAATCCATGGCTATCCACAGGTTTTCGTTTTCGATGCCGCGATCGTGTACGCGCACGATATTGCGGTGGTGCAAACTCGCGGCGATATCGGCCTCGCGTTCGAAACGCGCCCGCGCCTTGGCGTCGCTGCTGAACTGACCGTCCAGCACCTTGACCGCCACATTCATCGGCAGCCGCGGATGCCGCATCAGATACACCCGGCCCATACCGCCGACACCGATCTGGCGAACAACCGTATAACCAGCGAAAATCGCCCCCGGTTCCAGCGCCATGACGGTACCAACCCTCCCCGCCCCCGCGCGGCGGACATGAAAGTCGTTGCGCCAGAATCGTAGCGCCGATCAACCGAACAAGACGCTCGGATATCCCGACTTACACCGAAACGCTATCGGATGGGCCGATAACCGACCGGACGCCCGCGCACATCCCCCACGCCGGCAGCGGCTCCCGTGCCGCCAGCCACGCCTCGGGCACCCCGCGCACATCACCTCGGTCCCCGATTCCGGTATGCGCCGCCACGATTCCACCCGCTATCGCGGCGGTGGTGTCCACATCACCACCCGCCTCGACGCACGCCGTAACGGCGGCCGGATAGTCGGTGAGGAAGGTCGCGGCGACCCACAGCGTGAACGGCACCGTCTCCTGCGCGCTCACCGACGCGCCGTTGCCGAGTTCGTATGCCGCTTCGGCCACCGATCGGCCGAGCAGGGTCCTGGCGCGGCGGATACCGTCCGCGGTCTGCCCCGCGACCAGGTACGGTTCGACCGAGTCCAGCAATTCATCTGGCGTACAACGCATTCCACGACTTGCGGCGGCCCGGCACGCTGCGACCGCTACCGCCATGGCGGCAACGATGGCCTCCGGATGCCGATGCGTCACCTCCGCCGACATGGCGGCCTGCGCCGCCGCCCGGTCCGGATCTGCGGCGAAGTGCGCTCCGAGCGGTGCGACCCGCATCGCGGCCCCGTTACCCCAGGAACCACGCCCGCCGAACGCGGCCGCCGCCGCATCGGCCCACGGACGCCCGTCGCGAATCTCGTGCAGCACAACGACCGTGCCGCCGCCGTAGCCGCGATACGGTTCACAGCGATCCGCGAATGCCGCGGCCAGCGCATCACGATCGACATATCCTCGGCCGCGGATTTCCGCGTATACCGAACAGGCCATCTCGGTGTCGTCGGTCCATTGCCACGGCGCCGCGGGCGGTCGCCCGGCGCGCAGTTCGGGCAGCGAGCGGCCGGGCACGAAGAACTGAGCGCCCAGCGCGTCGCCGACGGACAGACCGTCGAGGCTGTCCCGAGCGGCATCGGAGATCGATGACATACCGGTGCCATCGTGCCAAGAACGACGCGTTCTTCGCAAACCACGCGCGGCCGGTCGACGCCCGAATACCCGTGGCAGGAGGCGGCGGTCACCGCGTCGCCGCTTGGCGGATCGGCCCGGTAGCCTTGGCCGGGTAACGAGTGCTGTGGATCAGGGAAGGGAGAGGCCCGTGACCGCATCGCGTATTCGCGGCGGCGGGCTGGCCGTTGTCGCCGTCGCCGGGCTGATCGCGGGGTGTTCGTCTGGGAATTCGGGCTCGAATGCTGGGCCGTCGGGGGCGACCACCGTCCCGTACGCCGATTGCAACCCGATCACGGTCGCCCAGCTCACGCAGACCCTCAACGCGACGACGCTCACCGCGCACAGTCATCCGCCGGTGTGCGCGTGGGCGGCGGCGCGGGGCACCGAGGATTCGGATGTCACCTTCACCGCCGTGCAGAAGCAGTCCCTGCAGCAGGCGTGGAATCTGGCCGACAAAGACGGCAACCGCCTCGAACACCTCACCATCGAACAGGATGTCCTCGGCACCAAGACCACCGCCGCGGGCTTCTACATCCACAACACGAAGGATCCCGGCGACTGTGCGGTCGTCGCCTCCGACAACGGCACCTCGCTCACCTGGCGGATCCAAAACCATTCGCACACAGCGGCACTCGATCCCTGCGCCACCGCGTACGCCCTCGCCGAACTCACCGTCGACCTATCCCCCTAGCCACGATCGCGCCTACTGCAACCAGGAATCGCGCCGGTAGTACTCGTCCTCGTCCACCGGACCCTTCGGTTTGTCCGAATTTTCTTGCGCCTCTTCCGGATTCGGGAAACGCTCGGCGTATTGGTTGATGATGGCGGCACCCGCGTCGTCGTCGCCGACGGTGTCCTGGACCATCGAGGTGACCTCGCGGCGCAGCGTCGCCTGGGCTTTGCGCAGGCAGGACATCAGTTCCGCGGCGACGGCGGACGGGTCCATGCCGCGGGTTTGTTCGGCGAGGCGGATATCGGTGGGCACACCGGTGTTGTCCACGGTGACGGTGACACGGTTGTCGTCGGAGGTCTCGGTAACCGTCAGCCCGGCCATCCTGCCGTGCAGGCCCTGATAGCGCTGCGCCTTGCGCTGGAGATCCTCGGCCCAGTTCGTCAACTGGTCCGCGGCCTGGCCCGGATCTTCGAACGACACCGCCATCCCCTTTCCGCGCAGGGGGTCTGACCACCCCCGATGTGCAGGACACATTACGGATGGCCGGTACGCCCGGCAAACTCAGAAGAGGAAATACCGCTGCGCCATCGGCAGTTCGGTGGCCGGCTGTTCGGCCCACACCTCGCCGTCGACGCGCACGGTGAAGGTGTCCGGATCCACCTCGATCCGCGGCAGCGCGTCGTTGCGCGGCATATCGGCCTTGGTGAGCGCGCGAACGTTCTTGACCGGCACCAGTTTCCGGCGCACGTTCAACCGTTCGGCGAGTCCGGATTCGATGGCCTGCTCGGACACGAAATGCACCGAGGTCGCGGCGGCGACGAGCGGCGACGCGCCGAACATCGGCCGCGGCAGCACGGGTTGCGGTGTGGGAATCGACGCGTTGGCGTCGCCCATCGCGGCCCAGGCGATCGCGCCGCCCTTCAGCACCGCGTGCGGCCGGACGCCGAAGAACGCGGGCTCCCACAGCACGAGATCGGCCAGCTTACCGACCTCGACCGAGCCGATCTCATGATCGAGTCCGTGCGCGACGGCCGGGCAGATGGTGTATTTCGCGATATAGCGCTGGACTCGGGCGTTATCGGCCGCGCCGTCGCCGGGCAGCGCGCCGCGGCGGCGCTTCATCACGTGCGCGGTCTGCCACGTGCGCATCACCACCTCGCCGATGCGGCCCATTGCCTGCGAATCGCTGCCGATCATGGAGATCGCGCCCAGATCGTGCAGCAGGTCCTCGGCGGCGATGGTCGACGGCCGGATCCGGCTCTCCGCGAAGGCGAGATCCTCCGGGATGGACGCGCTCAGGTGGTGGCACACCATCAGCATGTCGAGATGCTCGTCGAGGGTGTTGACCGTATGCGGCCGGGTGGGGTTGGTCGAGCTGGGCAGCACGTTGGGATGCGATGCGACGGTGATGATGTCGGGTGCGTGCCCGCCGCCCGCGCCCTCGGTGTGATAGGCGTGGATGCCGCGGCCCGCGATGGCGCCGAGGGTGTCCTCGACGAATCCGGCCTCGTTCAAGGTGTCCGAGTGCAGCGCGACCTGCACGCCGGTGCGGTCGGCGACGGTGAGGCAGGCGTCGATCGCCGCCGGTGTCGAGCCCCAGTCCTCGTGCAGTTTGAAACCCGCCGCGCCGCCGCGCAATTGCTCGATCATCGCCTCGACGCTGACCGTATTTCCCTTGCCCAGCAACACGATATTGAGCGGCCAGCCGTCGGTGGCCTCCAACATCCTTGCCAGATGCCATGTTCCGGGCGTCACGGTGGTCGCCTTGCTGCCCTCGGCCGGGCCGGTGCCGCCGCCGATGAGCGTGGTGATACCACCGCCGAGCGCCTCGTCCATCAGCTGCGGACAGATGAAGTGCACGTGACAGTCGATGGCGCCCGCGGTGAGTATGCGCCCGTTACCCGCGATGATCTCGGTGGACGGGCCGACCACCAGATCCGGATGCACCCCGTTCATGGTGTCGGGATTGCCCGCCTTGCCGATGGCGCTGATGCGTCCGTCCCGAATTCCGACGTCCGCCTTGATGATTCCCCAATGGTCGACGATCACCACACCGGTGATCACGGTGTCGGGTGTGCCGTCGGCCCGGGTGGCGCGGGCCTGGCCCATCGATTCGCGCAGCACCTTGCCGCCACCGAACACCGCCTCGTCACCGGCGAGTCCCGGTCCGCCGCAGCGGTCCTCGGTGATCTCGATCAGCAGATCGGTGTCCGCCAAGCGAATTCGGTCGCCGGTGGTCGGCCCGAACAGTTCGGCGTAGCGCGCCCGGCTCAGCTCGGTCATCGCGTTCCTTCCACGAATGTTCCGGGTTGCGCATCCAGCCGCCCCGGCGGGCGCAGACTTATTCCGTGGACCTCGCGCGCGCCGCCCAGCGGCACCAGCGAAACCCGCTGTCCGAGACCGGGTTCGAAACGCACGGCGGTGCCCGCCGGAATGTCGAGCCGCCGCCCGTGCGCGGCCGCGCGGTCGAACCGCAGCGCCGCGTTCGCCTGCGGGAAATGCACGTGACTGCCCACCTGAACGGGACGGTCACCGGTGTTCACCACGTCCAGCTCGATGCGGTCCGCGCCCGCGTTCAGTTCGATCGTGCCTTCGGCACAGAGGTATTCGCCGGGGATCATGCGCTCAGCCGATCGGATGGTGCACGGTGACCAACTTCGTCCCGTCCGGGAACGTGGCCTCGACCTGGACATCGTGGATCATCTCCGGAACACCCTCCATCACGTCCTCCCGGGTGAGAACCGTTCTGCCGGAAGACATCAACTCCGCGACCGAACGCCCGTCCCTGGCGCCCTCCAGCACGTGATCGGTGATCAGCGCGACGGCCTCCGGATGGTTCAGCCGGAGCCCGCGGGCCTGCCTGCGCCTGGCCAGCTCGGCCGCGTAACTCAACAGCAGCCGCTCCTGCTCGTGCGGCGACAGTCGCATCGGGGCTCCTCACCGGGTCGATATGGGGTGACGGACATTCTGGCACGACCGTCCGGCAAACGCCGGACGAGGCGGTCTCAGTCCCGGTGCGGTAGGTTCTGCAGCCGGACCTGTCCGCGCGCGATGGTGCGGCCGTCGTCATCGGTGAGCACAACCTGCCACAGCTGCTGCAGCCCGCCGCGATGCAGCGGCGTCGCCTCGCCGTACACCTTGCCCGCGCGGACCGCGCGCAGGAAATCGGTGTTGTTGTTGACGCCGACGACGGTGCCGACGTAGCCGTTCGCGTTGTACCAGATGCCCGCGCCGACGCTGGCGAGCGATTCGACGATCGTGCAGTAGACGCCGCCGTTGACGATCCCGGCCAGCTGCAACAGTTTCGGGCCGACGATCAACTCGCCGCGCACCACGTCCGGGCTGAGTTCGGTGAATTTCAGCCCGATTTCGTCGGTGAACGTACCCGCGCTGAGCTGGTTCATCGCATCCGGCGTCACCTCGGCCAGCGAGGCGAACGGCCGATCGGCGAATTGTTGTGTCATGCGATCAGCGTGACAGAGGGCCGGACCGTCCCCGCCCGCGGCCCGGCGTCATCCGGGCGCGACACCGCCGGAGCCGATCCGGCCGCGGCACGAAACTCCAAGGGACTACTGCATCATTCGCCTGGGAACAGAGCGACGGGCTCCGCGCGGTGGGAGTACGCGGAGCCCGTCGCGGCACTGGATCGGGGGTCACCGCAGCCCTCGGGACTCGCCTGCGATCCTTACGCCGCGATCAGTATAGGTTAGGCGAACCTAACTACGCAACCCTGCGGGCGGCGAGTCCGCGTTCTTCCAGCGCGGCGAGCAGACCCTGCCCGCGACGCGCACCGGCCGCGGCATCGGTGCGCGCCAGCTCCGGCACGTAAGTGGCCGCGCCGACAATGGATTCGCCGACCAACGCCCAGAACCGGCGCGCGCTCAAACCGGCGCAGCGCTCGAGGCCGGCCTGCACCAGCGTCAGCGAGGATTCGCAGCGCTGCGCCAGCCAGACGTACATCGCCCGCTCGCACGGCAGCACGAGCGCGCCGGGCTCGCCCGCCAGCCGATCCCCCGGCAGGACGCGAATCGTGGTGTCCGCCAAGCCCGCCCAGTCGATGCCGCCGTCGTTGTCGGTGTGCACCCACAGGTTCTCCAGGCCCGGATCCCACGCCTGCCCCTCGGCCACCAGCAGGGCCGCGACCCGGCCCACCACCGCGTGGATGAGCGCCGTCGCCACCACCTCGGCGGCGACGGCCGGGCTGGTCATCTCCGCGGCGTGGCGGCGGTACATCAGCTCGATCCGCCCCTCGCGCACGCCGTCCGACAGCCGCCACCAACGACGTTTGCCCTGATCGGCCATGGCGGCAACGGCGTACACCCGCGGATGTTCCGGTTGCAGCGCGCGCAGCCGGGCACCCGTCCGGCCGAACACCTCCCGCGCGCGGCGAGTTGCGCATGGCGTCATGAGCTCGGGCATCGGACCTCCTCGTCGGACAGTTGCGGTAGGAACATAGGTTAGGCTTACCAGACCTAGCAAGAGTTCATGCCCATGCAGAGCGCCACACCAAGGAGTAATTCGTCGCCGTGACCGCATCAGGCACAAGATCACGCAACGAAACTCCGGCCACGGGATCGGCACGGGCCACCATCGCGCTCGCGGCGCTGGTCGCGATGGCGGCGATCGGCAGCATCGCGATCGGCGCCAAGAACCTCTCCCCCGCGACCGTTTACGACGCGCTGCACCAGGCGCTCACCTGTCCCGGCGGACCGTTCCGCTGCCCCGCGCCCTCGGCCGCCGCCGAGATCGTGCGCGGACTTCGCCTGCCGCGCACCGCACTCGCCGCGGCCACCGGATCGGCGCTCGGCATCGCCGGAGCGCTGGTCCAGGGGTACACGCGCAATCCGCTCGCCGATGCCGGTCTGCTCGGAATCACTTCCGGCGCGGCCTTTTTCGCGGCATTGAGCACCTATCTGTTCGCCTTCACCGCACCGGCGCAGTATGTGTGGTTCGCCTTCGCCGGCGCGGCCGTCGCGGGACTGGTGGTGTTCGGGGTGTCGGCGCTCGGCGCGGGCAAGGCGAATCCGCTCGCGCTGGTACTCGCGGGCGCCGCGGTGACGGCATTCCTCCAGGCGATGACGAATGCCGTTGTGCTGCTGGACAATACCGCGCTCGACAGCTATCGGTTCTGGGTGGTCGGCGCGGTCGGCGGGCGCGGCGCGGACGTGTTCTGGCAGGTGCTGCCGTTTCTGGCGATCGGCATCGCGTTGGCGGTCGCGGCCGCGCCGAGCCTCAATCTGCTCGGCCTCGGTGATGATGTGGCCCGCGGACTCGGCGTCGATGTCGGGCGCAGCCGCGCACTCGGCTTGACGGCGGTCGTCCTGCTCTGCGGCGCGTCGACCGCCGCCATCGGCCCGATCGCCTTCCTGGGATTGGTTGCGCCGCATATCGCCAGGACGATCACCGGACCCGACTACCGCAGGCTCATTCCGTATTCCGGTCTGCTCGGCGCGCTTTCGCTGCTCGTCGCCGATACCGTCGGCCGAATCGTCGCCCGCCCAGGCGAACTCCAGGTCGGCGTCGTGCTCGCCGCATTGGGCGCGCCCTGCTTCATCCTGCTCGTCCGCCGCAGACGGCTGGTGAACCTGTGACCGATATGAAAGCCGGTCCGATATCCCGAGCCGCCGTTAGACTACCCGGCGCACTGCGCGTCGGCCCGCTGTCGTTCGTGCTGCGACCACGGCAGGTCGCGATCGTAATCGCCATGGCCGCAGCGCTTTTCGCATTGTTCTGCCTGGATATCACGACCGGGCGGACGCATATTCCGGTCGGTCAAGTGCTCGATGTCCTCAGCGGCGGCGGCACCCGGGCACAGCGGTTCATCATCATGGATTCCCGCATGCCGCGGGCACTTACGGCACTCGTGGTCGGCGCGGCGCTCGGACTGGCCGGGGCCATCACGCAGTCGATTCTGCACAACCCGCTCGCGAGCCCGGACGTGCTCGGCATCACCTCGGGTGCGAGCCTCGGCGCCGTCGCATTCGGTAGCGCCGCAACGGATTCGATGCTGGGGATGCCGCTGGCCGCGCTCGCGGGCGGACTGCTCACCGCGGTCGCGATCTATCTGCTCGCGTTCGGCCGCGGCGCATCCGGCGAGCGCGGGGTCGCCGGGCTGAAGCTGGTGCTCATCGGCATCGGCGTGAACGCATTTCTCGTCGCCGGGATCAACTGGCTGCTGACGCGGGCGAGTATCGACGATGCGGCGCGAGTTCAGTTGTGGCTCAATGGATCACTGAATTCCGCCGATACCTCGCGGCTGGTCCCGGCCGCGGTCGCGTTCGGCGTCGTCGCACTGGTCGCGCTCGGCTCGGCGCGCACGCTCGCGGCGCTGCGGCTCGGCGCGGATACCACCCGCGGGCTCGGTGTCCGCATACAGACGCAACAGGCGGTGCTCATCGGCGCCGCGGTCATCGCCGCCGCGGTGGCGACGGCGGCGGTGGGCCCCGTCGGATTCGTCGCGCTCGCCGCGCCGCAGGTGGCCCGGCGGCTGCTGCGCACGCCGGGCGAACCCCTCGTCGGATCCGCGCTCACCGGAGCCCTGCTGGTACTGGGCGCCGACGCGCTGTCCCGAACGCTCCCGGTCGAACTGCCGGTCGGCGTGGTGACCGCCGCGTTCGGCGGCCCGTTCCTGCTCTATCTGCTCGTCCGAACGAACCGGAAGGCGACACTCCGATGACCGATCACCGGCTCACCGCCGAGGCCGTCACCCTCGGCTATGGCGATCGGGTCATCGCCGACGGCCTCTCGCTCGATATCACGCCCGGGGTGATCACCACCGTCATCGGACCGAACGGCTGTGGGAAATCCACCCTGCTGCGCGCGCTCGGCCGCCTGCTGCGACCGAGCCAGGGCCGGATCGTGTTGGACGGCAAGGCCATTTCATCGATGAAGACCAGGGATGTGGCCAGGGTGATCGGTCTGCTGCCGCAGTCACCGATCGCACCGGAGGGGCTCACCGTGGCCGATCTGGTCGCGCGCGGCCGTCATCCGCATCAGTCCTGGCTGCGGCAGTGGTCGGCCACCGACGCGGATTCCGTGCTGGCCGCGCTCGAACAGACCGGCATCGCCGACCTCGCCGACCGCACCCTGGACGAGCTGTCCGGCGGCCAGCGCCAACGCGCCTGGATTTCCATGGCTTTGGCGCAGGGCACCGACATCCTGCTGCTCGACGAGCCGACCACCTACCTGGATCTGGCGCATTCGGTGGAGGTTCTCGATCTGGTGGACCGGTTGCACGACAATTACGGGCGCACCGTGGTCATGGTGCTGCACGATCTGAACCTGGCCATCCGCTACAGCGACCGGTTGATCGTGATGTCTCATGGTCGCGTCGTCGCGCAGGGCGCACCCGCCGATATCATCGACGCCGACCTGCTGCGCGCGGTATTCGGGCTGGACGCCTCGGTGATCGACGACCCGGTATCCGGCCGCCCGATGGTGATTCCGATCGGCGCCAGGCATGTACTTTCTTCCGCCGTGACCAATACCACACAGCAACCGGTCAGTTACGACAGGGTGTAGTACGCAATCGCGTCGTTGAGTCCGTAAACTTGTGGGATGGCAGGACTTGGTGAACTCGAGAAAGCGGTCATGGACCAGTTGTGGTCGAGTGACGAACCACAAACCGTCCGGCAGGTGCACGAGGCCTTGGCCGCCCGCCGCGAGCTCGCGTACACCACGGTGATGACGGTGCTGCAGCGTCTGGCGAAGAAGAATCTGGTGGTACAGCGGCGCGACGACCGCGCCCACCGCTACGCCCCGGTACACACCCGCGACGAACTGGTCGCCAGCTTGATGGTGGACGCGCTGCAACAGGCGGAGGAGGCGGGCAGCCGCGCCGCCGCGCTGGTGCACTTCGTCGAACAGGTCGGTAAGGATGAGGCTGCCGCGTTGCGGGAGGCACTCGCTAAGCTCGAAGCCACCGAGGACGAGGCGAAGCCGCCGCAGTAGACTCCTCGGACCCAGGCCCCACAACGCAGTGAGCTGAGTCGATGAACGCAACCGCGCCGGTATTCGCCGGTCTCGCTTTGCTTCTCGCGGGGCCTGCCCCAGCTCTGCTGGCCCGGGCGACCTGGCCGTACCGGACGCCCCGGGCAGCACTTGTACTGTGGCAGGCCATCGCGCTGGCCGCCGTGCTCAGCGCCTTCGGTTCCGGACTCGCCATCGCGGCCCAGCTGCTGGTGCCCGGACCCGACGGACGGCCGACCACCTCACCCACCCGGGAGATCGACGTGCTCGGGCTGCCGCTCTGGCTGGCCTACGTCCTGGTCTTCGCGCTCACCCTGCTGGTCGGCGCGCGGCTGATCTGGTCGGTGGTGCGGGTCGGCGTGCACACCCGCAGGCGGCGCGCCAAACACCGGATGCTCGTCGACCTGCTCGATCAGGGCGGTCCCGCGCGCCGCGCCGCCGATATCCGGGTGCTGGCCGCGCCCGAGCCCATCGCCTACTGCCTACCCGGGCTGCGCAGGCGGGTCGTGGTGAGCGCGGGCACCCTGGACAACCTCGACGAAAAGGAGCTCGCCGCGATCATCAGCCACGAGCGCTCCCATCTGCGCGCCCGCCACGACCTGGTGCTCGAGGCGTTCACCGCCGCGCACGAGGCATTTCCCCGCTGGGTGCGCAGTAAGTCGGCGCTGGATTCGGTGAAGTTGCTCATCGAACTGCTCGCCGACGATTCCGCGGTGAAGGTCACCGGTCCGCGTCCGCTGGCTCGCGCCTTGGTCGCCTGTTCCAAGTCGATCGCACCGCAGGGCGCGCTGGCCGTCGGCGGGCCGAGCACGCTCATCCGGATCCAGCGGCTGTCCGGCCCATTGGGCGGGGTGCGCCTCTCCATCGCCGCCTATCTCGCCTCCGCCGCCATTCTGGTGGTGCCGACGCTGGCCGTCGCGATCCCCTGGCTCGAGGAGCTCGGCCGCCTGTTCCGGACCTGAATCCGGAAACTTCCCCACGAACTTCCCCACTCGCCGGATTCGTCCCAGGACCAGGGTGAGCGGTACGCTGAGTGATCGAATCCGGTCGGCCCGTTCATGCCCGATCGCCGATTCCACCCCTACTCACCCCGGTTTTGCATCCCCTGCCGGGCCGAACCGCTCGGCTGAACCTAACGAGTTCCGGTATTTCGCCGCGCCGAGGCAACGAAAGGCACCACCCCCTGTGACTTCGACGCCCGTTCCGACCTTCGCCGAGCTCGGCCTGCCCGCCGTGCTCGTCCAGGCATTGCGCCGCGACGGCATCGAAACCCCGTTCCCGATCCAGGCGGCCACCATCGCCGACGCGCTCGCGGGCAAGGATGTGCTCGGCCGCGGCCCGACCGGATCGGGTAAAACCCTCGCCTTCGGCCTGCCGATGCTCGCCCGGCTCACCGGTTCGGCCGCGAAGCCGCTGCGCCCGCGCGGTCTGGTGCTCGCGCCGACGCGCGAGCTGGTGCTGCAGATCGAACGCGCGCTCGACGAGCCCGCGCTCGCGCTCGGCCTGCGGGTGGCCGCCGTGGTCGGCGGCGCGCCGATCAAGCGGCAGGCCGATCGGCTCAACCGCGGCGTCGACCTGCTCATCGCCACCCCGGGCCGCCTCGCCGACCTGCTCACCCAGGGCGCGGCGGACCTGTCCGAGGTGCGGATCACGGCGCTCGACGAGGCCGACCACATGGCCGATATGGGATTCCTCCCGCAGGTGACCAAGCTGCTCGACCGCACGCCGAAAGACGGTCAGCGCCTGCTGTTCTCGGCCACCCTCGACGGCGAGGTGGACAAGCTGGTCAAGCGGTACCTGCGCGATCCGGTGACCCATTCGACCGCGCCCGCGGCGGCATCGGTCACCACCATGTCGCATCACCTGCTGTACCTGCACAAGGCCGATAAGCGGGCGGTGACCGCGGAGATCGCCGCGCGCGACGGGCTCACCATCATGTTCGTCCGCACCAAGTACGGCGCCGACCGGCTCGCCAAACAGCTTCGGGCCGCGGGGATTTCCGCCGGCGCGCTGCACGGCGGCAAGGCACAGAACAATCGCACCCGGACCCTGGCCGCGTTCGCGGAGGGTGTCACGCCGGTGCTGGTCACCACCGATGTGGCCGCCCGCGGCATCCATGTCGACGGGATTTCCCTGGTGGTGCACGTCGATCCGCCCGCCGAGCCCAAGGCCTACCTGCATCGCGCGGGGCGCACCGCACGGGCGGGCGAGGAAGGTGTCGTCGTCACGCTCGTCACCGACGAGGAACGCGGCGACGTCGAGAAGATGACCCGCAAGGCCGGTGTCGATATCGAGGGCATCGCGGTGCGGCCGGGTGACCGCAAGCTCGTCGAGATCACCGGTGCGCGGCGGCCGAGCGGGATCGCGGTGGCCGCGGCCGCCGCGCCCGCCGAGCCCACCCACACCGTCGGCGCACCCAAGAAATCCCGCAGACGTGTGAGCGAGCGGACAGCGGGTACCGCTGTCGTGCGTGATCCGGCGGCGCGTGGCACGGCGCGCGCCGGCCGGACCGCGCGGGAGACGACGCCGTCGGGACCCACGCGCGCAACGGGCGGCGCTCGGTCCGCCGCGGGCGGCCCCCGCGGCGCGGGCGAGACCAATCGGTCCGGTACCGCGGCCCGGACCACCGACGCACCGAAAACCGGTCGCGCCGTTGGTGGTTCGGCCGGGCGCGGCGGCGCCGCAGGCAAGGCGGCCCGCTCGGGCGGCTTCGGCGCGAACCACGCGACCAGGGGCGACACGCCCGGGCGGGGACGGCGACGCGCCGGGGCGCCCGCACACCGCAACCGAGGGGCAAACTAATTGTGACCGCAAATCCGCCTGCGGCGATCGGCTGTGCGTTGATCGCCGCGCTGCTATTCGCCCTCGCGGCCGTCGCACAGCAGACCGCGGCGGCGGCGGTGCCCGAGGACAAACCGCTCGTCGGCGCGCTGCTGCGCAACCCGCGCTGGTGGGCCGGGATCATCGGCGATATCGGCGGCTACGGCATGCAGGTGGTCGCGTTGGCGCTGGGTGCGGTGCTGTTGGTGCAGCCGATCCTGGTGAGCGCGCTGGTTTTCGCGCTGCCGCTGGCCGCGCGGCTCAACGGCAGGCGCATCACCGCACGCACCTGGGCGACGGCGGTCGCGCTCGCGGCCGCGCTCGCCTGCTTCCTGATCATCGGCGACCCCAGCGAGGGCAAAACCACCGCGCCGCTGAGTGCCTGGATGTTGCCGCTCGGCATTCTGGTCGGACTGGTCACCGCCGCAGCCGTTTTCGGGTTGTCCGGCGGTGACCCGAACCGGCGGGCGCTGCTGCTCGGCGCGGCGAGCGGGTCGCTGTACGGGCTGGCCGCCGCGCTCACCGAATACGTTGCCGGACTGTTCGAACACGGCGTGATCCACGTGCTCGGCAGCTGGCAGACCTGGGCGCTGATCGTCGCGGGCATCACCGGATTCTTCTTGCAGCAGAAGGGTTTCCAGGCCGGTCCGCTCGCCGCCTCACTGCCCGCGGTCACCATCGCCGAACCGCTCGCCGCCGCCTATATCGGCATCACCGTGCTCGACGAGCGTTTCCAGACAAACAGCCTCGGCCTCGTCGGCACCGCCGTCGCCGTAATCGTCATGTGCGCCGCCACAATCCGGCTCTCCCGAGCCCAAGCCGCCGCCTGATCGCTGTTCTGCCACCACAATCCGGCTCGCCGATCCCAAGCCGCCGCCCGGTTCCGAAAGCGGCTGGTACACGTCGTAATTCGCACCACGATGCCGATCCGGCGGGTCACCGTCGCCGGTTCACCGGTGCGGCACGGCAGAATTCGAGCATGAACATGATCGAAGTCCGGCCCGCCGCCGATGCCGAACTCCCGGCCGTCGCCGATCTGCGGTGGCGGTGGGCCGCCGAGAATCAGGGTCGGCCCACCACCACCTATGACGAGTTCATCCGGTGGTTCGTCGAGTGGGCGCAGCGGAACAGCGCGGCACACCGCTGTCTGGTCGCGGTGCGCGACGGCACCGTCCTCGGCATGGCCTGGTTGGCGACCACTCCCCGGGTACCGAGCCCGCTCGCACTGGTGCGCGCCAGCGGTGACGTGCAATGCGTATACGTGTGCCCCGAATATCGCAACAGCGGGATCGGCGGCCAACTCGTCGACGGAATTCTCGCCCTCGCCGAGAGCCTCGGCCTGAAACGGGTCACGGTCCACTCGAGCGAACGGGCGGTCCGCGCCTACACCCGCAGTGGGTTCACCGCCTCCCCGCAATTGCTACAGGTCGACCCGCGAAACCATTGAATTACCCGGGTCTTTCGCGCCGCCGCGCCTTCCGACGGGCACCAGCCCAGTTGATGCCGTAGCGGAGACTTGCCGACCGTATTCGTCCATCGGTTCGACGGCCGTTCGCCGCTTCATACGTCCTGCTGCTCGATGTGCGCCCCTCTTGGTTCGACGTGCTGCCGGAGCGCCGCGGCGAACCGAGATCAGAGCACTATTGCTGGGCGGGAGGCGCATGGCTCGGGCGCGGTGGGGCGACCTAACTCCGGGCGGCGGTTCTGCGAGACTCGTCGGGTGTGGGTTGGTGTTTTGGGGCCCGTCGAGGTCCGGGACGCGGCGGGAGCGCCGGTGCCGATCGGCGGGGTTCGGGTGCGGATGCTGCTGGCGCGGCTGGCGCTGACGGCGGGGCGGCCGGTGCCGGTGGAGGTACTCATCGACGCGCTGTGGGGCGCGGACGTCCCCGCGGACGCGGGTGGCGCGTTGCAGGCACTGGTCTCGCGGTTGCGGCGGGCGTTGCGCGGGGTCGGCGCGGTCGAGTTGGCGGCGGGCGGGTATCGGCTCGCGGCCATCGCTCCCACCCGATCGACGGGGCCTGGAACCGAGGTCGATGCCGACGAGTTGGCCGCCGGTGCGACGGACCACCCTCCGGGCGCCCGGCTCGGCGCCGCCGAACCGGCTGATCTCGAAGTGCGTCGTCGCACGAGTGCCGAATTCGGCATTACCGAAACGACCGGCATCCCGGCGAACCATCCCCCCAACGCCGAAACGCCGCCCGCCACTCGAGCGAACCGACACACGAACACGGGGGTCGACACCGCCCAATCGGCGGCCTTCGAGGTCGATGCCGAGCGCTTCGAGGAACTCGCCGCGCGTGGCCGCGCCGAATTGGCGGCCGGGCAGGCCGGTTCGGCGGCCGCAACACTCGGTGCGGCGCTGAAGCTCTGGCGGGGGCCTGCGCTCGCGGATGTGCTCGAGGCGCCGTTCGCGGGGCCGGCGGCGGCGCGGTTGGCCGAGTTGCGGATCGGTGCGGCGGAGGATCGGTTCGATGCCGAACTGCGGCTGGGTAGGCAGGCCGAGGTGTTGTCGGAGCTCACCGCGATGGTGGCGGCGCATCCGATGCGGGAGCGCTTGGCGGGGTTGCGGATTCGCGCGTTGGCGGCGGCCGGGCGGCAGCCGGATGCGCTGGCGGCCTTCGAGGAGATTCGGGCGCGGTTGGGCGACGAACTCGGCATCGACCCGTCCGCCGAACTGCGGGAGATCCAGCTCGCGCTGCTGCGCGGAGAACTCGCGCCCCCACCGCCGCGGATCGCGCCCCGACTGCCCGCGCAGCTGACCAGCTTCGTCGGCCGGGATCGCGAACTCTCCCTCGTGACAGAGCTTTTGGCGAGCTCGCGGTTGGTCACCATCGTCGGCCCGGGCGGTGCGGGTAAGACCAGGCTGTCGATCGAGGCGGCGGGCCGGTATCCGGCCGAGCGGGTGTGGTTCGTTCCGCTGGCCGAGGCGGGCGCGCCGGACCAGGTGTTCGACGCGGTCGTGGGTGCGCTCGAATCCCTGTCCGGGGCAACCGGTCCGGACCGTGCACCGATCGACAGACTCGTCGAACTGCTCGATACCGGTGCGGCGCTGCTCGTACTCGACAACTGTGAGCATCTGATCGAGACGGCGGCGGCACTCGCGGATCGGCTGCTCATGCGGCTACCCGAGCTGAAAATCCTTGCGACGAGCCGTGAACCGCTCGCCGTCACCGGCGAGGCGCTGTGCCATCTCGAATCACTCCCGCTGCCGCCGACGACGGCCGAACCCGAGCAGGCGGCGGATTACCCCGCGATCCGGCTCTTCCTGGACCGGGCCACCGCCGTACGCCCGGACTTCCGGCTCGACGAGCACACCCTCGGCCCGGTGCGCGAGATCTGCGCCCACCTCGACGGCCTACCGCTGGCGCTGGAACTGGCCGCCGCCAAACTCCGTTCGATGACCGCCGACCAGATCGCCCGCCGCCTGGACGACCGGTTCCGGCTGCTCACCTCCGGCAGTCGCACTGCGCTGCCCCGTCAGCGCACACTGCTCGCGCTGGTCGAATGGAGCTGGGATCTGCTCGACGATCCGGAGCGGATACTCGCGGGCCGCATGTCGATATTCTCCGGCGGCGCGAATATCGAAGCGCTGCAAGCTGTTTGCGCGGACGAGAAACTGGTCGCCGACGATATTCCGTACGTGCTGGACGGCCTCGTCGAGAAGTCGATCGTCCAGGTCACCGCCGAGCCACCCCGATACCGGATGCTCGAAACCGTCCGCGCCTATGCCGCGACCCGGATCGGCAGCGAGACAGCCGAGCTCACACCGCGTTTCATCGACCATATGCTGACTGTCGCCGAGGAGCACGAACCGCTGCTGCGCACCCGCGACCAATTGGATGCGATGGCCGTATTCGACACCGAACACGAGAATATGGTGGCCGCACTCCGATACGCCGAGGACGCGCCCACCACCGCCCGCTTCATGCGTTCGCTGTTCTGGTACTGGGGCATTCGCGGAATGAGCGCCCAATTCGCTTCGGCCATCGCCGATGTGCTCCGCCTCGGCGACGCACTACCGGCGGCCACGAGGGCGGCATTCCAGGTGATCCGGCTCATGGCGGGCGGCCCGGTCATCGAACCCGCCATTGCTGATCCCGATTCACAACGCGCACAGGCGCGTTCACTACTCGAGGAAGCCGTCCGCGCGGGGGCGGCGGCCTTCCACCCCACCGTCCCGCTGTGGATCGCGGTACAGGCCTTCCGCACCGGGAATCCGGATCTGGCCGAACGCCAACTCGCCGAGGCGCTCACCTCGCCCGATCCGTGGGTCCGCGGCAGCGCCCACCTCGCACAGGATCTCGCGCTCACCGAAGGCGGACGGCAACCTGCGGGCGCCGAAGCCAGGCGGGCGGCCCTGCGTGAATTCGAAATCGTCGGCGACCGTTGGGGTTCGGGTTTCGCCCTGCTGGCACTCGGCAACGATCACGCGCTGCGCGGCGAGCACTCAGCCGCCATCGCCACCTTCGAGCGGGCCGCCGCCTACGCCACCGAACTCGGCACCGAGGACGATGTGCTGCAGAGCCACACCAGGCTGGTGCGGGAACGCCTCCGGGCAGGCGATTTCGCGGGCGCCGCACGGGATATCGACGCCACCCAGCGCCTGGCGGCGGAACGCGGTTACACCCGTGTCGCCGCGGCGATCCTGCTCGACCTCGCCGAATCGCACCGCCGCCGCGGCGATTCGGCCCGCGCCGGACAAACCCTCGATCGGGTGCTGAAAAGCGTTCGCCACCTGCCCTTCCCGGAGCAGATCGCCCGCGACCAAGTGGCGGCCGCGCGAATGTCGCTGCACCTCACCGAATATGACGCCGCCGCGGCGAGAGACCTGCTGCCCGCCGCCACCCGCGGCGCATTCGCCCGCGGCGCGGACGCCATCGCGCGGATCGCCGAGCTGCTGGCCGGATTGCTCGCCCTGGAGAACGATCCCACCGGCGCCGCGAACGCGCTCGGCCTGAGCCAGATCATTCGCGGGGCGTTCGACGAGGGCGAACCCGAATTGCGCACGCTCCGTAGCCAACTCACCGAAAACCTCGGTGCCACCGGTTTCGCCGAGGCATTCCGGCGCGGTGTCGACCTACCCCGCCCGGCCGCACTGCACCAACTCGCCGAACTATCGGCGCCGGGCTGAGCACACAACGCGAACCAGCGATTATCCTTGTACCGCAACTCGATTCGCCAACCGCCCGGCAATATCGATACCGACCACCGCGCCGCTCGCATCCCTGGTGAAATACCCGCGCTGACCCCGCATGCCGCCGCTGGTGATGATGTATTCGTCGCGGGGCAGCAGGCCGACCCCGCCGGTGTGGCCGGGCGGCAGTTCCTGGTCGGCGGCGGCTCGAATCTCCGGTTTGATGTCGACGTCGAGATGCAGTTCGGCGCCCGACGATTCGATGATCAACCGCATCGAGCCCAGATCGTAGACGCCGACGATTTCCCGCGCCCGCGCCGCGTCGAACGGCAGCGGCTCCGGATCGCGGTCGATCACCCCGAGGTAATGTTCGAGCGCCCAGCGAACGACGGCCTGGTTGAACTGGATTCCGTCCGGGCCCGCATTCGCCAGCGAGACCACCGCGAAGTCGCGTTCCGGCACGGTGAGCAGTTCGGTGAACTGCCCATTGGTGGACCCGCCGTGTCCGACGGTGCGCACACCGTCGACGTCGCGCAGAAACCAGCACAGCCCGATGTCGTCGCCGAGGGTGCTGGCCCGCAGCGCAACCGTCGGCTGCCGCATTTCGCGCAGCAGCTCGTCGGGCAGGACCTGCGCATCGAGGTCGCAGAGGTGAAAACGGCTCCAGCGCAACAGATCCGAGACGGAGGATTCCAGCCCGCCACCGGCGTTGTCGCCGCGCGCCCGCTTGCGCAGCCGCGCCACCGACATCGTGCCGTCCTCGGCGCGGTTGTGCCCGACGGCGAACCGCCTGGTCAGCAGCTCGTCGGCGGAGTAGAGGCTGTGCTCGAGCTCCAGCGGTTCGAAAAGCATTGTGGCAATTGCCCTTTCGAAGGTCAGTCCGGTGACGTGTTCGATCATCCGGCCGAGCACGTTGTATCCGGCCTGGCTGTAGGACGCCCGCTCGCCGGGTTCGCCGATCAGGTCCAGGGTGGCCAGCGTCGCCACGTAACGGGCCAGCGCGTCGTCACCGGACCCGCTGTCGACGACCTCCCCGTTGCCCAGCCCGGAGGTGTGATTCAGCAACTGCCGCACGGTGATTCGCGCCGCGACCCGTTCGTCGGCGAGTACCAGCTCCGGCACGTACCGCCGCACGGGCGCGTCCAGCTCCACCTTTCCCCGCGTGACCAGGCACAGCACCGCGGTCGCGGTGAAGGTTTTGCTCACCGAGCCGAGCGCGAAAACCGTATCCTCGTCGACCGGCAGCGGATTCTCGACGCTGGTCACCCCGTGGCAGGCGAACACCGCCTTCCCGCCGGCGTAGATCCCGACGGCGACGCCGGGAATCCCGAACTTCGCCGCGGTGGCGCCGACGAATTCGGTGAGTGCGATATCGGACATCTCGTAACCCTTTCGACCTCGGCGGATCCGGCCCCTCGCGGGCCGCATCCGATCTGCCGACAACGGTGCCCGTGGCCGCCGACAGCCCGCCGACAGCCCGCCGACAGCGCGCTGACAACTATGATCAGCGGCATGCGGGTGGTTGTCGTCGGCTCAGGAATATCCGGACTTTCGGTGGCCGCGCAGCTACTCGCGGACGGGCACGACGTCACGATCGTCAGCGCCGAGCCGATCGCGCGCACCACGTCGTATCTGGCCGCCGCCGTCTGGTTCCCGACCGCCGTCGGCCCGAAGGATCGCGTGAACGCTTGGGGCGAAACGACTTTCGCCTACCTCGAACGCCTCGCCGCCGACGGCGTCCCCGGGGTGCGCATGTGTGAATCGCTTGCGCTCTACCGCGCCGAACCGGCGACGCCGGACTGGTCGCGGTCGGTGCGCGGATTCCGGGCGGCCCGCCCCGGCGAACTGCCGCCGGGTTACCCGATGGGCTACCGGTACGCCGTGCCGCTGGTCGAGATGCCGGTCTTTCTGCCGTGGCTGCGGGATTCGGTCGCGGCGGCCGGGGCGCACCGGATCCGGCGCACCGTGCACAGCCTCGCCGATATCGCCGACCTGACACCCGAGGCGGTGGTCAACTGCGCCGGATTGCGCGCGGGTGATCTGGTCGGTGACCCGACGCTGGTGCCCATCCGCGGCCAGATCGTGCGCGTGGTCAATCCGGGCATCTCGATCTCGGTGCGCGACGAGGCGCATCCGCTCGGCCGCGCGTACGTGCATCCCAGGCAACACGATTGCATACTCGGCGGATCGCTCGACGCGGGCCGGTGGGATGTCGCGCCCGATCCCGAACTGACGCAATCGATCCTGCAGCGCTGCCGCGACCTGGTGCCGCTGCTGGCCGAATGCGCCGTCATCGAGACACTGGTGGGTTTGCGCCCCGGACGCGAGCGGGTGCGGCTCGAACTCGACCGCTCGGCCCTGCCCGGTATCCCGGTGGTGCACAACTACGGGCACGGCGGCTCCGGGGTCACGATCGGCTACGGCTGCGCCCGCGATGTCGCGGCGATCATCCGCGATCTGTAGCGCGACAATCGTTTGACCTGTTGGATCGGGGTTTCGTATGGTTGACGGATCGGCGATTCGTGGAATCCGGTGTGAGTCCGGAACGGTCGCGCCACTGTGAGCATCCGCCAGGATGTGAGTCAGACCTCGGCGCCGTGCTCGTAATGACTCAGGGGACGCGAAATCCCCTCATACGCAAGGAGTTCCCGTGGCCACGTCCTACGCTCCCCGCTCCGGCCAACGCATCGGCGCCATCTCGATTCCGACCACGGCCCTGTGGCTGATCGGCACCACGGTGCTCGCGCTCTTGGCGATCTACTTCATCGGCATCGACCAGGGCGCGGTCTCGGTATTCGGCAGCGATATGCACGTGCACGAATTCGTCCACGACGGTAGGCATTTCCTCGGATTCCCCTGCCACTGACGGCGGGAATCGAGTCCCGACAATGGAAAAGCGGATCATCGGCCGCGGTGTGCTGCTCGGCGCGCTCGGCGGATTGCTGGCGTTCGTCTTCGCCAGGATATTGGCCGAGCCCATCATCGGCCGCGCCATCGACTACGAATCCGGCCGCGACGAGGCCCGGATGACGCTGGACAAGGCGGCCGGGCTGCCGATGCCCGATATGGGCGCCCCCGAGCTGTTCACCCGCGGTGAGCAGGCCAATGCCGGATTCGGTCTCGGTGTGATCGTCTTCGGCGCGGCGTTCGGCGCACTGTTCGCCGTCGTCTACTACCTGGCGCTGCGGCGGGCGGGCAAGATCACGCCGCGCAATCTCGCGCTGCTCGTCGCGGGCGGGATGTTCCTCGTCGTCTATGTGCTGCCGTTCCTGAAGTATCCGGCGAACCCGCCATCGATCGGGCATCCGGAGACCATCAAGGAACGCACCGCCCTGTACCTCGGGGTGATCGTGATCGGTGCGGTCGCCTTGCTCGCCGCGATCTGGGCGGGCCGGAAACTGGCCGCGCGCCTTGGCAATTGGACCGCGACCATGGCGGCCGCCGCAGGATTCGCCGTGGTGATGGGCGTGGTGCTCGCGCTGCTGCCGTCACTCGGGCAGCTGTCGGCCAATCACGCGTACGGCGATTTCGCCACCGAGACGCCGGGGCCGCTGACCGACCCGTCCGGCAAGATCGTCTATCCGGGCTTCCCAGCCGACGATCTGTATCACTTCCGGCTGTATTCCTTTGCCGCACAGCTGATCCTGTGGGCCGTGATCGGCGTCGGATTCGCCTGGCTGGCACCGCGGCTGCTCGGCGACCGGAATCCGGCGGCGCGAACCGCTACCGCCACATAGACATTCGGCACGCCTCCTCCGCAAGGAGGAGGCGCGTCGGCCGTTCGAGGGATGTGGCCATCCGTAAACATTGGTGAGATCGGCGGTGGGACAACCCACTACCGAGGAGCCGAGCATGGATCGTCGAACCCTGTTGCGCCACACCATCTCCGGAGTCGCCGTAATCGCGGCTGCGGGATTGGCCGAGACCGCGGCCGGATGCGCCGACCCGGCCCCACCACCGCCGCCCGCGCCACCGAAGCCGAGCTATCTCACCGGCCTGTTCGCACCCGTCGACACCGAAATATCGGTCGACAACCTGACCGTCGACGGCGCCATCCCGCCCGAGTTGTCGGGCCGCTACCTGCGCAACGGGCCGAATCCGAAGCCGGGCACCGATCCCGGCCTGTGGTGGAGCGGCGCGGGGATGATTCACGGCATCCGCCTGCACGGCGGGCGCGCCGAGTGGTATCGCAACCGCTGGATCAAAACCCCGGACGGTCCAGCCGTCGAACCCGGCCGCGACCTGCGCATGGGCGCGTCCAATACCAACGTGATCAGGCATGCCGGGCGCATTCTGGCCCTCTACGAGGTGCAGTACCCCTACCAGCTCACCCCCGATCTGGACACCGTAGGCCCGCACGACTTCGACGGCCGCCTGCACACCCCGATGACCGCGCACCCGAAGATCGATCCGGTCACCGGCGAGATGCATTTCTTCGGCGCTCCCATGCGGCAAACGCAGCTCACCTACCACCGCGTCGCCGCGACCGGCGAACTCACCCACAGCCTGCCCATCGCGCTCACCGACCAGGAGATGCCGATGATGCACGATTTCGCGGTCACCACCAATCACATTGTCTGGCTGGATCTTTCGGTGGTGTGGGATCGGGAATCGCAGCGCACCGGCTTCCCGAACTGGAGCGACACCCACCAGCCGCGCATCGGGGTGATGCCGCGCGAGGCCACCTCCGACCGCGAAATCCGTTGGTTCCCGGTGCAACCCAAGTGGGCGTTCCATGTCGGCAATGCATATGAGGACACCGCGGGCCGCATCGTCGTCGACGGCATCAGCGGCGACGCGGCGGGCTGGGCCGGGGTGGCGGCCATCTTCCGGGGCACCGGCGACCCGCGCGGTGTCGGCCACCTCTACCGCTGGACCCTCGATCCGGCCACCGGCCAGGCGACCGAACAGCAGCTCGACGACCTCGCGACCGAATTCCCGACCATCAACGACGCCAACGCCGGACGGCCGCACCGCTACCTCTACCGCCCGACCACCCCGATCGCGGCGGTCAGGGACAATCTGATCACCAAGATCGACCTCACGACCGGCGCCCGCGCCGACCATCGGCTCGATGCCGAAGTCGTCTCGGGCGAAACGGTTTTCGTATCCACACCGAACGCGCGCAACGAAGACGACGGCTATCTGATGTCGATCGTGCACCACCGCACCCGCGACCAGGCCGCACTGCTCATCCTCGACGCGGGCGAGCCGAGCCGAGCCCCGATCGCCACCGTCCATCTCCCCCGCCGCGTCCCGTACGGATTCCACGGCCACTGGATCCCCGACGCGGGCTGATCCGAACGCCTGCCGTTCGCTGTGACGCATACCGCGGAATCCGCGATATCCCGTGGTCACGACCGGACCTGTGACAGGCATCTCCCCGATAACGAGTGCCCGCGAATTGCGCGATGGGGCGCACCCGCGATTATCATCGTGTAAGTGCAGTTTCTCCCTGGTCATCAGCCGCCGTACGACCTGACCTACGACGACATCTTCCTCGTCCCCAACAGGACCGATGTCGCGTCACGGTTCGACGTCGATCTCTCGACGGTCGACGGGTCCGGCACCACCATCCCGATCGTCGTGGCCAATATGACCGCGGTCGCGGGCCGCCGGATGGCCGAGACCGTCGCCCGCCGCGGCGGCATCGTCGTCCTACCGCAGGACCTCCCGATCAGCGCGGCCGCCGACACCATCGCATTCGTCAAGAGCCGTTCGCTCACCGCCGACACCCCGGTCACCCTGGATCCGGAACGTTCGGTGTCCGAGGCCGTCGCGCTGATGCACAAGCGGGCGCACGGCGCGGTGGTCGTGGTCGACGGCGGACGGCCCGTCGGCGTCGTCACCGAGGCGACCTGCACCGATGTCGATCGCTTCGCCCGGCTGCGGGATGTCGCCGTCACCGATTTCGTGCAGGCGCCCGCCGACACCTCGCCGCGCGAGATCTTCGACCTACTCGAGGCCAGGCATGCGCACCTCGCGGTGCTCACCACCGCCGACGGCGCGCTGGCCGGTGTGCTCACCCGGACCGGGTCCATCCGCACCGGCATCTACGCTCCCGCCGTCGACGCCAAGGGCCAGCTGCGGGTGGCCGCCGCGGTCGGTATCAACGGCGATGTCGCGGCCAAGGCCAAGGCGCTCGTCGACGCTGGCGCCGATCTGCTCGTCATCGACACGGCGCACGGCCACCAGGCCAAGATGCTCGAAACCCTGCGCGCGGTAAAGGATCTCGCGCTCGGCGTGCCGCTGGTCGCGGGCAATGTGGTGTCCGCGCAGGGCACCCGCGACCTGGCCGCCGCGGGCGCCGACATCATCAAGGTCGGTGTCGGCCCCGGCGCCATGTGCACCACCCGCATGATGACCGGCGTCGGCCGCCCGCAGTTCTCCGCGGTAGCCGAATGCGCCGCCGCCGCAAAGGAAATCGGCGTGCACGTGTGGGCCGACGGCGGCGTGCGCCACCCGCGCGACGTCGCGCTCGCACTGGCCGCGGGCGCATCCAATGTGATGATCGGCTCCTGGTTCGCCGGCACCTACGAATCGCCCGGCGACCTGCGCGTCGACCGCGACGGCAATGCGTACAAGGAGAGCTTCGGCATGGCGTCCAAGCGCGCCGTCGCCGCCCGCACCGCCTCCGATTCCGGCTTCGACCGGGCCCGCAAGGCGCTGTTCGAGGAGGGTATCTCCAGCTCGCGCATGCGGTTGGATCCGGAGCGTCCCGGCGTCGAGGATCTGATCGACCACATCACCTCGGGCGTCCGCAGCGCCTGCACCTACGCGGGCGCCAGGACCCTGACCGAATTCCATGAGAAGGCCGTGCTCGGCGTGCAGTCGGCGGCCGGTTTCGCGGAGGGGCGGCCGCTGCCGAGCGGTTGGTGAGCCCGGCCGTCATAGCGGCAGTGCGCACCGCGTGATTTCGAGACGCGCCAGGCACCGGCCGACACGTTCACTCGTGTCGGCCGGTAGCATTGGTGTCCACAGTCTCGAGTCCATGCGAAAGGAACCAGTTGTCACCCGCGTCCGAGGGCGCCGCACAGGAGGGCTCCTCTATCGAGCCGGGTGACCAACCCGGCGCTCTCCTTCCCACAGCGGCCCGCATATCTCCCCCGGCATTCCCGATCACCGTACGGTCCAGGTGGTGCTGACGATGTCCGTCGCGCTGACCGTGCTGAGCCTGGTCGGTTTCATCGCTTTGACGGCGGGCACGGCCCTCTTCGTCGCCGCCGAATTCTCCCTCACCGCGCTGGAGCGCAGCACCGTCGAATCACATGCCCGCACCGTCGGCGACGTGCGGTCGCGGATGGTGCGGCAGGCGCACCGCACGCTCTCGTTCCAGCTGTCCGGCGCCCAGCTCGGCATCACCATCACCACGCTGATCACCGGTTATATCGCCGAACCGGTGCTCGCGCGCCTGCTCCGCCCGGCGTTCTCCGCGATGGGCCTGACCGACGGTGCCGCACAAGGCATTTCGCTCGCGCTCGCGCTGGTGCTGGCCACCTCGCTATCGATGATCTACGGCGAGCTGGTGCCCAAGAACATCGCCATCGCCAAGCCGCTCGCCACCGCGCGCACCACCGCCCCGGCGATCATCGCGTTCTCCTCGGTGTTCCGGTGGATGATCAAATTCCTCAACAACACCGCCAACTGGGTGGTGCGCGCGCTCGGGATCGAACCGGCGGAGGAGCTGCGCTCGGCGCGCTCGCCGCAGGAACTCGGTTCGCTGGTGCGCACCTCGGCGGTGCGCGGCGCGCTGGATCAGCGCACGGCGCAGGTCATCGACCGCTCACTGGAATTCGGTGAGCGCAGCGCGGAGGAGCTGATGACGCCGCGGGTCAAGATCGAAGCCCTGGACCAGGACGACACCATCGCCGATCTGATCGCCGCCGCGAGCCGCACCGGTTATTCGCGTTTCCCCGTCATCGACGGCGATCTCGACAACACGTTGGGCGTCGTGCACGTCAAACAGGCATTCACCCACGCCGCCAACGTGCGCCGCACCATCCCGCTGCGCCTGCTGGCCCGTCCGGTGCCGATCGTGCCCGCCAGCCTCGACGGCGACGAGGTGCTGGAACGCGTGCGCGCCGACGGTATGCAGGTGGCGCTGGTCGTCGACGAATACGGCGGCACCGCGGGCATGGTGACGATGGAGGACCTGATCGAGGAGATCCTCGGCGATGTCCGCGACGAGCACGACGAGGAGGAACTCGACGTGCGCCGGGTCGCCGACGGCTGGGACTGCTCCGGCCTGCTACGCATCGACGAGGTCTCGCGCGCCACGGGTTACGAGGCGCCGGAGGGCGAATACGAAACCCTCGGCGGGCTCGTGCTCACCCGGCTCGGCCGCATACCCGTCGCGGGCGATGAGGTGGTGCTGCCGAATTCCGTCGCACACCAATGGGGTTCGCCCGCCCACCCGGACGATCTGAGCGAGGGCGGCTGGCTCGCGCTGGTCGAGCGGATGGACGGCAGGCGCATCGATCGGGTGCGGTTGATCCCGGTCACCGCGGATGTGCTGATGGCCAAGGAACATTCGAGTATGGCGGCGGGTGAGTACCACCATGGGTGATCTGCTCGGTGTGCTGCTGACGGTGGTGCTGCTAGCGGGCAACGCCTTCTTCGTCGGCGCCGAATTCGCGCTCATCTCCGCGCGCCGCGACCGGCTGGAAGCCCTTGCCGCACAGGGTAAGCGCAAAGCCGATACGGTGATCCGGGCGGGTGAGAACCTGTCCATGATGCTCGCCGCGGCACAGCTCGGCATCACCATCTGCTCGATCCTGCTCGGCCGGATCGCCGAACCCGCCGTCGCACACCTGCTGCGGGGCCCGTTCGAATTGCTCGGCCTGCCGGACCAATTGCTGCATCCGGTGGCGTTCACGCTCGCGCTGGCCATCGTGGTGATCCTGCACATCCTGTTCGGCGAGATGATTCCGAAGAACATCGCGCTGGCCGGTCCGGAACGCAGTGCGCTGCTGCTGGTTCCGATCCACCTGATGTGGCTGCGGCTGGCCCGCCCGCTCATCGCGCTGTACAACCTGGCGGCCAATCTTTCGCTGCGGATGCTGCGGGTGGAGCCGAAAGACGAACTGCAGGCCACCGTTTCATCGGTGGAGCTGGCCGAGATGATCGGCGAATCCCGATCCGAGGGCCTGCTCGACGAGGAGGAGCACCGGCGGCTCACCCAGGCGCTGGGCACCAGCGACCGCACCGTCGCCGATGTCCTGGTGCCGCTGACCACGACCCGATCGGTTCCGCTGCGCGGCAACGGAACCACGCTCGGCGATATCGAAACCGCCGTCGCCGAAACGGGTTTCTCGCGGTACCCGGTGCGCGCCGGTGACGGGTCGCTGGTCGGCTATCTGCATGTCAAGGACGTGCTGGACAAGGTCGCCGACGAGAGCGCGGGCCCGGCGACGCCCATCCCGCGCACCGATATCCGGCCGCTGCCGACAGTGCGCGCGGGCACGACGCTGTACGAGGCGCTGGCCCGGCTGCGGCGCACCAACAGCCACCTCGGCCGGGTGGTCGACAACCACGGCAACACCATCGGCATCGTCGCGCTGGAGGATCTGGTCGAGGAATTCGTCGGCACCGTGCGCGATACCACCCACCGGGTGATGGAATGACGGTGCTGCCCGAGGCGCGGTGGCGTGCGCTCGCCGCCGCGCACCGGGACCGGGTGGACGCGCTCGTCGGACCGTATCTGCGACAGCGGCGAGCGGGTTCGAAACATCCGGTGCTCGATTTCCTGTTCACCTACTACGGGAACAAGCCCGCGCAGCTCGAGCGCTGGCATCCCGGATTCGGGGTGGTGCTCGCCGGCGCCCGCGAATACGACGGCGCGCGCGGCTATCACGCGGTCGACGGCGGTCATACCGCCGACCCGGCCTATCTCGCGCGCCGGCGCGGCACCGTGGAGTTCGTCGCGAACCTGTTGCGGGCCACCGCATCCCGGCCCCCGCAGCTGTCCTGCTTCGGCCTGCACGAATGGGCCATGGTGTACCGCGCCGAGGAGGTGCGGCACCGGCAGGTGCCGCTGCGCCTCGGCCACCACGGCACGGACGCCGTCGTCGAGTCGATGCAGTTGCGCTGCACCCACTTCGACGCCTTCCGCTTCTTCACCCCCGACGCGGTAGGCCGCAACGCCGAACAACTCACCCGCGCCGATCAGCTCCGCCGCGAACAGCCCGGCTGCCTGCACGCGAATATGGACCTCTACAAGTGGGGTTTCAAGCTCACCCCGCTGATCTCGTCCGACTTGCTGTTCGACTGCTTCGAATTGGCGTGCACCGCAAGAGAACTCGACATGAAAGCGAGCCCGTACGACCTCTCCGAGTACGGATACGAGCCCGTGCGCATCGAAACGCCTTCCGGGCGAGCCGATTACGTCCGCCGCCAGTCGGAGGTCGCCGAGTGCGCAAGTGGTCTGCGCGCTCGCCTTCTCGACGTCTGCCAGGAACTGCTCACGCATCCATAGCCGCTCGAGTCGTATCTACCACTGCCACAATCTGTTTCGGATTTCACGCACGACCGGTGGCCATTCGAGCCACCGGCCGCACCGGCTCCCGTGCAGCGACAGATGTGGTACGCGCCTTCCGCTTGGTGATCGGAAGATCGATGCAGACATATATCGCCGCACCGAGACCGATCGACAACGCCAGGCAAACGAGGGACCAGAGAAGCCAACCCCACACGTCGTAACTCTTGCCGCTGAGACAGTATCGGGTTACCGCCACCATCACCGGGTACTGAATCAGGTAGAAGGCGTACGAGATGTTGCCGAGCCATAGCATTCCCGGTCTCGAGTTCATGGTTCGGATTCCGGATACATCGCGGACGCATGCGGTGGCGATTACCGCCGCCGTCGGCAACAGTATGAGCACGGACAGCTTGTAGTTGATCGGCACGAACCAGGTGAGGCCATAGCTGCCGACCAGGGCCAGCAGTGGATACCGCAGTCGAGTATTCGTCCACCCGCCGGTCATGACGTATTTCGCGGTGAGCACCCCGATATAGAATTCCGGCAATCTACTCGGTGGAAAATTGTAGCTCAACCAGTACGAGGGTGATACCGGTATATCGGGCTGCGCGAACCATATCGGTGAAGCATGGATCTCGTATTCCGGCGTGGTGTTCCCCGGTTGCAGTCGCGGCAGAAATATGTTCTCGATGCCTTTCGGCCCGTCGGCGACGAGATAGTAAACGGTATGCAGCCCGACAATGGCCAGAAATATCACCCCTATCGCCCATACGACGCACTTTCCCGGTAGCCGATCCACCAACGGGGCCAGCAGCGGGAACGACAGGTAGAACAGCATCTCCGAGACCAACGACCAGGACGGAACATTGAGCCCGCCCAGCGAGCTCCAATGCGGGACCCAGGTGTGTACCAGCAAGAGGTCGGGCAGCCATACCACGGGACGCGAAAGCGGAACGGGTGCCACGGCGATCAGAAACAGCACCGCCGCGATATGCGAAGGATAGATTTTCCGGACTCGGCGCAGCAGAAAGCTCGAATAAGTGTCTCCGGGCCGTCGTATCCAGTAGAGAATAAATCCCGAGAGCACGAAGAAGAATGTCACCCCGGCGGCGCCGAGCTGCATCGGTATGAATTCGTGAATCTTCTGGAAGAGTGGGCTTTTCTGGAACGGGTAGGCCGGGATAAAGACCACCGCGTGCAGTACGAATACAGCGGCGGCGGCCCACCAACGCATTCCGGTCAAGGACGGCAGCGCTACCTCCTGCCGCCCGGTTCGAATCGCCATCGGCACCGCTTCCATCGTCGGCTAGAGGTTCAGTTGGCGTTTGATCGCCGCCGCCGTCACCGCATCGCCACGCGCCGAAGGGTGCCCGGGAATGCCGAAGACATCCGCTCGCGGGTCACCGATCCCATTCACCCATGGGTCGGGAGTGCACAGCCCGTGCCCGTGGGTCAGTGCGGCGGTATCGAGGAAGTCGATCCCCAGTAGGTCGGCCGCACCGGCCTGCGCATTTCGCAGACTGTTGAGCAAGTCGATCAGCGCGGTGGCCCGCGGCTGGGCCACCGGTACTCCGAACAGATCGATACACGCCGCCGTTCCGGCCGGATCCAGCAACTCCGGATAGCCGATCAACATGATTCGCGCCCGGGGCGCGTAATACCGAATGTACTTCACCACCTGCGCGATTCGATCCGCATAATGCTCCGCGGTGATCTGGTTCGGATCGGGCAGCCGATACGGCGCGACGGCGTCTCGTTCACAGCCGCGAACGACGCAGAACATGACCGTGTCGATGGCGTCGAGGCTGTTGCCCCAACTGTCGTTGAGACCGAATTGCAGCAGCACCGCCTCGGTATCCGGGCCGAAAGCTCCCGCATCCGCGGCCTGCCCGGCCTCATAAGCCAGATTCCAGTTCTGACCGCTGTCGATCACGGCACCTGAGCAGGAAAGGTCGAGCAGGCCGCGGTTGATCGATCGGGACAATTGACTCGGCCATGAGTCCGCGCCGTGACTGCACCGATCGGCGCCTTGGGCCTGGATCTCCATCGAATTGGACGCATAGGAATCCCCGAGCACTATCACCGGGACACCCCCACTTCCGGTGGGCGCTGCTCCCGCCACCGACATGCAGGTCACCGAGGTAATGACGAAGGCGAAAACGGTCCCGCATACCGCCGTAGACCGAAACAGCAATTTCATGGCTCTCCCCTCGTGATGTGGCGGCCACCACCGACGAATCAATAGCCGGGCTTCGGCACGAAGGTGGTTTTGGGCAGCTCCGGCGGTGTTTCGGTCTGCGGGGGCTGCGGAACTTCGGTCGCCTGAGCCGGAGCCGGAACGACGTTGTCCTCCGTGGGGACGGGTTCTACGGCATTGGGCGCGGCCGGTGCAGGGGCGGCGGGCGCGGAAGTGACCGGGGCAGGGGCAGGCGTTTCGACAGTCGGCGGAATCGAGCTACTGGGCGAGGTTTCCGGGCTGGGTGAGCCGGAATCCTTACCGCATGCCGCAAGTACGCCGGTGGCCGCGGCTATCAAGAGGGTTCCGGCCACGATCCGCCGAAACGCATATCCGACGCGCGATGACGCGGTTCCCATTGTGCGGCGTTGTTCGATTGCTTCTTCTGAACGAGGCATGACCACTCCTAACCAACCAATTTCCGACCTCTGTGCAAATTCGATTAGCAAATTTTAGATAAATGATAAGTATTCTTTTCAGATTTTCAATATAAAATAGCCAGCCGCATAAGATCTCCTAGATCGTCAAGACGCCCGAATATCCGGGCTCGTCAGACACCGGGCGGCGCCTGGGATGGAGCGCAGGGTATTGCGCGTTCGGTCGCCGGATCGAGGGCCCGCAGCGCGAGCGCGGCGACCGTCGGGTCGACGGAGACGGATAAATGCCCCGACAGATCCACCGGACAAACATCTTGCAGCACGATATTGGTCGCGTTCGGCGCTTCGCGGATCCCACTGGTGTAGGGCTGTACCTGCATATCGGTCCTGGTCACGATATTCGTGTACGTCACGCCCGGCGCGTAGACACCGCTCGCTTGTAGCCGGGCGATGAAATCGGAACCGGCCAGCAGGTCCGTGCATGCGGCGCACAGCGGCTTCAATGATTTGTACATATCGCCGAGCCCGCCCAGCGCGGACAGCTGCGACGTGAGCGGATCCGCGATCGCCGTTCCGGCCCACAGCGGGGTCAGGGCGATCACCTTGTCCACCGCTCGGGCGCCGTCGAGGAACTGCAGATATCCCGCACTGACCACCGTCCCCTCCGACCAGCTCAGCAGGTCGACCCGATCGGTTCCGGTGGCCCGGCGGACCCGGTCCACGAATCGCGCGAGTTCCGCACTCGATTGATCGATCGGCGCACGCCCACCCATACCCGCCAAAACGCCCTGATCGCCCGGGTAGACGCCATATGTCAGAGCGAAAACGCAATAACCCTCATTCGCCAGCAGCGGCGCATAAGTCTGCCAACTGTTGTCTCCGTTACCGCTCAGACCATGAACCAGCACCACCGGGCGCGGATGCGCAGGCCCGGGTGTGCAGTTCCAGTCGTTGGCGCCGGGGGGCGAATACGGCGGAGCGCCGGTCAGACTGGCGGAAATCAACGCCGCCAGCGAATACGGCACCGGCAGGGTCACAGCGGACGCACCACCCGGAACTGCCAGCACGGCGACCGCCGAAGCCAGCAACGAGATAAGAACGCGTCGCATAACTGCTCCCTTCTCCTGGCCGCCGGTGTGAGCTGGCAACCATTCAGCAAAATGATAAGACAGATTTTCCGATTGTCAATGGGGATTCGAAACCCGTTCGACATCGGCGGCCGAAGGGTTTGGTGCGCAAAGCACGACGACTGATTCGAACTGGATTGCGCCACACGAGAATTCGCCTTGATCCGAGCCCGTACAACCCGAGTCGGTGTCGGCGAGACGCCAGAGAAACTCGGGGATAACCGGCCCCGAATTCATGATGCTAAGGTGCGGGTGGATTGTCGGCGGGGCAAGGCGGGGTGGAATGGGGAACACGACTCCGGACACGGAGGGCGGCGCAATGCTGCAGGTCGATGCGGATGCACTGCGTCGGCTGGGCGGCAAGGTCGCCGAACATGCCGATGCGATCGGCCAGATCGCGATTTCGGCGAAGGTGACGATGGCGGATTCGCCGGTGCAGGCGGCCTCCGATCAGGTTGCCGGCGCTGTGGCGCGGGCCTTCGGGTTGATCGGCGGCAATATTCGTCAAATGGCCGACCGGATGACCACCGGCGCCACGTCGTATTCGGATTTCGACGCGGGCAACGCGGACCAGTACAAGCATTACCTGGGGTCGTGAGCCGCGATGACGACCATCGGACATGTGCGGGCATGTGATCCGCACACCATGCTGACCTTCGCCGAACACCTCGGCACGCAATGCAATACGTTCACCGACCGGGTCGATCGGATGGCCACCGACGTGAACAAGGAGATGGACTCCTGGAAGGGGGCCGGTGCGTGGGCGGCGTCGGCGCGCACGCTGGCGCACAAGCTCGACGGCAACCATCTCGCCGAGACCGTGATCGCGATCGCCGACCACTACAACGATTTCGGAACCGAACTGGCGGGGCAGCGCGACGCGCTGCTGAAAATCGTCGATCAGGCGCAGACGGCGGACGGCATGCAGGTCGACGACGCGGGCAAGGTCACCGCGCCGACGGTACCGCCGGGCAATGAGCACCCCAGCCTTCCCGGGATGGTGCAACATCATCTCGACACCCAGGCCGCGGATTACCAGAGCCGTATCCAGCAGCTGCTGACCCAATTCGGTGACACCGAAACCAAAGCGGCACAAGCGATCACCGATGCGCTGCAACTGCTCGATACCTACGAGAAGCATCCGGACGCGCCCAACAGCTCGAAGGTGCAGGACATCATCGACGGCAAGGCGCAGTTGCCCGACGAGCCGAAGCAGCTGCACGACTTCTGGGAGACGCTGACCCCGGCGGAGAAGGACGCGCTCTGGCAGCACGACCACTACATCGGCAACCGGGACGGTATCCCGGTCGTCGACCGCGACCACTTCAACCGGATGACGCTGCGCGACGAGCTCGCCCGGGCCCGCGCGGGCGATCCGGCGGTGAAGGACAGGCTCGCCGATCTGGAGAAGCTGACCGAACTCACCGACGGCAAGCCCGATCACTATCTGATGCTGCTGGACACCAAGTCCGGGGCGATACCGCATGCCGCGCTCGCCCTCGGCAATCCCGATCTGGCCGACCACGTCGCCACTTTCGTGCCCGGCACCGGTTCACAGCCCTTCAAGGGGATGGATTGGGACCGGATCCAGGCGATGCGCGACCAAGCCAAAACCGCTGGCGCACAGAATCCTTCGGTGATCTCCTGGTTCGGGTACGACGCACCGTCCGAGATTCCGAAGGCCAGCGACCTGAGCTATGCCAATGCCGGTTACGCGGCGCTGGACCGCTTCCAGGACGGCCTGCGCGCGTCGCATATCGGTGCGCCCTCGTACAACACCGTTGTCGGATACAGCTACGGCAGCACCGTGGTCGGCGCCGCGGCATCGCACGGGCATTCGCTCAACGCGGACGCGGTGGCGTTCGTCGCCAGCCCGGGCACGACGGTCGACCACGCGAGCGATCTCCGCCTCACCGGCGTCCGGGCCGAGGATGTGCCGAACCATGTGTACGCGACCAAGGCCATTCACGATCCGGTGCCCGAGTACGGATCCAACCGCCTCGGCAGGCTCTTCAAAACGATCTTCAACGCCGATCCGGCCAATTCGGATCCGTTGCGCCCCAGGGTCGTTCCGTCGGTCGACGATTTCGGGCCGGACCCCACCGATTCCGACTTCCACGGCCGCACCTTCCAATCCGATCCCGGATCGACCTCCGAGATGGGATTGAACGGCTCCGCGCACGGTGAGTACTGGAACCACGATCCCAAGCATGTCAACCGAGCGCTGGAGGGCATGGGCGATATCATCGCGGGTCAGGGCGACAAGGCGACGCAGATCCCAGCCGCGCCACCGGAAGTCGCTCAGACACAAGAGGTTCCGCCACCACCACCCACGGGCGGTCACTGAACATCATGAGCCACAGCGATTTCGACTCACTCGGTTTGAAGGTCCAACGCGCACAGCGGGCGCTGGAGCAGGCGCGCGGTGTCGGCGAGGTCGACGGCATCCGGGTGGTCGTCGACGCCAACAATCGCCTGGTGGAGGTGTCGGCGCCCGATGCCGACGCCCTCATCGCCGCATACCGGGCCGCGCTGCTCGATCTCGGGCCCCGGCTCGACGAGGCCATGGCCGAGGTCCGCGCCGATTCCCGGTTCAGCGCCATATCCACCTTCGTCGAGGCGAATACCGCACGCGAGGAAGCCGAATACGATACCGATGATCGATCGACCTCGGCCGGACTCGAATCCGCCTGGTGAACCCGCATGTCACGGCGGTCGGCGGCGGCTCGGTGTGGGTAGCGTGTCGATCATGAAGGTGACCATCGATTACGACATTCTGGTAGCCGAGATCCGGGCGCTGCACGCCGATTTGGCCCGTTGGCTGGGCACTCCGGACGCGCCCGACGCCGTCGAGCGGTTCGCGGCGCAGCTGCATCCCGAATTCTCGATGGTCGTCATGCAGGGTGTGGTCGTCACCCGCGAGCAACTGCTCGCCGGACTCGACGGTGTCGGACATTCCACGCCCGGTCTGACGATCGACATCGTCGATATCGACGTCCTGCATCTGTCGGCCGAATGCGCGGTTGCGCGATTCCGCGAAATCCATCACCGCCCTGAGGGTCCCGCCGCCCGCCTGACCACCGCCGTGCTGCTCCCCGACGATGGGGCCCGAAACGGTCTGCGCTGGCGCACCGTCCACGAGACCACCGCCGCCCAGTGATGGGCGGCCATACCTTCACGGCTTGGTGGCCCAGAGGATGACATTCGTGCCGAAGAACTTCTTACGCCACCCGATATCACGAAAACCGAGCCGGCTCAGCATCTCCGCGATGCGCTCCGGCGGTTGGAAGGCGAGCGTGCTGGATTCGAGATAGGTGTACGAGGACCGGTCGCGCGCCACGATCCGGCCCATTAGGGGAACGATAATCCGCATCCCCCACCGCACGACCGGTCGGGCCGGACCGCTCGGCGGGCAGGTTTCCAGGACGACCAGCCTGCCGCTGGGCCTGAGCACCCGCCACTGTTCGGTCAGCACACCGGCCAGGTCGCCGACATTCCGGAGCAGATAGCCCTCGGTGATCGCGTCGAACGATTCATCCTCGAACGGCAGGCGCGCGGCATCCGCGTGGCGCCAGTGAACCGCGTCCGCCCCGGGCTTGGTCCGTGCGCGGGCCAGCATCTCCTCGGAGAAGTCGGCACCGGTCACGGTGACGGCGGGATATCTGCGCGCCGCCGCCAGCGCGATCGCGCCGGTCCCGGTGGCGAGGTCCAGCAGCTGCCCACCCGCGGGCGGCGCGGCCCGTTCCACCACCTCACGACACCATCGACTGTGACCACCGAGCGTCAGGACGGTATTCATCCGATCGTAGTAACCGGCGATCTTCCCGAAAATCGCGTGTACGTCGGAACTTTCGCCCCGCACCGACCCCTCGACCACCAGACCTCCCATTCGCACAAGCCCGCGCCATACCGTTGCGTTCAAGACGTTAGTCCCGATATACGGTGCCGTATAGATGGTGTGAATGGAGTCACCGCGCATTCGACCGGCATCTTCAGTGGACACGGCGCCCGTGAAAGCCGTACCGTCTGAGACGATTTGGTATTTCGTTCGAAGTGAGGTCCTCGATGACCGTTCCGATGCCAACTTCCGCCGGGTCGCTGTCTGCCGACGCCCGTTTCGATATCGGGCCGCAGCGGTACGAGCGCATGCACCGGATGTCCGATCTGCCGATTCGGATGCGTGACGGGGTGGTGCTTTCGGCGGATGTGTTCCGGCCGGGCGACCGGAGCGGGCCGACGGCGGAGGCGCTGCCGGTGGTGGTCAATTTCACCCCGTACAACAAGATGTTTCACCGGCGGATCCCGTATCGGTTGGCGCGGCTGGTCGGACAGTGGGTCGGTGCGTCGGACCGGCGCACCTTCACCGGACGCGATACGCTGCACGCGCTGGCCGGCGGCGCCCTCGAATCACTCGGCGTCAACCCGACGCTGGTAAAGCGCGGCTACGCCTACGTCATGGTCGATGTGCGCGGCACCGGAACCTCCACCGGCATATGGGATTTCTTCAGCGAGACCGAACAGCGGGACTATCTTGAGGTACTCGGGTGGATTCGCGAACAACCTTGGTGCAACGGCAAACTCGGGCTCACCGGCATCTCCTACGACGCGATCGCCGCGCTGATTACCGCGGGCCTGCGACCGGACGGCCTCGAAGCGGTGTTCGCCATCGAGGCGGGTGAGAACCCGATCCGGGAGCTCGGCCTCACCGGCGGCGTGCCGACCCCGGGCATGATCGTCTGGATCGCCGCGATCAACGCGGCCAAGTGGATTCCCTCCCTCGGCGGTTTGATTCGCACCGGCATGTTGCGGCGGTATCTGCGCGACCGGATCTCGGATCCGGCCAGCTGGGCGCGCCGCGCCATCGATATCGCGCTGGTCGAGAACCATCCCGACGGATTCTTGAACCAGGCATGGGATCGGCGGTTGGCGCACTTCGCCGATATCACCGTCCCGACCTGGATCCATGGCGGCTGGCACGACGTCTACAACAGATCCAATTTCCGGATGTACGACCGCATCGCCACCGCGCCCGGCGCCAAACAGGTTGTGGTGGACGACAGTTACCACCTGACGCCGGGTTCCGGATTCGGCGTACCCGGCGGCCCGCAGCGGCTCGACGAACTGCAATGCGCGTGGTTCGACCGCTGGCTCAAGGGAATTCGGAACGGCATCGACCGCTACGGCCCGATCACCCTGCGCAGGCTCGGCGACGGCTGGGTCTCCCGCGACCGCTATCCCGACCCGCTCGCGCAGCCGCGCCGCCTGTACTTGACTGCCGAAACCAGCGGTTCCGCACCACATTCCGGCCGCGACGGCGCACTGCGCACCGAACCGCCGAACACGCACGAGCGGCTGCCGCTGCCGACCCGGCGGGCGGCGATCGCGTCCAACAACACCGCGATCCTCACGATGGGTATCGCCACCCTGTTCGGCAAACGCTTCGGATCCGACGACCGCCGGGCGGAAGTGGCCGCCGTCACCTTCACCACACCGCCGTTCGACGCCGACGCGGTGATCTCCGGGCCGATGAATCTGCGCTTGCGCGCGGAAGTCGATGGGCGCGATGCCTTTTGGTCCGTCGTCGTCACCGATGTCGCCCCCGACGGCGTCTCGGCCGCGATCACCCGCGGCGCGCTGCTGTCCTCGCTGCGCGCCGTCGACGAGACCGCGTGCGTTCATTCCGGCGAACATCTGCTCGTCGCCGAACATCCGTGCACCGCCGAATCGGTGCTGCCCGTCCGGCCCGGCGAACCATTCGACCTCGATATCGACATCAACGTCACCGAGGCGGTCATCCGCACCGGCCACCGCCTGCGCGTCGCCGTGAGCCGCAACAGCTTCCCCCGCCACATGTTCGGCCCCGCGCTGCGCCGCAAGATCAGCGGCCAGTCGATCCTCATCGACCCCGACCACCCCTCCTACCTCACCTACCTCACGACCGCGTAGCCGACGCGAACCGATGAATTCCGCCGAAATGCCCGCGTAAGTTACCGACTGTTACTACTATTCAGTCAGTTCGGGGCTGTCCCAGTCGGCCCTGACTGAGTACAGAAGGTTGGGGGCAACGACGATGAGGTCGGTCGTGCGCGGACGCCGCGCCAAACCACTGGCACTGCTAGCCATCGGCGTGCTGGCCGTGATGATGCTGCCGAGCAGCGCCAACGCGGATCTGCAATCCGATATCGCCACACAGGTACAGCAATTTCTCGATGTGGGGCGCACGGCCGTGCCGCGTGCCGACTGCGGGCCGGGATCGATGCCGGAGCCCGGTCTGCAGGGCGATGTCCCCGCGGCCGACCGGGACAGTGGCCGCAGCACGCAGGGATACCGCTGCAATATGTCGATGGTCGGCAATTTTCCGGGACGCGGTGCGGGCATCACCTCCACCAGCTTCGAGCACTGTGCGTATATGGGTTCGTTCTTCCCGGGTGATCTGCTCAGCGAGGGACACGGCGTGCAAGTGCTCGACGTCTCCGATCCGGCCAACCCGCGCCCGACGGCCAACCTCACCGAACCGGCGATGACGGCGGGCACCTGGGAGAGCCTGAAGGTCAACACCAAGCGAAAACTGTTGGTGGGCACCGGCGTTCCGGTCGGTGAGGGCGTCGGCTACCTGTCCGTCTACGATATCTCCGACTGTGCGCATCCGCGCCTGCTGAACCAGGGGCCCGGCACGAATCTGCTGATGCCGCTGCCGATCACCACGCACGAGGGCGGCTTCTCCCCCGACGGCAACACCTATTGGGCATCGGGCATCGCGCCCGGATTCGTCAGTGCCGTAGACCTTTCCGATCCGGCGAACCCGCATGTGGTGTGGCAGGGGCTCACCGGCATCGAGGCGCACGGATTCGGCATCAGCGCCGACGGCAACCGGATGTACATCTCCGCGCTCGGCGGTTTCACCGTGCTCGATATCAGCGCGGTGCAGCGGCGCGATCCGAATCCCCAAGTGACACACCTGGGCCGGGTGTTCTGGACCGACGGCTGGGCCACCCAGCACAGCGTCCCGGTGACCTATGACGGCAAGCCGTATCTCTACACCGTCGACGAGGGCGGCTCCGGCGGCGTGAAACTCATCGACATCTCCGACGACACCAACCCGAAGGTGGCGGCCAAGATCAAACTGGAGATCAACCTGCCGCAGAATATCGACAAGAACATCGGCTCCTCGATGGGCGGCTCGGCCTTCGCCTACGAATCGCACTACTGCGCGGCCGACCGGCAGGACAACCCCACCGCGCTCGCCTGCGGCTGGATCTCTTCCGGCATAAGGGTTTTCGACGTGCGCGACCCCGGGAACATCCACGAGATCGCCTACTTCAACCCACCGGCGCGGACCGGCCAGAACCTGAGCCTGTGGAATTCACCGCACGCGCTCGCCTCCATCATCGGGGTACCGGTGATGAGCGCGCCCGCCGCGGTGCGCGCGGTGCTGGAAGGCAAATTCAACCCGTACGACGCGCTGACCCCGCGCACCGGGCGCCTCGCCTTCGGCGATGTGTCCACCGACTGGTGTTTCTCGCCGCCGGAGTGGCGCGGCGACCAACTGTACGTCGCGTGCTCGGACAACGGATTCATGGTGTTGCAGTTGGACAACGACGTGTACACCCCACCGGCCGATCAGCAGTCGATCGTCGGATCCTGATGATGCGCAACTGGATTCGCCCCGCCGCCTATAGCGCGCTCGCCCTCATCCTGCTGGTGCTCGGTGCGGCGTTGCGGCCGTTGGTGATACCCGAGAACCAGACGGTCACCTCGGTGCTGAACCCGGTGGAGATCGGCTTCTCGCAGGATATGACCGCCCATCACGAACAGGCACTGATCATGGTGCAGCGACTGGATCCGAGTGCGGGGCCCGCGGTGCGCCGACTGGCGGCACAGCTGGACCAGACACAGCGGCTCGAGCTCGGCACCATGCTCGGCTGGCTGCGCCTGGCCGACGCCGCACCCGATTCACCGCATCCGATGGCCTGGATGCCGATGGATAACCCTGCGGCACACCAGCATTCGACCGCGCCGCGGACCATGCCCGGTATGGCGACCAATGTCGAACTCGACGCGCTCGCCGCGGCCCGCGGGCACGACGCCGACGTGCTGTTCCTGCAATTGATGCTGCGCCACCACCAGGGCGGTATCGCGATGGCCCAGGCGGTGGACGGTCTGCTGAGCTCCGGACCGGTCAAGGAACTCGCCCGATCGATGATCCAGCAACAGGGGCAGGAGGTGGGCGTCATCGGCGTGCTGCTGAATCAGCTCGGCGGTCGCCCCCTCCCCTGAACGGCCAGGAATGACGGCGGCCACCCCGCCGCCTGGCCTCGTCCGGGCCTCGCCCGAAATTCGTTCGAACGGGCCCCGCCCGGTCAGCCGAAGTCGGCCAGCATCGAGAGCGGAAAAGTTATCGGGAACGGTTCGCTCACCTCGAGAACGTCTTCCGCATTCAGGACAATCGGCTCCGCGTACCGGTTGCCGTCCAGTCGCAGAATTTGCACCCTCGGATGTGGATCGAAATCGACGATCCAATAGTGGTCGATGCCGGTCTGAGCATATTCGGTCGCCTTACGGCGCCGGTCCTCCCGCTCGCTGCCCGAACCACGCGATACGACCTCGATCGCCAGTACGAGTTCTCCCCCCGGATACAGCGAAAGTCCCAATTCCCTCGCATCACGGGCCCTAGCCGCAGGCAGCACGCCAACGTCGGGCTTGCGCGCCCCCGCCGGTGTCGAGATGTCCATTGGAGCCTGTACGTAAAATCGCGCACCGGCCGCTTCAGCCGCATTCTCTATCGTGCGCCTCAGCCGTTCCGCGAGATAGTCATGGCGAGTACTCGGCGACAATTCGATCAACCAACCGTCGACCAGCTCGAAAGACTTGCCTTCGTCCGGCAGATGGTGCAAATCCTCGACAGTGTACGGGCCGTAGCCGTACCCGTATTCATAAGCGACACTCACCGGCTCCTGTCCTCTCTCGAGCGAATCAGGGTAAGTGTACTGATTCGCCCGGCTGCGACTGGTTCATGAACCGCCCACACCGGCACCGGCACCGGCACCGGAAAGGTTCCCTCGGCGCCCAATTGTCAGAACAGTGCCGGACTGCACGGCAGCATCGCGAAGGTGAGCGACCGCATCCAACGATGAACCACGGCGGCGTGTCCATGCGATCGGCCGCGGCCTAGGCGAAAAGCTCAGCCGATGGGGCTGTGGCCCAAGAGGATTCGGCCGGCGAAGCGGGTCTGTTCGGCGCGCGGGAGCGGGTCGAACAGGCAGCCGTGCATATCGCGGTACCACATCTCCAGATCGCAGCCGCGCGAATAACCGGTGCCGCCTGTCGCCTCGATCGCGAGGCGGACCGTATTCACCAGGGCGTCGGCCGCGACCGTCTTGCGGGACAGCGTGCGGCCGGCGTGTGCGTCGCTCGCGTCGAAGGTCAGATCGTCGGAGTCGGTGAACATCGCGGCGATGAGGTCGGCCGCGGTGGTGTGCGCGTTGAGCATCTCCCCCGCCAGCTGGAAGGTGTGCGCGGCGGACTCCTCAGCGATCAGCGCGGTCGCGAGATCGATTGCGCTGTCCGCGATTCCGAGATAGGCGGACAGCACGAGCGGAGTGCCCGCGCCGACGACGACGTTCAACAGCGCGGGCCACTCACCGGCCGGGCGGGCCAACTCGATCGCCGAATCCGGCACGTAGACCTCGTCGAGCACCACGGTGTGCCCGCCGCTGGCCCGCAAACCCACCGCGTCACCGGTCTTTTCGATCCGCATGCCGGTGGAGCCGAGCGGAATCGAGCAGTGCAGCACCTCGGGTCCGCCGGGCGCGTCACCGTGCCGGATGCTGGTGACCAGTATCGAACCGACCTCGCAACCGCCGACCCGCTCCTTGCGCGCGCTCACCCGGTATCCGCCCGCGTCGCGCTCGGCGCGACCGTTCGACTCCACCCAGTCGGCCGCGTAGGTGCCGACCAGAATCGCGCCGTCGACCACCTTTTCGAACAGCGCACGCGCGTCCAACCCGTGCCGATGCCGCCACACCTGGGTCGCCACCAGCTGACAGTGCCGCGCGAAGGCGACCGCCGTCGACGGATCGTGCGCGCCGATTTCGCGCAGTATCGCGCCCATCTCCCGGTGCGTCGCCGCACCGCCACCGAACTCCGCGGGCACCAGCGCCGCGGTGAGCCCGGTCGCCCGTAGGAGATCGAATGCGGCAACGGAGATTTCGCCGGACCGGTCGCGCTGGGCGACGCCGCGACGGAACGTCGCGGCTATACGGCGGGCCAACCCGATACGGTCTATGGAGCTTTCGGCGACAATGCTCATAACAGGGGTCTACGATTACCACCGCTCGTCAGTTCAACGACACCCCTTAGCGGGCGATTGTCTCAGAGATTCCCGACGACGTGTTCGAGCCGCCGGGCCACCGATTCCAGCGCTCGCTCCCGCAACGCGGGACGATATCCGCTGGGGTACACGGGATCTCCCGGTGCGTAATTCTTCAGCACCTCCTTCGCGAGGGTGATCTTGTGCACCTCGGTCGGCCCGTCGGCGATGCCCATCACCTCGGCATAGCTGAGCATGTCGACGAACGGCAGATCCTGGCTGACGCCGATGGCGCCGTGCAGATGCAGTGCCCGCTGCGCGATATCGTGCATCACCTTCGGCATGGCCACCTTGATGGCGGCAATGTCCTTGCGCACCTTCAGATAATCCTGTTCCCTGTCGATGCGCCACGCGGTGCGCAGCACCAGCAACCGGAACTGCTCCATTTCGATCCAGCTGTCGGCGATGCGCTCCTGCGTCATCTGCAGCCCGGCCAGCGGGCCCTTGCGCATCGGCCGCGATACCGCGCGCTCGCACATCATGTCGAATGCCCTGCGCACCAACGCGACCGTGCGCATCGCGTGATGTACGCGTCCGCCGCCGAGCCGGGTCTGCGCCACGATGAAGCCCTGCCCCTCCGCGCCGAGCAGATGATCCGCGGGCACCCGGACGTCGGTGAACCGCAGATGCCCCTCGTGCTCGCTGAAACCGTGCACGTGGAAGTTCTTCACGATCTCCAGCCCCGGCGTGTCGGCGGGCACGATGAACATCGACATGCCTTGGTACGGACTGACATCCGGATTCGTCACCACCATCACGATGTGGAAGCTCGCGAATTCGGCGTTGGAGTTGAACCACTTCTCGCCGTTGATCACCCAGTGGTCGCCGTCGCGCACCGCGCGGGCCTTGAACAGCGTCGGATCCGATCCGCCGGTGGGTTCGGTCATCACATAGCAGGAGCCGATCTCCCCATCCAGCAGCGGCTGGAGATACTTGGCCTTCTGTTCCGGCGTGCCGTAGTGCGCCAGGATCTCCGCGTTACCGGAATCCGGTGCCTGACAACCGAATACCGAGGGCGCCCAGACCGAGGTGCCGAGCACCTCGTTCAGCAGCGCCAATTTCAGCTGACCGTATCCCGGCCCGCCGAGTTCGGGGCCGAGGTGGCAGGCCCACAACCCCTGTTCCTTCACCTGTTCCTTGAGCGGGCGCATGAGCGCCATCGCCTCTTTGTTGGTGCGGTCGTAGGGATTCGGGTAGACCAGGTCGAGCGGTTCCACCTCGGTCCGCACGAATTCCGCCGCCCAGTCCAGCTTCCGCTGGTATTCCGGGTCGGTTTCGAAATCCCAAGCCATGATCAGCCTTTCGTGTGGGTTGCGATGACACCGTCGAGTACGGTGTCGGCGAGTATCGCGGCGATCTCGTCGGGGGTGCGCCCGCCGTGCGGGCGATACCAGTAGGTGACCGCGTTCAGCATGCCGAGCACGCTGTTGGTCACCACGTGTTCGCCGGTGCGCAGCAGACCGGCCGCATGGCCCGCGTCGATCACCCGCTGCCAGCACCGCTGCACCTCGTCCCGCAGTACCTGCAGCTGTGCGGCGCGTGCACCGGTGAGCGCGCCGCCGTCGCGCAACTGGATGACCACCTCGCGCCGGTAGCGGATGATGAGCCCGACGTGACTGTGAATCAGCTTGCGCAGCTTGGTAACCGGGTCGTCCGCCGTACCCTCGATCCGTTCGGCGTCGGCAAGCATGCGTTCGATGTAATCTCGCAGGATCTGCCAGAGCAGCTCCTCCTTCGACCCGATGTGATAGTAGAGCGCGCCGCGCTGCACATCGGCCCGCTCGCCGATCTCGGCCACGCCGGTGCCGTGGAATCCCTTCTCCGCGAACAGCTCCACCGCCGCGTCGACGATCCGCTCCCGGGTATCGGCCGCGGACGATTCCGCGGCGGGCGGGCGGCCCCGGCGCCGCATCATCCCGCCGGATCCAGGACGACCTTCGAGACGCCGTCGCCGCGACTCGCGAAGAGGCGGTACGCATCCGCGCCCTCGGACAGTCCGAGATGGTGGGACACAACGGCTTCCGGCCGCAGCCGCCCGGCGGCGGTGAGCCGCAGCAGCGTCGGCAGTTCGTACTGCACCGAGCACAGGCCGATATGGAACTCGAGCTCCTTCACCTGGGCCAGCACCATATTGACGGGGAAGGCCGTATTCGCGCTCACGCCGACCACGCTCACCCGGCCGCGCCGTCCGGCCACCGCGAGCGCCAGCGCGATGGTCGCGTCCGCGCCGACCGCCTCCAGCACCACATCCGCACCGCCGCCGAGCATTTCGCGTATCGCCTGCTTAGGCTGCTCGGATTCGACGGGTTCGGCGCCGAGCCGCCGGGCATGCTCGCGGCGCTCGGGAACCAGATCAACGGCGAGGACCCGGGACGCGCCCAGCACGAACGCCGATTGCACGGCCATCAGTCCCACCGGACCGAGCCCGATCACCACGACGGAATCGCCCGGCGCGATGCGGGCCCGCCGCGCGCCGTACCAGGCCGTCGGGGCGTTGTCGGTCAATACCACCGCCGCGTCATCGCTCACCCCATCCGGCACCCGGACCAGATTGGTCTCGGCATGCGGCACCGGCAACAGCTGGGCTTGCCCGCCCTGCAACGCACCGCCCAGCCCGTAGCACGCATCGATCGGCCGAGGGACCTTCTCGCACATGGCGATCAGTCCGCTGCGGCACGGTACGCAGTGTCCGCAGCCCGCCGAGGCGGGTACCAGTACCCGGTCGCCGACCGCGAATCCGACTGCCGCCGGGCCGATTTCGACGATCTCCCCCACCGCCTCGTGCCCGACGCAGTATCCGGTTCCCTCGGCGAATCCGTGCCCGCCGAAGATATGCAGATCGCTGCCGCAGATTCCCGCCGCGCTCACCGCGACGATCGCGCCGTCCGGCCCCGGCAGCTCGGGATCGGGGACCTCCGAATACGAGATCCGCCGCGGCCCTTCATAGGTCAGTGCCTTCATCGTCTGCCTCCGTGCAGTTCCAGCGTCGCCGCGGTGCAGAAGGAGGCGGCCTCGGAGCTCAAGAACAGTGCGGCGCCGACGATTTCGTTCGGTTCGCCGATCCGGCCGAGCATGGTCTGCGCGGCGGCCGCGTCCCGGAATTCGGCGGGCCACGCCTTCGAGATATCGGTGCCGAACGGCCCGCACTGAATCGTATTGACTCGCACCTTCGGCGCGAAGGTCTGCGCGAGGCCGAGGGTGAGCGCGTTCAAACCCGCCTTGGCCGTCGCATACGGCACGGAGAACACATCCGGATGCACTGCCTCGGTCGAGGAGATGTTGATGATCGAGCCGCCGTCCCCGGCCGCCATTCGCGTGCCGATGAGCGCCGAAAGCCGGAACGGCCCTTTGAGATTCACGCCGATGACCTTGTCGAAAAGCGCCTCGCTCACCTGATCCAGGCTCGGGTAGAGCGGCGACAGTCCGGCATTGTTGACCAGCACGTCCACCCGGCCGAATTCGGCGTAGACCGTCTCGACCAGCGCATCGCACTGCGCCCACTCGCTGACGTTGCACGCCACCGGCAATGCCCGCCTGCCGTGCGCGCTCTGCACCTCCTCGGCCAGCGCGATGCAGGCGTCCACTTTCCGGCTGGCGATGACGACATCGGCGCCCGCGGCCGCGAAGGCCAGCACCATCTCCCGGCCGAGTCCGCGACTGCCCCCGGTGACCACGACGACTTTGTCCGTGTGCGACACCCGCACTCCTACCTGCCCCGGATCCCGTTCGACGGGGCGACGTAGTTCTAAATGTTCCGATCAGTACATTAAATCGACCGGACGATACAATCAAGGTGTTGTCCGGCCGACCGCCGACATCGTGCGACACGCCGACCGATCGATCCGTTGGCATCGGCGTGTGAGCGAACGAAGCAGCACGACGCGGCCGTGGCCCCCGACACAGCCCGGTACTACTACCGACGGGTAACATGACTGCGTCTTTCCCACCTTTCGCAAAGTGAGGCAATAGATGACAGAGCGGATTCAGGTCGGCGGGCTCCAGGTGGCCGGCGTTCTCCATGAATTCATCGAGAACGAGGCGCTGCCCGGCTCCGGCGTAGATTCCGCCGCGTTCTGGGCAGGGGCCGAGCGGGTCATCGACGAACTCGCCCCGCGCAACCGCGCCCTGCTGGCCGAGCGCGACGCGATCCAGGGCAAACTCGACGCCTGGCATGCCGAACATCCCGGCGCCGGCTACGACAAGGCCGCGTACAAGTCGTACCTCACCGAGATCGGCTACCTGCGCGAGGACCCGGCCGACTTCCACATCACCACCCAGAATGTGGACGAGGAGATCGCGACCACCGCGGGCCCGCAGCTGGTGGTGCCGGTGATGAACGCGCGCTTCGCCATCAACGCCGCCAACGCGCGGTGGGGCTCGCTCTACGACGCGCTCTACGGCACCGACGCCATCTCCGAGGCCAACGGCGCGGAAAAGGGCAGCGGCTACAACAAGATTCGCGGCGACAAGGTCATCGAGTGGGGCCGCAACTTCCTCGACGACGCGGCCACCCTGATCACCGGCTCGCATGTGGGCTCGCGGGTCTACCGGATCGTCGACGGCGAACTCGAGGTCACCCTGGAGGACGGCACCACCATCGGCCTCGCCGACCCGTCGCTGCTCGTCGGCTACCTGGGCGATCCGGCGAACCCGAGCTCGATCCTGTTGAAGCACAACGGTTTGCATATCGATATCCAGATCGATCCGGCCTCGCCGATCGGCAGCACCGACAACGCGGGCGTCAAGGACATCGTGCTGGAATCCGCGGTCACCACGATCATGGACTTCGAGGATTCGGTCGCCGCGGTCGACGCCGAGGACAAGGTGCTCTGCTACCACAACTGGCTCGGCCTGATGAAGGGCGATCTCGCCGAGGTGGTCAGCAAGGGCGGCAAGACCTTCACCCGCACCATGAATCCGGACCGCGTCTACACCGCGCTCGACGGCGGTGAGCTGGTGCTGCACGGGCGTTCGCTGCTGTTCGTGCGCAACGTCGGCCACCTGATGACCTCCGACGCCATCCTGGACAAGGACGGCAACGAGGTGCCGGAGGGCATCATGGACGGCCTGGTCACCTCGCTGATCGCCACCCACTCGCTGCGCGGCGACGCGAAGCTCACCAACAGCCGCACCGGTTCGGTCTACATCGTGAAGCCGAAGATGCACGGCCCGGACGAGGTGGCCTTCACCAACGAGCTGTTCGGCCGGATCGAGGATGTGCTCGGCCTCGACCGCAACACGCTCAAGGTCGGCATCATGGACGAGGAGCGCCGCACCACGGTCAATCTGAAGGCCAGCATCCTGGCCGCCAAGGACCGGGTCGTCTTCATCAACACCGGCTTCCTGGACCGCACCGGCGACGAGATCCACACCTCCATGGAGGCCGGGCCGATGGTCCGCAAGGCCGAGATGAAGACCCAGCAGTGGATCCTGTCCTACGAGGACTGGAACGTCGACACCGGTCTGGCCACCGGCCTGCCCGGCAAGGCGCAGATCGGCAAGGGCATGTGGGCCATGCCGGACCTGATGGCCGACATGCTGACCCAGAAGATCGGCCACCCGAAGGCCGGCGCCAACACCGCCTGGGTGCCGTCGCCCACCGCCGCCACCCTGCACGCCACCCACTACCACCAGGTGGACGTGTTCGCCCGGCAGCGCGAGATCGCCAAGGGCGGCCCGCGCGCGAGCGTCGACCAGATCCTGGAGATCCCGTTGGCGGCCGAGCCGAACTGGTCCGCCGAGGAGAAGCGGCAGGAGCTGGACAACAACTCCCAGTCCATCCTCGGCTATGTGGTGCGCTGGATCGATCAGGGCGTCGGCTGTTCCAAGGTGCCCGACATCAAGGATGTCGCCCTGATGGAGGACCGTGCGACGCTGCGCATTTCGAGCCAGCTGATGGCGAACTGGCTGCGCCACAAGGTGATCACCGCCGACGAGGTGGTGGCCAGCCTGGAGCGGATGGCTCCGGTGGTCGACCGGCAGAACGCGGGCGACCCGAACTACCGCCCCATGGCACCGGATTTCGCCAGCAGCATCGCCTTCCAGGCCGCCAAGGAGCTGGTGCTCGAGGGCACCAAACAGCCGAACGGCTACACCGAGCCGATCCTGCACCGCCGCCGCCGCGAGGCGAAGGCACTGGCCGCCAAGAACTGCTGAGCGCGCCGAGCCGAACGAAACCCCCGACCACCGTGTCGGGGGTTTTCGTTAACGTGCCGACCCACCGTGCGGATGACCGAGCAGGGACCGCACTCGGAGAGGCGAGGCATGAGTTCGGCACGCAGGATCTTCCGTTCACCGGTCGCGTGGACGCTCACCGTGCTGGTCGTCGCCGGGCTGGCGGTGACGCTGGCACTGTTCCAGCCCTGGCGGCTGTTCACGAATACCACTGTCGTCGAGGCGGTTCCGACCGTCTCCAGCGCGCCCGGCGGCGCCCAACCGCCGCCGGAGCCGAAGACGCTGGCCCGCGGCGAGTTCATCTCGCACGAGCACGGCACCTCCGGCACCGCCGTGATTCTCCAATTGGCCGACGGCAGCAGGGTATTGCGGCTGGAGAATCTGGACACCTCCGACGGCCCCGATCTGCATGTGTGGCTGGCCGCCGCACCCGTACTCCCCGGCAAATCGGGCTGGTTCGTCTTCGGCGATGCCGCGCACGTAGACCTGGGCAGCCTGAAGGGCAATAAGGGCAGCCAGAACTACGCCATCCCATCCGATGCCGATTTGGCGAAGCTCACCGGTGCGACCATCTGGTGCCAGCGATTCCACGTCTCCTTCGGGGCGGCGCAGCTGAAATAGTCGCATTCCGGCCCAGGTCACGGGCCGGTCAAAAAATGACCCGACAACGGCGGGCCGCTGTGCCACCATGGGTTTCGACGAAGATCACCGCGTCGCGCGGTGGTCGCTGAGCAGAGGGTTTTCAGGAAATGCCGAGCATCGGGAAGGAGGAAGCGGTTTTGAAACCAGTGAAAAGCATTGTCCGAGAGCGCATCGCGTCGCGGCAATCGATGAACGAAGCAGGCCGCGACCGCCAGCCCGATCTCGGCTTCGCCGGTAACTGACCGACCGTTCCGCCGCCCACTTTCGCTCAATTCTCCTCGAAACATGGTGATTCCCATGATCTTTTATCGTGCCGCCGCACCCGCGGTGCTGACCGTCGACAATTGGATAAATACGCCGGTGCTGGTGCTCAATGCCAGCTATGAAGCGCTGGACGAGATTCCGGCCGAACGCGCCGTCGTACTGCTGCTGGCCGGGGCCGCCGAAACCATCGCCGAACGCGAGCCGCGCTTCCCGATCCGTTCCCAGCACCTCGAGCTGGCGTTGCCGGAAACCATCCGGCTGCTGCGCTATGTCTACCTGAAGCATGTGGTGCGCCCGCACGACGAAAGCCGGGCCACCCTGGCCGGCGTGCTGCGCCGGGACAACCACCGGTGCGGTTACTGCGCGGGCTGGGCCCGCACGGTCGACCACGTCCGGCCGCGCAGCCGGGGCGGCCCCAACACCTGGAGCAACCTGGTCGCCTGCTGCGCGCCGTGCAATACGGCCAAGGCCGACCGCACCCCGGAGGAGGCCGGGATGCGGCTGCTCTGGGAACCGAAGGCGCCCAATCACCTCGAGAAGACCCAGCGGCGCATCTGGAAGCAGCTCGCCGCGGCCACTTGAACCGGAGAAAGGAGAGGTACGCCATGATCTCCGCACCGACTACCACCCGCACCGAACCGGCACTGACCGACCTGCTCCCGCTCTCCGACAGCGGCGGCTGGCATCGCGCGGCCTGCCGGGGCGACCCGAACCACGAGGCCTGGTTCCCGTACCCGTCGCAGGATTTCGCGTACGCCAGGAAGATCTGCGCGGAGTGCCCGATCCGCACCGGATGTTTCGAATTCGCCGCGCGCACCGGCCAGTCCGGTGTGTGGGGCGGGCACGAATTCGACCGAGGGAAGATGATCCGCGAATGAGCGCGGCGGGGCGGCCCGCGCGTCGCCGGGCGGCGCCCCCCCGGGAGGCACGACCGCGGCCCCACCCCCCAACCCCCAATAGAGGGT
>NZ_JAIRBR010000016.1:0-212653 GCF_020361265.1 Nocardia sp. JCM 34519.1
CTAGTAACCCCCCCCCCCCCCACCACTTGCTCCCAAATTATGTGGCCCCCCACCACTTGTTGGTTGTTTTGTGGGGGGGGGGGGGGGGGCGGCCCCCCCCCCCCCACCACTGGTGTCGTAGCCATTGGTTGATCGCGGCGATGTGGATGGTGGCCAGGTATCGGACGGCGAGTTTGTCGTAGCGAGTGGCCACGGCCCGATGCTGTTTGAGCTGGTTGATGCCTCGTTCGACCGCGTTGCGGTCGCGGTAGATCACCGAGTCGAATGCCGGCGGACGGCCACCGGCGGGGCCTCGGTTGCGGCGGTTCGCGGCCTGATCGGCGGGAACCGGGATGGTCACCCGGATGCCGCGCCGCCGCAACCATTCCCGGTTAGCGCGGCTGGAGTAGGCCTTGTCGGCCAGTACCCGCACCGGCCGCACTCGCGGGGCGAAGCCCTGCAACAGTTTCAGGATCAGCGCCCACACTCCGGCGCGTTGCCAGCGCCGGAACAGCCCATACACCGCCAGCCAGGACCCGTACTCGACCGGCACGTCCCGCCACGGCGACCCGACCCGGATCCGCCACCGGATCCCGTCGATGAGCTGTCGTTTGGTCCATGTCGGCGGGCGTCCCGCCTTCTTGCCACGAGGCAGCAACGGCTCCAACCGCGCCCACTGGGCATCGGTCAAATCCGCTCGCCCCGTCACCGCTACGCTGGCCACGAGGTCTCCGGCACTATTCAGGTTTGCTTGGTCGCTAACCCGAAATACCGGAGACCTCACCCATATGCCAACGCGGGCAACAGCTTCCACCGAACACAATGATGGGGTGGCACCGCTAACGCGGTGCCACCCCATCACCTACTTCGAAACACGCCCTAGCTCGACCTGGACATCGCTGATATCGACGCCGACCACCCGGCGTCCGGTCGTCGCGAGCATGCGGGCGACGGGGATGCCGGAACCGCAGCCGAGGTCGAGTACGGTTGCGGCCGAGGGGATTTGCTGGTCGAGCTCGGACAACCATGCCTGATACTTGGTTTCGCCGCCGAAGGCTCGGTCGTAGTGTTCGGAGAGGGCGTTGTAGCCCTGCCGGACAAGGTCTTTGGGATCGCCTGTGGTCACCGGCGGCATCGTCGCATGATCGGGCGATTACCACACAACGGTTTTCGCTCGATTCGGCCGCCTTTCGCGCGGACCTGCGGGCGGACGGCGGTGGCGCTCCGGACGGGGGTCGCGGGCCGAGGCGCACGGTGGCAGACTGCGATCGGTGAGCGCGCTGGACTGGGATCACAATGCCTTCTATCACCGCCTGCTGTTGCGGCAGCTGCCCGACGAATTGCGCCGGGTACTCGATGTCGGTTGCGGTGCGGGCGCTTTCGCGTCGAAGCTGGCAGCCCGAGCCGAAAAGGTCGACGCCGTCGACAAATCGCCGGAGATGATCGCCGCCGCATACGATACGACCCCGGAGAATGTCACCCTGCTGCTCGGCGATGTGCTGAAAGAGCCGCTGCCCGAGGCGGGTTACGACGCGATCGTCTCCGTAACCGCACTGCACCACCTCCCGCTCGAGATGGCGCTTCCGGTGCTGGCTCGTGCGCTGCGCCCGGGTGGTGTGCTCGTCGCCGTCGCGCTGCCACGCACCGACCTACCCCGCGAATTACCCGTCGAACTTCTTGCCATGATAAGTCATCGACTATTCGGGCTCACCTTCGCCCTGCTGCGAAAGTTCAACGGCGGCAACTGGTTCGCCCACGAACCCACCCACTCCGCAATGCCGGTGGTACTCGATCCACCCCTGACCACCCGCCAAGTCCGCGAATACGCCGCCGCGCTGCTCCCCGGCGCTCAGGTGCGCCGCCTCGTCTTCTGGCGCTATTTCCTCCTGTGGCACAAGCACCCATAGGGCGGGAGCTGTCCGACAGCCAGTATTTGCTTTGTCGATGGGGTCGATCGAAATCATTTGTTTGCTCAATGATTGCTCTGGTTCGACGATGAAGTGCGGGAGGGGTCAGTCGGAAGGAGCTGGATCATGTCAGTCGAGACCGAGCCGTCGACATATCTGACCGGGCTGTGGGAACCGGTGACCGACGAAATCGACGCGGTGCGCCTGGAAGTCATCGGCGCGCTCCCAAAAGCATTGACGGGCAGGTACTTTCGCAATGGCCCGAACGCGAAGCCGGGCACCACCTACGACCATGCGTGGAGCGCGCCGGGGATGCTGCACGGCATCCGGATCGCCGACGGCCAGGCGCAGTGGTACCGCAATCGGTGGATCCGAACCTCGTTCCTGGAGAACCCGATCGACGGCGGTCAGCAGGCCGACGCGAAAGATCTGACCAACCACAACTGCAATCCAGGGGTGCTGCACCACGGTGGGAAGATCTTCACGACGGCCGACGCCGGTCTGCCCTACGAAATCGGCCCGGAGATGAACACCGTCGGCGCCTGTGATTTCGGCAATCGGCTGCACACTCCGATGAATACCCATCCCAAGGTGGATCCGGTGACCGGGGAGCTGCATTTCATCGGTGCGACCCGCACCACCACCCCGTATCTGACCTATCACGTGTTGTCGCCGGACAATCGGCTGGTCCGCACCGAGGTGATCGACATCCCGGAGCCGGCGCAGCAGCATGACATGGGTATCACCGAGCACTACATCATCTTCTACGACCATTCGGTGCTCACCGACGCCACCATGAAGAGCTACACCACCGCACCGTTCAGCTGGAGCGACACCAAACCGGCCCGAATCGGTGTCATGCCTCGCGGCGGGACCAGCGCGGACGTCATCTGGTTCGCCATCGAACCCACCTTCGTGCTGCACACCGCCAACGCCCACGAAGACGCGCAGGGCCGGGTGGTGGTGGAGATCAATCGGGTGACCAGGGAGAACTGGGATCTGGGTTTCGCCCGTCTCGGCGGCGCCTCCAAGGCGAAAGGCGCACTGGATATGCGCAACCCGGTGCCGGAGTCGTATTTGCATCGATGGGTCCTCGATCCGAAAACCGGCAAGGTCGTCAGCTCGCAACAGCTCGACGACCGGGCGATCGAATTCCCCACGATCAACAACGACCACGTCGGACGTGACCACCGCTACGTCTATTCGGTGGCCTACCCGCGGCACGACTCGCGCGATAACAGCTATTCGATCGTCAAATACGACGTCGTCACCGGGACCAACCAGGCGCTGTCGTTCAGCGACTCCGCCGTGCCGGGCGAGGCCGACTTCGCCGCGGCGCCGGACGGCACCGGCGAGGACGAAGGCTGGTTGATCTCACTCATCCACCCGGTCAACGGTGACCCCGCCGAATTGTGGGTAATGGAGGCCACCGACATCACCGGCACACCGGTGGCCAGGGTCAAGCTGCCGCGTCGGGTGCCTTACGGCTTCCACGCCAACTGGATTCCGGACAGCGACCTGTGAGCACGGACCGATACCGGCGCGGGCGGGCGCTGTTGGCCCGCCTCACCGCGCAGGGTGGCAATCCGGAGCTCGCAACCAGCGCCAGCGCGCCTGATTTGCAGCGGTACGCGGTCGAATTCGTCTACGGCGACATCTATTCGCGCACCGACCTCGATCTGCGCCAACGTCAACTGGTGGTAATCGGCGCGCTGGTGACCCTCGGCGATGTCGACGGTCCGTTGGCCGGCCACCTGCATATCGCGCTGAACGTCGGGCTGACCCCGGAGGAGATATCCGGAGCGGTTCTGCAAACCCTGCCGTACGCCGGATTTCCCCGCGTCATCGCGGCGATGGCGGTGGTCGATCAGGTCCTCGCCGACAACACCTCGCAACAGGCGTCCACGAACGCCTGACACCGCTGATTGCGCTGGAAGCCGGCCAGCGTGGCGAAGCCCAGCGTGATCGACGCGATATCGTCGACGATCTCCACGGCCGCGGTCCGGCCCCCGTCCAGCGTCTCCACCGTGCCGAGCGGTTGGACCAGAATGCAGAATCCCAAACCCGCCGCAACCATGCCTCGCATGGTTTCGAAGCTGGTCGTGCTCAGCACCGACGGCAGCTCCACCCCTGCGGACGCGAACAGGCCCTCCTGGTGACGGCGGACGTCGCCGTCGCGGGTGTCGAGCATGACCAGCGGCCGGGTGGCCAGTTGCGCCAGCGTCGCCCGGCCCGCGGCCGCGAGCGGGTCGGCCGTCGCCACCAGCGCATACGGGCGTCGCTCGACGAGCCTGGTGACGCACAGATCGTCGGGCGTAAACAGGTCGTAGACCAGCGCGAGCTCACAGATTCCGGAGCGCAGAAGTTCGTGCAGCGCCTCGGAGTTGGCCTCACGCACGTGGATCACCAGTTCGGGACAGCGCTGGGCCAGGTGTTTGCGCGCCGCCGGAATCAGCAACGGGGCGACCGAGAAAAGGCAGCCCACCTCGAGCACGCCGGTCACTTCCTCCTGCAACTGCCTGCCGTGTGCCCGCAGATCCTGCGCCTGCCGCAAGATGATCCGCGCCTCGGACAGCAACCGCCGACCGGCCGGGGTGAGGGTGATGCCACGCGCGGGATGCCGCAGGAACAACTGACAGCCCAACTGCCGCTCGAGCCGCTGAATCGCCAGCGACAGCGCCGACTGCGAGGCGTGTAACCGCTCCGCGGCCGCCGAAATACTGCCGGTTTCGGCTGCGGCAACGAAATACCGCAACTGAGCCAGACTGAAATCCAGCCGATCGCTCATATCCACAACACGGTACGGCAATCCCACAGCCGGGTCCTGTCTGTTCTCTCACGGTTTGCTCAACTCAGCGCCAGGGACCCGGTGGAAGAATCGCGCCGTATCCAAGATCCCCCTCCGAGATCGGGAGCAGCCATGGAGTTGGAACCTTTCACCGTCACTCTCGCGCGGACAGGTCAGGCGGCGCAGCAGGAAGCAGCCGCGGTCGACGAGTTGTCGATCGCGTACCCCGACGGCCCGGAGATCCGGATAACTCTTCAGACTCTCGGTGGGCAACCTTATTTCGCCCTCGGAATCGACTCGACCCCTGACTCCGAAACCGTGCACGTTTTCGAGCTTCTACCAGCCGCCGCCAATGCCTTCAGAATTCGCACGAACTCCCGTCGGCGAATAACCGAGCCACCCCGCTGATTTCGACCGCCCATCGATCAACCGGGCAGCGAATAAGGCTGCTGCCCTTGTCTTTTCGGTCGTGTCGCCGGTGGTTCAGACGGTTGTGGGGAGGGGTTGGGTGGGGGTTTTGCGGATGTAGCGGGCCAGGAGGTAGGCGGCGATGACGGCGGGGATGTTCATTGTCAGGCCGTATAGGGCGGGGGCGACGGCCATTTTGTCGTTGTGCAGCACCGATACCGCGACGGTTATGGCCAGGGCGCCGTTGTGGATTCCGATTTCCATGGCCGAGGCGATGGCCTGGTCGGCGTCGACGCGGGCGAGGCGGGGCACGAAGTAGCCGATGAGGAAGCTGATGGTGGACAGCACCAGGCAGAGCGTGACGAGTTTGCCGAAGTTGTCGGCGAAGGTCTTCGGCTGCTGTGCGAACGCGCCGACCACCACGAGTGCCAGCACCACGCCGGACCCGATCTTCACCGGGCGGCGCATCCGTTCGGCCCATGCGGTGAACCGGCGGTGCACGAGCATGCCGATCGCCACCGGCACCAGCACGATCGCGAACACCTGGATGAATTTGTCCGGTCGCACACCGAGTTTCGAGCCGTCGTCGAGGAAGCGGTCGAAGGCGAAGGCGGCGATCAACGGCATGGTGAACACCGCGATAACCGAATTGATCGCGGTGAGTGTGATATTCAGCGCGACGTCGCCGCCCGCGATATGGCTGAACAGATTGGCCGACGGCCCGCCGGGCGCCGCGACGAGCAGCATCATGCCCGCGGCCAGCGCGCCGGTCAGCCCGAAGAGGTGGATCAGGCCGAAGCAGATGACCGGCAGCACCAGGATCTGGCAGGCCAGCGCGATTGCCGCCGCCTTCGGATAGCGCAGCACCCTGGCGAAATCGGCTGTGGTCAGCGTCAATCCGAGTCCGAACAGCACCAGCGCCAGCGCCAACGGTAGGAATACCGCGAACAACGTGGAACCCACTCTTATCTCCTCAACTCCGCGAATAGGTCGTCCGGACAACGGATCTCGACGTTATCGGGTGTCGGGCGGTGGGGCCAGCGAACTTTGGGTTCGCTTAACAAAATCCGCGAGCGGATCAGCCGAAGACGTTGCAGCCGTAGCCGAGATGCACGCCCGTCGCGACCCTGATATCGATCGCGATGCCCTGCTTCGCGTCCGGCGCCTGGAACGCCGCGATGGTGTGGGTTCCGACGCTGCCCGGAACCCATTGCAGCAGTGCGACTCCGCCGGAGGGCCGGATGGTGCCGATCGGAACCCCGTTGTCGTAGAAGGCGACCGGAACGGCGGCGTCGTCGACGATGGCCTCGATCATGTACGTGCAGCCGGTGCCGTAATTGGTGCCGAGCCCGAAGTTGACCCCCGGCAGCACCGCGATCCGGTTCGCGGTGGCTCCCGCGGTCGGGGTGGCGAATGCGATCGCGACGGCGGCGAGCCCGCCCGTGACGGCGGCGGCTGGCAGGTACCTCATTATGCGTTCCTCCGGCAGGTCGGCTGCGGGCGATCCGCATCGATCCTTAACCGAAATACCGGCAATCGGGAACCCGAATCGCCGGATTGGTCGCATCGTCTTCCGCAGACCTAAAGATCGGCTCAGCCGAACATCCGCCGATGCAGCGCCAACTGGAGTTCGAGCAGCAACCGGTCACCCGGATCGCCGAGGTCGATGCCGAGAATGTTCTCCACCCGCCGCACCCGATAGCGCAGCGTATTCGGATGCACACACAGCGCGTTCGCCGCATTGCGCACATCACCGTGCGCACGCAGGTAGATCTCGACGCTCTCCCGCAGATTCGCCGAATGTTTGCGGTCGTACTCGAACAACGCCTGCAACCGCGGATCGTGCAGGTCGGGCCGTCCGGCGACCAGATCGAGGATCTCGCCCAGCAGCACCGAGGTGCGCGATTCGGCGAGCGTGGTGACCTTGCGATCCGGATTGCTGTCGAGCACCCGGTCCACCTCGCCGCGCGCGGCGGCGACCTTGGTGAGATCGGCGACCGGACAGGCGATCGCCGCGCACAGGTTCACCGACCGCTTCGCTTCCAGTTGTTCGACGAGCTGGCGCGCCCACTGGGTGACGGCCCGGCTCGATTGATACTGCGGGAACAGCACATACGCACGATCGCCGAGCAGGGTTGTCACCGCGTCGGGCCGAAATGAGCTGGCGCGCAGGCGAAGTAGATTGCCGAACGAGGAGTGGTCGCCGACACCGGTGAGCGCGAAGCCGATCACCGCGGCGGGGCCGGACATCGGAATGTTCAAAGTGCTTGCCGCACTGGCGATGTCGATGCCGCCCTGGCGGGCGCCGAACAGTCGCTGCACCAGCATCGCCTCGGCCGACGGCGCGGCGAGGCTGCGCGAGATGATGCGCGCGGCGATGGCCGCCGCGCCGCGCAGGATCTCCGCGGCATCCGGTTTGAACGGCCGGTCACCCTGCTGCAACCAGATCGAGCCGAGCAGCCGCGGCGCGACCCCGGATTCGTCGGCGGGACGGTGGATGCCGACCGCGAGCCTGCGCTTGATGCGCAGCTCCTCGTGCGCGGGCACGTCGATCACCTCGTCGCTGCGCCGCATTCGATCGAATACTCCCCACTTGCGCAGAACCTGCAGATATTCGCGTGGGCCCTCGCGACCCAGGATGGAGAGCACCCGCATCTGGTCGGCCGCTTGATCGGACGCGGAGTACGCGAGTACATGTGACTGCGGATCCTCGATGGACACCATGCCGCCCGCGCTCTGGGCGACCATCTGCGCCAGGCCGAACAGATCGGTGTCCGTCCCCAGCAGATCCTCCTCGGTCGCCACCTTCATCAAGCCTCCTGCGTTGTCGTGCGGGGATCGCCCGCACAGAGTCACACACTTGTGTGTTTTGGCCAATTCGCCAAGACGCACATCCCATCTTTATCCGTCTGGCTCATCCTCATGGGCGTTTTGCCGTGTTGACTTCGGCTGAGCTGCTACGAATCCAGAACAGAGGAGCCCAAATGGACGCCATCGTGGCCACGCCACGACCGAGCAACGAGCCGGTCGGCACCTTCGCGCCCGGCACCGCGGAGCGCGCTCGTCTGCAGGCGAAGCTGGCCGAGCTCGCGGCCGAGCCCACCGAGATCCAGCATGTCATCGGCGGTAAGCACCGGCGCACACCGGGGGAGTCGGTCGCCGTTGTCCAACCGCACAAACACGCCGCGGTACTCGGCACCTTCACCCCCGCCTCCGCCGCCGACGTTCAGGACGCGCTCACCGCCGCCGCGGCGGCCGCACCCGGCTGGCGGGCGCTGTCGTTCGAGGACCGGGCCGCCGTCTTCCTGCGCGCCGCCGATCTGCTCTCCGGCCCGTGGCGCGAAACCATCGCCGCCGCAACGATGTTGGGTCAGTCCAAGACCGCGTACCAGGCCGAGATCGATGCCCCGTGCGAGCTGATCGATTTCTGGCGATTCAATGTGCATTTCGCCCGCCAGATCCTGGCCGACCAGCCCATCTCGTCACCGGGTGTGTGGAACAAGGTCGAATACCGGCCGCTGGAGGGTTTCGTCTACGCGATCACCCCGTTCAACTTCACCGCGATCGCGGGCAACCTGCCGACAGCCCCCGCGCTGATGGGTAATACGGTGCTGTGGAAGCCTTCACCGACCCAGGCCGTCGCCGCCTACTGGACGATGAAGCTGCTGGAAGCCGCGGGCCTGCCGCCCGGCGTGATCAACCTGGTGCACGGCTTCGGCCCCGAGGTGTCCGAGGTGGCGCTGGCCGATCGCAGGCTGGCGGGCATTCACTTCACCGGCTCGACGGCCACCTTCCAGCACCTGTGGCGCACGGTCGGCAACGGCATCGACCGCTACGACACCTATCCGCGGCTGGTCGGCGAGACCGGCGGCAAGGATTTCGTGCTCGCGCACAGCTCCGCCGATCCCGCGACGCTGACGACCGCGCTGATCCGCGGCGCCTTCGACTACCAGGGCCAGAAGTGTTCGGCCGCCTCGCGCGCGTTCATCCCGAAATCGGTGTGGGCCAAGATGTCCGGCGATTTCATCGACAAGGTCGGCGCGCTGTCCTACGGCGACGTCACCGATTTCGGCAACTTCGGCGGCGCCGTGATCGATAAGCGCGCCTTCGATCGCAATGTCGCGGCCATCGAGCGGGCCAAGGCGACGCCGAGCCTGACCATCGCGGCGGGCGGGCACGCCGACGATTCGGTCGGCTACTTCGTCGACCCGACCGTGCTGATCGGCGACGACCCCACCGACGAGGCGTTCCGCACCGAATACTTCGGGCCGATCCTGGCGGTGCACGTCTACGACGACTCGGTCCCCGGCGCCTTCGACAATGCGCTCGCGCTGGTGGACGGCGGTTCCGCATACGGGCTCACCGGTTCGGTGATCGCCACCGACCGCACCGCCGTCGCCGCGGCGACCGAGCGGCTGCGCTTCACCGCGGGGAATTTCTACATCAACGACAAGCCGACCGGCGCGGTGGTCGGGCAGCAGCCGTTCGGCGGGTCGCGCGCCTCCGGCACCAACGACAAGGCAGGCTCGGCGCAGAACCTGCTGCGCTGGACCTCCGCCCGCACCATCAAGGAGACGTTCGTGCCGCCGACCGATCACCTGTACCCGCATATGAAGGAGGTGTAACCGATGGCCAATCCGCTTCGTCCGGCTCTGCTGGCCGCCGCCCGCTCGCCGCGGATCGCGCGCACGCTCACCGGAATGCGCAGCACCAAACGCGTCGTCGATCGCTTCGTCGCGGGCGAGACCGAGGAGCAGGCGGTGGCCGCCGCCGACGCGCTGCTCATCTCCGGCCGCTACCTCACCGTCGACTATCTCGGCGAGGACATCACCGAGATCGGGCAGGCGCGCGACACGGTCGCGCATTATCTGCGACTGCTGTCCGCGCTGGCCGAGCTGCCGCCCACGGAGGATGCGGAATCGGTTCGGCCGCTGGAGGTTTCGCTGAAGCTCTCGGCGCTCGGTCAGTCGCTGCCGAAGGACGGCCACGCCATCGCGCTCGAGCACGCGCACACCATCTGCACGGCCGCCGCCGTCGCGGGCGCGTGGGTCACCATCGACGCCGAGGATCACACCACCACCGATTCCACGCTGTCGATCGTGCGTGAGCTGCGCGCCGATTTCCCTTGGCTCGGCACGGTATTGCAGGCTTACCTGCACCGCACCGAGGGCGACTGCCGCGATTTCGCCGGGCCCGGCTCCCGGATCCGGCTGTGCAAGGGCGCCTACGCCGAGCCGCCGTCGGTGGCGCATCAGGGCAAAATCGCGGTAGACCAGTCCTATCTGCGCTGCCTGCGAATCCTGATGGAGGGCAAGGGTTATCCGATGGTGGCCACGCACGATCCGGCGATCATCGAATCGGCGACGCGCATGGTGGTCGCCGCCGGGCGCAAGCGCGACGAATTCGAATTCCAGATGCTGTACGGCATCCGGGACGCCGAGCAGCGCCGCCTCGTCACCGCGGGGAACAATGTGCGCGTCTACGTTCCGTACGGCAACGAGTGGTACGGCTACTTCATGCGCCGTCTCGCCGAACGCCCGGCCAACCTGACCTTCTTCCTGCGGGCGATGGCCGAGCGAAACCACAACTGACCGAACACCATACGAATGCCGGGAGCCACCTGGTGACACCACGGATCCCGGCATCGCCCGCGCGGGCGGGCACCCGGCGGCCACGGACATCATCCGGAGATACAGTGCCGCGTCATATTTCTCGAACAAGGAGATGAAGGTGGGCTCAGCGGTCCAGGAAACCGCGGACGGCACTGGGACAATCGACGGCGTGACCGAAACTACGTACGCGCCTGCGAATTCGACCAGCGAGCCATCGAATGCCATACGGATAGAACGCGATTCGATCGGCGCGCTCGAGGTCCCCGCCGCCGCGTACTACGGCGTGCACACCGCGCGGGCGCTGCGCAACTTCCGGATCACCGGTGCGACGATCGGCCAGTATCCGGCGCTGATCTCCGCGCTCGCCGCCGTGAAACAGGCCGCCTGCCAAGCGAACCGGGATCTCGGCCTGCTCGACGACCGGCGCGCCGACGCGATCGTCGCGGCATGCGTCGAGCTGCGCGCGGGCCGGTGGCTCGATCAGTTCCCGATCGATCCGATCCAGGGCGGCGCGGGCACCTCGACGAATATGAACGCCAACGAGGTGATCGCGAATCGCGCGCTGGAGATCCTGGGCTATCCGCGCGGCGCGTACACCGAACTGGATCCGCTGGATCACGTCAACCTCGGCCAGTCCACCAACGACGTCTACCCGACCGCGATCAAGCTGTGCCTGGTGGGCCATCTGCGCAACCTCATCGCCGCGCTGGGCCGCCTCGCCGAGGCCTTCGAGCGCAAATCGGTCGAATTCGCCGACGTGCTCAAGATGGGTCGCACCCAGTTGCAGGACGCGGTGCCGATGACGCTCGGCCAGGAATTCGGCACCTACGCGCGAATGCTGCGCGAGGACCGCGACCGCCTGGACGAGGGTGCGCGGCTGCTGCTGGAATCGCATCTGGGCGGCACCGCGATCGGCACGGGCATCAACGGGCATCCGGACTATCCCGAACTGGCCTGCGCATATCTGCGCGAGTTCGCCGGTGAGCCGATCGTGCGGGCCGCCGACCCGATCGAGGCCACCCAGGATTGCGGTGCGTTCGTTCAGGTTTCGGGAATTCTGAAGCGGGTCGCGGTGAAATTGTCCAAGACGTGCAACGATCTGCGGCTCATCTCCTCCGGCCCGGCCGTCGGTCTCGGCGAGATCAATCTGCCCGCGGCACAGGCGGGTTCGTCGATCATGCCCGGCAAGGTGAATCCGGTGATCCCGGAACTGGTGAACCAGGTGGCCTTCGAGACCATCGGCAACGATCTCACCGTCACCATGGCCGCCGAGGCGGGACAGTTGCAGCTCAACGCCTTCGAGCCGGTCATCATCTACAGCCTGCTGCGCAGCACGACGCATTTGAGCGCCGCCGCCGACACCCTGGCCACCGAATGCGTCGACGGCATCACCGCGAACCGGGAACATCTGGCCGCGGGCGTGCGCCGCTCGGTGGGCCTGGTGACCGCGCTCTCGCCGTATATCGGCTACGCGGCCAGCGCGTCGATCGCCAAGAAGGCGCTGAAAATCGGTGCCTACGTTGGGGATATCGCCGTAGCGGATGGTCTGCTGACCTCGGATCAGGTCGCGGAAATCCTTGCCCCGCAACGGCTCGCGGGAATCACCGCGCAGCCGGATCCCGCGAGCTGACCCGAAAGCCGCCCGGCCCGTTGTCCGCGGGCCGGGCGGCATCGGGTTTCACAGCGCCCGTTTGGCTTTGACGATCCGGGTCAGGTTGGCGGTGACCATGCCCGCCGCTCGCTGCACCTGCTCGGCCAGCCCCGGAATGCGCTGCGTCTCGGTGACGGTGGCGGCCAGCGCGGCGACCACCTCACCGGCCGGGCCGCGCACCGGCGCCGCGACACAGGCCAGCCCGAGCCGGTTGGCATCGACGTCGTATGCGATGCCGCGGCCGCGGGCCGCCGCCGTCATCCGCTCCCACTCCCGATACGAGAAACCCTCCGGTGCGGGCTTCTGCGTATTCGGCGCGGTGAGCACCTGTTCGGCGGCCGTGCCCGGCGGCAGCAGCACGCCGGCGCGCAGCGGGAAGATCTCGTCGATCTCCTGGCCGATCCCGCCGACGAGCATGATCTGGCGCCGGTCGGCGATCGCGAGGCTGAAGCCGCCGCGACCGTTCGCCGCGGCGAGCTGGCGCAGCGGCTGCGCGGACGCGGCCCGCAGCAGCCGCGCCGGCTCCCAGGTCTGCCCCAGCCGGAATACCCTGGGCCCCAACCGATACCGTCCGGCCCTTCGCTGCACCGCGCCCTCGGTGACCAGCTGATTCAACAGCCGGTACGCGGTCGCCTTCGGCAGTCCCGCCGCCGACGCGAGTTGGGTCAGCCCCGCCTCGTCGCCGTGCGACAGCACCTCCAATAGCGCGAATGCTCCCTCCAGCACCCCGCGACCCCCGAATGCCGGTACTGGGCGTTCCAATGTTGCCTCGTCCACTCTGTCCTCCCGCCTTACAGAAACCGCAACAACCGAGCACGCGCGTTAACTAATCGCGCGCGGTCGAACGAATGGAACAACCGGTTCGCTCACCCGACCATCCGCTTTCGCTCGGTCACGGGCCGATCCAGGATTGTTCCGTCGCGTTCGGGCGGCTCCGGAGCGGCTCGTCGTACCTGACCGAGTCTCCGGTGTGCACCCTTCATCCAGATTTCAGCGGCGTCTCACGGCGCGGGCCGGTGCGGAAATCGGGCGGCGTGACCTGGGCTCGGGGGAATTACAAGGTCTGTAATCGAGGGGAGAACATATGGTCGACAGCCTTTTCGCGGATGTGTCCTACTTCCAGGCGCGGGTGGACGATTCCTATCCGTACGGGATCTTCAGCTTCCGCTCCAACGACGGAACCTTCCGCGACGACAACTTCGCGGCGAATTACGAATGGGCCCGCGCGGCGGCCGATGACGGGCGTCTGGCCTGTTTCATCGTCTACTTCTACTGGCGGCCGAACTGGCAGGACTGCGTCCAGGTACACCGGGATATGGTCGCCGCGCAGGGCGGGCCGCATCCGCGGATGATCACGATGATCGATGTGGAAACCGGCGGCAATCCGCGTGGCGACCAATCCGACGGCATCAACCGCGCGTACTGGAATCTCGCCGACTGGCTCGGCGATCCGCGCCGGGTGATCGGCTACGCCAACCGGTCCGACTTCTTCGAAATGTGGCCGGACCGGCCCGCCGGATTGCGGGTGATCGGCGCCGGCTACGGCATGAACCCGAACCTGCCGGGGCAGATCGCCCATCAGTACACCGACGGACAGGGTTACGGGGGCGGCCTGCCCGAAGGCTGTCCGCCCTTCGGCAATTGCGACATGAACTCCGCGGATGGCATGTCGCCCAACGAATTCGCCGCGGCCTGCGGCATTGGAACACAGGAGGAATTCATGTCCGCATTGAACGACGCCGAACAGCGTGAGTTGCTGGAGAAGACCCGCGATATCTGGGTCCAGCTGCGCGGTCCGGACGGGAAGGGCTGGCCGCAGCTCGGCCAGGGTGCCGACGGCGCCAACCGCACACCGGTCGATGCCATCGCCGCCGTGGAGGCCGCGGTCCAGCACAAGTAGTTCAGGCAAGCGGAATCTCGTTGCGCGCGTGCACCTCTGCCTCGACCAGGCGAGCACCGGTGGTCGGATGGAAGAGGTGCACCGCACCGCCGTCGCGGACCCGCACGGTGATCGTCTCGGCCAGCCGGGCCGGGTTGCGGTGCTGGGACCGGGCGACGAACGTGAGCGGATTTCCGTCCGGCGTACGGACATCGGCGCCGGAAGGGCGTCCGTAGACATAGGATTCGCTGCCGAGCTCCTCGATCAGCTCGGCCGTCAGCGGGAAACCCGGTGCGGCGAGCTCGAATTGGTCGGGCCGGATGCCGACGGTGACGGTGTCCAGGCCCGCGAGGCCCGCCATCGCGGTGCGCGGCAACTCCAGCGTGCTGCCCGCGAGATCTATTCCGCCGGAGACGATCCCGGCATGGAAGAGGTTCATCGCCGGTGAGCCGATGAAGCCGGCGACGAATGCGTTGGCCGGGCGGTCGTAGAGTTCCGTCGGCGGGCTGAACTGCTGAAGTCTGCCGTCGCGCAGCACGGCGACCCGGTCGCCCATCGTCATGGCCTCGATCTGATCGTGCGTGACGTACACGGTGGTGGTGCCCAAACGCCGTTGCAGCGCGGCGATTTGGGTGCGGGTCTGCACGCGGAGTTTGGCGTCGAGATTCGACAGCGGCTCGTCCATGCAGAAGACGCGGGGTTCGCGGACGATGGCGCGGCCCATCGCCACCCGCTGGCGCTGGCCGCCGGACAGTTTCGCCGGTTTACGGTCCAGATATTCGGTGAGATCCAGCAATTCGGCGGCGGCCCGGACCCGGCGGGTGCGCTCGGCCAGCGGCACCTTGCGCATCTTCAGCGCGAAACCCATATTCTCCGCGACGGTTTTGTTCGGATAGAGGGCGTAGTTCTGGAACACCATGGCGATATCGCGGTCCTTGGACGGCACGCCGACCATATCCGCGCCGTCGATGGTGATGGATCCGGCATCGATCTCCTCCAGACCGGCCAGCATGCGCAGCGCGGTGGATTTACCGGATCCGGACGGCCCGACCAGCACCACGAATTCACCGTCGGCGATATCGAGGTCGAGCGAATCGACGGCCAGGCTGGTCGCGCCCGGGTAGACGCAGGAGGCGGATCGGTAACTGACGGAAGCCATTTCGCGAACTCCTTATTTGATTGCGCCGAAGGACAGGCCGCGCACCAACTTGTTCTGCGCGAGCCAGCCGGCCAGGATGACGGGCAGCGCGGTGAGCATCGCGGCCGCGGAGAGCCGGGCCCAGTACAGGCCCTCGCCGGTGATGAAGCCGACCAGGAAGACCGGAATCGTCTGTGCCTGAACGGCGGTCAGGTTCACGGCGAAGAAGAATTCGTTCCAGGAGAAGATCACGCAGATCAGCGCGGTGGCCGCGATACCGGGCGAGACCAGCGGCGCGATCACCTCGCGCACCGCGGTCCAGGTATCGGCCCCGTCCATGCTCGCGGCCTCCAACAGCTCGCCCGGCACCTCCAGGAAGAACGAGCGCATCATCCACACCGCGATGGGCAGATTCATCGCGGTGTAGAGCCCGACGAGCGCCCAAACATTGTCCAGCACACCGAGATCGCCGACGATGACGTACAGCGGGACGATGGCCGCGACCACCGGCAGCATCTTGGTGCTGATAAAGAAGAACAGCGCGTCCCTGGTCTTGCGCACCGGGCGAAGCGAGAGCGCGAAGGCCGCCGGAATGCCGAGGGCCAGCACCAGAATCGTCGATACGACGGTCGCGAAGGCGGAGTTGGCCAGCGTGGTGCCGATACCGCTGTCCAGCACCGCACGGAACTGGTCCAGCGTCGGGGTGAAGACGATCTTCGGCGGATCGGTATAGGCGTCGCCCTCCTGTTTGAAGGCGGTGAGCGCCATCCAGAGCACCGGGAAGAAGAATCCGATGGCCAGTATCCAGGCCAGCGCGCCCCAGCCGATGTTTCCCCAATTACGGTGTCTGCGAATAGTTTCCGATGTAGTCATGCCGCCTGCTCGGATCCGGTGAAACTCTTGAAGATGAGGCGAAGCGCCAGGGTGGCCACCAGCATGGTCGCCAACACGGTGACAACGCCCATGGCCGCGGCCTGCCCGATGTCGAAGCCGAGGAATGCGCGCTGATAGATGTAGTAGGGCAGGTTCGAGCTGGCGATGCCCGGCCCGCCGGAGGTCATCATGTACACCGCGTCGAAGGTGTTGACCAGGTAGATCGCGCCGAGCACCGCGCCGAGTTCGATGAACCGCCGCAGATGCGGCAGGGTGATCTCGCGGAACAGCGCGAACGCGCCCGCGCCGTCCACCCTGGCCGCCTCCAGCACATCGCGCGGCATCGATTGCAATCCGGCCAGGATCAGCAACATCATGAACGGCGTCCACTGCCAGACCAGGTCGGCCATGACCGCGGGCAGCGGATATCTGCTGACCCAGTCGATCCGGTGCACCCCGAACGGTTTCAGCACGAAGTTCACCAGACCGAAGACCGGGTCCAGCAGGGTGGTCTTCCAAATGAGCGCCGCCGCGACGGGAGTCACCAGGAATGGGGTGATCAGCAGCGTGCGCACGATGCCGCGGCCGATGAACGCGCGATCGAGCAGCAGCGCCAGCCCCAGTCCGAGCACGACCGAGATGAGCACGGTGCCGACGATGAGCAGCACCGTATGCCAGGCCACCTCCCGGAACTGACTGTCCCGCAAGACATCCGCATAATTCTGCAATCCGGTGAAATGCCGGGAGCCCGGCCGGACCAGGTTCCACGACTGCGTCGAGTAGTAGAGCGTGAACAGGAACGGGATCTGAGTGACCGCGATCATGAAGATCAGCGCGGGCAGCAGCGGTCCGCGCCTGCGCCAGCGTTCGGCCCGCGAGATCTGGTCGCGCTTGGACAACAAGGTGGTCGCCGACGCGGAAGAGGCTGGTGCGGTGAGTGTTCCGGTCACGGCTACTGGTCCTTCCGGTAGGTCTTGCCCACCACGTCCGCATACTGCTGCGCCTGCGCCAGCGCGTCGTCGACGCTGGTGCGGCCCGCGATGGCGGCGCTGATCTGCTGGCTCACCCGAGTGCCGAGATCCTGGAACTCCGGAATGGTGAGGAACTGCACGCCGGTGTACGGAACCGGTTGCACCGTAGGATGTTCGGGATCGGCGGCCGCCATCGAATCCAGCGTCACCTTCCCGTAGCGCGCGGATTCCTTTTTGTACTCCGGGATTTCGTAGGTCGACAGGCGGCTGCCGGGCGGCACATGGGTCCAGCCGAGCTGTTCGCCGACCGTCCGGATGTACTCCTTGCTGGTCATCCAGGACACGAATTTCCATGCGGCGTCCTGCTTGTGGCTCGTCTTCGGGATGCCTAGCGACCAGGTGTACAGCCAGCCGGAATTCGGCGTCGACTTCGTCGGCGCGAGTGCGTAACCGACCTTGCCGACCACCTTGCTCGACGCCGGATCCTCGGTGACGCCGACCGCGGCCGTCGCGTCGTACCACATGGCCGCGTGCCCCTGCGCGAACTGCGTCGCGCATTCGCCGAATCCGCTTGTGGCCGCACCTGGTTCGCCGTACCTGCGCACCAGGTCGACGTAGAACCGTACGGCCTCGGCCACCTGCGGGCTGGTGAACTGCGCATGCCAGTTCTCGTCGAACCACCGGCCGCCGAAGGTGTTCATCACGGTGGTGAGCGGGGCGAGCACCTCGCCCCAGCCCGGCTTGCCGCGTAGGCAGATTCCCGACCGGTCCGCGGTGTTGAGCTTCGCCGCGAATCCGGCGACCTGATCCCAGGTGGGATGTTCGGGCATGGTGAGCCCGGCCTGCTCGAACAGATCCCTGCGATACATGAGGAAAGAGGATTCGCCGTAGAACGGCACCGAATACAGATCGCCACGGTACGACAGCGATTTCTGGAGCGACGGAATGATGTCGGCCTGATCGTAATCCGGCGTCCGCCGGATGTACGTCCCGAGATCCACCAGCCATCCGTTCGCGGCCCACTGCGGCGTCTCGTAGTTGCTGATCATCACCACGTCGAATTCACCGCCGCCGGTGGCCACCGACGCGGTGATCTTGGCGCGCGCCTCGTTCTCCGACAGCGAGGTGAATTTCAGTTTGATGCCCGGATTTTCGCGTTCGAAGCGCGGTGCGAGGCGGATCGCGTCCTGCATCTGCGAATTCGACACGATCGCGATGGTCACCGCGTCGGCGCCACCGCCGGTGAGCGCGCCCGCGCCGGCGCATCCGGTGACGGCCAGCATGACGGTGGCGAAAAGCGCTGCGGCGCTATGCCTTAGCCGAATTCGGTGCCTTCGCCGACTTCGGGTGGCCGGGAGCGAGTTTCGCATCGGTCGCCTCCTCTTTTCTTTCCAACAGCCATCGCGCGCAATCGGCATCGGTGACCAGCACCGTGGCCAGTCCGCCGTTGAGCGCTCCGAAAATGGCCTCGTACTTCGGTTCGCCGCCGGAGACCAGCACCGACGTCGGACAGTCGCGCACGGCGTCGAGGGTGACCCCGACCGTGCGTTCGGGCAGTGGGCCGCCGACGGGCGCGCCGTCGCGCCGGAAGAACCGGCCGCCGATCTCGCCGACCGCGCCCAGTTCGCGCAGTTCGTCCAGTAATGCGGTGTCGAGGTAGCTGCCCGCGAACAGGGTGGTGGCGGTGGAGACCGGGCCGACGCCGAAGACCATCACATCGGCGGCGGCCCCGATGGCGAGCGCCTTGCCGAGTACGGAATCCCGGCTGAGCGCGGTGACGGTCGCCGGATCGGCGTAGAGCGGTGCGTGCAGCCGGATCGGGGTGGCCTGCAGTTGCGTCGCGCAGCGGCCGAGGGTGTAGTCGACGCCGGTCTGATAGTCGATCGCGGTGAGCGAACCATCGAGCTGAACCACGGTGGCGCAGCGGGTGTTCCGGGTGCGCAGCTCCTGTGCGATCGCCACGATCTCCGGGCCCCAGGTGAATCCGAGCGTATCGGTCGGCTGGAGGCGGCGGCCGAGCAGCGCGGCCGCCGCCCGGCCGAGTGCCTGTGTGCCGGAGGCGGATTCGGCGAAGACCTGGCCGAGCACCACCGCCTCGGTGAGCCGGTAGCGGCGCTCGAGGTCACGTTCGAGATCGGTGTGCACGGTGGCTCGCAGGTCGGGCGGGACGTTGATCTCGATCCGGACCAGGCCCTGCGCCCTGGCCTTGGCGACCAGCCGCCCGGCGGTGGGACGCGAAACGCCGAGTTTGGCAGCGATTTCCGCTTGGGTCGCGCCCTCGAGGTGATAGAGCTCGGCGGCCCGGAGGGCGAGCCGCACATCGTCGGGCGGCGGTGCTTCGTGCGTCACAATGATCCTCGGCAGTGAGCAAATGCTCAGAAGCTGAACTATTGCTCAATACGGTATCATTCGAAATGTGATGCACGCAACACTCGTTGAGGTCGCCCGGTGACCCCGCTCGGCAGGCGAACCCTGCCCGAACTGGCCGCGAAGGTTTCTGTCCCCGGCTACGACCGCTCCGAAATTCGCACCGGCATAGTGCATTTCGGCGTCGGCGGCTTCCATCGCGCGCATCAGGCGCGCTATCTGGACCTGCTGCACGAGCTGGGCGCCGCACGGGAGTGGGGGATCTGCGGCGTCGGCGTCCTGCCCGCGGACCGCCGCATGCGCGACGCGCTCACCGGGCAGGACTGCCTATACACGCTGTGCGTCGCGGAGGGCACGGATGCGTGGACGCCGCGGGTGGTCGGCTCGATCGTCGAATACCTGTACGCGCCGGACGATCCCGAGGCCGTCATCGAGAAGCTGGCCGGCCCGGACATCCGCATCGTCTCGCTGACCATCACCGAGGGCGGGTACAACTTCGTCGCCGCCACCGGGGAATTCGATGCGACGAATCCGGCGATCCTGGCCGATCTGGCGCCGGACGCGGTGCCCGCCACCGTATTCGGCCTGGTGACCGCGGCGCTGGCCCGCCGCAGGGCGCGCGGCCTCGCGCCGTTCACGATCATGTCCTGCGACAATATCGCGGGCAACGGCGACGTCGCCCGGCGCAGCTTCACCGCCTTCGCCCGGCTGCGCGATCCGGAACTGGCCGAATGGATTTCGCGGGCAGGCGCATTCCCCAACTCGATGGTGGACCGGATAACGCCGGTCACCACCGCGCCGATGATCTCCGAGCTGGCCAGGCGCTACGGCGTCGACGACGCGTGGCCGGTGCTGACCGAACCCTTCACCCAGTGGGTGCTGGAGGACCGATTCCCGTTGGGCAGGCCGGAATTCGAGCGGGTCGGGGTGCAGGTGGTCGACGATGTCGCGCCGTACGAGTCGATGAAGCTGCGGCTGCTGAACGGCAGTCATCAGGCGCTGGCCTACCTCGGCCATCTCGCCGGATACCGGCTGGTGCACGATGCCGTGGCCGATCCGGCGTTCGCGCGCTTCGTATCCCGCTACATGGCCGCCGAGGCGCTGCCGACGCTGCCGCCGGTCCCCGGTATCGATCTGGCGGCCTATCGGCGCACGCTGCTGGAGCGGTTCGGCAATGCCGCCATCGGGGACACCATCGCCCGCCTGGCCACCGACGCCTCCGACCGCATACCCAAGTGGGTGCTGCCCGTGGTGCGTGACCAACTCGCACTCGGTGGTGAAATAGACTGCGCCGCAATGATAATCGCGGGTTGGGCGCGCTACTGCACGGGTATCGACGAGCAGGGCGAACCGATCGAGATCGTCGATCCGCTGCGCGAGCGGCTGGTCGCGGCGGCGCGCGACGGCGATCCGGTCGCATTCCTCGCCGATCGTGAACTCTTCGGCGATCTCATCGATGAGCCGCGATTCGTGGCCGCCTACCGGAAGGCGTTGGACTCCTTGCTGACTCGCGGTGCGCGGGCAACCGTGCTGGCGCTGGCGCTCGCGGCCGACAGCGCGGTCGTCCCGGCCATGGAGGACTAGGTCAGGTATCGCCCGTACCAGTCGAGGACACGGCGCCACGCCTCGCTCGCCGCGGCCGGGGCGTAGCGCGGGCCGGTGTCGTTGAAGAAGGCGTGGTCGGCGTCCGGTGCGACGAATGATTCGTGTGGCACACCGGCTTTCGTCAGCGCGCCCTCCGCCGCGGGCCTGGTCGCGCCGACTCTGGTGTCCAGCGCGCCGTAGATGGCGAGCACCGCGGCCTTCGACGCGGACAGATCGCCGTTGTCCGGGAACGGCCCGTAGAACGGTGTCGCCGCGGCGAGTTTCGCCCCGCCCGCGGCCAGCAGCAGCCAGACCAGACCGCCGCCGAAGCAGAAACCGGTGGCGCCGAGCTTCTTACCGGGCGCCCGCCGCTCGAGCTCGTCGATGCCCGCGCCGAGGTCGGCGACGAACCGGTCGTTCGGGATCTTGCTCAACGCCGCGGTGGCCTGCGCCGGATCGGTGAATTTATCGGTGCCGCCCTCCTCGGAGAGCAGATCGATGGCCAGTGCGGAGTATCCGGCGCCCGCGAAACGCCCGGCCACCGAACGGATGTGATCGTTCAGGCCGCGGTTCTCGTGGATGACGAGCACCGCGCCGCGCGGCTGAGTCGCCGCCGCCCAGGCGCCCTGCAGGGTGCGGTTCTGCGGACCCTGGAACGTAATCGGCGTCGTCGGCACCGCTGCGGCGAGGCCGGGTGGCGCGGAAGTTGTTGTGGCAGTCGATGTTCGGCTGGCGCTCGGCGACCCACCGTCCGACGAGCACGCGGCGAGCAGTGCGGCCGCGGCCGGGACGCCCATGCCGAGCAGACCGAGGCGGCGCAGCGCCTCGCGCCGGGTGAGGATGCCATCGGCATGATCGGCGGCGATTTCCTCCGCGATATAGCGCTGCAGCGGCGTCATGGATCCAACCTAGGCCGGAAGCCGTGTATACGCGTGACTTCCGGACGAATCTGCGAGCGCGCTGCGAGATTCCTGTGGGCTCGGGCCGATTTGCTGTACGGCGCAAGATACTTCCGGTTGGGTGTTAGCATTAGCTGAATGGTGTCGGCCGCGCTGGCGGCCCCGTCTCGGGGGAGAATCTCGTGTTCGACTTGTATGCCGGGCTGCTCGCGCTGTGCGGACTGGCCATGCTGTGGGTCGCCGTCAGCGGTACGGCCCCCGCGCCGATGATCTTCGCCCGGTCCGCCGGGCGATCGGGCTCGGCGGCATAGCGCCGTTGGGGGAGTCGTCGCGCCCACCACGGGGGCGGGCGCGACGATCATCGGCTCCGCGGAATTCCATTCCTGGTCGAATTGCGCGCTCGTTGCCGCATTCGACACATTCGGACCGGGAAATCCTGATCTTTCCGTCCACACCGATATGCGGGAAATCGTTGATCTTTACCGCCCGAAGGCGAATACGTGCTCATTCGATGCGACGGTGCTGGTGCGGACCACGTCATCCGTGATATCGAGAACCCATGAAACCGACGCGTTCCTCCTATGACGTGGTGATCGTCGGCGGCGGCCACAACGGCCTGGTGGCCGCGGCATATCTGGCGCGGGCCGGGCGGTCGGTCGCGGTGCTGGAACGGCAGCCGCGGACCGGCGGCGCCGCGGTGTCCGCGCGGCTGTTCCCCGGCGTCGATGTGCGCGTGTCGCGGTATTCGTACCTGGTGAGCCTGCTGCCGCGCCGGATCGTCGACGACCTCGGGCTGCGATTCGCCACCAAGCGCCGGCGGATCTCGTCCTATACGCCGGTCGGCTCCGGCGGGTTGCTCGTCGACACCGCGTCCGCGGCGGGCACCCGGGCGAGCTTCCGCGCGCTCACCGGCTCGGACCGGGATTTCGACGCCTGGCGGCGCTTCTACGGGATGACGCACGAGGTTGCGCGCCAAGTCTTTCCGACGCTCACCGAACCGTTGCCGACTCGCGCCCAACTGGCGGGCCGGGTCGGCGATCCGGATGCGTGGGCGGCGCTGTTCGAGCGGCCGCTCGGCGAAACCATCGAGGCGACCTTCGCCGACGATACGGTGCGCGGCGTCGTACTCACCGACGCGCTCATCGGAACCTTCACCGACGCACACGATCCGGCGTTGCGGCAGAACCGCTGCTTCCTCTATCACGTGATCGGCGGCGGCACCGGCGATTGGGATGTGCCGATCGGCGGAATGGGCGCGCTCACCGACGCGCTCGCCGATACCGCGCGCGCCGCGGGCGCGGAACTGGTGACCGATTGCGCGGTGGAGGAGATCGAAACCGACGGCGCCGCAGCGGAAGTACGCTTCGACGGCGGCGCGGTCGGTGCCGGGCATGTGCTGGTCAATGCCGCGCCGCACGAGTTGGACCGGCTGCTCGGCCGGGCACCGGAGCCGAAACCCGAAGGCGCGCAACTGAAGATCAATATGGTGCTGCGGCGGCTGCCCCGGCTGCGCGACACCGCCGTCGATCCGCGCGACGCCTTCGCCGGCACCTTCCACATCGCGGAGTCGTATTCCCAACTGGCACAAGCGTATCGGGATGCCGCGGCGGGACGAATCCCGGCGGCGCCGCCATCAGAGATCTACTGCCACACCCTCACCGATCCGTCGATCCTGTCCGCCGACGCGGCCGCGGGCGGCATGCACACCCTCACCCTCTTCGGCCTGCACACGCCCGCGCGGCTCTTCGCCGACGACCCGGTGGGCACCACCGACGCCCTGGTGAAATCCACCATCGCCCAACTGGATTCGGTACTGGCCGAACCGATAGCCGACTGCCTCGCCACCGACGCGAACGGAAACCCCTGCCTGGAAGCGAAATCCCCGATCGATCTGGAACGCGAGATCGGCCTCCCCGGCGGCCACATCTTCCACCGCGACCTGGCCTTCCCATACCGCACCGACGAAGCCGCCGACCCGGCCTCCCGCTGGGGCGTCGCCACCGGCCTACCCAACGTATTCCTCTGCGGCGCAGGCGCCGTCCGCGGCGGCGGAGTAAGCGGCATCCCCGGCCACAACGCCGCCATGGCGGTGCTGGAGGATCTCGCGGGTTAGATCTGTCCCCGAGCTAGGACGGTGACCAACGCCGTAGCCATGGTATTTATTGTCGCTGTGTGGGTGGCGATGGTCGGTTCCGGCACAGCAGGCTTGGTTCGGACCGGTGGCAGAGGTGGGTTCGATTGTGATGGACCACAACGGGTATCTGGATGTTCGCTCCAGCAGCGCAGTTACTTTCGATCTCGATGCCAGGTTGCCTGACCAGGTCTTCAACGATGATTTGGGAGACTCGCTGTTCTGTGAGTTCGATGCGGTCCTCACCCCGGAATTCTGGCCGGCGCTGTGTGCGATGGCCCGATGGCATGGCGACGGACACGTCGAACTGCTGGTTCTCGAGCCGGATTGCGAGATGTTCTACCTCTCGGAATATCAGATGTACCCAGCGATATCGTTGTCCGTCGAGGCCGGCGCCGACGACTACTGGGCGGCGATCGGTCACGAGCCGGGCGGTGACATCATGGGGTCGATCGCGATCTCGGCGAACGTTATCGCGGTAACGGGACCTTCCCGGAGATGGGGGTGCTGGGGCGAAAGGGATCCCGAAGTCGCGGTCTTCCGCGGTTTCCCGAACGCGGCCGTACGGAACGAATGGCGCGCGCGGTTCGGTCCCTTCCTGGAGGTATCCGAGGCGCTGGAGTCGTACCTTCCATTGACCTTCGCGGGCCGGATCGTTCCGGACGAGTACGCCGCCGCCCTGACCGCCAACTACGGTCCGCCGGGCGGCAAACGACCGTAACGTCACCAACGCATGCACCCGCCGACCGCATCCGATCCGTCACGGTCGAACCCGCATCGACCCGCGATCATTACCGGCGTCATGCCGACTCACGACCGGAATTCCCGGACGCGGTACGTCCGCCGATCCGGCGAGTGAGGTCGTCCGCGGTCGCGCGGACTCGGGTGGCCAGTGGGGCCCAATCGAATTCGCAGGGATCGCCGTCGCAGTGGTGGCGCAGGGTGACGCTGATGGCGGCGATCGGGAGGTGACCGTGATCGAACACCGGGTAGGCGACCGAGGCGAATCCCGCTGTGACATGGCCGTCTTCGCAGGCCCATCCGCGTCGTCGCTCGGCGGCCAAGGTCTGGCGCAGCTGGGACAGGGTGTGTGGGCCGCGGTCGGTGCGGCGGACGAACGAGGATGCCGACGGGTACAGCGCGCGCACGTGGGCGGCGGGCAGGTGCGCGAGGATGGCGCGGCCCGAGGCGGTGAGGTGGGCGGGCAGCCGGACGCCGACATCGGTGACCAGCGTCTCCGGCCGGGCCGGGCGCTCCTTGATCAGGTACACGAGTTCGTTGCCGTGGAGCACGCCGAGGTGGGCGTTGTGCCCGACCTGTTCGACCAGCTCCCGCAGCAGCGTGCCCGCCAACCGCTCCAGCGGATCGTGGCGCAGGTAGGCCGAGCCGAGTTCGAAGGCGGCGATGCCGAGCCCGTAGCGGCGTTCGGCGGGCAGCCTGGTGACGAACCGGGTCCGCTCCAACTCGGCGAGCAGGTGATATGTGGTGGAGCGCGGGAGCTCGAGTTCGCGGGCGATGGCGGAGGCCGAAACCGGCCCCGCCTTGCCCGCCAGCAGCTGCAGCACCGCGAGACCGCGCCGCAGCGCCGGGATATCGCTGCTCGTACCCATGGTCTTCTCCTCATCGAGTCTGGTATTCCAGACTAATTCCGGCGTGGCCTGATACTGCACGCACCCTCGCAAGGGTGGAATAGACCGCATGCCGGAAACTGCGCAGTTAGCAACCGTGGCCGTTGACGGGCCGCTGACCAGGGAGAGCGTTGTCGCTGTCGCCCGGGCGGGTGCGAAGGTCGTGATCAGCGACGCGGCCGAGCGGCGGATCGCCGCGGCCCGCGCGCACGTCGACGCGCTGGCCGCCGGTACCGCGGCCACCTACGGCGTGTCCACCGGATTCGGCGCGCTCGCCACCCGGCACATCCCGCCGGAGAGCCGGGTCGCGCTGCAGCGCTCGCTCATCCGCTCTCATGCCGCGGGCACGGGTCCCGCCGTCGAGCCGGAGGTGGTGCGCGCCCAGATGCTGCTGCGCCTGCGCACGCTGGCCACCGGGCACACCGGGGTGCGGCCGGAGACGGCCGCCGCACTCGCCGCACTGATCAACGCCGGGATCACGCCGATCGTGCACGAATACGGATCGCTCGGCTGCTCCGGCGATCTCGCGCCGCTGGCCGCGGTGGCGCTGGCGCTGATGGGCGAGGGGCAGGTCATCGACGCGGCAGGCGAGCTGGTCGATGCGGCGACGGCGTTGCGCGCCAACGGCATCGAGCCGGTCACCCTGCACGAGAAGGAGGGCCTCGCGCTCACCAACGGCACCGACGGCATGCTCGGCATGCTGGTGCTCGCCGTCCACGATCTGCACGCACTGCTCGATATCGCCGACCTGACCGCCGCGATGAGCGTCGAGGCGCTGCTCGGCACCGACCGGGTCTTCGCCGACGATCTGCAGGCGCTGCGCCCGCATCCCGGACAGGCGCGGTCCGCGCGGCGAATCCGGTTGGCGCTGGCCGATTCTCCGATCGTGGCCAGCCATCGCGGCCCCGACTGCAATCGGGTGCAGGACGCCTACTCGCTGCGCTGCGCACCCCAGGTGCACGGTGCGGCCAGGGATACCGTCGCATACGCCGAATCGGTCGCCGAGCGCGAAATGGCCTCGGCCGTCGACAATCCGGTGGTGCTGGCCGACGGACGCCTGGAATCCAACGGCAATTTCCACGGCGCCCCGCTCGCCTATGTCCTGGATTTCCTGGCGATTCCGGTCGCCGACGTGGCGAGCATGGCCGAGCGCCGCACCGACCGGATGCTGGATGTCGCACGCTCGCACGGACTTCCGGCCTTCCTCGCCGCGGATCCCGGCGTCGACTCCGGACATATGATCGCCCAATACACCCAGGCCGCCGTGGTGAGCGAGCTGAAGCGGCTGGCCGTACCCGCCTCGGTGGATTCCATCCCGAGCAGCGCCATGCAGGAGGACCACGTCTCGATGGGCTGGTCCGGCGCGCGCAAGCTGCGCCGCGCGGTGGACGGGCTCACGACCGTGCTGGCCATCGAATACCTCACCGCCGCAAGGGCTTTGGATATGCGCGCACCGCTGCGGCCCGGTCCGGCCACGGACGCGGCCGTGCGATTGCTGCGCACCAGGGTGGACGGGCCCGGCCCGGACCGGCACCTGGCGCCGGAGATCGCCGCCGCCGAGGAGCTGATCCGCTCCGGCGAGCTGCGTGCCGCGGTCGCCGCCTATCTCGACTGATTCGTTGAATACGCCTGAAACGGAGGCACTTTCATGACACGGACGGTTCGCGCGGCCCGGGGGCCGCAACTGACCGCCAAGAACTGGCAGACCGAGGCCGCGCTGCGGATGCTGCACAACAATCTGGATCCCGAGGTCGCCGAGCGCCCACAGGATCTCGTGGTGTACGGCGGCACCGGCAAGGCCGCACGGGATTGGGCCAGTTTCGACGCCATCGGCCGGGCGCTGACCTCGCTGGACCAGGACGAGACCCTGCTGGTGCAGTCCGGCAGGCCCGTCGGCGTATTCCGCACGCACGAGTGGGCGCCCCGGGTGCTCATCGCCAACTCGAATCTCGTGGGCGATTGGGCGAATTGGCCCGAATTCCGCAGGTTGGAGGCGCTCGGCCTGACCATGTACGGCCAGATGACCGCGGGCTCCTGGATCTACATCGGCACGCAGGGCATCCTGCAGGGCACCTATGAAACGTTCGCGACGATCGCCGACAAGCGTTTCGGCGGAACGCTTTCCGGCACGCTGACGGTGACGGCCGGCCTCGGCGGCATGGGCGGCGCGCAGCCGCTCGCCGTCACCATGAACGGCGGCGTCGCGCTGGTGGTCGAGGTGGATGCGGCCAGGGCGCGGCGCCGGGTGCACGACCGCTACCTCGACGAGATCGCCACCGATTTCGACGATGCGGTGCGCCGGGTCTCGGCGGCGCGCAAGCAGCGAAAGGCGTTGTCCGTCGGCCTGATCGGCAATGCCGCGGAGATGCTGCCTAAGCTGCTGGCCAGCGGGCTGGAGGTGGACATCGTCACCGACCAGACCTCGGCGCACGACCCGCTGTCCTATCTGCCGCGCGGCATAGCCGTCGACGACTGGCCCGATTACGCGCTCAAGAAACCGGACGAATTCACCGAGCGGGCCCGCGATTCCATGGTCGATCACGTGAACGCCATGCTCGGATTCCTCGACGCCGGATCCGAGGTGTTCGACTACGGCAACTCGCTGCGCGGCGAGGCGAAGCTCGGCGGCTGCGAACGCGCCTTCGATTTCCCGGGTTTCGTGCCCGCCTATATCCGCCCGCTGTTCTGCGAGGGTAAGGGGCCGTTCCGCTGGGTGGCGCTGTCCGGCGATCCGGCCGATATCGCCGCGACCGACCGGGCCATCCTGGATCTGTTCCCGCACAACGAATCCCTGCGCCGCTGGATCACCATGGCCGGGGAACGCGTTGCCTTCCAAGGACTTCCGGCGCGCATCTGCTGGCTCGGCTACGGTGAGCGGCATCTGGCGGGCCTGCGCTTCAACGAGATGGTGGCCAGCGGTGAGCTGAAGGCGCCGGTGGTGATCGGACGCGACCACCTCGATTCCGGCAGCGTCGCATCGCCGTACCGGGAGACCGAGGCGATGGCCGACGGCTCCGACGCCATCGCCGACTGGCCGCTGCTGAACGCGTTGGTGAACACCGCGTCCGGGGCGAGTTGGGTATCCATCCACCACGGTGGCGGCGTCGGCATGGGCCGGTCCATCCACGCGGGTCAGGTGACCGTCGCGGACGGCACCGAGCTGGCCGCGCGCAAGATCGAGCGGGTGCTCACCAACGATCCCGGAATGGGTGTGATCCGGCACGTGGACGCCGGATACGAGCGCGCCGCCGCGGTCGCGCAGGAGCGCGGGGTGCGAATTCCCATGCAGGAGCACGGATGAGCGCGGACAAACTGCTGACCGCCATCGAGGCGGTCGGCAAAGACATACGGCGCGGCGGATATTCGCGGCACGTATTCGATTTCGCCGAGCTGGAGCTGCGGGATTGGTTCACCGAGCAGGCGATCCGGCGCGGACTCGACGTGCACACCGACCGCAACGGCAATATGTGGGCCTGGTGGGGCGGACCCGGCCCGGACGCGGTGGTGACGGGCAGCCACCTGGATTCGGTGCCCGGCGGCGGCGCGTTCGACGGGCCGCTCGGCGTGACGAGCGCGCTGGCTGCGGTGGATATCCTGTCCGCCAAGGGTTTCCAGCCGTCGAAGCCGCTGGCGGTGGTGGTATTCGCGGAGGAGGAGGGTGGCCGGTTCGGCGTGCCGTGCCTCGGTTCCCGGCTGCTCACCGGCGCACTCGATCCGAACCGGGCCCGCGCGCTGCGCGACGGCTCCGGGACAACGCTGGCGGAGGCGGCCGCCGCGGCCGGGCACCGGCCCGACCTGTTCGGGCCGGATCCGGACGCGCTCGCGCTGATCGGCTGCTTCGTGGAACTGCATGTGGAACAGGGGCGCGGGCTGATCGATCTCGGCGGCCCGGTGGCCACCGGCAGCAGCATCATCGCGCACGGACGATACCGATTCTCCTTCTCCGGCCAGGGAAATCACGCGGGCGCGACGCTCATCGGCGACCGGCGCGACCCGATGTTGCCCGCCGCCGCGGTGATCGCCGCGGCCCGTCGGGTCGCTGCCGCGACACCGGACGCCAGGGCCACCGTCGGCCGCCTCGTGCCGACGCCGGGCGGCACCAACGTCATCGCGTCGACGGTGGATCTGTGGCTCGACGCCCGCGTCGCGGGCGCGGGCAATACCGCCGCGCTGGTCGAGGAGATCGCCACGGCGGCAAGGCGAGCGGCCGCGGACGAGGGGTGCGCGGTCACCATCACCGAGGAGTCCTATACGGACGACGTGGTTTTCGACGAATCGCTGCGCGGACGGATGGACCGGGTGCTCGGCGGCATTCCGGCGCTGCCGACCGGCGCGGGACACGACGCGGGTGTGCTCGCGGCGCATGTTCCGTCCGGAATGCTGTACGTGCGCAATCCGACCGGGATCAGCCACGCGCCCGAGGAATTCGCCGAATCGGCCGATATCGAGGCGGGTGCGCAGGCGCTGGCCCGGGTGCTGGAGGAATTGGCCGGATGAGAGTTCGCCGCCGGAGCCATCCGAAATCGCCGACGTCACCGAATGCTGCGCAGTGCCGGGTGGAGTTCGGTCGGCACACCGTGACGAACCGATGAGGGAGTGGGGCCGATGACCGTCTACTGGGCCGAATACGCCTGGCTGCCGACCGGAGTGGCCGAGGCGGTGACCATCGATATCGCCGGAGCGTCGATCCGGTCGGTCGCCGTCGGCACCGAGAAATCCGGAAAGGTGCTGCGCGGCTTGACCGTTCCCGGTTTCGCGAATGCGCATTCGCACGCGTTCCACCGGGCGTTGCGCGGCCGCACCCAGGGCGGGCGCGGCGATTTCTGGACCTGGCGCGAGCAGATGTACCGGGTGGCCGCACGGCTGGATCCGGACTCGTACTACCGGCTGGCCCGCGGGGTGTACGCCGAGATGGTGCTGGCCGGATACACCAGCGTCGGCGAATTCCACTACCTGCACCACGCACCGGGCGGCGTGCGCTACGACGACCCGAACGCCATGGGGGCCGCGCTCGTCGCGGCTGCCGAGGACGCGGGCATCCGCCTCACTCTGCTCGACACCTGTTATCTCGCGGGCGGTTTCGGGCGCGAGCTGAATGCGGAACAGCTGCGGTTCAGCGACGGCGACGTCGGCGCGTGGGCCGAACGCGCGGCGGGTTTCAAACCCGAACAGGAACTGGTCCGCACCGGCGTCGCCGCGCATTCGGTGCGCGCGGTGCCCACCGGCGCGCTGCGCGTCGTCGCCGAACAGGGCGCGGGCCGCCCCACCCACGTCCATCTCTCCGAACAGCCTGCCGAGAATCGGGATTGCCTTGTGGCGCACGGCCGTACGCCGACCGCGCTGCTCTCCGAACAGGGCTTCCTCGGGCCGGACACCGTCGCCGTACACGCCACCCACGTCACCAGGCCGGATATCCGGTTGCTCGCCGGCACCGCGACCCGGGTGTGCTTCTGTCCGACCACCGAACGCGATCTGGGCGACGGTATCGGTCCGGCAAGGGAATTGGCCAGTGCGGGCGTGCGGCTGTGCGTCGGCAGCGACAGCCACGCGATCGTCGACGGTTTCGAGGAGTGGCGGGCGCTCGAACTCGACGACCGGCTGGCCGGGCACGCCCGCGGCCGCTTCGCGCTCGACGAGTTGTACGGCGCCGCAACGGCGCACGGTTCGATCGGCTGGCCGGAGGCCGGGCGGATCGAGGGCGGCGCCGCGGCCGATCTGGTGACCGTCGACCTGGAATCCGTTCGCACCGTCGGCGCCGAACCGGCGGCGGCGCTGTTCGCGGCCACCGCGAGCGATATCCGCGAGGTATTCGTCGCGGGCCGCCAGATCGTCTCCGGCGGCCGGCATTTGCTCATACCCGATACGGAATCCGTACTGCGAGAGGAGATTCGGGCGCTGTGGCAATCCTGATCACCGGAATCGGCGAACTGACCACCAATACCGAGGGCGGCCCGCTGCACGACGCCGCCGTGGTGCTCGATGGGGAGCGCATCGCCTGGATCGGGCCCGCGCAGGCCGCGCCCGCGGCCGACGAGCGGGTGGACGCCGGCGGCCGGGCCGTCCTACCCGGCTGGGTGGACAGCCACACCCACCTCGTCTTCGGGGGTGACCGGACCGCCGAATTCGAGGCCAGGATGTCGGGGCAGCCGTATCGCGCGGGCGGTATCGCGGTCACCGTCGCCGCGACCCGCGCCGCGAGCGATGCGACGCTTTCGGCGAACCTGGCCCGGCACGTCGCCGAGGCGCGCAGACAGGGCACCACCTGCCTGGAAACCAAAACCGGCTACGGGCTTGATGTTCCGGGGGAACTGCGTTCGGCGCGCATCGCCGCCGAACTGGCCGACGAGGTTACCTATCTCGGCGCGCACCTGGTGCCCGACAGTATGGACGCGGATGCCTACATCGACCTCGTCTGCGGTGAAATGCTCGACGCCGTAAGGCCTTTCGTGCGCTGGGCGGATGTGTTCTGCGAAGTCGGCGCCTTCGACGCCGGACAATCCGAGCGGGTGCTGCGCGCCGCCGCCGCGAGCGGGCTCGGCCTACGCGTACACGGGAACCAACTCGGGCCCGGGGCCGGTGTGCAACTCGCCGTGCGGCACAACGCCGCGAGCGTCGACCACTGCACCCACCTCACCGACGCCGATATCGAGGCGCTGGCCGGTTCGGACACCGTCGCCACCGTGCTGCCCGCCTGCGATCTGTCCACCCACCAGCCGCTCGCACCCGCCCGCGCCCTGCTCGACGCGGGCGCGACGGTCGCGCTCGCCACCAACGCGAACCCGGGCAGCTCCTACACCACCTCCATGGCCTACTGCGTCGCCACCGCCGTACTCCAAATGGGCCTGTCCGTCGCCGAAGCCGTCTACGCCGCCACCGCCGGTGGCGCGAAAGCCCTGCGCCGCACCGACGTCGGTGTCGTCGAGGTGGGGGCGCGCGCGGATCTGCAAGTCCTCGCCGCCCCCTCGATCACCCATCTCGCATACCGGCCCGGTGTGCCGCTGACCATCGCCGTCTGGCGAAAAGGTGAGCGGCTGAAGGATTCCGGGCCCACCGTCGAGTGATCGGCGACCGGAGTCAGCTTTTGCGGAGCGTGCCCTTGATACCGCCGATGCCGCCCGCCATCGCATAGGCCAGGGAACCGTCGGGTTGCAGGACGGCTGTTGATGTTTCGCCGTCGTCGTGGCAGCCGAGTTCGCCGGTGAGGCCGCCGGTCAGCCTGGCGATGAAGTTCAGCTGACCTTCGGTGGCCGCGGTCAGCCGTTCGGCGCGTTCGCATTTGGCCCCGGATACGCGGCCGGTGTTGGACGAGGTCGCGACCTCGTCGCCGACCTTCCCGTCGCGGATGGTGAGCACGATGTCGAAGGTGGCGATGACATCGCTTGCGGTGCCTTTCCATTCGCCGACAAAGGCTTTCGGGACCGATTGAACCGGCTGGCCCGATGACGACGCCGTTGTGCTGGTGGAACCGGCGGACGAACCACCTGTCAAATGGGTGCCGACGACGAAGGCGGCCACGGCGACCGCTACCGCGACTACGGCGGTGCCAATGATTATGGCTGCTCGGAGTCGGCGTGAATTCCGGGCGGGCGGTGGGGACGGGAGGTGGTCCGAGGGCTGGGGCGGGTATCGGCTGATCGAACCGAGCGTGGTGTGGAAGCCGGGCGCCGCGGATTCGGGCCCGGGCACCGGATTCGAATCCGGCCAACCCGTAACGCGCTGTGGCGCGGCGATGGGTACGCTCCGCTGGGTCGGCGCCAAACGGGACGGATCAGGTTGCGCCGCTGCGGGTTCGGCGGTGGGGTGCGGGCCGGAATCGAGGTCGAGCAGTCGGATGGCGCGGCGGCCGACCTCCTCGACGACCGGGCCGGGGAGCCAGCCCGCGGCATCGGGGATGCCGAGGCGACCGAGGTCGTCGAGTAATTCGCTTGTGGTGGGCCGGTTTTCGGGATCCTTGGCGAGGCAGGCGGCCACCAGCGGGCGCAGCCGGTCGGGGATCTGTTCGAGGCGGGGATCCTCGTACATCACCCGCCACATCAGCTGCATGGTTTCGGCGGTGCCGAAGGGGCCGTGTCCACTGGCCGCGTAAACCAGCACGCCGGCGAAGGAGAACAGGTCGCCCGCCGGGCCGACGGGTTCACCGGTTATCTGCTCGGGGCACATGAATCCCGGTGAGCCGATGACCTTTCCGGTGGTGGTGAGCGCGGAGTCGGTGACGGCGCGGGCGATGCCGAAATCGATCACCTTGGGTCCGTCGATGGCCAGCAACACATTCGACGGTTTGAGATCGCGGTGCACGATACCGGCCGAATGGACCGCGACGAGCGCCTCCAGCAATCCGCAGGCGAGCACCAGCAGCGTCGATTCGCCGAAGACGCCGAACCCCTCCACCGCGTCGGAGAGCGCCAGCCCGGCTACGTAACCCGTTGCCAGCCAAGGCGGTTCGGCGTCGACATCGGCGTCGAGCACGGGTGCGGTGAACTGCCCGCCGACCAGCCGCGCCGCGGCGACCTCGCGCCGGAAGCGCTCCCGCGATTGTGCGTCGGCGATCAACTCCGGCCGCACCACCTTCACCGCAACGGTGCGCCCGCCGGCATTGCGGCCCAGGTACACCCGGCCCATGCCGCCGACGCCGAGCAGTCCGAGTAGCCGATAGTCGCCGATCCGCACCGGATCATCCGCCCCGAGTGGTCGCATCGCGCACCGAACTCCCTTCGCACCGAACAGTGGAAGGCTACCGACCGGCCCACCCATCCAACTAGGCCCTGCAACATCACGGTTTTCTCATGGACGACCCGAGATGCTGTTGCGCGAGCCGTTCCGAGAGGCGGAACGCGAGGGAAAGGGATTGTTCATGAAGCGGATGTTCGTGGTTGCGGTGGCGGCGGTCGCGGTGCTCGGTGTCGGGGCCTGCTCGGGGAAGTCCGACAGCAAGACCGCGGCGCCCACCACCAGCGCGGCGACTTCGGCCAAGGCCGCGCCGGCGAGCGCCCCGGCCAATGTCGCGAAATCCGCGGGCACCAAGCAGGCGTGCACCGATTCGGAGGCGGCGTTCAAGGAGCTGGCGGGCAAGCAGGACGAGATCAAGTCCGAGGCGGCGGCGGGCAACTACGAGGCGGTCCAGGCCTATTACCAGAGTTTCACCGCCCGGATCCGCAAGTCCTCCGGCGTCGCCGACGACGCGACGGTGAAGAACGGGCTGGAGTCCATCGCCAAGCTGGGTGACGCCGTTGTACACGCCACCACCACCGATGAACTGAAGGCCGCGCTGGTGAAGTTCGGCACGGCCGCCACCGGCGATCAGTTCGACAAGGTCGGCGCGATCTGCGACGCCGCCTGATCGCCGTATCTGAAAATCACCCCACCTCCAGCGATAGCAGGAAGATTGCTATCTTCTCGTGCCGAGCTCGAATTACCTACTGGCGGCGGAGTGGTCGAGGAGGACCATGGCTTCGAGGCGTGGTGCGGTGCTTGCGGTGTTCGTCGTGGTGCTGGCCGGATACGCGGCCGGTCCCGCGGCATCGCAGGATTCGACGGTGCGGGACAGGGCGGGGCAGTGGACGGCCGCGCACGACGGGGCGCAACAGTATCCCGACGTGCACATCGACTGGGATGTGCCGATCCGGATGAGCGATGGAATTGTGTTGAAGGCCAACGTGTATCGGCCGATCGACGATTCCGGCGCGATCGAGGGCCATCCGCTGCCCACCATCGTCAACCTCACCCCGTACACCAAACTCATGACGAACCTGATCGATTCGGCGCTCGCCGCGCCGAATCTGCGGCCGCTCGTCATGGATCTGGTGCAGCGAATCAACCTGTCCGGCACGCCGTTCAGCGGATTCGGCGATCTGCTGCACGCGCTCGACGGCGGCACCGTGCAGACCGTACTCGGCGTGGACCGCAACCTGATCCGCAGCGGATACACCGAGGTGGTCGCGGACGTGCGTGGTACCGGATTCTCCCAGGGCACTTGGGATACGCTGGGCGTGCGCGAGCAACAGGACACCAGGGAGGTGCTGGACTGGGCGGCCGCGCAGCCGTGGTCCAACGGCAAGCTGGCGATGAGCGGCGGATCCTATGCCGGGATCAACCAGTTGCGCGCGGCCGAAAACGCCCCCGCCGCACTGAAAGCCATCTTTCCGGTGGAGCCGGGCAGCGACCTGATGCGCGATGTGGTCGCACCGGGCGGTGGTATCGGCACCACCTTTCTGCCGCTGTGGCTCAACAACGTGAACCAGCTCAAGATGCTGCCCGATGTGCGGTCGATGTTCGACGGCAGTTTCGACTGGTCCTGGCTTTCGGCCCGGATGGTCGATCCGACAACGAATTACGATCTGCTCACCGAGGCGCTGCTCACCCCGTCGCTGGACGAGCTGCCCTCGGCGCTCGCCGCGGCGCTGGACGCGACCAGCGATTTCCGGCAGGCGATCCTCGGGCATCCGGAGCGAATCACCGTGCCCACCTTCGTATACGGCGGTTGGCACGATATCTTCGCCAACAGCGCGACCAAGCTCTACAACGCGATTCCCTTGCCCGCCGGGCGCAAACAGTTGGTGGTGGGCGACACCTACCACGCGAATCCCGGCGCGGGCACCGGAGCCGGTGACGCGCCGCCGCGGCTCGACGTGCTGCAGCGGGCCTGGTTCGACAAGTGGCTCAAGGATATCGACAACGGTATCGGCGATTTCGGCCCGGTGACGGTGCGCGAGCAGGGCGGCGGCTGGAAGGGGTTGCCGCGCTTCCCGGAGCCGGGCGTCACGCACCGCCGGGTGTACCTGACCGCGGCCGCGAGCGGTACCGCCGCCGAAAGCGGTTACGACGGTTCGCTTTCCGGTGACAAGCCGGGTGCGGCGAGCACGTTGACGGTGGCACCGGGCCTCACCACCGCCTGCTCGCGCGACGCCGCACAGGGCTCGGCCGGTATCACCGCGGCAATCGATATGTGCGCCAAGGATTCCCGGATCGCCGAACGCGGCGGGCTGACCTTCACCGGACCCGCAGTCACCGAGCCGACGGTTATTTCCGGCCCGATCAACCTGCACCTCAACACGATGCACGACGCCACCGACGGATATTGGAGCGTCACGGTGAACGATGTGGCGCCGGACGGTGTTTCGGCGGTGTTGAGCACCGGCCAGCTGACCTCGTCGCTGCGTGCGGTCGACGATCGGCTGAGCCTGAAATCGGATAACGGCGACTACACCGCGCCGTACAACCCGATCACCGTGGACAGCATGCTGCCCGTGCCGCCCGGACAGCCGGTGACTTTGGATATCGCCGTCATCCCGACCCAAGCCCTGCTGCGGCCGGGTCATCGACTCCGGGTGGACGTCTTCGCCGGAAACTCCCCGAAATCCATGGCATTTCGCCCGATGCTGAACAACACCGAACTGAAACCGCAACATCTGCTGCTGGATCCGGACGCGCCCAGTTTCCTCAACCTGCCGACCGACCACCCGGTCGTCTAGCGGCGGCGGCTCGCTTCAGCAGCAGCGCCCGCTCGGCATTGTTGGCCGTGAGTTCCGCGGCGCGAATGAATTCCGCCGCGGCCTCGCGCGGCCGTCCGGCCCGGGCGAGCAGGTCGCCGCGCACCGCGTGCAGCAGGTGATACCCGTCCAGTGCGCCGTTCGCCGCGGCCGCCACCAGCTCGAGGCCATCGGCCGGTCCGTGCACCATGCTCACCGCGACCGCCCGGTTCAGCTCCAGCACCGGTGACGGAAAACGTTGCGCGAGAACGGCATACAGTCCGGCGATGCGCCGCCAGTCGGTCGGCGCCATGGCGTGCACGGCTGCGATCGCAGCCTGTAGCGCGTACCGAACGGGCGATCCGGGAATCGACATCGGGGCAGAAGATTTTTTTCCGAGCGTTCAATTCGCCGCCGCGAGCAACTGGGCGAGCTCGCGGCGGGCGTCGGCCGCCAGCGGCAGCAGCGGTGGCCGCGGGTCGCCCGCATCGATGCCGAGCTCGCGCAGTCCGGCCTTCACCGTGCGGGGGAGCCCGCCCCGCGACATGGCGGCGAAGAGCGGCTGCAACCGCTCGAAGAGTTCGGCGGCCCCGGCATCGCCCGAGCGGAACAGCCGCCACAGCCGCACCACCGGCTCCGGCGCCAAACCCGGTGCGGCCGTGCACCATCCGGCCGCACCGGCCTGAAAGGCCTGCCGCACCAGCCGATTGCTGCCGTTGAAGAACGCCACCGCCCCGCCGCCGAGCTCGGCGATGCGGTGCATCCGCGCGATATCGCCGCTGGATTCCTTGATCATGGTGATGTTGTCCACCTGCTCGACCAGTTCGACCAGGAATTCGGGTGACATATCAATGCCGGAGGTCGCCGGATTGTTGTATGCCATCACGGGCAGCGACACCGCCCCGGCGACCGCCGAAAAGTGCTGGCGCAGTTCGGGTTCGGTCAGTTTCCAGTAGGCGATCGGCAACACCATGAGCGCGGTGGCGCCCAGCCGCTCGGCCAGCCGGGCGCGTTCGACGGTGGCGGCGGTGCTCAGCTCGGACACGCCGACCACGGTCGGCACCCGGCCCGCCACCTGCTCGACGCAGATCGCGGCGACCCGGCGCCACTCCTGATCGTCCAGGTAAGCGCTCTCACCGGTGCTGCCGAGCGGCGCGATCGCGTCGACACCGGCGTCGATCAGGCGATCGAGCAGGTCACGCAGCACGTTCTCGGCGATGGCGCCGGATTCGGTGAAAGGGGTTACCGGGTAGGCGACAACGCCGGACAACATGGTCATCGAGATCTCCATTCCTCGCCCCGATCATCCCGCGACGGCGCATTCGGGCAGGATGGTCGGTATGGATTTGCGCATCTTCACCGAACCACAGCAGGGCGCGAGCTACGAGACGTTGCTGAGCGTGGCCAAGGCGGCCGAGGAATTCGAGTTCGACGCGTTCTTCCGGTCCGACCACTACCTGGCGATGGGCGGCGTCGACGGCTTGCCCGGCCCCACCGACGCCTGGATCACGCTGGCCGGCCTGGCCAGGGAGACGAAGCGGATCCGGCTGGGCACGCTGGTCACCGCCGCCACCTTCCGGCTGCCGGGCCCGCTGGCCATCCAGGTCGCGCAGGTGGACCAGATGTCCGGTGGCCGTGTGGAATTCGGCCTCGGCAGCGGCTGGTTCGCCGAGGAGCACGCGGCATACGGCATCCCGTTCCCGGATGACAAATTCGCCAGGTTCGAGGAGCAGCTGGCCATCATCACCGGGCTGTGGGCGACCAAGGAGGGCGACAAGTTCAACTTCGACGGCAAGCACTACCAGCTCACCGATTCGCCCGCGCTGCCCAAACCCGCGCAGGAACGCATTCCGGTGGTGATCGGCGGCACCGGTGCGGTGCGCACACCCCGGCTCGCGGCGCGGTACGCCAGCGAATTCAACGTGCCGTTCGCCTCGGTCGAGGACAGCGCGCAGCGGTTCGACCGGGTGCGCGCCGCGGTGGCGAAGGCGGGCCGCCCCGCCGACGACATGATCTACTCGAACGCCCTCGTCGTCTGCGTCGGCGCGAACGACGCCGAGGTGGCGCGCCGCGCGGCCGCCATCGGGCGCGAGGTCGACGAGCTGAAGACCAACGGCCTGGCCGGATCCCCGGCCGAGGTGGTGGACAAGATCGGCCGCTACGCCGAGGCCGGATCCGCCCGCATCTATCTCCAGGTGCTCGACCTCACCGACCTGGCTCATCTGGAACTCGTTGCGAGCCAGGTGCAATCGCAGCTGTGAGGGCGTCGACGGCCGCCGCCTGGGTCGCGAAATTGGGCCGGTCGTCCTCGGCGACCGGCCCGCGCCAACGGAATCCGTACTCGTCGTCCCGGTCGCGTAGTGAATCGGCTTGGCGGGTAAGGAATTCCGCAGCGGCGGCAGTGGAGCGCCCGGTGTCGAGCAGATCCCGGTAGGCGCGGACGAAAACGCCTTTGAAGGTCTCCACGTCGTGGCAGCCGGTGCCGGGACAATCGGTGGCGGCGGCCTCGACGAGGATGCCGTCCCGGATGAACGGGGAGCCGTCGCGGGTCGCGGCCGCGGCGATCCGGTCGGCCGCGGCGCGCGGGGCATCGTCGCCGGAGGCCTGAGACAGGGCGACCAATCCGTCGATCAACATGCCTTGGCCGTAGGTCCACCGGCGGTTTTCATCGGCCAGGCCGCAGGTGTCGCCGGACCGGAGCAGATGGTCGTCGACCAGGCCGGACGGGTCCAGCAGGGCGCGGCCCGGTGCGATTTCGAACCAGTTCCACGCCGCGGTGGCCTCGGCCAGATACCGCGCGCGGTCCGGCGGATCGACGCGGGTGCTGAGCCGCGCGGCCGCGGTCAGATACAGCGCGTTGGTGATCGTGTTCACCTGCTCCCACGGGCGCTGGTCCGGATCGATTCCGGTACGCGCCCAGGCCAATCCGCCGCCGCAGAACGCGGTCCGCTGGTCGTCGAGACCGTCGACGATCGTCCGCGCGGCGGTGAGGTAGCGCGGGTCGCGGGTCAGATCGAAGCCCTGGATCCAGGCCAGAGCCCACCACAGTTCGTCGTCGTTGTAGCCGGTCCTGCGGGGGACGCCGATGCGGGCGACGTCGCCGTGCCGGTAGGTCTCGTCGAGGTAGGCGAGGTATTGGCGGTCACCGGTGCGGCGCACATAGCCGAGCACGGCGGTGAGCGCGTTCGCGCTCTGCCAGGTGCTCGCGTCGTTCTCCCAGAGCCCGGTCCGGTGGTCGTAGCGCTCCAGCAGCCGGTCGACGGCGCGCATATCCCGGTCGGGCTCTGGATCGCCCGCGGCGGTCCACCGGGTGCAGCGGATCTCCGGCCGGTCGCCCGCGCGGCCGCAGGCGCGCAGCGCACGGCCCGCGTACCGGTAGTACCGGGTGTGTTGCGCGGTGTCCGGTGCGGAAATGCTTGTGGCGCCGAGGTTTCCGTCCTCGATGCGCTCCGGGCCGCCGCGATCGAGCCACACCGTATCGCCGGGCTGCCCGTTCTCGATGCGCGCCGACGCGCCGCCGTCGGCGGTGCGCAGCGTGATGATGCGCGACCACACCCGGACCCGCGGGTCGACGGTTCGCGTTCCGCCGACGGTCGCGGGATCGTCGCCGTCGCAGGGGCCGCGCACGCAGCCCACCAGACGGTCGGTCAGCTCGCGGACCGAATCCGGCCGCAGCAGAAGGTAGGTCGTCAGTGCCAGCGCGAGCACGATGCCGATGACGCCCCATCGCCTACTTCCGATCACGCCCGACACGGTATCGGTTCGCCGCGAACGGCATTCAGCTGCGCATCTCCTCTTCCAGTGCCGCGACGAACGCGTCGACGTCATCGGGTGTCGTATCGAACGAACACATCAGGCGCACCTCGCCGGTGTCCTCGTCCCAGACGTGGAACCGGTGACGTTTGCCCAGCCGTTCGATGACCGGCCGGGGCAAGAGCGCGAAGACGGCGTTGGATTCGACCGGCCTGGCGATGCCGACACCGTCGATCTCGCGTATCCGAGCCGCGAGCCGGGCGGCCATGGCGTTGGCATGGGTGGCGCTGCGCAGCCACAGGTCGCCGCCGAGCAGCGCCTCGAATTGCACCGAGACGAAACGCATTTTGGAGGCCAGCTGGGTGCTGAGCATGCGCAGATATTCGATGTCGTGAATGTGCTCGGCCAGGACGAGCACGACCTCACCGAAGATCAGGCCGTTCTTGGTGCCGCCGAACGAGACGATATCGACGCCCGCGTCGGTGGTGAAGGCGCGCAACGGAACTCCGAGCGAGGCCGCGGCATTGGCCAGCCGCGCGCCGTCGACGTGTACCAGCATGCCGCGCTCGTGCGCGTGCGCACAGATCGCCTGGATCTCCTCGGCGGTATAGCAGGTGCCCTGTTCGGTGCTCTGGGTGATCGATACGGCCAGCGGCTGGGCGCGGTGCTCGTTGCCCCAGCCCCACGCCTGCCGGTCGATGAGTTCGGGTGTGAGCTTGCCGTCCGGGGTCGGCACCGGATAAACCTTGATACCGGCCACCTTTTCGGCGGCGCCGCACTCGTCGCCGAAGATATGCGCGGTCTCCGCCGTGATCACCGCACCCCAGCGTGGCAGCAACGCCTGCAGCGCAACGATATTGGCGCCGGTGCCGCTGAAAACCGGATAGGCCCTGGCCGTTTCGCCGAAGTGGCCGGCGAAGATCCGTTGCAGCGCGACCGTGTAGTCGTCGGCGCCGTAGGACGGCTGATGTCCGCCGTTGGCGAGCGCGAGCGCGGCGAGCATCTCGGGATGCGCCCCGGCCCAATTGTCGCTGGCGAATTCGCGTAGGGCGGGATCATGCCTGCGGATGGCGTCGGTGGTTTCCACCCCGGCCACGGTACGCGGCGGCGGTCGACCACGATCAATTCCGTAGACTGAGCCGAACCCGACCGAGGAGCCCAGTTGACCGATCTACCCAACCCGCTCGTAGTCGTCATGGGGGTGTCCGGGTCGGGTAAGACGACGGTAGGCGAGCAATTGGCGGCGCGATTGGGCGTCGAATACGCCGAGGGCGACGATTTCCATCCGGCCGCCAACGTGGCGAAGATGACGGCGGGTATCCCACTCACCGACGCCGACCGCGCACCGTGGCTGGATCGCATCGCGGCCTGGCTGGCCGGGCACGCGGATCGCGGCGGCGTCGTCACCTGTTCCGCGCTCAAGCACGGCTACCGGGACCGGCTGCGCGCCGCCGCCCCGCACATTTTCTTCCTGGAGCTCGAGGTGCCGCGCGATGAGCTGCTGCGCCGATTGAACTCGCGCGTCGGGCATTTCATGCCCGCGAGCCTGCTCGACTCGCAATTGGCCGCGCTGGAGCCGCTGACCGCCGACGAGATCGGCGCCGGCATCGACGCCGACCGCCCGCCCGGTGCTGTTGTCGTCGAAGCGCTTGCGGCGCTCGGTGTTACCGACCGATGATCGGCAGCGTGGCCCGGCTCACCCGATTCCCGGTGAAATCGACCGCAGGAGAGCACATTACCTCGACGCTGGTCGACGCACGCGGTCTCGTACACGACCGGGGGTGGGCCGCATACACCGCGGACGGCGGGATCGCGAGCGGCAAGACTACCCGGCGGTTCCGCAGGGTCGACGGGATGATGCTCTGGCGCTCAACGATTTCCGCCGATGACGTACTGCTGCACGCCCCCGACGGCACCGGCTACTCGGTGCTGGACCCCGCGGCGTCGGCGGCACTGTCCTCGGCGCTCGGCCAGCCGTTGGAGCTGCGGCCCGAGACGAATATCGCGCATCACGACGCGAGCGGCGTCCACCTGCTCACCACGTCGAGTCTGCGCGCCGCCGCCGACATCGGCGATGCGGAGCCGGACCACCGCAGATTCCGCGCGAATATCGTAATAGACACCGACGGAACGGGTTTCGTCGAAGACGGCTGGGTGGGCGCGGTACTGGCCATCGGCTCCGAGGTGACCATCCGGGTCGGCGCGGGTATGCAGCGCTGTGTGATGATCGACCGCCCGCAGGCCGATGTGACACCGAAAGCGCCGCTGCTGCGCGCGCTCGGGCGGTATCACGACACCGCGTTCGGTGCGGAGGCCGAGGTGCTCACGCCAGGCCGGATCGCGGAGGGCGATCCGGTGCGTCTGGTGCGCTGATCAGCGTTCGATGCTGGACGGCAGCGGATGGTCGGGTTCCAGTGCGGACAGGCCGTCGATGCTGGCCGCGTTGTCACCGCCGATCCGCCTGGCGAAATCGTCGTCGGTGCGCCGGGTGTGCAGTGCGTCGAGCACCGGGCGTTCGTCGACCAGTTCGAGATAGGGCACCGAATATCCGCACGAGTCGGCGATACGGTCCACCGTGATGACGATCACCGCCCGGATTCCCGGATGTTGTAATCCGAAATGCGGTCGCAGCCGGTCGAATTCGGCGGAATCCGGCCGAACCACCCGTCCGGTGCCGAACAGGCGCAGAATTCGCGATGTTCGGGTGAACGAGCAGAACATCACCGTGATGCGCCCGTTCTCGCGCAGGTGCGCGATGGTCTCCGCGCCGCTGCCGAACAGATCCAGATAGGCGACGGTGTGGTCGTCGAGCACTGCGAAAGTGTCGCGATATCCCTTGGGGGAGACATTGACTCGCCCGCCGTCGGAGGGCGCGGTGGCCACGAAGAACATCGATTGCCCCGCGATGAACTCGCGGAGCTTTTCGTCGATTTCGGTGAATACCTTCGCCATCGATCACCCCTGTCCCGCTCGTCCGAATTCAGACTAACCGACGCGGCGGTGGGACAATATGCGAGATAACTCTCAGCGCGGTGCCGGGCATACGGCGCTGGACACGTGCGGGATACACACACCACCCGCGTCGGCGATGAGCAGTCCGGCTCCGAAGACCAAGGCCGCCAAGGCGATCGCTCCGAAAACCAGCACCCACAGCAGTCCGGGCAGATGGGTGAGCCGCGCCAATTGATCGGCATCCGAATCCCGCGAGCCGCCCCAGCGCCGAGATCGGGTGCGCTGCAATTCGATTACCGGACGCAGCCCGGCGAACAGCAGGAACCACGCGCCGAGATAAGCGAATCCGGCCTGCAGCGTATCGGTGCCGAACCAGGAGACCGCGAAAACCGCGCCGCCGACCACGAATACGGTGAACAGCCCGTAGATGTTGCGCACCTTGATCAGCAGTGCGAGCAGCAGCACCAGCGTGACCCACAGCATGAGGGTGATCCGGTGCGCGCCGAGCAGCGCGGCGAAACCGAGCCCGATGAGCGCGGGCGCCGGATAGCCCGCCATGGCCGTCAGGATCATGCCGAGCCCGTACGGCTTCCCGCTCGACACCGTCAACCCGGAGGTATCCGAATGCAGGGTGATGCTGTTGAGCCTGCGCCCGGTGAGCAGCGCGACGAACGCGTGCCCGCCCTCGTGCGCGATGGTCACCACATTCCGCATCACCCGCCACACCGGGGTGAATCCGACAAGGACCAGTGCCGCGACGCCGGTCGCGGCCACCAAACCCCATGGCGGCGCGGTCTGGGTCGTCGTCAGCCGATCCAGGATCGAGGTCCCGTGCTCGACGAATTCCGCTCTGTCCACCGCCGCACCATAGCGGTCCCGGGGCCGCTATGGCAGGCCCGGCGGAATCCGGCCGCTCGGCAAAACCGGCTACGGTGGCGGAATGACTTCCGAGAGAGCCGGATTGGTGCTGGAACGCCGTCGATTGACCGGTTGGAGCCGGACCGCGCCGACGGTCGCCGCTGTCCTGTCGACACCGGATATCGACACCATCGCGGAAACGGTGCGCACGGCGGGCCCGCGCGGCGTCATCGCCCGCGGCCTGGGCCGCAGCTACGGCGATCCGGCGCAGAACGGCGGCGGCATCGTCGTCGATATGACCGCGCTGGATCGCATCCACCGCGTCGACCCGGACAGCGGGCTCGTCGACGTGGACGCGGGTGTGAGCCTGGACACGCTGATGCGGGCGGTGCTGCCGAGCGGGCTGTGGATCCCGGTGCTGCCGGGCACCAGACAGGTCACCGTCGGCGGCGCGATCGCCGCCGACATCCACGGCAAGAACCACCACTCGCACGGCAGCTTCGGCAATCACGTCGTCTCGCTCGACCTGCTGACCGCGGACGGTTCCGTGCGCACCCTGACCCCGGAAGGCCCGGAGGCGGAACTGTTCTGGGCCACCGTCGGCGGTATGGGTCTGACCGGAATCATCCTGCGCGCCCTGGTGCGGATGAAGCACACCGAGACCGCGTATTTCATCGTCGACTGCGACCGCACGAAAAACCTCGACGAGACAATGGAATTGCTCACCGGCGGCTCGGACGAGGGCTACGAGTATTCGGTGGCGGTCCCCGATACGATCAGCACCGGTGCGCGGCTCGGACGGGCGGTTTTCAGCAGGGGATCGCGGGCGACACGGGATCAGCTGCCGGTGAAGCTGCGGCGAGATCCGTTGCGGTTCAACGCGCCACAGCTGTTCACGGTGCCGGACATCATCCCGAGCGGCATCGTGAACAACTTCACCAACCGGATCGGCGGTGAAGTCGCATACCGTGTGCTGGGCAAACAGGGGCGCGGGATGATCCAGAACATCACGCAGTTCCTGCATCCGCTGGATGTGCTGGGGGAGTGGAACCGGGCCTATGGCAGGCGCGGGTTCATGCAGTATCAGTTCTCCATGCCGTTCGGCGCGGAGGACCAGCTGGCCGATGCGGTCCGGATGATCGCCAACTCCGGGCACCGGTCATTCCTGAATGTGTTCAAGCGCATGGGTCCGAGCAGCCGTGCGCCGCTGTCGTGGCCGCATCCGGGGTTCATGCTGAGTCTGGACTTCCCGCTGAAACCCGGACTCAACGAATTCTGCGCCGAGCTGGACCAACGGGTGCTGGCCGCGGGCGGGCGGCTCTACTTCGCGAAGGAGTCGCGGGCGACACCGGAATTGATCCGGGCGATGTATCCGCGGCTGGACGAGTGGCGGCGGATCCGTGACGCCGTCGATCCGGAGCGGGTGTTCGTATCGGATCTGGCGCGGCGATTGCGGTTGGTCGCCTGATTCGGTGACAGATCTTCGGCTGTCCCAGCTTTTGGGGGCATCTACGTGATTGCCGAGCCGCCAATGCTGACCGTAGTGTCGGATAGCTAGGGGAGGTTTGTCCCCAAAATAGGTGGCAGTGAAGGGTTTTCGTGGATGTCAGGCATAAGGAAGCCGATATGCGGGGTGGTTGCGGCGGTTGGCGCCGTGCTGCTGTTCGCGGGCTGCGGCAGCAGTTCGACGAGCAGTCAGCCGACTTCGAGTAGTGCGAAGGCGACGGCCACGGCCGCCGCGACCACAACCGCGGGGGGTGCGAGCACTTCCTCAGGTGGCGAGAACACTTCCGCCGGGGGCGAGAACCCAACGGCCGCACCGGCGCCCGCGCCCGCTCAGCCTCCGGCGCCTGCTCAGCCGCCCGCGCCCGCTCAGCCGCCCGCGACGGCAGCGCCCGAGGTCACGCTCTGGGATCCGTGCGGGATATCCGACGCCGATATCACCAGACAGGGATTGGTCACCGCGAGCAAGAAGCGGGATAAGAACCAATGCACCTGGCAGAACGCCTCGAACACATATGATGTGGCGATCTTTTCGGCCCGGACGACGGTGCAGGAATTGCTGCAGAGCGGGCGCTACACGGATTTCGTCCGAACAGCGGTCGGCGAGCGGGAAGCCTACCAATATCGCGCAGCCCAGGATTCGAACAGAATCGGCTGCTACATCGGCATTCCGACGGCGCACAGCGGTCTGGTCCAATTCGTGGTGCGGAATCTGAAGCCCGAGGCGCTCGAGCCGTGCGGTACGGCACACCGTCTCAGCGAGGGCCTTGCCGGCTACGTGCCCTGATCGATGGTCGGAATGCGCTGTGCGGCAATGTTTTCGTCAGATCGTGAACAGCGAACCCGATTCCGCGGAACGCCGGGCCGACGCCAGCACCCGCAGCGCGGCGACGGCATCGCGCGGATCCACCGGAACCGGTGCGTCGTCGAGTATTGCGGCGGCCATTTCGCGGTAGAACGCCGGATAGTCGCCGGGCAGGGTTTCGAGCGGCTGCGGGTCCGGTTCGGTCCCCAGCCGTCCCCAGCGTTCGGAAGGCAATGTGCCCCAGGGCGTTCCGTCGCCGGGGCGGCGACCGGCCCGCAGCGCATCCTCCTGCGGGTCCAAACCGTATGTGACATAGCCGGATTGGGATCCCAGAACCCGAAAGCGCGGTCCGAGTTGCGGTGTCACCGCGCTCATCCAGAGATGCGACCGCACACCGGATTCGTGCGTCAGCGCGACGAAAGTGTCGTCGTCGGAACGGATTCCGTCGCGCCGCCGATCCATTTCGCAATACACCGTGCGCACCGGCCCGAACAGCGTCAGCGCCTGATCGATGAGATGGCTGCCGAGATCGAACAGAATTCCGGCCCCATCCTCGGCCGCGCCCATTTCCCGCCAGCTGCCCTTCGGAATCGGCCGCCAGCGTTCGAAACGGGATTCGAAACGCGTTACGGCGCCCAGCTTTCCGCTTTCCAACAACCACCGCACGGTCCGGAAATCACCGTCCCACCGGCGATTCTGGAATACCGAGAGCGCGACGCCGGCCCGCTCGGCCCGCGTCAGCAACTGCTCGGCCTCGCCGACGGTGACGGCGAACGGTTTGTCCACCACCACCGGCAGTCCGGCGTCGAGCGCCCGTGCGGCGAGCGGCGCATGCGTTCGATTCGGCGTCGCGACGACCACCAGATCGATATCGTCCGGCCGGTCGAAAAACTCATCGGCACTGGCGAACACCCGCACTCCCGGATGTTCGCGCCGCGCCTGCTCGGCCCGCTCGGCCGACCCGGTGACCACCGCCGCGACCCGCATGCGCGGTTCCGCGGCGATGAGTGGTGCGTGGAAGACCGATCCGGCGAGTCCGTATCCGAGGACGGCGACATCGATGGTGCGCATAATGCCGACGTTACGGCAAGCGAATCCTCGGTTATCGCGGGGTGATCGGAACATGATGACCGGTCGATACCGTTCGGTTCGTGCAGGAGATTACGAAGCGGCGCGGCCCGCTGTGGTTCGCGATCGCGGTGCTGGCGCTGGTCACGACATTCGCGGCGAGCCTGGCCATGTACGAGGGCGGCCGGTCCCGCGCCGACACCGTCTACCGGGTCGGAGATACCGGCGAGCCGAATCGCGTCGATATCGACGTCTGGGTCGGCAAACTCGATCCGGCGATGCAGACCGCGACGGTGGAGGTGCTGGCGCAACCGCGCGGCGCGTTGGCCGACAGGTCGGGCTTCTTCGCGGCCGACAGCGTGCTCTACACCTCGGGACTCAAGGCCGACCCGATCAAAATCAAAGCGGGCGAACCGATTTCGGCCCTCGAACTCAAGGTGGCGATGGCCGGAACCTTCACCGACTATCCGTTCGACAGCTATCGGACCACATTGGCCTTCGACGTACTGCAGGGCGACCGACATCTGCCGCTGACCGCAAGCGTGTCCAGCGGCGACACCTTCTTCACCCTCGAGGAGGCCCCGGCGGCCGATGGGGTCGATCTCGCGGTGCACGCGAAAAGGTCTTCTCCCGCAGTGTTCTTCGCGCTCTTCATCATGGTGCTGATGCTCGGTCTGGCCGTGGCCGCGGCGATCGCGAGCTTCTATGTGCTGCGCTGGCGGCGCGGCCTGATGTGGCCCGCCTGCTCGATGATGTGTGCCCTGCTGTTCGCGTTGGTTCCGCTGCGCAATGCAGTGCCGGGCGGGCCGCCGATCGGCTCGATCATCGACTTCACCTCCTTCTTCATCGCCGAGGGCGTCATCTCGGTCGCCCTGGTCGCGTCCGTGCTGATCGGGTATCGGGTCGAGATCGCCAAGGAACGTGCGCAGCTGCGGGAGGAGGCCCCGGTCGGGCAATCGCCGATAAGGGAGCCCGAGCTGCTCGGGTCCGCCGCGGGACACTCGCGGTCGGTCTTCGAACCAGGCATACCCGGCGCGCCGACCGCTCCCTGGGAGCGGCGCGAGCATTGACGAACCGATCCGTCGGCCCGGCGAATCGGTCATTTCCGGCCGACGTGCGCCGGGCCGGAGGAGTGCCGAGAACGGGTACGGGGTCTGGTTTGCCGAGCGAACCGGACCCACAGACCGGACTGCATAGTTTTACCCGGTAGTAACTCTTTACGCTTTTCGGTGGCCGATCAGCGTACTACCGGCGAGTAGCCATTGACCTGGTCATCTGTCCATCAGACCGCGCAAATCGGGCGAGATGGGCTACTTTCCAGCTAATTCGACGTTATTCAAAAACCTCCGGAACCGGACAAATTTCCAGATAGTTACCGTGGCGAACGTCACGATGGCAATTTTCCAACCGATGCGGAGGGGTACCAGACCGGCCGTTTTGTTCGCGATGACGTGGCGTTTTATGAAACGTTTACGATTCCGTCGCGGACCGGCCGAGATGCCGAATTCGGCGGTCATTGTGACGCTGCACGTCGAACAATTAACCGACCTGCCTTACCGTCTGGAACGCACCCGATTCAACGCTGATTCGGCCTGTGATCGTTTGACGAACTCGGCACTGGTGAGTTCGTTTTCTACCGGAACGGACGGAGGCCGCACATGCGTGTGCCGCTGCAAACCGCGCTCGCCAAGAAAATAAGATCCGACGCCGCACGAGCGGCGGGAATTTCGGCGGATCGAGTAATTCCCCGGCTTTCCGCGGAAAATCTCGCCCGACTCCCGGAAAGTGTTGTCCGGCCCGGATTCGCTCCCGAGAGCACCGGAATTCTGCACCTGGGTTGCGGTGCCTTCCATCGCGCCCACCAGGCGTTGCTCACCCAGCACGCCATGACGGCGGCGAACGATCCGCGCTGGGGTATCGCCGCGGTCGCGATGTCGCGCCCGACGGTGGTGGACGCCCTGCGCGCGCAGGACAACCTGTACACCACGCTGCTGCACGATGACGACGACGCACGGGTGGAGGTGGTCGGCTCGATCACCGAAACCGTGCACGCCCCCACCGACCGGATCGGCGTACCCGCCCGGATGGCCGATCCGCGCATCAAGATCGTGACGCTGACCGTGACCGCCACCGGCTACTGCCTGTCCCCGGTCACCGGCCGCCTCGATATCGCCTGCGATGCCGTGCATCACGACATCCGTTGCCCCGCAACGCCGATCACCCCGGTCGGCATGCTGGTGCGCGGCTTCGAGCTGATCCGGGCGCGCGGCGGAACGCCGCCGGTGGTGATCAGCTGCGACAACCTGTGCGAGAACGGCAGGAAGCTGCGCGCGGCGGTGGTCGAATTGGCCGGGCTGCGCGACGAGGCGCTGGCCGGCTGGATCGCCCGCAACGTGCAGTTCCCGAACAGCGTGGTGGACCGGATCGTGCAGCCGAGCACCCCGGCCGATCTGGCGGTGGCGCGCAACTGGCTCGGCGGTATCGAGGATCTCGCGCCCGTCTCCGCCGAACCCTTCATGACCTGGACCATCGAGAACTTCGACGGGGAGCGCCCGCTCTGGGAGGCCGCGGGCGCGCATTTCGTCGACGATGTCACCGACTACGAGCTGGCCAAACTGCGGCTGCTCAACGCATCGCACATGCTGCTCGCCTATGTCGGCGGACTGGCCGGGTACCGGACCATCGCCGAGGCCAGCAACGATGACACCCTCGCCGCGCTGGCCCGCCAGTTCATGCTGCGCGAGCAGGGCCCGACGCTGGCGCTGGCGCCCGCCGAGCTGGACCGCACCGTCGACGGGCTGATCCGCCGCTTCCGCAATCCGGCGATCTGCCACGATATGACCAGGGTCGGCCGCAACGGCTCGGACAAGATGGTGCCGAGGGTGGTGAGCGCGATGTGCGAGAACATCGCCGCCGGCCGCCCGACCCCGGCCGCGACGCTGCTCATCGCGGCCTGGATCCAGTCCTTCACCGACCGGCCCGGCGCCGTGCTGGAGGTGATCGACCAGCACGCCGAGAGCCTGAAAGCGGCGGCGGCGGAACCGGATCCGCAGCGCCGGGCTGGGAAGTTCCTGCGCCGCACCGATATATTCGGGACGTGGCCGGACCCGGACCGGGTGCGGCGCGAGGTCGGCGCCGCCCTCGCGGAATTCGGCCGCGACGGCGTCGACGCGACCGTGCGGCGCAGGCTCACAACGGAATTCGAAAGGAGTGTGGCATGACCGACGTGCGACCGGTGCGCGCCGTCGTCTTCGATATGGACGGCCTGCTCATCGATTCGGAGATCCTGGCGATGGAATCGCTGGTGAGCGCGGGCGCCGAACTCGGCTACGAGATGCCGACCGAGTTCTGCCGCAGCATGATCGGCGTGCCCGCCGACCGCTGCCGCCAACTCGCCGTCGAGTCGTACGGCGCCGATTTCCCGCTCGAAGCGTACTTCGACCTGCACGAGGTGCATCTGCGCGAATTGGTCGACGGCGGACGGCTGACCACCAAGGCGGGCGCGCTCGAACTGCTGGACGAGCTGGAGCGCCAAGGGATTCCGAAGGGCATCGCCACCTCCTCGTCCCGGGTGCGGGCCGACCACCATCTCGAATTGGTCGGGCTGGCCGGACGTTTCGACGTCGTGGTCACCCGGCAGGACGTCACCAACGGCAAACCGCATCCGGAGCCGTATCTCACCGCGCTGTCCGCACTCGGCGGCGAGGTGGAAACCGCACTGGCACTGGAGGATTCGACCAACGGTTTGCGCGCCGCGCATGCGGCGGGACTGCGCTGCCTGCTGATTCCGGATCTGGTGCGTCCGACGCCGGAGTCGCTGGCCAAGGCGCACCGGGTGCTGCCGGATCTGTACCGCGCCATCGACTACATCGCCACCGCGAATCAGGTCACCGCCGGAATCCGTTGAGCGGGTAGCGAATCAGCGCTCGATCTTGCGCAGCAGATCGCGCAGCGCGGATAGATCGCCGGGTGAGAGCGCCGCCAACGCGGGCGGCGCCGGATCCGGTGTCGCGTACGCGTCGGTCAGCGCCGCGCGTCCGCGCTCGGTGATGGTGACCAGTTTGCAGCGCCGGTTCTCCGGGCTGATCTCGCGCACCACCAGCCCCCGGTCCACCAGGTCGTTGACGACCACGGTGGTCGCCGGTTTGTCCATCATCGCCGCATCGGCGAGCTGGGACATGGTCAGCGGGCCCGAGCGCAGCCGCTTGAGCACGCGAACCCGGCTGAACTGCAAGCCCGTTCGCTCGGATATCGCGCGCTTCCATTGGTCGCGGGTATCCATCACGAGGTGGGTGAGCATGGCCCAGACCTCGTCGGAGGTGGGGGCGTCAGTGGACATCCTGGAGCACTTTCTGATCGAGCATCGGGGCGACCGCCGCCTGTGATCGGCGCGCCCATGCGGTATTCGCGACGATCCCGAGTATGGCGATGCCCGCGGCGCCCGGCGCGATCACCCACCACACACCGGTCGTGCCGAGTACGCCGCACAGCGCGACGCCGATGCTGACGCCCACCTGGCGGCTGGTGGATGCCACCGCGGCGGCCGCGCCCGCGCGGTCCAGCGGCATCCCGCTGACGGCCGCGGTGGTGATCGGTGCGTTGACCGAACCGAAGCCGATGCCGAATATCGCGAAGACGACGATCAACATCCAGATCGGCGTATCCGGGGTCAGCTGGGTCAGCGCGAGCGCGGCGACCGCCATGGCGACACCCGACACCAGCAGCGACGGCTTGGTGCCGAGCCGTCCGACGAGCCGCCCGGACAGCGGCGAGGACACCAGCGTCGCCGCGGCCATCGCGACGTACAGCAGTCCGGTGTGCACCGCCGAATATCCGCGCACCGTCTGCAGATACAGCGAACCGGTGAACAGGAATGCGCCGAGGCCCGCGAAGGCGAAGACCGCGACGACGGTGGCCGAGGCGAACGGGACGCTGCGGAAGAAGCGCAGATCGATGAACGGATCCCTGCGCCTGCGCTCGTACCAGATGAATGCGGCGATGGCGGCGGCCGCGGCGGCGAACATCGCGGGCATCCGCTCGATCAGCCCGTAGACCAGCGTGAACATGAAGGCGATGGCCAGCAGCTGGCCGACCGGATCGATATCGCGCACCCGGTTCGACTTCGATTCCGGCACATAGACGGTGGTGAGCAGCACGGCGACGGCGCAGATCGGCAGGTTGATCCAGAACACCGACTGCCAGCCGAACAAATCGATCAGCCCGCCGCCGACGATCGGCCCGAGCGCCATCGAGATGCCGACCACCGCACCCCAAATGCCAACGGCGCGAGCGCGTTCCATCTTGCCGGTGAATACCGTGGTGATGATCGACATGGCCACCGGGTTGAGCATCGAGCCGCCGATGGCCTGCACGAAGCGGGCGGCGATCAGGATGTCGATATTCGGTGCGAGGCTGCACAGCAGCGAGCCGAGCGCGAAGATCACCAGCCCGATCCGGAACAGCCGCCGCCTGCCGAATCGGTCGGCGGTGGCGCCGGCCAGCATGAGCAGGCTGGCCAGGGTGAGGGTGTAGATGTCGATGATCCATTGCAGCCGGGGCAGCGGCGCGTGCAGCTGGTCGCGGATGGCGGGTATGGCGACGTTCACGATGGTCGCGTCCATGGAGGCGATCAGCAGGCTCAGACAGCAGGTGGCCAGGATGATCGCCTTTCGGCGCTGCGACAACCCCTCAACAGTTGTATTCACACAATGATTGTGTAGTCACAACTGTTCCGAACGCAAGGGCGCCGGTTCTTCAGCCGACCCTCAGAAAATCGGGGTGCGATCCGTAATAGCGTGGAGGAGTGGTCATCGTGAGATCCGATGGCTGAGGTGAAATCTGTTGGGTAAGTGAGTGATTCGAGGAGAAGTCATGAATCGTGCGAAACGCGTCGGCGGCGCGCTGCTAGCCGCTGGAGTGCTCGGCGTGACGCTGGTCACCGGATTCGGCGCGGGGGCCGCGGCCGCCGATCCCGTCCAGTGCAATCCGCAGGCCCGCGCCCAGGCGCTGGCCCAGAGCAGGTCGAATGTGTCGGCGTATCTGGCCGGACACCCCGATGTGGCCGCGGAGGTGGCGAAGATCAAGGGTCTGCCCAAGGATCAACGCAAGCAGGAGCGCCACGAATACTTCCGTAGCCACCCGGCGGTGGCCAACGATATGAAGGCGGCGCTCCAGCCGATCCGGGACTACCGGCAGGCGTGCCATCCGAAGTGATCCGGCCCGCCCGCCCGAAGGAGGCGAGATGTGCGCGCGGGTGCTGGTGGTCGAGGACGGCGCGGCCATCCGGGCGGCGGTCGCGGCGGCGCTGCGCGACGCGGGACACGAGGTGCTGGCCCGCCCCGACGGGCAGCGGCTCGAACACGACCTGACCGACTTCCGGCCGGACCTGGTCGTCCTCGACATCATGCTGCCCGGCCGCGACGGTTTCCAACTGCTGGAGGTGATCCGCCGCCGCAGCGCCGCCGGTGTGCTGATGCTGACCGCGCGCGACGCCGTCCCCGACCGATTGCGCGGATTGTCCAGCGGCGCGGACGATTACGTGCTGAAGCCGTTCGTGCTCGCCGAACTCATCGCCCGGGTGGACGCGGTGGGCCGCAGGCTGGGCCGGATCGCGGCCACCGTACAGGTCGGCGATCTGGTGGTGGACCCGGACGCCGGTGTGGTGACCCGCGCCGGAACGCCGATCACCTTGACCCCCACCGAATTCGCCGTGCTGCGCCACCTCGCCGAACAGCGCGACCGCATCGTCACCAAAACCCAGATCCTCACGGCCGTATGGGGTTACGAGAACTACGACGATAATCTGGTCGAGGTCTACATCAGCGCGCTGCGCCGCAAACTGGAGGCGCACGGCGGCCGGTTGATCCACACGGTGCGCGGGCGCGGATTCGTCATGCGCGCCGATGCCGCCGAGCCGCCGGAGTAAGCCGCCGATGCTGTGCACCGCCGACCTGCCGGTCGATAGCATCGGACAATGGTCGACGCCGATGGCCGGTCTGCCCAATCGCCCGCGCCTGTTCCGGATGCCGCTGACGCCGGTTCGGATTCCGGGGCCGCGCCGAATGCCGCCGCCGATGGCCGCTGGGCCGAATCGTCCGGGCCAGTTCCGGATGGTTCCGGCCGCGCGGCGCATGCGTCCGCGCCGAATGCCGCCGTCGATCGCCGCTACGCCCAATCGCCCGCGCCGGTCGCGGATGCTCCCGGCCTGGCGGCGCATGCGTCCGCGGTTGTGCCGGGTGCCGATGGTGAGCACATGATCCGGCGGCCCGCGAGCCTGTCGACGGTATCGCTGCGGCGGCGGGTCACCGCGATCTCGGTGGTGCTGGTGGCGATCGCGCTCGCCGCGCTGGTCGTATTGGCGAACGCGCTGTTCGGGCTGGTCGCCGACCGGGGTATGAACGCGATCCTCACCGACCGGATGCGTGAGGCGCGGGAGCTGTCGGCGCGCGGTATTCCGGCGCAGCAGTTGGTATTCGAACTCGACCAGCGGTCGGTGCGCGCCCGGCTGGTGCTGCCCGACGGACAGGTGCTCGGCAGCCTGACCGAGAAGCGAATCGCGCAGGGCCAGACCAGGACTCGCACCATCGAGCTGACCGGCCCGGCCGTCGGCAGGGCGCGGCTGACGCTCGGCGTCGACACCGGGATACTCGCGGGCGCGCGGGTCCGGCTGTGGTGGCTGGTGGCGCTGTCCGGCACCGCGGCGCTGGTGGCGACGGCGCTGGCGCTGAGTATCGGCGTCGGCCGCGCGCTCGCGCCGCTGGACACCATGACCCGGCTGGCCCGCGAAATCGCGCACGGCCGCAGGGGAATTCGGCTCGCGCCGACCCGGGCCGACACCGAATTGGGCCGCACCGCGGCGGCTTTCGATGACATGCTGGACGAGCTGGAGGGGGCGGAGGCGCGCGCCATCGCCGCCGAGGAGCGCACCCGCACCTTCGTCGCCGACGCCGCGCACGAATTGCGCACGCCCATCACGGGAATCGCCGCGGTGGCCGAGGCGGTGCTGCGCGAATCGCCCGACGCCGATCCCGAGGAGCGGGAGCGGCTGCACCTGCTGCTGGTGCGCGAGGCGCACCGGGCCGGACGGCTCGTCGACGATCTGCTGGATCTGGCCAGGATCGATGCGGGTGCGCTGGACCTGCACCGGGAGCCGGTGGAGTTGCGCGCGCTGGCGCAGACCCAGGTGGACCGGGTCGCGGTCCAGCATCCGGAGCTGACGGTGGCCGTCGACGGCGATGAGGTGACCGTCGGCGCGGATCCGGCGCGGATCAGCCAGATCCTGGCCAATCTGCTCGACAATGCCTGTCGCGCAACGCCTTCCGGTGGCCGCGTCACGGTGTCGATCGGTCGTCGTGCCGATACCGCTGAGGTGCTGGTCACCGATACCGGTGTCGGTGTCCCGGATGCCGAGCGGGAACGCATCTTCGATCGGCTGGTCCGGCTCGATCGCGATCGCGGCCGAGCCACGGGTGGGTCCGGCCTCGGGCTGCCCATCGCGCGCGGTTACGCCCGCGCGCATGGTGGCGAATTGGCTTGTCTGCCAACCGATTCGGGTGCGGAGTTCATGCTTACACTGCCGGTTTAGGCGAGTGCGTCAAGGGGGATTGCGGCCATATCGTTGACTTGTTGTTGCGACAACAGTTACTGTTGTCGCAACAACAAGTAAGGAGTTGCCCAGATGTACGTCATCGCCGAAGAATCCGTCATCACCGGGGAGATCGCGCAGATCTGGCAGGCCGCCACCGATGTCGAGAACTGGCCGTCCTGGGATCCACACGAGCAGGCCGCCCGCATCGACGGCCCGTTCGAGCCGGGCACTAAGGGATGGGTGAAGCCCAAGGGTGCGCCCGCCGGGCCGTTCACGCTGGTGGCGGTCGAACCGAAGCGGTCGTGGACCAGCGAGGCGGCCATCCCGTTCGGCAAGATCCGCGGCCACTACACCTACGACCCGCTCGGCGACGGTACTGTCCGAGTCGCCAAGCGCATGGAGGTGCACGGACCGTTCGTCCCGGTCTTCCGGCTTATCTGGGAGCGGGGGATTCGCACCGATATGCGCCTGACCATGGCCGCGCTGGAAAAGGAGGCGCGACGCCTGACCATCGCGAAGGAGGACGCCGACCGTGGCTGAACCGCGCGGCCCGCTGATGAGTCCCGGATTCTGGCTGCATCATGCCGCATTGGAATGGCGGGCGACGGTCGAGCGGAACCTGCGCCCGCTCGGGCTCACCCTCACCCAGTTCAACCTGCTCGCCTCCACCGGCTGGCTGTCCCGCCACGGCGAACTGCCGACCCAACAGCAGGTGGTCGATATGGCCGGGGCCGATCGGATGATGGGCTCACGGGTGATCCGGGCGCTGGCCGAAAGCGGTTTCGTCGAACGGCATATCGACCCCGACGACGCCCGCGCGCTGCGCCTCGCGGTCACACCGAAGGGCCGCGAGGTGGCCGGGCGCGCCATCCGCATCGTCAACGACACCGACGAACAGATCTTCGGCCCGGATGCCGATGCGCTCCGCGGCCAGCTGCAATCCATTGCGGCGCAACGACTTCCGCACCTCGCGGACTGAATCTCCGTTACGCGGACGCGCCGAACTTGTCGGCCCGCGCGATGGCGAGCGAGCGCCAGAGCTGGCTCTCCATCGAATCGAAGACGACGTCGACGAGATGTATCGCCAGCTCCTGCGTCGTCCTGCTGAGCCGGGCGGGTGGGCGATGCGGTCCGGCCGGGCTCGTCGGCGGATCATGTCTGCCGGACAGGTAGTCCAGTTGTTTGCCGGTCTCGTGTTCGATCGCCCGCGCCAGCCGGGAGGTCTGGCGGAAGAATTCCTCCCCGGTCGACTCCAGCGCCGTCATCAGCCACCAGCGCACCGCCGGATCATCGTGCCGCAGCGCCAATTCGGCGAATTCGATCATATGCTCGCGGTGCAGGTCCATATCCGGATCGAGGAAGATGAATCGCAGGGCCTGCGATGCGGAGAACCCGAGCAGATCGTCGAGTTCCAGTGTGTCCCAATCGGTGAGGAACAGATCGCTGTGCGCGGAAAGGCGGGCGGCCCAGTCGTTGATCGCGCGGCGCGCCGGATCGGCCGCCGCCCGATAGGGCATGGCGTATTTGTTGAGATCCCGGTAGCCGAATATGTCCATCAGCCACATCGGGATGAAGCGCCGGAGCCGGGCCGAGGGCCGGATGCCGTCGTCCGCGCGCAGCCACCCGTAGAACGGGTGCGCTGCGGCGCGGGCCTTGCGCATCTCCAGGTGCTGTGCGACGAGCGCGTCCCGGTTGTCGAGCGGAATCACGTGTAGCGGCGGGGCATTCCAGTTCGCGAGGGCTCGGGGGCGCGGCGCGGGCCGCGTCGGCGTGGTATCGGTTTCGACATACCGCTCGGCGTAGTCGAGGAAGGCGTCGAAGATCCGATCGAAGATATCGGCCATCCTGGTGCATACCGCCGCGGTCCGCGCGCGGCGATCCGGATCGAGGATGTGGTCCTCGAACACGCCCTCGACATTGCCGACGTGCCCGGTCTCCAGATCGAGGTGGTAGGTGCCGAAATAGCGGTAGTCCAGGCCGGTGCTCCGGGTCAGCTCCGCGGCGACCCGAGAGGTGTTGTCCAGGAAGACATGTCCGGCGGCCTCACCCGCCTCGGAATGCCCGAACCGGACCAGCGCGTCATCGTCGTCCTCGACCGCCAGCGAGACGAATTCGATTCCGCTGCGCCGGAATACCTCCTGCTCCGGCGAGAGGAACAGCCACCAGAGCATATCGCTGGTCCGCCAGTTCAGCCGCCGGTCCAATTCGAGTTTGTCCCAGTCCTCCAGGAACATGCGTGAGTGCTTCTCGTCCTCCCAGGTGCCGAGATCGATGACCCATTCGAACTCGTTGCGCGGCTTGGGAAATCGGAGCACCCATCGGTTCATGTCGCGGAACTGCATGATGAAGAAGGCGCCCATCGGCGCGAACCGCAGCCGCTGCTGCGGCGGGAGCGGACTCGACTGTAGCCAGTGGAAGAAGGGGTGCCGGGTGAACTGTTCTTGGCGCGTATCTCGCAGCGCCATGATTTCTTTCATGATCGTGCCTGCTTTTACACGGAAATGTTCGTGGTAGGCCGCACGGCTATGTGGGCCGAAACGGCCCAACCTCACATTGACACTCGTTGTGGCGCAGGTCAATATGAATTGTTCCGGCGAAATCCCCAACGCGGCGAAGAGGTAGATCTCATGGAGCTGTGGGGGCTGTTCGATCCCGCGATCCGCGCCGATCCTTACCGTCACTACCGGAAGCTGCGCGACCAGGGGGCAAGCCTGCACGACAAGGGGGCGCATCTATTCCTGAGTCATGCCGACTGTGCGCGGCTGCTACGCGATCCCGCGTTCGGGCACGGCCGGGACGGCGCGGCCACCATCCGGTCGTTCCTGTTCCTGAATCCGCCGGAGCACACCCGATTGCGGCGTCTGGTGTCCGCGGCGTTCACCGCGCGCACGGTCGAGGGCCTGCGCCCGCGGATCGAGCGCATCGTCGGCGATTTGCTCGATGCCGTTGTCGATGCGGGGGATTCGGACCTGGTCGCCGAGTTCGCCCGCCCGATACCGGTCACGGTCATCTGCGAATTGCTCGGGATACCGGCCGCGGACCGGTCGCTGTTTCCGGGTTGGTCCCACGATCTGGCCTTGGCGTTCGATCCGGACCTCGACACTCATCAGCCACCGGAGGTGCTGGCCCGGCGTGACCTCGCGCACAGCATGTTCGCCGAGTATTTCTTGGCGCTGCGGGCGCAGCGATTGCGCCATCCGGGCCGGGATCTGGTGAGCCGCCTGGTCGCCGAGGACGGTGGTGTGGCCGGTGACGCCCTCGCTCCGGACGAATTCGTCGCCACCTGTGAACTGTTGCTGCTGGCCGGGCACGAGACGACCGTCAACCTCATCGGCAACGCGATCGCCGAACTGATCCGGGAACCGGATCTGTACGCGGCCGGGCGGAATCGCCCCGAGCTGGTCGGCGCGATCGTGGAGGAGACGCTGCGGATGCATCCGTCGGTCCAGTTCGTGCCCCGTCTAGCGCTGGCGTCGACCACCTTCGCCGGATACGAGATCGCCGGGGGCGACCTGGCCATCGCATTGGTGGCGGCGGCCAATCGCGATCCGGACGTCTACCCCGACCCGGACGCATTCCTTCTGAATCGTCCTGGGGCGCACCATCTTTCGTTCGGTGCGGGACCGCATTTCTGCCTCGGCGCGCCGCTGGCCCGGTTGGAGGCCACGATCGCGTTGACGATGCTGCTGGCCCGCGGTCGCCTGGAGGCGACGGGCAGCATCGCCTACGCCGACAACAATGTGCTGCACGGTCCCGCCACGCTGCCCGCGCGGATCCGGCCTTGATACGCCTCGGATCCCTTGATACACCTCGGATTTCAGCGCCGCCGGGACGGTGAATACTCCTGCTCCGGTCGTCCGGTGGTGCCGTAGCGCAATCGCATACTCACCGTGCCCGCGGCGACCAGCGCGGCGAGGTACCGCTGCGCGGTGGCCCGCGAGATGCCGATCGCCACCGCGACCTCACCCGCCGAGAGCGGCGCCTCGGAATCCATGATCGTATGCAGCACAAGGTCTTTCGTCGGTGAGGTGGCCGAGTTGCCCGTTGTCGGCAGCGCGGCGGGGCGCAATGCCTGCAGCGCCGATTCGACCCGTCCGTTGTCCACCTGCGGGGTGGCCAGGATGCGCCGGTAGCGGGCGTAGCCGGCGAGCCGGGCCGCGAGCATGGTGTGCGGGAACGGTTTCACCAGGAAGGCGAGCGCACCGGCGGCGATCGCGGCGCGCACCGTCGCGCTTTCCGTCGCCGCCGTCAAAACCATGCTTTCGCAGGATAATTCGCGCACCAGATCGATTCCGGAACCATCCGGCAGGTAGACATCGACCAGCGCCAGGTCGATGTGTTTCGCCGCGACGATATCGCGGGCGGCGCGCACCGTGTTCGCGGTGCCCCCGATGGTGAAACCGGCGATGGATTCGACGATTCCGGCGTGCAGATTCGCCACGCGGAAGTCGTCGTCCACCACCATTACGGTCAGATCTGTTGCGGCCATGGCATCTCGCTGTCTACAAGGACTCCGGGTAGTCGGGCAATGAATTCGGCGCCGGTGAGCGGCGGGTTGGTGCCGCGCGGTGCGGCGAGCCGGACATCGCCGCCGTGCGCGCGGGCGATCTGGCGGATGAGCGCGAGGCCGACGCCGCGGCCGCCGGGCACGCCCGCGCCGACCCACCCCGTCGGCGCCGCCTGCCCGTCCGCCGGGTCGGTCCGGGTGGAGACGCCCTCGGTGAACAGCGTGTCGACCACCTCGGGCGCCACCCCGTCACCGCTGTCCGCCACCACGATGTGCAGCGTCGAATCCTCTTGCAGCAGTTCCACATCCACCTGCTTGACCGAATTGTCGGAGATGCGCGCCGCCTCGATGGCGTTGTCGAGCAGATTGCCGAGCACGGTGGTGACGTCGACCGGGTCGGCGACGCTGCCCGCCACCCAGGTGTTCGCGCCGAGCGTCAGCTGCACCCCGCTCTCGCGCGAGTGCGCCGCCTTGGCGGCGAGGAAGGCCTGCAGATAGGTGTCGTGGATGGCGTCGATTCCGGGTGTCGCCGCGCCGAGCGGGCCCGCGCCGACCAATTCGTCGACGACGTGCGCGGCCTCCTCGGTGCGCCCGCCGTGCAGCAGCCCACTGAGCAGGTGCAGTTTGTTGGAGAATTCGTGACGCTGGGCGCGCAGCACGGTACTCATCGTCTGCACCGCGTCGAGCTGTCTGGTGAGCGCCTCGACATCGGTGCGGTCGCGCACGGTGAGCACCGCGCCGAGGTCGTGCCCGTCCCGGCTGACCGGGCGGGCGGCCACCACGACGATATGCGAGCCGACGGTGGCCGGGGTCGGCTGGGAGTCCAGCGCCCGGAACACCTCCAGTACCCGTGGCGTGAGCCCGATCTCGTCGACCGGCTGGCCGAGTTCGGCGTCGATGCCGAGCAGCCTGCGCGCCTCGTCGTTGACGAAGGTGGTGCGCCAGCGCGAATCGACGGCGAGCACCCCGCGCCCGATGCCGTGCAGCACCGCGGCCTGGCCGCGCACCAGTTCGGCGAGTTCGTTGGGTTCCAGGCCGAGGGTGAGCCCGCGCCAGCGGCGGGCCAGCAGTGCCGAGCCGATGATGCCGAATACCAAGGCGATGGCCACCAGTAGAGCGGCGGTACGCAGGTCGTCGAGCAGCTGGCCGTGCAGCGCCTCGGTGGAGATGCCGACGCTCACCGCGCCGACCACCCGATCCGAATCGGGTTCCAGCACGGGCACCTTCGCGCGCACCGAATTGCCGAGGGTGCCGCGTTCGGTGGTGATCTCCTCACCGCCGCCGAGCGGGACCGACGGATCGGTGCTCACCCGTTCGGTGAGCCGATCCAGATCGGGGTGGGCCAGCCGCATCCCGGCGTCGTCGGTGATGACGACGAACAGCGCGCCGGTGCGCCGGGTGGCCTCGACGGCTATCTGTTCCAGCGGGCCCGCCGCCAGCTGGCGGCGCAGCTCGGGTTCGGGCAGCGCGGTGCCCGGCGCGTACCGGGCGACCTCGGCGCGCACCTGCGGATCGGCGGCGACGGTGCGGGCGACGGCGAGCGCGCGCTGACCGTACGCATCACCGAGACGCCGGTCACTGACATAGCCGAAGACCGCGAACGCGACGCCGAGAGTCAGCGTCACGATCACGATCTGCAATATCAGCACCTGGGTGCGCAACCGGAAGGCCGGTGATCCCGCTCTGGCCATTCCCGCAGCTTAATGCACCAATCGGCCGATGAGCACAATGTGCGAAAGTGGCGAATTGTGCGGTTTGCGCACCTTGTGAGCAAAACGGCGGCCATGTGAGCCAAGCCACGTAACTTCCCGTTTACCAATCTGTAGGAGTTACAACAGCATGACCGTTCCACTCATCGAGCTGCGCGGCGCGACGAAGCGATTTCCGAGCTCGAACGGCGGCATTCACACGGCCGTCAAGAATCTCGATCTTCAAGTTGCCCCAGGCGAATTCGTCGCCGTCGTCGGGCCGACCGGATGCGGCAAATCGACGACGCTATCCCTCGTCTCCGGGCTCGAACCGGCCTCCGCGGGCCGAACCATGGTGCACGGCAAGGACGTTCATGGAATTCCCGACGGCGTCGGCTATATGTTCCAGCAGGACGCGGTGCTGCCGTGGAAGAGCGTGCTCGACAATGTCGCGCTCGGCCCCCGGCTGCGCGGCGCGCCGAAATCCGAAGCGCGCGAACGGGCGAAGGCCTGGGTGGTCAAGGTGGGCCTGGCGGGCTTCGAGAACTATTACCCGCATCAGCTCTCCGGCGGTATGCGCAAGCGGGTCGCGCTGGCGCAGACGCTGGTCAACGAGCCCGAAATCATCTTGATGGACGAGCCTTTCAGCGCGCTCGACGTGCAGACGCGTCAGCTGATGCAGGACGAACTGCTGCGGGTGTGGGCCGGTACCGGCGCGGCCGTCATCTTCGTCACCCACGATCTGGAGGAGGCCATCGTGCTGGCCGACCGGGTGATCGTGATGACCGCGAGTCCGGCCACCATCTGCGGGAATTTCCCTGTCGCACTTGATCGTCCGCGCGATGTGGAGGAGGTGCGGCTCACCGGGGAGTTCCGCGACATCTATTCCGAAATCTGGCGGACGCTGCGCGATCAGGTCGAGGCGGCCCGAGCTCAGGGGGCCTCCCGTGTCGCATGATGTGCTGCCTGCCGTGGTCCCGTTCAACGAGCCGGATCACGAAATTCTGGCCCGCGTACGAAATAATGTACGGCGCAAGCGGATTCGAACGTGGGGCCTGCGGATCGCGCTGATCGCGCTGTGGCTGGGCTCCTGGGAGCTCACCGCGACGCTGTGGATCGACCCGTTCTTCTATTCCAAACCCTCGCTGATCTGGCAGCGACTTGTCGAATGGTTCACCGACGGAACGCAATTCGGCTCCATCTGGCTGCAGATCCTGACTACCGTCCAGGAGGCCGTGCTCGGTTTCGTCGTCGGCACCGTCGCCGGTATCGTGCTCGGCACGCTGCTCGGCCGCAGCCGGTACTGGGCCGAGGTGCTCGCGCCGTTCATCAAGGCGCTCAACGCCGTTCCGCGCATCGTGCTCGCCTCGCTGTTCATCATCTGGTTCGGCCTCGGCCTGCAATCCAAGGTGGCGACGGTGGTGGTGCTGGTGTTCTTCGCGGTGTTCTTCAACGCGTTCACCGGCGCCCGCGAGGTGGACGGCAATGTCATCAACAATGCGCGCATCCTCGGCGCGAGCAGGCGGCAGGTGCTCGGCACCATCGTGTTGCCCAGCGCGACCACCTGGATCCTGTCCAGCCTGCACACCGCGTTCGGCTTCGCGCTGATCGGCGCGGTGGTCGGCGAATACGCGGGCGCCAGTAAGGGTTTGGGCCTGCTGATCAGCAATGCGCAGGGCACCTTCGATTCGGCGGGCATCTACGCGGGCATGATCATCATCACGGTGATCGCGCTGATCGCCGAGTGGGCGATCGGCGTCGCCGAGGCGCGACTGCTGAAATGGCGTCCGTCGCAGGCGCAGTCGGGCCACGGGATCTGAGATATGAGGTACACCAAGCATTTCGCGATCGCACTGGTGGCCGTCGCCGCACTGCTGCTGGCCACCGGATGCCGTGACTCACGGACCATTCCGATGGCGGGCGGCCGGCCGCAGATCACCATTATGGTCGGCGGGCTGGAGAAGGTGATCTATCTGCCCGCCATGCTCACCGAAAAACTCGGCTTCTTCGAGCAGAACGATATCGACGTGAAGCTGATGGGCGAACAGTCCGGCGCCACCGCCGAAACCGCGCTGCTGACCGGTGACGTACAGGGCGTGATCGGCTTCTACGACCACACCATCGACCTACAGGCCAAAGATCAGTGCATCAAATCGGTGGTGCAGTTCTCCGATGTGCCCGGCGAGGTCGAGCTGGTCTCGAAAGCCGATGCGGCGCGGATAAAGTCGGTGCGGGATCTGCGCGGCAAGAACCTCGGCGTCACCTCGCTCGGATCGTCCACCGACTTCCTGACCCAGGCGCTCACCGGCCAGGAGGGTATGTCCACCGCCGACTACAACCGGGTGAAAGTCGGTGCGGGACAGACGTTCATCGCCGGTATGAACCACAACGGCATCGACGCGGGCATGACCACCGACCCGACCGTCGCGCAGATGGTGAAATCCGGTGACGCGAGCATCCTGGTCGATATGCGCAACGAGGCGGGCACCAGGGCCGCGCTCGGCGGGCTGTACCCGGCGACCTCGCTGTACATGCGGTGCGAGACCGTCGAATCGCATCCGGATATCGTGCAGAAGCTGGCCACCTCGTTCGTGCAGACGCTGCGGTGGATCAAACGGCACTCCCCGGAGGAGATCGCCGCCAAGATGCCGCCGCAGTACGCCAATGCGGGCAAGGATCTGTACGTGCGGTCCGTGCGCGATTCCATCGGCATGTTCAATGGTGACGGGCTGATGAAAGCCGAAGGCGCCCAGAATGTTCTGACGATCCTCGGCAAGTATTCGCGCAACGTCGCCCCGGTGCGGGATCGCATCAGGCTGGCCGACACCTACACGACGCGGTTCGTGGAGGAGGCGCTGCGCACGAACCAGTAATGCCGCGGCGGCCGGGCGGGCAGCAGCCGTCCGGCCACCGGTCGCGCCGGGTGAACACGAGCCGAAGCGCAGGTCACGGACCGAATGCAGGTGTCGGACAGATCGACATCGCCGCCGCCCGCGGTTCGCGGGGATCGACTACGGTCGAGATATGGGCAGCGGAGTTGGACGGTTGAGTGGTTCCTCTCGTCGGCGCGCACAGCTGTGGGTGCCGGGGGCCGAGGCCGCGCCCGCACAGCTGCCGCCGTGGCGCCGGATCGATCTCGCCGACGGCCAGCGGGTGGTCGCGCGCGTCGCCGAGGGGGAGACGCCGATACTGCTGCTGCACGGTTGGGCGATCACCGCCGACGTGAACTTCTGTCACGTGATGCAGCCGCTCGCCGACGAGTACGGCATCGTCGCGATGGATATGCGCGGGCACGGTCGCGGTCTGCCGCTCAAGCGCGGCACGCGATTCGATATCGCGCAGTGCGCCGACGACGCCGCCGCGGTGCTCGACGCGCTCGGCGTCGAGAAGGTGGTGGTGTGCGGGTATTCGCTCGGCGGCCCGGTCGGGCTGGAATTCGCACTGCGCCATCGTGATCGGGTGGCCGGGCTGGTATTCCAGGCCACCGCAATGGCTTTCGACAGCACCGCGGACAAATTCGGCCGGGTGCTGTTCCGCGCGCTGCGGCCGCTGGCCGATCACAATCGGCGGGGTTTCGGCCGCTCGGCTCCGGTGGCCTACTTCCGGCACGTGCGTTCGCGCGGTTCGCAGAACGCCGCGTGGTGGCCGTGGCTGCGTAGCGAACTCGTGCTCTGCCATCCGCGGGTGATCGTCGACGTGATACTCGCCGAATACGATTTCGACTTCCGCCCGCATGCGCAAGACCTTGCCGGACTGCCGGTTTCGTCGGTGATCACCGCCAGGGACGGCGCGGTGCCGCCGCACGATCAGCGCGAGCTCGCCGCGCTGTTGAACGCCAAGGTATTCGAGCTGGACGCGGCGCATGATGTATTCCTGACCGACCCGTCCGCCTACACCGCGGCCACCTTCGCGGCCATCGAATACGTACGCTCGCACGGCGTTTGAGTGCTTTCAACGAAAGGCCCCGGCTCCGAAGCGATTTCGGAGCCGGGGCCTTACGCATGCGCTACTGCTGCGGCGCACCCGTCTTCGGGTCGAGCAGCAGGGTGGGCTGGGTCTTCCCGGAGAAGTCGAACATCGCGTCCAGCGCGCCCGCCTTCTCGTCGTAGGAGTCGTCGCCGATCCGGCCGGTCTTCCAGTTGTCCTCGATGAAGCGCAGGACCGACGCCTGATCGGTCAGCGTGTGGTCGATGAAATTCGACTTGGCGTACGGCGAGATCACCAGTAGCGGCAGCCGCTGGCTGTAACCGCAACGACCCTGGTACTTGGCGGGCTTGGCCTTCGCGTCACCGCACACACCAGGGCCGCTGTAGCCGTCCTGCTCCGAGGCCGAATTCATCACCAGCTGCGGGGCCTTGTGGTCGTACCAGCCGTCGGAGTCGTCGTAGGCGATGACGACCGCGGTGTCCTTCCAGTCCGGCAGCTTCTGCAGGTGGTTGATGGATTCGACGAGGAAGCGCTGCTCGTCCAGCGGATCCGAGTACGCGGCGTGGCCGTCCTGGTAGCCGGGGGCCTTGAGGTAGCTCACCGCGGGCAGGTGGCCCGCATCGGCGGCCGCCCAGAAATCGGACAGGTCGTACTGGTGGTTGGCCTGATCGTTCTGGCCGATCTTGTCTACCGAACTCGGCGGCAGGTGGTGCGGGTTCGCGGTCGACTCGTAGTACTGGAAGGGCTCGTGATGCGGGATGTAATCGCCCTTGGTGTCGAACGGCTTGTCACCCGACTTGCCGGTGCCGCCGAGTTCGACGCCGACATTGTGGGTGGCGCCGCAGACGGCCTTGCCGTTCTTGTTGTCGGTCGGCTTGAAGCCGCCCTGGAAGAAGCCCCAGGTGACGTTCTTCTTGTTCAGCAGGTCACCGATATTGGTGCCGGTCAGCTGGACGGTGTCGCGGCTCGAGCAGTCGTCGCCGTACGGCTGCGGATCGCCGACCACGGTGCCCTGGCCGTTGCCCGCGTTGTCCAGCACGGTGTCGGCGGGGAAGGGCTGGCCCGACGGCGGCACCGACTTGACCACCCCGTGGGTCTGGCCGGCGACCAGGTTCAGCGCGCCGACCGTCGACGGGCCGAAGGTGGTGGCCCACGAGTTGTCGCTCATCGAGTAGTGCTGCGCGTAGTTCCACAGCGCGGTCACCGAATTGCCGTCGTAGTAGCCCATCACCAGCCCCTGCGGGCCGTAGAGCGGCGCCTTGCAGTCCTTGCCCTCGGAGACCCCGGTGTGCTCGACGAACTGGTCCATCTTGCCGCCGTTGAGGGCGAGCTGCTCGTCCTTGTACTCGTGGTCCTGGTCGCAGGTGATCTGCTGATTCGGGCCGCCGAGCCGGACGGGCTGGAACTTGTTGGGGTTGTGCGTCAACAGATCCGGGGTGAGGCCGTCGACCTTCGGCGTATCCGGTTTCGCGGTGAACTTGGTGCCGTCGGTGTTGGCCGCGTTCGGGTAGGTGCCGAAGTAGTGATCGAAGGACACGTTCTCCTGGAAGATCACCACCAGATGCTTGATCGGCGTCGCGGTTTCGGGTCCCGACGCCTGGTCGGAACTGCTCGAACACGACGTCGCGGTGAGCGCGAGCAGAGCCGCGGACGCGACGGCGAGCCGGGTCCGACGGGCAGAGTTCCTGCTGCCCCGGATGGTTGACATGTGACCTCCTGGTCCTAGTAACGCACGTCCGCGACGCCGACCCTGCACCGAGCCGCGCGGACGCCCGTAATCATGCGCCGGTCCAAATGAACGGATGTTGAACCTCCGGAAAATACCGCCACCATGATTGTTTGCGTCGGATCGCGGTATTGCCGGTGCCGCCGGATCCGGCCCGGCGTTCACGAACAGTTCGCCCGCCGTTCGCGACCTCGCGATAGGACATCCGGGTGGACGAGAACGAACAGTCGCCGGGCATCGCGGCCGAGCCGCGCAGATTCAATCGCCGGACGCTGTTCGGCGCGGCGGGGGCGGCCGCGGTGGTGGGCGGCGCGGCCGGAATCGGCGGCGGCGCGGTCCTTTTCGGCAAAACGAGCGGACCCGACCTGTGGCGGCGGCCGGATCGGGCCGGTGCGCCACGGGTGGGCGGGCTGCATCTGCAGTTCGGCTCCGACGCGGCCACCGAGGCGGTGGTGTCCTGGCACACCGGTGTGCCCGTCGACAATCCGCGGGTGCTGCTCGGTTCGCCGAACGGTGGTTTCGGACAGGTCTTCCAGGCGCGGACGGTGACCTACCGGGACGGCAAGTCGCAGCGGGAGATTCGGGTGAACCACGCCCGAATCACCGGGCTGACGCCGGATACCGACTACGTCTACGCGGCGGTGCACGACGGCACGACGCCCGAGCTGGGCACCCTGCGCACCGCGCCGCGCGGCCGGGCGGCGTTCCGCTTCACCAGCTTCGGCGATCAGGCGACCCCGACGCTCACCAAGCAGGTCAACGGGACGTTCACCAACGATAACCGCGGCACCCCGGCCGCGGGCGATATCACCGCGGGCATCGAACAATTCGCGCCGCTGTTCAATCTCATCAACGGCGACCTCTGCTACGCGGACCTGGCCACCGACCGGGTCCGCACCTGGTCGGACTGGTTCGACAGCAATTCCCGCTCCGCGCGCTACCGGCCGTGGATGCCCGCGCCGGGCAACCACGAGAACGAATTGGGTAACGGGCCGATCGGATTCGGTGCGTACCAGGCCTATTTCGCGCTGCCCGACTCCGGATCCGATCCGGAGACCCGCGGGCTGTGGTACTCGTTCACCGCGGGCGCGGTACGGGTGATCAGCCTGGCCAACGACGATATCTGCCTGCAGGACGGCGGCAACTCCTACGTGCACGGCTATTCCGGCGGCGCCCAGAAGCGTTGGCTGGAGGCGGAATTGGCGAAGGCGCGGGCGGATCGCGGTATCGACTGGGTGGTGGTGTGCATGCACCAGACCGCGTTCTCCACCTCGCGCACCGGTAACGGCGCCGACCTCGGCATCCGGCAGGAGTGGTTGCCGCTGTTCGACAAATACGGTGTCGACCTGGTGGTCTGCGGGCACGAGCACCACTACGAGCGCGCGCATGCGGTGCGCGGCGTGCTCGGCACCGAAACCCTCACGCCCGCACCGGTTTCCTCGTCCGACGAGATCGACACCTCGAAGGGTACGGTGCACCTGGTGATCGGCGGCGGCGGTACCTCGACGCCGTCGAATCAGACGCTCTACGACACGCCGCGGGCGCGGGTGCTGATGAGCGTCGGCGCCTACGATCCGGCGATCCGCCGCAAGGCACAGAATTACGTCGAGGAGGATGCGCCGTGGTCGGCGTTCCGCGACCGGGTGGACCCTTACGGCTTCGTGGTTTTCGATGTCGATCCGGGGCAGCGCGGCGGTAGGACCACCATGAAGGCGACCTATTACGCGCTGACCGGACCCGCCGACGATCCGACGCCCGTCGACCGGTTCACCCTCACTCGTCCGCGCACCGACTGACCGCCGAATTCGGTTGCCGGAGTGGGGGACCGGCCGTGCTACGCCGTCGCCGGGGCCGATTCGGCGGCGGCGAGGTCGCGCTTCCATTCCCGGAAGCCTTCCTCGGTGCGGCCGCGCCGCCAGTAGCCGGAGATCGAATTCGCCCATTCCGCGGGCACATTGCGCTCCTTGCGGATATAGCGGCGCAGGTCGTGCATCACCGATTTGGCCTCGCCGTGGATGAAGACCTGCACATTCCCGTTGTCCCACGGCGCTTTCCGGACCGCGGCGGCGAGGAGTTCGCCTGGCTCGGCGGTGCCGCGGTGCAGCCAGGTGAACTCGACGCCGTCCGGTTTACGCAGCGGCAGTTCATCTTCCGGACCCGTAACCTCGACGAACGCCCGGCCGCGCGCGTCCGGCGGCAGTGCGGCGAGTGCGGCGGCGATGGCGGGCAGTGCGGCCTCGTCACCGGCCAGCAGATGCCAATCCGCGTCGGGGCGGGGCGCGTACGCACCACCCGGCCCGTACAGATCGATCGTTTCACCGGGTTGGACCTTGGCCGCCCACGGTCCGGTGATGCCATCGGAGCCGTGGAAGACGAAGTCGGCGGCCAAGGTTTCGCCATCCGGGTCGATCGAATGCACCGTGTAGGTGCGCAGCACCTCGATGCCGTCGCGCGGGAAGATGAATTTGACGTAGGCGTCGGTGAATTCATTCGGTTTGAACGCAGCGAAGCCCGGACCGCCGAAGTGGATGCGGATCAGGTGCGGGGTGAGCTGTTCGGTGCGCAACACGGTGAGGGTGGTGCGGGCCCGGGCCATAGGACAACCTCCGACTATCGGTAATAAGGTATGCCTTACAACCTACTCCGCGCGGCCGTCTTTGTATATATCGTCGACCTATCGGCGATTGCGTATCCCGAGGGCCGCGACCAGCGATGCCGCCACCAGACCGGCCCCGAGCAGCAGTGCCTGCCGGTAACCGCTGTGCAGCAGCGGCGCGGCGAGCAGCGGCCCGAGCACCTGACCCGCCGCGTATCCGGTGGTCAGCAGCGCGACCGCGCGCGGACCGCGCAGGTGCGTGCCGATACCGGTGGCCAGCGCGACGATGCCCATGAAGGTCGCGCCGAACAGCACCGCCGACACCATGGCCGCGACCATGCCGCCCAATAGGGCGGGCAGTGCCATACCGACGGATTGGGCGGCCAGCGCGATGACGAGCAGTGTGCGCTCGGCGAACCGGTGCGCGAGGCGGGTCCACAGCACGGTGGACGGGAAGGCCGCCAGGCCGACCAGAATCCATGCGGCGCTGCCGATTTCGGCCGGTGCGGTGCGCTGGACGGCGGCGACGAGGAAGGTGCCCGCGATAATGTAGCCGACGCCCTCCAGGGTGTAGCTGGTCATCAGCGCACCGAACCCGGGTGCGCGCCCCGTCGGATCATGCTGTGGCGGTGCGGAAGTCGCCGCGGCGGGTTCGGCTACGACCAGCGGCCAGGCGTATACGGCGCAGGCCGCCGCGAGTACGGCGCAGGCCGACCACGTCGCGCGCCACGAGGCGTGCTCCAGCGCGAGGACCAGCGCGCCGGAGAGCGCGATGCCGACACCGACACCGCCGAATGCCCACCCGGCCAGCACCTTTCGTCCTCCGGCCACCGCGGCGACCGCATGCAGCGCGAACACCAGGATCAACGCGCTGGTCGCGCCCGCTATCAGCCGCAGCGCGAACCAGGCGATGCCGTTGCGCGACAACGGCATCGCGGCCATCGAGAGCACCAGTGCGAGCAATGCCACCCGCCATGCGTTGCGGGACACCGCGATTCGCGGTGCGAGCACCGCGGCGACCGCCCCGGCGAAATAGCCGACGTAGTTTCCGGTGGCCACCAGCGCGCCGGTCTGCGCCGACATTCCGGCCTGCGCGTGCATGATCGGCAGGATCGGCGTGTACGCGAACCGCCCGACGCCCATCGCCGCCACCAGTGCGACCCCGGCGCGGGCGACCGTATGCCAGGCCGCCCGGCGATCGACGAGATCGGTGGTCACCGCGACGGCCATGGCAGCACTCCTTCATCGGGCATCCCTCTGAACCTATGCGCGGGCGGCGTGCTTGTGAAATGCCTTACGAGCACCATCTATGCCTCTCCGGAATAGTTGAGCGTAGGCTTAACGCAGTGGAGGTCGAACTGCGTCATCTCCGGGCGTTCACCGCGGTGGCCCGGCACCGCTCGTTCACCGCGGCCGCCGCGGAATTGCTGATCACCCAGCCCGCGCTGAGCCGGACGGTGCGACAGCTGGAGGCGATACTGCGAATTCGTTTGCTGGACAGGTCTTCTCGGCAGGTGCATCTCACCGAGACCGGCGCGGAATTCCTGACACAGGCCGAACGAGTGCTCGCGGCGGTGGATCAGGCACTCGACGTCGCGCGCAAGCGGATCGTGCTGCGGCTCGGATTCGCCTGGCTGCTGCCCGATCCGTGGGCACAGGACGCGGTGGCGGGCTTCGAGGAGACCACCGGCGGTACGGTCACCATGGTCCGCGTCGACGATCCGGTGGCCGCGCTGCGTAACAATGTCATCGATATCGCCTTGGTGCGCGGTGATATTCGGCCATCCGGCATGCGGCGGGTGCCGCTGTACGAGGAGCGGCGGATCGCGATCTGTTCGGAGCGCAGCGATTTGGCGACCTATCCCCGCCTGGATTGGTCCGAGGTGCGGAACTGGCCGCTGGTGATCAACACGCTCAGCGGCACGACGACCCCGGCGCTGTGGCCGCCCGAGCTACGGCCGCAGCGCCTCGTCGAGACCGCCAACTACGACGAGTGGCTGGAATCCGTTGCGGCCAACCGCGGTATCGGCATCACGCCGACGGTCGCCCAGCGCCGCAATATCCATTCCGCGGTGCGCTACGTCCCGCTCACCGGCGCGCCGACAGTCGGCGTTCAGCTGTGCTATCCGAATCAGCACGGCGGCAAGCTGATTCGCGATTTCGTCGAGGCCGCCCGGCGCGCGGTGCCGAAGCATCAGGATTAGCATCGCGCAGCGATCCCATGAGGGGCGGTGGCCGGGCGACGGGTGGGCCTAAGAACGCAGATACCGTTCGGCGCCCCAGTAATTCGGCCCGAATCGCACCGGCGTTATCCGTACCGGCGTCGCGGCGTCGAACGCCTCGATCATCCGCTGCTCGCCGATGTACATCGCGACGTGGTAGATCGAATTCGGATCCTTCAGATCGTCGGCGTAGAACAGCAGATCGCCCGCCCGCAACTGATTCTGGTCGACCGGCCTGCCGTTGCCGTACATCGCCTGCGGCGCGGCATCCCTCGGCAGGGTGATGCCGTTGACCTGATAGATGGTCGAGGTGAAGCCGGAGCAGTCCATTCCGAAGCCGGAACGCCCGCCCCACAGGTAGGGACGGTCGAGGAACAGCGACCCGAACCGCACCAGATCGTCACCGGTCGGGTAGGGGATATCCGCTTCGCGCTGATAGACGTGGACGGTGTTGGCGTCGAGCCACTTCGGCGGTCCGTCCGGGATGGCGACCGCGATCGCCCCGCCGATCTGGGCGAGTACGGGAAGCCTTGTGCCCGCGCTGATTTCGAGTGCTGGGCGGGAAAGCCCGGAATCCTCGAACAGCGAGGTGGTCGCGGCGAGGTCGGCCTGTGCGAACGGGCGATTGTCCTTCAGCGCGGCGAAGATCGGATTCGTGGTGAGCTGCGCCTTCGGTATCCAGCCGGGATAGCCGAGCGAGTTCTTCGGCGTCGGCTGTCCGGCCACCGCGACCTCGTCCCAATCACCCTGCTCCTGCAGGACATAGACGCGATCACCGTAGACCGCCTGGGTCTGCGTGAGGTTGTCCGAGGTGAGCGCCTCCTGCTGGGCCAGCGTCATATCGGCGAGCCAGCGCCGCAGATCGACGGGATTGGTCAGCGCGGGCGCATCGACCGGACGCGGGCTCTGCGGGGAGGTCCATACGGTGGCCGCGGCCACGTCGACGTAGGCGCTGGATGGTTCCGGCGGCGATGGGTCGGCATGGGCGGATACCGGCAGCGCGGCGGCGATGCCCAATGTGCACAATATGCCGCCGAAACGGCGGCGATGATGAGTGGCCATTGCGTAATCCGTTCGTGGCTACGACATATCGGATACGTTCTCACCATACCCGCCGGTATTGCGCTGCCGCTCAATAACTTTCGAATCGATAGGCGCCTTTGCTCAGGCCACCACTTTCTTCTTGATCAGTTCGAACGAGCGGACCCGGTCCTCGATGTCGTAGACCATGGTGTTGAACATCAGCTCGTCCGGCTCGGTGCGGCGCACCAGATCCGTGAGCTGGCGGCGCACTGTCTCGGGCGAACCGAGCAGCTGACCCTTGCGCCGATGCGCGACGAATTCCCGCTCCCGGTCGTTGCGCGGGAAGCCGGCGGCCTGTTCCGGCGTCGGAACCGCCTGCGGGCGGCCCGCCGTCAGATACGCGAACGCGAGATCCCTTGGACGGGAAAGTTCTTCGGCGCGTTCGTCGGTGTCGGCGCAGATCGCGGCGACCGCGACCATCGCGTGCGGGCGGTCCGGACCCTCCGAGGGCTGGAAGTTGTCCCGGTACAGCGCGAGCGCCTGCTCGGTGTTGTTCGGCGCGATGTGATGGGCGAAGGCGAACCGCAGCCCGAGCAGCGCCGCGACCTGCGCACTGAACCCGCTCGAACCGAGCAGCCACACCTCGGGCCGTTCGCCGCGCCCCGGCGTCGCGGTGATCCCGCCGGGACCTTTGTCCCGGAAGTAGTCGAGCAGCGCCACCAACTCCTGCGGGAACGAATCCCCGGACAGGCCATCCTTCGTGCGGCGCAGCGCCAGCGCCGTGGCCTGATCGGTGCCCGGCGCACGGCCGATCCCCAGATCGACCCGGCCGGGATGCAGCGCGTGCAGGGTGCCGAACTGCTCGGCCACCACCAGCGGCGCGTGATTGGGCAGCATCACCCCGCCCGACCCGACCCGGATCCGCTCGGTCGCCGCCGCGAGATGCGCGAGCACCACCGCGGGCGCCGAACTGGCGATACCGGGCATATTGTGATGTTCCGCCACCCAGAACCGCTGGTACCCGAGCGCTTCGGTGCGCCGCGCCAATTCGGTGGTGGCCCGCAACCCGTCGCCGGCCGAACTATCCACCTGCACGGGGGCCAAATCCAACACGGACAGCGGGACGTCGATCATCGCACTCCTCGAAACACGGCAACTGCTGCGTGCAACGCGAGGTGGCGGCGCAGTATTTCGTCGCGGCAAGGTGAGCTCGGCGGTCCGGGTAGCCGAGATTCGGATCGGGTGATGTCGGGTACGTAACAAAGTCGTCATTTCGAACATGCGATGATCCGACGTCACATGTTTCGGATCGCGGGCCGGTGAGCACAGCGCCATGGCCCGCGGCCGAACGAGGGAAGGAACGGACCATGACAGCCTCGGGCCATCCGGCGCCGGACGCGGCGCTACAGGAGGGGGTCGGCAGCACCGACTCCGAGGGCTATTCGCGCGGGTTGAGCTCGCGCACCATCCAGATGATCGCCATCGGCGGCGCCATCGGCACCGGCCTGTTCTACGGCGCGGGCGGTGCGATCGAGCAGGCGGGCCCGGCGCTGATCCTGGCCTACCTGGCCGCGGGCCTGGCCATCTTCGTGATCATGCGCGCGCTCGGTGAGCTGCTCACCTACCGTCCGGTCTCGGGCAGCTTCGCCGAATACGCGCACGAATTCTTCGGCCGCTTCGCCGGATTCGCCACCGGCTGGTCCTACTGGGCGGTGTGGGTGAGCACCTGCATGGCCGAGATCACCGTCGCGGGCAAGTACGTGCAGTACTGGTTCGATATCGAACCGTGGGTCACCGCGCTGGTGGTGCTCGCGATCATGTTCGTGGCCAACCTGATCTCGGTGCGGCTGTTCGGCGAGGGCGAATTCTGGTTCTCCGCCATCAAGGTCACCGCCATCCTGGCCATGATCGCCATCGGCATCGGCGTGCTGATCTTCGGCTTCGGCCATGCCGCGAATCCCACGGTGAGCAACCTGTGGAACGACGGCGGCGTCTTCCCGCACGGCTTCGGGCAGGCGCTGCTGGTGCTGCAGATCGTGGTGTTCGCCTATGTCGGCGTCGAACTGGTCGGCGTGACCGCGGGTGAGGCGCGGGATCCGAAGGCCACCCTGCGCAAGGCCATCAATACGCTGCCGTTCCGCATCGGGCTGTTCTACGTCGGCGCGCTGATCGTCATCATGTCGGTGGCGAGCTGGCGCACCTTCCATGCCGGGCGCAGCCCGTTCGTCGAGGTCTTCCAACAGATCGGTATTCCGGCCTCGGCGGGCATCATCAACTTCGTGCTGCTCACCGCGGCGCTGTCGTCCTGTAATTCGGGTATCTACTCGACGGGCCGCATGCTGCGCAGCCTGTCGCTGCGGCAGGAGGCGCCCGCCAAGCTCGGCGCGCTGAGCTCGCGGCACGTGCCCTACGCCGGTATCTGCGTCTCGGCGGCGGCGATGGTGATCGGCGTCATCGTCAATATCGTCTCGCCGGACAAGGCGTTCGCCTACATCACCTCGGTGTCCACCATCGGCATCATCTTCGTCTGGGGCATGATCCTGGTCTGCCACATCGCCTACCGCAGAAAGGTGGCTCGCGGTGAACTGCCCGCCGCCGATTACCGACTACCCGGCGCGCCGTACACCTCCGTCGCGGCGTTGATCTTCCTCGGCCTGGTCGTGGTACTGCTGTTCTTCAGTGAGAGCGGGCGCACGGCGGTCGCCGTCGGTGCGGTGTGGGCGGTGCTGGTCTGCGGCGGATACCTGATCTGGAACAAGATCGGAATCCGCGGCGGCGCGGCCGATTCCGAGACCGCGGTGCGGTAGCGCACGGCGGAAAGGCCAGTGGCGCAACGGACTCGCGGGGGTCGTTGCGCCACTGGCATTTCCGCTGGCCACGTCGGTCCAGCCGCTCAGGTTTCACGCGGTGGCGTCGCGGTGCGGCATCATCGCCGATCCGACCACCATGATCGCCGCCATCGCGGCGACCGCGATGAACACCAGATGGATGGCTGGCGAAAGCACTTCGGCGGCAGGATGATCGCGATGCCCGACCTTGGCGTTGACGATCGCGCCGAACACCGCGACACCCACCGCGCTGCCGAGTGCGCGGGCGAACATATTGGTCGAGGTGACCACCCCGCGCTCGCTCCATTCGGCGCTGGACTGGGCGGCGATCAGCGTCGGCGTCGCGACGAGGCCCATACCGGAACCGATCACGAAACACGATGCGGCGACCTGCCACAGGCTCGACTGCGCATCGATCAACAGGGTCGACGCCGCGCCGAGCGTCGCGAGGCCGCTGCCGATGAGCGCCGTCGAACGGAAACCCAAGCGCAGGTACACCTTTCCGGCCTGTGACGCGGCCAGCGGCCAGCCGAGGGTCAGCGCGCCGACGGTGAGCCCGGCGATCAGCGCGCCGGTGCCGAGCACGCCCTGCGTGAAAGTCGGTACATAGGTGGTCAATCCGACCAGGATGGTGCCGACCAGCACCGAGATCAGGCTGCTCGAGATCACCACCTGTCTGGTCAGCACCCACAGCGGCAGAATCGGATTCGCGGCGCGGCGCTCCACCAGACCGAAGGCCACCAGTATCAGCGAGCCGCCGACGAAGATGGCGATGCTGATCGGTGAGGACCAGGCCCAGGACTGGCCGCCCTCCAGCAGTCCGAGGATCAGCGAGCCCGCACCGATGGTGAGCAAACCCGCACCGGCATAGTCGATTCGGTGCCGCTGCCGCGGCGCGCTTTCGGTGAAGTTGCGCACCAGCGTCCACGCGGCGAGCGCGGCCAGCGGCAGGTTGATCAGGAAAATCCAACGCCAGCTGACATATTCGGCGAAGATGCCGCCGAGCAGCGGGCCCAGCACCGACGACATCGCCCACACCGACGCGAGATAGCCCTGCACCTTCGCGCGTTCGGTGAGCGTGTACAGGTCGGCCGCGATGGTCATGGTGATCGGGCCGAGCGCGCCGGCGCCGATACCCTGCACCGCACGGAAGATGATGAGCGCGAACATATTCGTGGCCATACCGCACAGCAGCGAGCCGAGTGCGAACACCGCGATGCCGAACAGCAGCACCGGTTTACGCCCGACGGTATCGGCGAGCTTGCCGTAGATCGGCGTCGTCACCGCCTGTCCCAGCAGATAAACCGAGAAGAGCCAGGGGAATTGGGCGAAGCCGCCGAGGTTGTCGGTGATGGTGAGCACCGCGGTGGCGATGATGGTGGAGTCCAGCGCCACCAGACCGTTCGCCAGCATCAGGGCCGCGAGGATGGCGCCGCGTTCCGACCGTAGCCCGACTGATATCTCCGCTGTCTCGGTCGCCACTGCGGCCCCTCTCGTTCGTTCGCCTAACCATCCGGAACGAACATATTCGGCGGTGCGCTATTCCCGCATCCGTATTTTGGTGGGATCAGCAGATGACCTGGCGGCAGGACTAGGCTCTGCACATGGTCGAATCGACGAGGATCGTGCTTGCATCCCGGCCGGAGGGCGCGCCCACCCCGGCGAATTTCCGCACCGAGACCTACGAACTGCCCGAACCGGCCGATGGCCAGGTGCTGCTGCGCACGCTGTATCTCTCGCTGGATCCGTATATGCGGGGCCGGATGAGCGCCGCCAAGTCGTATGCGAAACCGGTCGAGGTCGGCGAGGTGATGGTCGGCCAGACCGTCGCCGAGGTGCTGGAGTCGAACTCGCCCGATTTTGCGAAAGGTGATGTGGTGCTCGCCAACTCGGGCTGGCAGACGCATCAGGTCGCGTCCGTGAAGACGCTGCGCAAGCTGGATCCCGGCGCGGCGCCGGTGTCCACCGCGCTCGGCGTGCTCGGCATGCCCGGCTTCACGGCGTACTCGGGTCTTCTGAAGATCGGTAACCCACGGCCGGGGGAGACCGTGGTGGTCGCCGCCGCGACCGGCCCGGTCGGCTCGGCGGTCGGTCAGATCGCGAAGGTCAAGGGCGCCAGGGCGGTCGGCATCGCGGGCGGGCCGCGGAAGGTGGCCTATCTGCGGGAGCTGGGTTTCGACGCCGCCATCGATCACCGGGCGCCGGATTTCGCCGAGCAGTTGCATGCGGCCGTGCCGGACGGGATCGACGTCTATTTCGAGAATGTCGGCGGCGCGGTCGCCGAAGCGGTCTATCCGCTGCTGAATACCTTTGGGCGCGTACCGGTTTGCGGTTTGATCGCGAGCTACAACGCGACCGGTGCGCCGACGGGCGAAGACCGCCTGCCCGGCTTCATGCGCTCGATTCTCACCAAGAGTCTGACGGTGCGCGGATTCATCATGTCGGAGTTCGTCGACGAGATGTTCGGGGATTTCCTGCGCGATATGTCCGGTTGGGTGGCCGAGGGCCGGGTGCGCTACCGCGAGGACGTGGTCGAGGGGCTGCCGAACGCGCCCGAGGCGTTCATCGGCATGCTCGAGGGCCGCAATTTCGGCAAGCTCGTGATCAAGGTCGGTTAATCGCTTGCCAGTGCGCCGCCGCCGATGCCCAGGTAGACCAGCATCAGGGTGAACAGGAACCAGCCCGCGCCCTGCCAGATCGGCCAGCCTTCGCGGCGGCGCCAGGCCAGATAGGTTTGTACGAAGGCGCCGATCCCGCCGAGTAGCAGTACCACGGCCGGGCCGAGTACGACGGCGGTCTGCGCCGGGCCGTCGCACAGCATCCGCTGGGACAGGCACTGCGGCCGCTGTGCGGCCCACCCGACCGTCGCCCCGAAAACGATTCCGGCGCAGACCAATACGGCGATGCCGTAGCGCATCGCCCGGCGCGCCGACCGCGGATCGCGCCAGCGCTTCTCGGCGTCGTTTACCATCGGCCTCCCTTCCTCTGCTCGGGATTGCCGGGCTGATCCGCCTGAAACCCGATCACGGCTTGCGGCCGATGCCCGCCCAGTACCAGGCGGATTCCGGGTCCGGCGCGGTATCCGGCGGCCGGTCCACCAGCTCCGGCCGCCACGCCGCCACCGGAACGACACCCGGTGCGACCAATTCGGTTCCGGCGAAAAGGCTTTCGGTTTCGGCGCGGCTGCGCGGCTGGAAGGGTATGCCCGCCTGCTCGGCCGAGTAGACCACCCGCGCCATCGCCCGCGCGTCGAAATCCGCGGTGGGGTGGGTGATCACCAGATAGCTTCCGGCGGGGGCCGCGGCCAGCAGCCGTTCGATGATGTCGCGCGGATCGTCCTCGTCGCGGAAATACATCATGATTGCCACCAGCATGATCGCCATCGGCCGCGCCGGGTCCAGCGTGGCCGTGAGCGTGGCATCGCCGAGGATGGATTCGGGATCGTGCAGGTCGGCGTGGATGAACGCGGTCCGGCCCACCGGTGTGCTCGCCATCAGCGCGCGGGCGTGCGCCAGCACGATCGGATCGTTGTCGACGTAGACCACCCGCGCGGCCGGATCGAAACGCTGCGCGACCTCGTGGGTATTGCCCGCGGTCGGAATGCCGGTGCCGATATCGAGGAACTGCGTGATACCGGCCTCGGTCACCAGATAACGCACCGAGCGCGCGAGAAATGCGCGGTTGGCCATGGCCATGGTGCGAATCGCCGGAATATGGCTGGCGATGGCATCGCCGAGCGCGCGGTCGGCGGGATAGTTGTCCTTGCCGCCCAGCCAATAGTCGTAAACCCGCGCCTCATGCGCGACGGTCGTATCGATCCTGGTCGGTAATCCGGTGCCCGATAGGTAGCTGTCCGACATGATGAATCCCTCTCCCCGGCACGCTGATCCACTGCCGCGCCGTTACGGCACAGGATATCCAGCGAATCTGCGGCATGAGGTGGATTCGGTTGTGAAACATCGGCGGATCCGCCGCCGGAAAAATACGTGATGATCGGATGTCCGGAGGAATTCGGCCGCCGGGGGCGGGGCATCCGCCGGATGGAATTCGGTGATCACGGCCTTGTTCCTGGTCGGTGTGTCGAACTGCCTTCGCGATCTTGCTGAGGTTCAATCCAATAGGTCGGTATGTTTTTGCATACGGGCCGGGCTACCGCCGCCCACCGGTGTGCAAGATGTGAATCCAAATCTCCAGCATCACCTCAGCATCCGAAAAGGAGCACCGAAAGTGAGCATGATTCTGGCCGCGCTACACGAGACCGTACTTGCGCAGGTCGGCAATCCGACGCCGGAGGCGCCGCCAATGGCCGACAAGCTCATGCAGATGGTCCGCTATTTCACCTGGCTGGTGGAACTGTCCGGGGTCACCGCGATCACCTACGGCGGCGGCCGGTTCGCCTGGGAGAAATGGAACGGCGGCGGGCTGCAATCCCCGAAAATGGTCGCCAGCGCAATGGCGGGCGGCGCCGTCGCCACCAGTGCGGGCACCATCATGAACGCGCTCATCGGCAGCTGAGACCGATCGGCTCGCGGGCTCCGGCCGAAATGCCGGCCGGAGTCCGCATTGCTGTGCATCCTGCCTACCGCCCCGGCCGAATCCCCAAGTCGCCGAGGCCGTCTCGTCAAGGATGGGGAGTGGGGATTGACGTTCGGGAGCGGACACCGTACCGTTCGCCCAATTCTTATCAACATCAACTCGGCGTGACAGCAGGGGGAGTAGTGGCAGCCCTACTCACGAATGAGAATGTGCCGGAAGCGATTCCGGACGTCGCGGGGGTGGGGAAGAAGGCTGCGGTCGGTCGTTCGCCCGGGCAACTCGCCTGGTTGCGATTCAAGCGGGATAAGTCCGGTGTGATCGCGGGCATCGTCGTATTGTTCTTCTTCGTCGTCGGTCTCGGCGCGCCGCTGATTTCGCTGGCCTACGGTAAGGATCCGTACACCCCGTACGCGACGCCGAGTAACGGTCTGCTCACCGACACCGGATTTCCGATCAAACCCAACGGCGGCATCGATGGCCAATTCTGGTTCGGCATCGAGCCGCACACTGGGCGCGACGTATTCATGGTGGTGGTGTACGGGATTCGCACCTCACTGCTGATTTCGCTGGCGGTGGTGCTGCTGACCACGATCATCGGCACGGTGCTCGGAATCTCCGCCGGATATCTCGGCGGCGCGGTCGATTACGTCATCAGCCGGATCACCGACATCCTGCTGTCGGTTCCGTCCACCCTGTTCATGCTCGCCTTCATGCCCGTTGCCTGGGCCAGTTACCTGGCGACCGGCGAGGAGATCCCGGTCTTGGTGCGCGCCGCGAGCATGATCGGGCTGTTGACCCTGTTCGGCTGGACCCGCAATGCCAGACTTCTTCGCGGACAAGTGTTTTCGCTTCGGGAACGGGAGTTCGTCGAGGCGGCCGTCGTCACCGGCGCCGGTCCGGCGCGGATCATCTTCCGTGAGCTGCTGCCGAATCTGTTCACACCTATCCTGGTGCTGGTCACGCTGGATCTGCCCTACTACGTGACCATCGAGGCCGCGCTGTCGTTCCTCGGCGTCGGCATAACCGATCCGACGCCCGACTGGGGCGTGCTCGTGCAGCGTGGGTCCAGCCTGATCTCCTCGGACATCACCTTTCTCGTCTTCCCCGGTATCGGGATGATCGTTTTCGTGCTCGCGTTCAACCTGCTGGGGGACTCGGTGCGAGACGCGCTCGACCCGAAGGGAAGTCGATAAGCAGTTGGGTCGCCGGTCGTCGGCGTCAGGAGTAGTCAGGATCCGGAATGAAGAGAACGCATATCGCGCGGGCGACCGCGGTCGCCATGGCCGCCGCGCTGGCGGCCGCAGGCTGCTCGGCCGGTGGCACCAATGTGGGCGGTGGCAATCAACCCACGGTCACGCAGAACAAGCTCACGCTGGACCCCGACGGTAAGCAGTCGAACGGTCCCGCCGCGGACGCGTCCGGCGCCAAGAAGGGCGGCAAGCTCAACCTGACCTTCCGCGTCGATTTCCAGCACTACGACCCGGCCAAGGTCTACAACTCCCCGGACGATGAGATATTCAAGCTCCTCAACCGCCGCCTCACCACATTCCGGCAGGGCGACGACGGCTCGATGGCGCTGGTCGGTGATCTGGCCACCAATACCGGCGAAGCCTCCGACGGCGGTAAGACCTGGAAGTACACGCTGAAAGACGGCGTGAAATACGCCGATGGCACGCCGATCAAGTCGCAGGACATCAAGTACGCGGTCGAGCGCACCTTCGATACGAGATTCGCCACCGGGCCGTCGTGGGTCCAGCTGTGGCTGGTCGGGAAGGACGATTTCCACTCGGTCTATCCTGGTCCGTATTCCGGTCAGGAGCTCGGATCCGACAAGATCGAGACCCCGGACGACAAGACGATCGTCTTCCACCTGGCCGAACCGCAGTCGGACTTCCCGTTCGCCGTATCGATGACCCAGACCGTGCCGGTGCGCAGGGACCGGGACGCCAAGCCGGACGACCTGGACGCCAACGGTCTCGGCGATATGATCACCGGCCCGTACAAGATCGCCGCGCACGACGTCGACAAGACGCTGACCCTGGTGCAGAACCCGAATTGGGATCCGAAGACCGATCCGGTGCGGCATCAGTACGTGGACGAGATGCATTTCCAGTTCGGTGTCAAACCCAAACAGGAGACCGACCAGCTGAAGGCGGATACCGATCCGAACGCCGCGGCACTGTACAGCGCTATCGACGTCGATCAGGTCCAGGCCATCATGCAGGACCCGAATCTGAAGAAGCGCACGGTGGACAACCAAACCGGCGCTGTGGAGATGTTCTCCATCAATACCGCCCGGGTCACCGACGTGAACGTCAGGAAGGCCATCGCGACGGCCTTCCCGAAAAAGGACGTCGCGCTCACCCAGGGCGGTCCGTTCTTCGGCGATATCGCCACCACGATCGGTCCGCGGACCGCGCTGGGCTACGCGCCGCAGCCCAACCCGTACGGCGTCGGCGACAACGGCGATCCGCAGAAGGCGAAGGAAATGCTCACGGCCGCAGGCAAACTCGGCTACACGGTCAATGTGGCATGGGATTCCACCCCGACCGCCGACCGCTGGGGTGATCCGATCAAGCGCGCGCTGGAGGCCGCCGGATTCAAGGTCAATCTCGATCCGCTGCCCGACAAGGGTTTCTACGACGCCATCAAGCTGCTGAGCAATCCGTACGACCTGATCTGGAACCAGTGGAGCCCGGACTGGCCGACCAATCGGACCGTGTACAGCGCCCTGTGCTACGGCGGGGCGGTCATGGACGGCGGCAACAACTTCGCCCAGCTGAAGGACAAGAAGGTCGACGATGAGATCAACCGCGTCCAGGCGATCCAGGACATCAGCGAACAGGGCAAGCAGTACATGCCGCTGGATCAGCTGATCCAGCGGGACTACGCGGCGGAGATCCCGCTGGTATACACGCGCAAACAGATGATGTTCGGCTCGAATGTCGGGGGCGTGCGGATGGACGCGATCTCCACCACCCTCGATCTGTTCAACGTCTACCTGAAGTGATGCTGGCCTTCCTCATCCGCCGCATCCTCGGCGGCCTCGCGATCCTGCTCATCATCTGCGCGGGCACCTTCATGCTGTTCTATATCGCTCCGGGCAGCGATGTCGCGAGGCTGGCCTGCGGCAAGACCTGCACACCCGAGCGGGTCGCCGCGGTCGCGCATCAGATGGGCGTCGACAAACCGGTGTGGCAGCAGTTCCTCGAATATCTCGGCGGGATCTTCGCCGGGCGCGATATCAGCGATACCCATTGTGCGGCACCGTGTTTGGGCTATTCGTTCCACAATCACCGCCCGGTGCTGGACACCATCCTGGATCGCCTGCCGGTCACACTGTCGCTGACCATCGGCGCGGTGGTGATCTTCCTGACGGTCGGCGTCGGCCTCGGCATGCTCGCCGCACTGCGCAAGGGCAAGCTCGCCGACAAGGTCGGCATGGGTTTCGCGGTGGTCGGCGGGGCGCAGCAGATCTTCGTGCTCGGCCCGTTCCTGTTGTTCATCTTCGTGTATTCGACACACATCATGAACGTGCCGAGCTATACGGCGTTCTTCACCGACCCGGTGAAATGGGCGACCGGATTGATCCTGCCGTGGGTCTGTCTGGCCATCATCACCACCGCGTACTACGCGCGGCTCACCCGCTCCTCGATGGTGGAGGTGATGAACGAGGATTACGTCCGCACCGTGCGGGCCAAGGGCATGGGCCCGGCGAAAATCTATGTGAAGCACGCTTTTCGGGGCGCGATGAGTCCGATCGCCACGCTGCTCGGCCTGGATATCGCCGTGCTGCTCAGCGGGGCCATCATCACCGAGACGGTGTTCAATCTGCCCGGGGTCGGCCAATTGGCGGCCAACTCCGTGCTGGATTCCGATCTGCCGGTGATGATGGCGGTGGTGCTGTTGGCCGCGACCGCCGTGGTGGTGGCCAATATCGTCGTCGACATCGTCTACGCGTTCATCGATCCGAGAGTGAGATTGGGATGAGCATCGCGACCCGAGCACAGCGGAGGGAGCCGGTGACCACCGCGGGTGACGCCATCCTTTCGATGCGAGATCTCAAGGTGCACTTCCGAACCGAGGACGGCGTCGTCAAGGCGGTGGACGGGCTCTCGTTCGACCTGGCCCGCGGCCGGACGCTCGGCATCGTCGGCGAATCCGGTTCGGGCAAGAGCGTGGCGACCATGGCCATCCTCGGCCTGCACAACCGGGCGAAAACCACCATCGAGGGCGAGATCCGTTTCGAGGGAACGGATCTCGCCGGAGCCGACGAACGGACCATGCGGCGTTTCCGTGGCAAGCGGATCTCGATGATCTTCCAGGATCCGCTCACCGCGCTGTCGCCCTACTACACCGTCGGCGATCAGATCATCGAAACATATCGCCGCCACACCGGCGCGAACCGGAAGGCGGCGCGGGCGCGGGCGATCGAAATGCTCGCGAAAGTCGGTATCCCGCAACCGGAACGGCGCGTCGACGACTATCCGCACCAGTTCTCCGGCGGTATGCGGCAGCGGGTGATGATCGCGATCGCGCTCTGCTGCGATCCGGATCTGCTGATCGCCGACGAGCCGACAACGGCCCTCGATGTGACGGTGCAGGCGCAGATCCTGGACCTGTTGCGGGAACTACAGGCCGAATTCGATACGGCGATCATCCTGATCACCCACGATATGGGTGTTGTCGCGCAGATGGCCGACGATGTGCTTGTGATGTACGCGGGCCGTTGCGTGGAACGGGGTTCGGTGCGCGAGGTGCTGAAAACCCCACGGCATCCGTACAGTTGGGGCCTGCTGTCCTCGATTCCGCGCCTGGGCGGGGACGTGGACGCGCCGCTGCATCCGGTGCGGGGCACCCCGCCCAGCCTGATCGATGTGCCGCCCGGCTGCCCGTTCCATCCGCGCTGCGATTTCGTGGAAAAGGTTGGCGGCCAACGGTGTATGACCGAGCGGCCCGAGATCGGCTCGGCCACCGAACGCGGGTCGGCCTGTCATCTGTCCGAGGGGGAGGCCGACCGAGTCTTCGCCGAACAGATCCGGCCGACACTCGGGACGGCGTCATGACCGAACAGGTACTGCCCCAAACGATTACGCCGGGGGTCGGCGACGGGCCGCTGCTCACCGCGACCGGGCTCGAGATGCATTTCCCCATCCGCTCGGGCGTCCTGTTCAAGCGGAAGACCGGCGTGGTTCGCGCGGTCGACGGCATCGACCTGAGCGTATCCGCGGGCCAGGCATTCGGTCTGGTCGGCGAATCCGGTTGCGGGAAGTCGACAACCGGCCGGATGCTGGCCAGGCTGCTGGAACCGACCGCGGGCACGATCACCTACAACGGTCAGGACATCACGCACCGCAGCCGCCGCCAGTTGGCGCCGATCCGGTCCGAGATCCAGATGATCTTCCAGGATCCGTACTCCTCGCTGAACCCGCGGCAGACGGTGGGGAAGATCATCGCCGCGCCGATGGAGATCAACGGCATCCACCCGCCGGGCGGCCGTCGCGAACGGGTGCGGGAACTGTTGGCGACGGTCGGCCTGAATCCCGAACACTTCAACCGCTTTCCGCACGAATTCTCCGGCGGTCAGCGCCAGCGCATCGGCATCGCCCGCGCGCTCGCGCTGGAGCCGAAACTGATCGTCGCCGACGAACCGGTGTCCGCGCTGGACGTATCCATTCAGGCGCAGGTGATCAACCTGCTGCAGCGACTGCAGCGCGACCTGGGGATCGCATTCGTCTTCATCGCGCACGATCTGGCGGTGGTGCGGCATTTCAGCGAGCGCATCGCCGTCATGTACCTGGGCAAGATCGTCGAAATCGCCGACCGCGCCGATCTTTACACCCGCCCGCAGCATCCGTACACCCAGGCGCTGCTGTCCTCGGTGCCGGAGGCCGATCCGGACAGCGTCGGGCAGAAGGAGCGGATCCGCCTGGCGGGCGATGTCCCTTCGCCGATCAATCCGCCATCCGGCTGCCGTTTCCGCACCCGCTGCTGGAAGGCCGAGCCTATCTGCGCGGAACAGGAACCCCCGCTGCTGCAACTCGGCGGAGCCCCCGAAGGGCATCTGGCCGCATGCCACTTCCCGGAACCCCGGCAGGTCGTCGCACCGGATTCATAACCTCGGCTCGCTGCCGGAACACCGCACTCGGCCACTGTCCGCTGATCGGCTGGCAGTGGCCGCTCTGTCTGTGTGTTGGATCACAGCCAGAATAGATTGTGCACAATTGAATTGGGCACTATGTTGGCTGGTGGAGGTGATCGGATGGACGAGTACGACGGGTTGCGGCTCGATCGGCAGTTGTGCTTCGCGTTGTACGCCGCCTCCCGGGCTGTGACCAGGTTGTATCGGCCGCTGCTCGACGAACTCGGCCTGACCTATCCGCAGTATCTGGTGCTGCTGGTGCTGTGGGAGCACGGGCCGATGACCGTGAAGGATTTGGGTGCGGCGCTGGAACTGGATTCCGGGACGCTGTCGCCGCTGCTCAAACGGCTGGAGTCGACGGGCCTGATCGCCAGGTCCCGCTCCGCCGACGACGAACGGTCGGTGCGCATCGCGCCGACGGAATCCGGTGTGGCCCTGCGTGATCGGGCCAAGGGCATCCCGCTGCGGGTGGCCTGCGCGACCGGACTCGAACTCGCGGAGGCGGCGGATTTTCGTGACCGCCTGCGCGCCATCGCCGAATCGGTGGGCCACCACCGGCTGGCGCTCGACGAACCCAACGAGGAGTAATCATGCAAGCCCTGTACACCGCGAAGGCGACGGCGAGCGGCGCCGGCCGCGCCGGACACGTCCAGTCCTCCGACGACGTGCTGAACTTCGACCTCAGCGTGCCGAGTGGACTCGGCGGCGCCGGCGGCACCGGCACCAACCCGGAACAGCTGTTCGCCGCGGGCTACGCCGCCTGCTTCCACGGCGCGCTGCAGGTCGTCGCCCGCCGCGAGAAGGTGAAGCTGGAGAATTCCACCGTCACCGGCGAGGTGTCGATCGGCAAGGTCGGCGAGGGTTTCGGACTCGCCGTCGCGCTGACGGTCGAACTGCCGGGTGTGGAGCGCGCCGAGGCCGAGAAGCTGGTGGCGGCCGCGCACCAGGTGTGCCCGTACTCCAACGCCACCCGCGGCAACATCGACGTCGAGCTGAACGTCGCCTGATCAGGAAGGCGTTGCCGCGCAACGGGTTCCGTGCGCGGGAACGGTTCCGTTGAAGAAGTAGTCGTGGACGATGCCGTCCACACAGGCCGAACCCTTGCCGTAGGCGATGTGATCGTCGCGCTCGTTGACGACAAGCACCGCGTCGGCGAGGTTTCGGGCCACATTCTCCGCCGCGGCCAGCGTGGTCGCGGCATCACCGGTGTTGTTGATCAGCACGATGGTCGGCGCGCCCGCCGCTTTGAGCGCATGGATCTTCAACGACGGCGCCACCGGCCAGAAGGTGCATTCCGCACCGCGATAGACGCCCGCGACGCCGAACAGCGGTGAAACCACCTTCGCCTTCTCGGCCTCGCGGCCCAGTTTGTCGATGATCTCGGCATCGGATTTCGAACGGTACTTGGCCGGATCCCCGTTCATGCACTGCACCGCGGAGAACGCGTAGGGTCCGGTCGAAAACTTGCCCGCCGCATCGCGTTTCAGGTAGGCGTCGGCGAGCGCGGCCAGGCCGGAGCCGTCGCCGTGTTCGGCATCGGCGATGGCCTTGTCGAGTATCGGCCAATCGTCGGTGCTGTATGTGGCCTGGAAAACGCCGTACAGCGCCAGATTGGAGCCGAGTTTGCGGCCGTCGGGCAGCGCGATGGGATCGGCCTCGACCCGATCGATCAGCGCGCGCAGATTCGTCATCGCGGCATCGGGATCGGTGCCGACCGGGCAGCTCGGCCGGGCGGCGCAGGCGCCGAGAATGGTCTGCACGGTCCGCTCGTCCTGGGTGAGTTCGCCAGGAGTTGGCTGAAATTCGTCATCGGCGTCACCGGACGCATCGTTCTCACCGGGATCGTCGATGGAATCCAGCAGCATCCGGCCGACCCGGTTCGGGAATTGATCGGCGTAGAACTGGCCGACCCGGGTGCCGTAGGAAAAGCCGATGTAATTGAGTTTCTCCTCGCCCAGGCTGGCCCGCAGCACATCCATATCCTTCGGGATGTGCTCGGTGCCGACGAAGCCGAGCAGTTTTCCGGCATGGCGCTGGCAGCCTTCGCCGTAATGTTTGAGCGCGTCGACGACTTTGCGGCGTCCCGCATCGTCGGACGGCGTGAAATCGGTGGCCAGATAATCGTCCATTTCCTTGTCGGACAGGCAGACGATGCCCGCGCTGCGGCCGACGCCGCGCGGATCCCAGCCGATGATGTCGTAGCGTTCGCGCAGCGGGCGCAGCGTGGTGTCGTTCTCGTTGAGCGCGTCGAGGGTGCTGTCGAAACCCGAGACGCCCGGGCCGCCGAAATTCGCGGTGAGCACGCCGATCCGGGCCGCCGGATTCGTCGCGGCCAATTTGACCAGCGGCATGGTGATGGCGGCGTCGCCGGGGTACTGGTAATCGATCGGCACTCGAATGGAACCGCATTCGGCGCCGGGATGATCCGGGCACGGCTGCCATTCGATGTGCTGGGACTGATAGTCCGCGAGGGTGGCGAGCGGTTGCGCGGTCCCGCCGTGCGTCGAGTCGCCGGATTTTCCGGAGTCCGAACATCCGGCGGCGAGCGCGAGCGCCGTGACGGTGAGCACGATCCTGATTTTCATCGGGTCCTTCCAGGGCGGGCGGTGGAACGGACTCAACCACGGTGTGCGTGAGAACTTCGTGAAGCGGGTCGCCGAATGCATGGTAGCCACAGGTTCACTGAAAATTTCTCATTTCGATTATTGGCGCGGCGGTCGCGGAATTTGCGGTCGTCGTTGACCGGGCCACCCCAAGATCAGCGGCATGCGTGACGAAATTTGTTGCACTACAACGAAATTGTGAGGTTATCCCGAAATGTTGTTGCAGCATCGGCAACGCTGCTGGTAGCGGTGGCGATGTCCGCCTTACCATTTCGCGCGGCCGCCGAAGCGCCGCGTCCGGTCGCCGAGACGTCGCTCGGCGGCTCCGCCGTACAGCTGGACGTCTACTCGCCCGCGATGGGCCGGGTGATCACGAATCGGGTGCTGCGCGCCGCGGGCCCCGCCCCGACCGTATACCTGCTCACCGGTATCGGCGGCGGCGTCGACGGCATCTCCTGGTGGGACGACACCGATGTGGTGCGCTTCTTCGCCGACAAACACGTGAACGTGGTGATGCCCGTCGGCGGCGCGTTCAGCCTGTACACCGACTGGCTGGCCGACGACCCGGTGGTCGGGCGTAACCGCTGGCAGACCTATCTGACCCAGGAATTGCCCGCCGTCATCGACAGTCACCTGAACGCGACGGGCCGCAATGCCGTCATCGGGGTGTCGATGAGCGCGGGCTCGGCGGTGGACCTGGCGATCCAGGCGCCCGACCGGTACCGGGCCGTCGCCGCGCTGAGCGGCTGTCCGTGGACGGCGGATCCGCTCGGCACGGCCATGGTCAGCGCGCAGGTGCTGCGCGGCGGCGGCAATCCGCTGAACATGTGGGGGACACCCGGTACCGACGGCTGGCGCGCACACGACGCGTTCGCGCACGCCGAAACGCTTGCGGGCAAAGCGGTGTACCTATCCGCCGCCACCGGCATCCCCGGTGCGATAGACCGAGGCGGCCTCGCCTTTCCGCCGATCGAGGCGATCGCGAGCAACTGCACCACCGCCTTCGCCGCTCGTCTCGCCGCCCTCGGCCTCCCGGCCACGCACATCAACCGCCCGGAGGGCGGCCACACCTGGGGCCAATTCGAAACCGACCTGCACGACGCCTGGCCCCACCTGGCCCCCGCCCTGAATTCGTGAATCGCGGCCCGCGCTTCCCGCGCGGGATCACGCGGGGTGGCCTGGAGAGATGTGGGCGACGGCGTGGTAGCGCAGCGCGGTGCGGGGCGAGGCGGGTGCGCTGGCGGCGACCGGGGCGAGCAGGGTGCCGACGTGGTCGCCGAAATCGGTGCGGTGCACCACTTCACCGACGAACCAGCCCGCGGCGGCCGCGAGCACCGGCACGCCGAAGGGGCCGTAGCGCCACTGGCAGTGCGTGAATTTGTCGACCTCGACACCGGATTCGCCGCCGAACAGCCGGGCCAGTGCGACGTTGCGTCTGCTGATCAGGTGGACGGCGAGGTGGTCCGCACGGGCGGCGACGCCGAAGGTGTAATTGGTCTTCGACAGGCCAACCAGGAAGCGCGGCGGTTCGATACTGGCCTGCGCCGTGAAGCCCACCAGACATCCGGCCTTGTCCCCGTCCGCGGCGGCGGTGACGATCCACATGGGAAAGTCGGCGGTGGCGACGACCGCGTCGAAGGCGTCGCGGACCGCTGCGGTCGGCTCCTGGCTACCCATCGGATGACCTCGGCTCGTGATCAGCTGGTGCGATCACTGTATCGGTGCGACGGGGCCCGGTGGTACCCGAAGCGCCGGGGCGGCTGCGGGGAAACTCGGGCCGAAGCGGATTAGCCTGGGCCGCAACATATTTCGGAATACGCATGAGAACTGAGTAGTAGTACCTATCCGATTCGGGTAGGCACACCGGTCCGCACGCACCCCCTCCTCGGCGACGCTCCATACAACGAGAACGGGAGGAGTGGGGTGTGCCGAAGAGGTTGTTCACCGCGGGCACCGTCTGGTCGGGGGCGGACTGCCTGCCGCATACCGGATGGCTGCTGGTCGGCGACGGACGGATTGAGCGGGTCGGCCGCTCCGATGAGCCCGCCCCCGCGGCGGACGAGGTCGTAGATCTGGCGGGCCGCCACGTGCTGCCCGGATTCATCGATACGCATTCGCATCTGTCGGTGGCGGCGCTCGTGCGCGACGGAATCGACGGCGCGGCTTGGCATTCCGTCGCGTCGGCGCTCGCCGCGATCGGCGCCGCCGCGGCCGGGCGACCCGAGCTGCCCTGGCTGCTGTGCTGGAATACGACGCCGCACGAATGGCCGGAGTCGCGGCTGCCGACCGCGGCCGAACTGGATGCGGTCGCACCGGGCCGCCGGGTGCTGGTGAGCGGTGTCGATCTGCATCGCGGTGCGGCGTCATCGGCTGCGTTGGAAGGGTTTTCGCCGAGATCGAAGGACGGCGACATCGGGCGCGGGCGCCGCACCGGGGAGGTGTGGGAGGCGGCATACGGCGCGATCCTGCAGCGCGCGCTGCGCGAACTCGAGTTCTACCGCCGAGACGCCGGTGCGGAACTGCTCGCGGCCGAGGCCCGGCGGCAGCTGGCGTGCGGAATCACCCACGCACACGATCCGTTCGTCCCGCCGGCCGGACAACCGGCGTTGCTGCGGTTGGTCGGACGGACGCCGCTGCGGCTGTCGTGGGCGACCGGATCCCCGGCCGGAATCCTCAATCCGCCAGGCGATCCGGCGTCGGCGCCCGACGGACCGTACGGTGCGGCGGGCCGCGAGGTGAAGATCTTCCTCGACGGGGCCGACCGGTGCGCGCTCGAGCTGCCGATGCGCGCCGTGCCCGGCCTGGTCGCGGGCACCGTGCGCGAGGCGCTGCGGCACCGCGGCTGCGGGCCGGTGCGCGAAGGTATGCGGCAGGCCGTGCGGATGCGCGCGGGCCGGGTGCGGATGCCGTATCTGCGCTACACCGACGCCGAATTGCGCGAGACGCTGGCCGCGTACGCCACGTCCGGATTCCGGATCCGGTTGCACGCCTTGGGAAATCTGGCCGCCACACAGGCGGCGCTGGCGCTGCGCGCCGTCGGCGTCCCCGCGGGCACGGCGACGGTGGACCATCTGACGGTGCTGGACCGCCGCACCGCGGATCTGGTCGCGGCCGGCGGTGCGTACGCCGCCGTGCAGCCCGGATTCCTGCCGCGATTCGGACCGCAGTTCGTGCGTCTCGGCATCGACCGGCATCGCGCGATCGTCGGCGCCCGGATGCTCGCCGCCGCGGGCGCGCCGGTGGTGTTGAGCTCCGATCATCCGTGCGGGCCGCTGGATCCGCTCGGCAACCTGCGCACGGCGGTCGGCAGACGCGGGCGCGACGGCGCGGTGGTGCAGGCCGATCAGGCGCTCGCTCCGGCGGCGGCCGTCCGCGCCGCCACCGTGACGGCCGCTGCGTCCCTCGGTATTTCGGATCGCGGCGCGCTGTCGCCGGGGCAAGCGGCCGATCTGGTGGTTTGCGACGGCGACCCGTTCGATCCGGCGACCCGCGTCACCCAGACCTGGGTCGCGGGCGAAAAGGTTTGGCAAGAAAGGAATTCGGCATGACAGCCGCGACACCGCGCGAACGTTGGCGACTGGTCCGGCTGCGGACCTGTTCGGCGCTGCTCGCGCTCGTATACCGCACGGCCACCGCGCGTCCGGTGCTGTGGCGGTTGATGGTTCGCACGTTCCGCCCGTCCTTCGCGCGGCTGGCCGCCGGGCAGGCGTTGGCGGCCTGCCGGTCGGCGGCCGTCGACGTCCCCGCCTATCGCGACTTCCTGGCCCGCTCCGGAGTCCGGAAAGCCCAGCGGCTGCGGGACTTTCCGGAGACCGACAAGCGTAACTACGCGGGCGCGTACGACGAGGAGAGCCGGTGCCACAACGGCAGGCTGCACCGGGCGGGCGTGGTCGTCGACGAGTCGTCGGGTTCCACCGGCAAGCCGTTCAACTGGGCGCGCGGCCCGCGCGAGCTGGCTTCGATCTACCGCAACGCGGCGGGCTATGTCGAAATGGTCTTCCCGGGCGAGCGACTGTTCGTCATCAACGCATATTCGATGGGCGCGTGGGCGACCGGCACCACCACCGGTGCCGCGATGACGCGAATCGCGATGGTGAAGAACACCGGCCCGGATCTGGCGAAGATCGTCGACACCCTCACCCACTTCGGCCCCGGCTACGACTACATCGTCGCCGCGTACCCGCCGTTCCTGAAGCATCTGCGCGATCGGCTGGACGAACTCGAATTCCCTTGGGACGCCTACACGATCCGGGGCATGGTGGGCGGCGAGCCGATGACCGAGGCGCTGCGCGACTACCTCGAACAGCGCTTCACCCTGGTGCGTTCGGGCTACGGCGCCAGCGACCTGTCCATCGGTATCGGCGCCGAGACCGGGTTCACCGTCTGGCTGCGCAGAGAGCTGGCACACGATGCCGAGCTGCGACGGGAATTGCTGGGGGAGTACGAGCAACGGTTGCCGATGATCTTCCACTACAACCCGCTCGACACCTATCTGGAAACCAATGCGAACGCAGAACTGTTGTGCACCATCACTTCTCCGCACTGCCTGCAGCCGAAGCTGCGGTACAACGTCGGAGACGAGGCCCGGTTGCATACGCTGCCCGCGGTGCGGCGGGCGATCCGGCGCGACCCGGCCCGCTGGGCGCGCTGCCGCGACACCATGGGCGGCGACCGGATGAACCTGCCGCTGCTGTTCCTGTTCGGCCGCAAGGACAGCACCGTCTCCTACATGGGCGCCAATCTCTACCCGCAGGATATCGAATACGGTCTGTACCAGGGGAATCCGCATGCCGACCGAATCTCGCGGTTCTGCCTGTCGCTGGAGGAGCTGCCGGATCTGGAATCGCGCCCGGTGGTGAATCTCGAACTGCGCGACGGTCTGCTGGACGCCGCCGCACGAGACCGGTTGGCGGACAGCTGCCGTCGCGGCGTACTCGACCATCTCGCCCACGTCTCCCGCGATTTCGCCGAATCGCTGCGCGAGGATCCGGCGGCCGCCGATCTGCGGGTGCGCCTGTTCGCGCCCGGCGCCGGGCCGTTCGCGGCCATGACCAAGCTCAAGAACACCTACCTCGTGGAGCGATCGTGAGAACCGCCGACTTCAGCAAGACCCCGCCGCAGGGACAGGCGACCGCGATGTTCATCGGCGCGACCCGATATCGCGGCCCGCTGTCGATCATCACCCTGACCCGCACCTGGTTCCGGATGGTGCGCGATATGCGGCGGATGCGCGGATACCGCTGGCACAAGGTGTATTACGAATTCCCGCTGACCCTCGGCACCATCGCGTTCTTCGCCGACCGCGACGCGATGCTGCGCTTCGCCCGCAGCCGCCACCATCGCGATCTGATGATCTGGGTGACCGACGGCGCCAAGAACGCCAAGGGCGGATTCATCCGGCTCTACCACGCCGAGCCGGACGGTTACAGCAACGGCATCTGGCGGGCGGAAGGCAATGCCATGGCGCATATTCCGACCTTCACGCCGCTGTCCACCGAATCCGGGCCCGGCCCGGTGGTGGAGCGCCGCCGATGAACTTCCACCGAGTCGAGAACCGCAGGGAATTACGGGAATTCATCGACCTGCCCGGTCGGCTGCACGACGGCCGCTACGTGCCGACGCCGCGCCAGACCATTCGCGGCTGGTATCGCGACGGCATCGGCCTGTACCTGCTGCGCGACGACCGGGGCAGGGTGGTCGGCCGGACCACGCTGCACACCGACGACGCCTTCGACGCGAAACTCGGCCGCCGCCAGCAGCTGTTCGGGCTCACCGAATTCGCGCCCGGCGCCGAGGCGCCGCTGTTCGACGCGATCTGCGCCGCGGGCCGGGCGGCCGGGCGGTCCAGGGTCTTCGGTCCGGTGTCGTTGCTGCCCAACCAATCCGGTGGCGTCATCACCTCCGGCTACGGCGAGCGTGGATTCATCGACAGCTCATGGAATCCGGACCGCTACCCGGCGGCGTACGAGTCGTACGGCTTCACTCGGCGTTTCGAGTCCGACACCTGGATCTGTCCGGTCACGGCGGATCCGGACGCGGTCTTCCGGTTCGACGAGTCACGCTTGGCCGCAGAGGAATTGGTGCTGCACCGGGGTGACCGGAAGAATATCGGGGCACAGCTGCCGATCCTGCGTGCGATGCTCAACGACGCCTTCGCCCAACTCGGTTACTACACCGAGATCTCCGCCGAGCAGCTGGCGGCTCAGACCGATGGGCTCGCCTATCTGCTCGACGAATCGCTGCTGCTATATCTGACCAAGGCCGGTCGCCCGGTCGCCTTCGTGCTGTGCGTGCCGGATATCTCCGAATTCGTCATCGCGGTGGGCGCGAATCTGAACCCGCTCAACCAGATTCGGCTACTCGCCACCCGTTCCAGGTACCGCCGCGACGCCGTGCTGATCATCAAGGGCACCGTGCCGGGCGAGCAGGGGCACGGGTATATGCGTTACCTATCCCGCGAACTGCTGCGCAACCTGCGCGCCGGCGGCTACCGGCGGCTGCGCAGCACCTACGTCGAACACACCAATCCCGGTTCCGCCGCGCATTTCCGGGCGATGGGCGGGCGGCCGCTGCACGGATACACCTTCTACGAAAAGGATCTGACATGAGGCGCTTCGACGCGGCCACGCTGCGCGCGCTGGAGCCCGATTTCCGGCGCGCCCCGAGCGCGCACAACACCCAGCCGTGGACTCTCACCTACCGCAACGATTCGGTCGAAATCGGCTGGAATCCAGCCCATTCCCTGCCCGCCAGTGATCCGGGCGGCCGGGATCTGCTGCTCTCGCTCGGCGCGTTCGTCGAATGCTGTCTCATCGTGTGCGCCGATGCCGGATTGTGTGTCGGCTTCGAGGCCGATCGGGCCGAGCGACGGATCGGACGGTTGGTCCCCGCCGCCTCGCGATATGGGACATCGTTCACCACCGCCGACATCCGGTGTCGCGCCTCGCATCGAGGCGCATACCTGCCGGGAACCATGGATGAGGCCGTGCTGGCTCGTCTCGCCGATATCGCGGCCCCGGCCGGACTTCGGCTGCTTCCGGGCGCTGATTTGCGAAAGCTGTTGTACGAGGCGGACTTCGAGATGTTCGGCAATCCGTCCGTCGTCGGTGAACTGCACGACTGGTTGCGGCTCACCCCACACCACCCGAACTACCGCCGGGACGGCCTGACCGATCGGGCGTTATCCCTTTCCCGCTCGGAGGCGTTCGGATTGCGGCTGGCGCTCGGCGCGTATCCGGCACTGCGCCGCGCCGGATTGCCGAGGCTGCTGGCCGCCGCATCGCGTGGCCCGCTGGACGACGAGTGCGAGGTGCTCGTCCTCATCGGACCACCGGATGAGGCGGACACTGTCGCGTTGGGCCGTGTCCTGCTGCGGATCTGGCTCACCCTGTCCCGCAACGGCTATGCGACGCATCCGCTGAGCCAGCTCATCGATTCCGCACGGACACGCGAACAACTCTCTCGCGCAACGGGAATCGATGATCCGGCGCGCCTGCTGCACATCGCCAGGGTCGGCAGGCCCGCCGCGACTCCCGTTCGATCCCACCGCCGTTGATCGGCGACCGGGGCGGATCAGCGCGTCGATCGCCCCGGCAAGAATTTCAACAACCCGTTGACCTCTTCAACAGCGAGAGGTAGCGTCGCGGCAAAGCTAGAGAGTGGAGGTCCGCGATGTCGCGAAACCTTGCGCTGCGCGGGGCGCTGCTGGCGGGTGTGATCGGTCTTCTTGCCGCGTGCGGGGGCGGCCCGGACGGCGCGGGGGGCGCGTCGCCGGGCGCGGCCGTCGCGGACACCGGAGCGATCATTGGCGCGGTCACCAAGGATCCGGGGCTGAATGCCGCACTGCCCCAGTCGATCACGCAGTCGGGCACGCTGCGCCTCGCCTCGAATATCCAATCGGCACCGAACAACTTCTACGCCGCCGACGGTAAGACCCCGGTCGGCTACGAGGTCGATATCGCCAAGGCCATCGGTGCGAAACTCGGTGTCGGAGTCGGATATCAGGACATGGCCTTCGGCTCGCTGATCACCTCGCTGCAATCCGGCCGCATCGATCTGACCATGGCGGCGATGAACGACACCAAGGCGCGGCAGGAGCAGATCGATTTCGTCGACTACTTCACCTCCGGCATCACCATCATGATCCGCAAAGGCAACCCGGACGGCATAGGTGGACCGGATGCGCTGTGCGGCAAGAAGGTCGCGGTGGTGCAGGGCACCAGCCACCAGAAGTTCGCCGAGGAGCAGAGCGCGAAGTGCGCACAGGCGGGCAGGCCCGCGCTGGAGGTCACCGCGACCGACAGCGACAACCAGAACCAGAATCAGTTGCGCACCGGCCGGGTCCAGGCCATCCTGAACGACCTGCCCAGCGCGGTCTACATCGCCCGCACCGCCGGTGACGGCAAATACTTCGAAGTGGTGCCTGGTGAGCCGATCAACGGCGGGCCGTACGGGATCGGTGTGCGCAAACAGGACCGGCCGCTGGCCGAGGCGGTGCGAAATGCGTTGAACGCGTTGATCTCCGACGGCACCTACGGGAAGATCCTGCAAGCCTGGGGTGTGCAGCGGGGCGCGGTCAAGGAGGCCGTGATCAATGGCGGAAGCTGAGCTGCCCATTGTCCGGCTCAGCCACTGGGGGCGCTGGGTCGCGGGTGCGGTGATCATCGCGCTGCTGGCGCTGCTCGCCGTCGCGCTCGGGAACGCGCAGATCGAATGGCGTCGGGTGCCGGAATTCCTCTGGTACCGGGTGATGTTCACCGGTCTGGTGAATACCCTTGTGCTGGCGGTGCTTTCGCAAGGAGTCGCGATCGTGCTCGGGGTGCTGATCGCGCTGCTGCGACGCAGTACGAACCCGGTGGCGAGCTGGTTCGCGGCGGGCTATATCTGGCTGTTCCGCGGTCTGCCGGTGCTGCTGCAGATCCTGCTCTGGTACAACCTGGCGCTGGTCTTCCCACAGATCTCCATCCCGTACCTCTTCCACGCCCAGACCAACGTGCTGATCAGTGCGTTCACCGCCGCCTTCCTCGGCCTGGCGCTGAACGAGAGCGCATATATGGCCGAGATCGTGCGCGCGGGCCTCAACAGCGTGGACAGCGGACAGGCCGAGGCGGCGAAATCGATCGGGATGACGCCGGCGGCGACGCTGCGCCGGGTGGTGCTGCCGCAGGCCATGCGGGTGATAATCCCGCCCACCGGAAACGATTTCGTCAACATGTTGAAGGGAACGTCGATGGCGTCGGTGATCGGCGTGACCGAACTCGTGCACGCGGCCAACAATATTTCGTCCAACAACCTGCTCGTGATGGAGACGCTGATCGCCGCCGCCTGCTGGTACATGGTCGTGGTGACCGTCGCGGGCATCGGACAACACTACCTGGAGCGCGCGTTCGGCACGGCCGAGCGTGGACCGCTGGTGCGCGCCGGAAAGGCCTTGCGCGGTGCGCCATTGGTGCGGAGCGGCCGTGCCTGAACCGCTGCTGCGCGCGGTGCGCGTGCGAAAAAGCTATGGTGCCAACGAAATTCTGCGCGGGATAGATCTCGAGGTGTACAAGGGGCAGGTGGTCTGCCTGCTCGGGCCGTCCGGCGCGGGTAAGAGCACCTTTCTGCGCTGTGTGAACCATCTGGAAAGCATTGACGGCGGCCAGATCTGGGTCGACGGTGAGCCGATCGGCTTCCGGCTGCGCGGTGGCAAACTCCACGAATTGCGCGAACGCGAGGTGGCGCGCCAGCGTCGCGATATCGGCATGGTGTTCCAGCGGTTCAACCTCTTCGCGCACCGCACCGCGCTGGAAAACGTTGTCGAAGGACCGATCCGGGTGCTCGGCGCGGATGCGGGCGCCGCGCGGCGGCAAGGACTGGAACTGCTCGACCGGGTCGGGCTCGCGGATCGGGCCGACGCCTATCCGGCCCAGTTGTCCGGCGGGCAGCAGCAGCGGGTGGCGATCGCCAGATCACTGGCCATGCGCCCCAAACTCATCCTGTTCGACGAACCCACCTCGGCGCTCGATCCGGAACTGGTCGGCGAGGTGCTGGAGGTGATGAAGACATTGTCCGATGAGGGGATGACCATGGTCGTCGTGACGCACGAAATGGGTTTCGCGGCGGAGGCCGCGGACGAGGTGGTCTTCATGGCCGATGGTGCTGTGGTCGAAACCGGGCCGCCCGCAACGGTTTTCAGCGAGCCGAAACACGAACGCACCCGGCGGTTCCTCGCCAGGATCCTGCGGTGAAGCCGCAGCGGATCTCGCCGCGCTACCTGCTGCAGTTCGACGAGCCCGCGGGATATCTCGACTTCGCCCGGTTCGGGCCGCCCTCGCATGCCGTGCTGGACACCACCGCGAATCTGCTGCACGAGGCCACCACCGCCGGGCCGTCCACCGTCGACGATCTGATGCGACAGGAGATCAGGGCCAAGGCGGCGGTCGCCCGGCTGGCTGGTTCGGACACCGACCACACCGTGCTGCTCCCGCACACCAGCCTCGGCCTGTTCCAGGCGGCGTTCAACTATGGCGGCGCGGTGCTGGTGTCGGCGGCCGAATTCCCGGCCAACACCTACCCGTGGGCCCGCGCCGAGCAGGCGGGACGGCTGGTCGTGCACCGGTTGACCGGCGGATACGTCACCGCCGACCGGGTCGCCGCCGCATTGACCGACGACATCACCACGGTGAGCGTGAGCGCCGTCGACTTCCGCACCGGCTACCGCGCCGACCTCGCCGCGCTGCGCGAGGTGATCGGCGACCGGCTGCTCGTTGTCGACGGTATCCAGGGATTCGGCGTCATCGATGAGCCGTGGCAGGTTGCCGACATTCTGGTGGCGGGCGGCCAGAAATGGTTGCGGGCCGGGTGGGGGACCGGGTTCGCGGTGCTCTCGGACCGGGCGCTGGAAAGAATGGATCCGGTGCTGTCCGGCTGGTCCGGCGCGCGCGATCCCGGACTGTTCGACGACGAGATCCATCCGCCGGACGCCACCGCGGCGGGCTGGTCGCTGTCCAACCTCAGCCCGATCACCTCCGGGGCGTTCGCCGCCGCGCTCGAACTGGTCGAACAGGCCGGGACCGCCGCCATCGCGGCCCGCATCGCCGAGCGGATCGGCGAATTCTCCGATGTGCTCGCCGAGGTCGGCGCGCAGGTGGTCTCCGCGGTCGAGCGGCGCGCCGGAATCCTCGCCTTCACCGTGCCGGGCCATTCGGCCGCACAGGTCGGCGCCGCACTCACCGCGACCGGAATCGCCGCGACGGTGCGGCCCGAACACGTGCGCCTCTCGCCACACGCCTCGACACCGGCGGCCAGCGCGGAACTGCTGCGCGCGGCCCTGGAAACATTGCGCAGACCGCCGAAAACCGTTGTGTCGGTTGCCACTTCGGCCACCCGGGAGGTGCTGGCCGCATTGGCGCCCGCCGTGCCGGGCCTGGCCGCGATGCTCGGCCCCGGTAACGAGGTGCTGCTACACGACCTGAGCAGACTGCCGGATTCGATCATCGCCATCGCGGGCGATCTGACCGGTCGCAGCGTCGGCGGGCCGATGACGGATCTGCTGCTCGGCCTCGTCCGCCGCGGCACCACCCAGGACCTGACCAACTATCGCACCCACGGCCCCGACGGCCGCCCGATCCGTTCGTCGACGCTGTTCCTGCGCGACGACGCGGGAGTCGCGATCGGCTGCCTGTGCGTCAACAGCCTCGATACGGCCGCACCCACCGACGGCGCGGGCGCACCGGAAACCTTCCCGGCCGACGTCGACAGCCTGCAGCGCTACCTGGTCGACCGGGCGGTGGGAAAGGTCGGCATCCCGGTGGATCTGATGAAGAAGCGGCACAAGGCATCCGTCGTGCGCGAACTGGACGAGGCCGGTTTCTTCCTCATCAAGGATGCGGTGGACCACCTCGCCGGGCGGCTCGACGTCACCCGCTACACGATCTACAACTACCTCAACGAGATTCGGGCGTGAGGCGGTCGATCGCCAACCGCCGCAACGCCGTATCGAGCTGCCGCCACAGCTCGCCGACCCGGCCGCGACCACCCGGCGGCTCCGGATAGCGCATCAGGACATCGACCACGGTCGCGGTGGCCGAATCCGTTGCCTTCGCGATGTATTCGGCACCGATGCGGTGATCGTCCCCGGCCTCCAGTTCGAATGCCCGGGCCGCGTGCGCGGCCGACATGAGGATGTGGCCGCCCTGGGTCGCCTGCGCCAGCGGATGCAGATACGCGGCCCCGCCCGCATGCCCGGCGGCGAGCGCCGCGTCGGCCGCCGCCGCGTATCCGAGCTCCCGGGCCTCCCGGGCGGCCCGGTGCGCATCGAACGCGGTCGTGCGTATCGCCTTCGTCCGCTTGCCGCCGCTGGCGAACTCGCGCACCGCGTCGAGGACCGCCCTGGCCCGCGGATCCGCCGGACGGTCGCGCTCGAAGATCGCCAGAGCGGGTTCCGCGCACGCCACCGCATAGCCCGCGATCGCGCGCAGTTCGGCCGTGCTCAGTTCGATATCCATGCTGATCAACAGTATCGTTGAACAACCTGTTGGGACTTTTCGGCGGTATCGGCAGGACAGTGCGGCAAAAGCTTCAAATCGGAGGCTATGCGGTGACCGCGGCCAGTTCGACGAGGCGGGCGCGGACGATATCCGGGCGTTCGTCGGCGATGAAATGGCCGCAGCCGGGGACGGCTTCGAAGGTGTAGTCGTCGGCCATGGCGGTTTCGGCGGCGGCCATGGAGTGATGGATGGCGGTGTCGTCGAGGCCGAACAGCGCGCGGATCGGGATCGTCGGCCTGCGGCGCTCGGGATTGCGTGCGGCGCTCGGGAGTTCGCGTAGCCAGAAGGTCCGGTAGGTGTCGGCGGCGGCGCGGGCGGAGACCGGGTCGCGGAAGCTGTCGGCGAAGGCGTGCACGATTTCCGGGGTTATGGCCTCCCGGTTGGTCATGGCGCGCGGTATCAGCCATTCGAGCATCGGTGTGTGGCGATGCAGCGGCACACCCAGGGTGGCGACGAGCGGTTGATATAGGGCGAAGCGCCAGAGGTTCCGCAGCGCAATCGATTTCGGCACCCAGGGATGCGCGATATTCAGAGCCAGATAACCCTCGAAGCGCTCCTCTTCTCGCAACACCATCCGAAAGCCGACGAAGCCGCCCCAATCGTGGCCGACCAGCAACACCCGCGGCAACTCCAGAACATCCAGCAGCGCAAGGACATCCGATGCGACATCGTCCTTGGCCCACCGATGCGGCGCGGGCCCGGACCAACCGTATCCGGGCAGATCCGGTGCGATGACGCGCATTCCGTCCGGCGGGTCCGCGAGCAGATCACGATAGGCGTAATGGTGCTGCGGCCAGCCGTGCAGCAGCAACACCGGACGTCCGCCCGCCGGACCGGCCTCGGTGATATGGAAGCGCACGCCGCGCGCCTCGACGAAATACCTGCGCACACCGGGGATATTCGGTGGCTGGGAACTAGCGGTACCGGTATCTGCCATGCGCCAACCGTAATTGGGCGAGGCCGCCGCCGAAACCGCCCATGGTCGGAGGCGGTGGCAGCGGGAAAATCGATGGACAGGGCTGAGATGCTCGACGGGTGATCGTTGTGCCGGAGTTCTTCGCCGACCGTTTGGTCAAGATGGAGCCCGCGTCCCGGGAGTGGCTCGACGGACTGCCCGAGCTGGCGGCCCGATACGCCGACCGTTGGCAGCTGCGTTTCGTTGGAGCGCCGATGCACGGGTACGGGGCGCTGGTGCTGCCCGCGGTGCGCGCGGACGGAACCGAGGTGGTGCTCAAACTGGGCTGGCAGACCCCGGAGACCCGGGACGAGCCGGCCGCCCTGGCCGCGTGGCAGGGCCGTGGTGCGGTGCTGCTGCTCGACAGCGACGCCGAGCACGGTGCACTACTGCTCGAACGTCTCGATCCCGCAAGGTCTTTGGATAAACATCCGATCGGTGAAGCGGAGCGGATCATCGCGGAGTTGTTGCGCCGCCTGGCAATTCCCGCGCCGCCGGGTATCTCCCGAGACCTGCGCACCGAATCCGAACATTGGATGGAACAGCTCCCCAAGGACTTTCACCGTCTCGGCGCACCATTCCCGCGCATCCATCTCGACGCCGTCGTCGATATCTGCCGCCAACTCGGCCCGACGGCCGACCACCTCCTGGTGAACGAGGACCTGCACTACGAGAACGTCCTGGCGGGCGCCCGCGAACCCTGGCTCGTCATCGACCCGCAACCCATCGCCGGCGACCTCGAATTCACCATGCTGTCCCTCCTGTGGAACCGCGAACACGAATCCGACCTCGCCCACCGCTTCGCCACCATCGTCGAAACCGCCGCCCTCGACCCCGACAAGGCCCGCGCCTGGACCCTCGTCCAATGCGCCCGCAACTGGCTCTGGTTCGTCGAAGACGAGGACTACACCGACTTCGGCTATGCCGCAGTCCAATCCATCATGCCCTGGCTCTTCGACCGTCTCCCCTGACTCGGCAGACGAGCGCGGTGCGCGTTGGAGTTGCCGGGTGGGCCGGGGCGGGACACGATATGCGGTGGAGTGGGTAGGCGCGACCCGTAGGGGGCCACAGCTGATGACCGAAACCTCTGCCGCGGACCGGACTTCCGATCATCGATCCGGTGGTCGGGGGCGTCCGATCAATATGTGGTTGTTCGGGGTGGCTGTTGCGGTGGGACTGCTGCAGCTGGTCGTGCTTCCGGTGGTTCTGTTGCCGCGCAGCGCGGCTTGGGGTTGGATGTTGGTGCCGTTGGTGCTGCTGACGACGCCGTTCTGGTCGCTGATCCACGAGGCGATCCACGGCATATTGGTTTCTCGGCGCGAGGTGAACGATCGCTGTGGGCGGGTGCTCGGTGTGTTGTACGGGTCGCCGTTCGCGCTGCTGAAGGCCGGACATCTGTTGCATCACCGGTTCAGCCGGGTGCGCGATCGCGGCGAAATCTACGATCCGGCGATATCGAGTTGGGGGAGAGCGGCATTCGGATACTATTTGCGGCTGCTCGGCGGGCTGTATCTGCTCGAGGTCGTCGCGATACTGCTCACGCCGCTGCCCGCGCCCGTATTGCGCAGGCTCGCCGAGCGGCTGGACGCACCGGATTCCGTTGCGGGGCCGCTGTTCGAACATCTCGCGCAGCCCCGGGCGCTCGGGCGGTTCCGCACCGACGCCGTGGCGATCGTGGCCCTGTATGCGGTCGCTTTCGCCTGCTACGGCGGGCGCGGTTGGATGTTGCTCGCGGCGATCGGCGGCCGGGCGCTGATAATCTCCTTGTCCGACAACGCCTATCACTACGGCACCGAACTCGACCGGCCGCTGGAGGCGATGAATCTGCGGCTGCCCCGCGTGCTGGAACGTTTCGCGCTCAGCTTCAACCTGCACGGCGTGCACCACCGGCATCCGGGTCTGCGCTGGTATGAGCTGCGTGCCGCGTTCCGCCGGGAGGGCGGCCGCTATCATCTCGGCTGGTTCACCGCCGCGGCCCGGCAGTTGCGTGGCCCGATCGCACTGCGCTGATCGCGAATCACGGTAGATGCCAGTATGTTTCGTCGCATGTCCAGATCGAGATACTTGGCCGCGATCCTGGTTGTCATGGCCGTCACCTTCGGCGAGTCCGCCGCGCCCACCGCGTCGGCGGCCGCCTCGACCGAGGTCGAGGTGAAGTTGAATCTTGTTGCGGCGGCGCTCGATTCGTCGGGCGCACCGAATGCCGACGTGCGCTCGGCATTCGGTCTCGGCGCCGATTCGCGTGAACTGTCCTACGAATTCCTCGACACCGATCCGCTGGAGTTGAAGGGCGCGGGCTGGAGTGTGCGGTTGCGGCACAAGGCAGGCGGCAAGCTGGATCTCAACTACAAGAAGCGGTTTCCGATCGACGGCGGCGCGGTCGATGCCGCACTCGCCGCCGCCAGGCAACAGGGTTTCGGCTCACCATTCGAGGCCCAGGTGGACTGGACCTACGACCGGCTGACGCTGAGCATGGCCGCCAAGGCCACCGAATCCGCGAAACGCTATGCGGGGACCACACTTCCGGACGAACCGGAGGCGCGCACCATGCTGGTGGGCGATATGCCCGGCAAATTGGCCGACTGGACCGCACCGGACTGGGGCCGGACCAAACTCCGGGCCGCGCGCAGGCACGGCCCCGTCACCGCGAAGGAATGGAAGGGCAACTGGCAGGGCGTCGAACTCGGTATCGAGGTGGTTCCGGTGCGCGACGGCTCCGGCGCGGGCACCGAGACCGTCATCGAGCTGTCGTTCAAGACCGATGGCATCGACTCGGCGAAAAGGCTTCGCAAACAAGCGATTTCGACCCTCCAGGCGAAAGGGCTGCTCGCACCGGTGGACATCTTGAAGACGGATCTGATCCTCAGCCGCTACTGATCCGGTACCTGCGGTGAATGATGGTGCGCCGTCTGCCGATTCAGGTGGGCTCGGCCGTCGTTGCGTATGGTGTTGTGGCGGGGATGCCGGGGGCCGGTCCGTCCCGGATCGTGCCTTCCGGTCGCCGACCGAACAGAGGGGTGGTCTGGATGGTTGCTCGGAATGCGGATCCTGCCGTCGGGATGGTCCGGAACTCGTTCGTGCGCGGGGAGGTGTTGCCCGCCGGTGACCGATCGGCCGGGAGCTAGTGGTGCGGCCGGACCCGACCGCCGACGCGCTCGCGCGGGAATGGCAGGCGGCGCTCACCGGAACCAGCTTCGTGCCGCTGCATCCGGCCGAGTTGCATGCGTTGCTGGCGGGTTTCGTCGCCGAGCTGCGCGCCGCACTGGACGCCGAGCCGTTCGATCCGTCGGTGGCGGCGCGGGTCGGCGCCGGATTGGTGCAGGCCCATCTCACGAATCCCGATGTGCTCTCGCGCAGCACGCCGACGCTGCTGGCGCTGACCTCCGACTCCCGGCGGCTCATCGCGCTGCTCGGTGAGTTGTCCGCCGGTTACACCGCCGCCCTGCTCGCCCAGCGCGAGGCCAGCAAAGAGGCGCTGCAGCTGGCGGTGATCGCCGCGCAGCGGGCCGCCGAAAGCCGGTTCCGCGCGGTGTTCGACAACGCCGGGGTCGCCATCACGGTCGTCGACACGGCGGGCCTGATCGTCGACGCGAACCCGACGCTGGCGCGGATGCTGGATCGGCCGATCGACGCGCTGTACGGCCTGGACCTGCTCGACTTCGCACATCCGGACGAACGCGTCGAGATCCCGGCCCGAGTGCGCAAGGAGATCGCGGCAGGCACGGTCCGGCTGGAGACCCGTTACCGCCGCGGCGACGGCGATTACGGCTTCGCGAGCTGGACGGTCTCGCCGGTCCCGAATACGGTCGCCGCGGGCACGCATCTGCTGGTGGTCGGGGAGGACACCACCGAACGCCGGGTCTTGCAGGCCAAACTGGACTGGCAGGCCCGCCACGATCCGCTCACCGGTCTGGCGAACCGGGCCGAACTCATCGAGCGGCTGGAGACGATGCTGGAGTCCGGCGATGCGCGATCGCGACTATCCCATGTGCTGTTCGTCGACCTGGACCGCTTCAAACAGATCAACGACAGCCTCGGTCATGCCGCCGGTGACGCGGTGCTGCAGGTGATCGCGCAGCGGTTGCGACGGGTGCTGCCGCCCGGCGACGCCATCGCCCGGCTCGGCGGCGACGAATTCGCCGTCCTGCTCGGTCCCGGCGCACCGCGACCGGATCTCGGGCAGTTGCTGGGCAGGCTGGAAGACGCCGTCGCCGAACCGGTCGTGCTGGACGGCGGCCATCGTTTGACGGTGAGCGCGAGCATCGGTGTCACGGCGGTGCGCCCGTTCGAGCGCCGCGGCCCCGAACAGTTGCTGCACGACGCCGATCTGGCGATGTACCGGACCAAGACCCGCCGTGCCCGCGGGCAGCCGCCGACTTACGCCGAACGCCCGCGCTCGTGATCAGGACCGCTTGATGCCAACGGCGCCAACATAATTCGTGCGACGAGCCGCTTCGAAGTCGATCTCGGTGGCGGGACGCCACGCGTCCAGCGGCACGACTCCCGGCTCCAGCAGCGTGTAGCCGTGCATCAGCTCGGTGACGTCGCCGACGGTTTTGAATCCCGCGCCCGGCGTATTGGTGCGCCGCATCACCGACAACACCCGCTCCTGTTGTTCGGCGGTGAGCGTGAAGGCGACCGCATGCGAAATCCCCAGTGCGCTACCGGTACTGCACGCGTCACGGTAGGCGGCCACCAGCTCGGCGGGTTCGATCTCCTCCAGCAGGTCGAGCACCGCCATCGCGAGAATCGCGACCGGCCGGGCGAAGTCGATCCCGGCGGCGCTCGCCGCGTTCAGCACACCGTCCACATCGCGCAGATCCGCCCGGATCATCGACGCCTGCGGATCATCGGCCAGCACGATGCGCGCGTATTCGACCGCCACCAATTCCCGCTCCACATACACCACCCGGGCATTCGGGTTGTGCCGCAACGCGATCTCGTGCGGGTTGCCGACCGTCGGTGCGCCGGAACCGAGGTCGAGGAATTGATCGATACCCAGTTCGCACAGCGCGGTCACGGCCCGGCCGACGAAGGCCCGGTTCGCCTGCGCCCACATCCGGCTGCCCGGCATATCGGCGGGTATTGCCTCGGCGGCCTGCCGATCGATCTCGAAATTGGCTCCGCCGCCGAGCACATAGTCGTACATCCGCGCGATATTCGGCGTATCGAGATCCACCGTATCGTCGAGCTCGTACCGCTGACCCATCCTGCTCCTCCTCGAAATATCCTGTCGCATAAGCAGACTGAAGGAGGGCGCGCTCGGCCGCAACCGAGTGGGATGTTCAGCTGCCCGCCGAACCGCTCGCGGGTCCGCCGAGCACGGCGTGGAGCAGCTGCCCGAGACGCTCACCGGCCAGGCGCAATTGAGCCTCGGCCACCGGCAGGAACTGCCGGGTGTACTCGTCCCCGATGGTGGAATCGGCCGGATACACACCGGGACTCGTCGCGATCCGGCAACTGTCCTGCGCCCAGCGCGCGGGATCGGTATCCGGCCGCGGCGCGGGCAGGTCGGGCGCGGGCAGCGCCAGCAGGCGCCGCACCTCCTCGTCGTCGGTGGACCGGCGGGTGTCGAGCATGCGGCTGTCCCACACCGAATGCAGGTTGGTATCGCGGCCGAGATAGTTGACGGTGAACTCGTTTCCGCCGCGATCGCCCGCGTATCCGGCGTGCATCGGCTGATGGATATCGCCGACGAAGTGGACGACGAATTTCAGCGCCTGGCCGCGGTCGGCGTCGGGGCGGGTCCGGTCGGCCAGGATCGCGGTCTGGGTGCGCAGGGCCTCGATGACGTTCTGGCCGTCGTTGCCGTTCACCGCCGGATCGTACACGCAGCCGTTTTCCGCGATATTGACGTAATGCCATGGCGCCGAGCGCTTTCCGAGTTCCGGATCGTCGGCGCGCACCTGGTCGGCCCAGTTGGCGACACCGGCGAGCGTCGGATCCGGCTCGCCCGCGAGCAGTCGATCGACCTCGGCGCGGGCCGCCGCGGTCAATCGCGTATCCGCGATGGCGGCGGAGGTGCTATGGCCTTGTCTGCCCCAGGCATTCGCCGTCGGCGGGGCCACCGACATGGTCGCGGCGAGTGCGCATGCGCCGATCACGGCCGCCTTGAATCGCATCGAGCACAACCTCTCCGTTCGCGCGGCGGTCCGTATCCTGTTGCCGCGCTGCGAACCTACCCGGAGATAGTTTCCGAATGGAAGGATATGCGGGTCGAATTCACGACGTTGTCATCTGGGCGACCACCACGGTCGCCGCCGTCAGCTCTCACGGCTTGACACGCGAGCGCCGTTGCCCCCGAGAGCGACGGCGGGAAAGTGTCGGCGCGAGTGCGTAGAGTCGGTGGCATGCCCGAAGTTGCGCATCCACCATCAGAGGTGCGTGTCGGAGCGGCCGCAACTCCCGGCCCGGCCGTCGCAACCGCCGGGGGGTCGGACCACGACCTGCTCTCGCTCACCTCGCAGCTGTGTTTCGCCCTGTATTCGACGTCGCGCTCGATGACGGCGGCCTACCGGCCGTTCCTCGACGCGATGGAGATCACCTACCCGCAGTACCTCGCGCTGCTCGCGCTGTGGGAGCACCCGGGTATGACGATGAAGGAACTCGGCGAACAGCTCCGGCTCGATTACGGTACCGTCTCGCCGCTGATCCAGCGCCTGCAGGCGCACGGCCTGGTGGAGAGCGTGCGCAGCCCGCACGACCGCCGCGCGGTCGAATTGCGGGCCACCGAAGCGGGTTTGGCGCTGCGTCAGCGGGCCAGACATATGATCGAGTCGGTGCTCGCCGCGGTCGACTACCCGATCGACACGCTGATCACGTTGCGGGACCAGATAAATGCGCTCGGCGAGCGGCTGGACAGCGTGGTGTCCGAGCGAGTCGCGCAACCGTGACGCGCCCGGCTATCAACGTGTTGCCGAAATTGCATGAGTCGGTGGGGCCTCGGCGTGGTACTCCGTGGGGGAATAAGTCGACGCCGAGGTGACGGGAGGGTGCCGGTCAGATGATCGCGCCGGATCACGTCCGCTCGGTGCTGCCGTCGAAAGACGAGTTGCTGGCCGCGTTGCGCGGCCACTATCTGCAGGGTCCGCTGTGTGTGCAGGCGTACGGGCTGTCCGAACTGCATCGGCTGCGGCGCGTCGAACCGGCGCGCGCCGCCGAGATCGATTGTTTCCGTAGCGAACTCGTCGCCGAAATCGACGACTGGGTCGCCAGCCAGGTGGCGCCGGGAGCGCGCGGGTGGCCGGAATCGCTCGGCGCCATGTTCGACCGGATGGCCGCGGCCTCCGATCACGCCTTCGATCTGCTGATGACGATCGATCCGGGCAGTCCACGGATGCACGAGGCGTGGACCCGGCTGGCCGAACTCGAAATCGCCTACGGCGAATTGGTGGCCGAGGTGCAGGACGGCCGCAGCCGCCTGCCGGGTTGACTACGCCTCCAGCACCTTCGGTGTGCGCTGCGCCACCGGCGGTTCGGTCGACCACGGGAAATTGATCCAGCGATCGGTGTGCCGCCAGACGTATTCGCAGTCCACCTCCGAACGCGGCTTCTGATAGATCACCGCGCAGCGGACCTCGGCCACATGCTTCGAACAGAAGTCGCGCACCAGTTTCAGGGTGGCGCCGGTATCGGCGACGTCGTCGGCGACCAGTACGGTCGCGCCGGCCAGGTCGACGGCCTGCGGCACCGGCGGCAGCATCACCGGCATGTCGAGGCGCTGATCGATACCGGTGTAGAACTCCACATTCATGACGTGCAGGTTCTTCACGTCCAGCGCGTAGCCGAGCGCGCCGGCCACGAAGAGTCCGCCGCGCGCGATCGATAGGATGAGGTCGGGTTCGAATCCGTCCTCGGCGATGGTCGTCGCCAGCTCCCGGCTCGCCTTGCCGAACAACTCCCAGGTCAGCACTTCCCGATCGGCCACCGGGCCCTCCACTTCCGTCTCGATACCGCTGCGCACCAGAGCATAGTTACGGGCCGGTCACTTACCGGCGAGCGGTCCCTGAAGTCCGCCGCCCACCGAGGTGATCTTCCAGTCCTGGTTCCGGTCGACGGTGATGTCGTATGCCACGGTGTTGCGGCCGCCCTGCGGCGCCTGCGAACTGGTGGACGCCACATCGAGGAAGGCGTCCACCCGGTAGACGCCGCCGGATTCGGAGGCGACCACCGCGCGGATCGGCTTCGCGGTCGATGTCCACTGCAACGGGGTGATCACCTGCTCCAATTGCGGTGCCGTCGCGGCGAATTTGGCGGCGAGCTCCTTGGTGGTGTTCGCCTGCAGCCGGGTGAGCCAGGCCTTCGGGTCCCGGTAATCGATGGTCGACGAGCCGACCGCGTAATCCATGGCTACCTGTTCGGCGTGGCGGTCGTCGGCGGCGCGCACGTCGCGGTCGTGCAGTTCGCTGCGGGCCAGCGCCCAGAGCGTCACGAAGGTGACGGTGGTGGCGAGCAGCACGGTGACGGCGAGCGCGGTGAGGATCGTCGAGATCCGGAGGGAGATCTGGCGCGTCATGGGGCCATCCTGCACCGGACGGCATCGGGGCTCACCGGGCGGGGCGGCGGATTACCCTCGACGGCGTGCGTATCTTTCTGGCCGGCGCGACCGGCGTGATCGGAACTCGCTTGGCGCCGCTGCTGATCGCGGCCGGGCACGAGGTCGCGGGCATGACCCGCTCGCCCGATAAGGCGGGCGCGTTGCGGGCCGCGGGGGTGGAGCCGGTGGTCGTCGATGTCTACGATCCGGCGGCGCTGTCCGCCGCGATGGTCGCCCACGCGCCCGATCTGGTCATACATCAACTCACCGACCTGCCCGACGATCCGGCGCGGCTGGATGCGGGGCGGGCGAACAACGCGCGCATTCGGACCGAGGGCACCAGGAATCTGATCGCCGCCGCGGTGGCCGCGGGCGCGAAACGCTTTCTGGCGCAGAGCGTCGCCTTCGAGCCCGCGGTGAGTAGCCCGGCGGTGCGCGAGCACGAGGCCGCGGTGCTGGCCATCGATGGCGTCGTGGTGCGCTACGGCGAGTTCTACGGTCCGGGGACGTATTACGAGAACGAGCTGCCCGGGCATCCGCGCATCCACGTCGATCAGGCGGCGGCGCGGACCATTCCGCTGCTCGACGCACCGAGCGGGATCGTGATAGTCGCCGACGAGCCGTGATCGGCGCGTCCCGGCGATGAATCGGGCGCTGCCGTCTGGAGAATCCCGATGGGACCGTGGTGTTTCGCGGGCGGTAGCCGTCCCGATTCAGGCCGAGCGGCCGAGCAAGGCGGATTGAACCGCGCGCAATCTGTCGATATCGCCGCGGATTCCGGCGACCGAATCGTTGTACAGGAACGCCTCGCACAGCCGGACCAGCGCGTACGCCAACAGCCCTCGGTCCAGCGGCGGGCGGTAGCCATCCTGTTCCTCGGCGCGGGCGATCAGATCCTCCACCGCCGCAACCACTCTCGGCTGCACCGGGCCGTCGCCCGCGGTGAGCACCCGCAGCCCGGACACCGGTTCGTTGTCGAAGTAGTGCCGGAACGCCTCGCTGGCCACCATCCATCGGTCGACCCGGTTGAGCACGTCGACGATGCGTTGCGCGCCCTTGGTACGCCGATGCGCGTCGGCGCGGGCGATCATCGTCTCGTATTCGCCCGCCATGACCGCACCGAGCAATCCGTCCCGGGAGCCGAACCAGCGGTAGACGGAGGCGCGGCTGAGCCCGAGTTCGGCCGCGATGGCCTGCACATCGACCCGCTCACCCGCCAGGAACGATCGTCTGGCCAGGTCCAGGACCTGCTCGCGGGTGGCCGATGCGGGCCGCCCCGGCGATCGGGGCGGGTTACGCGGTGCTGCGGGCATCACCGAATGATACGTCCGGTGATAGCTGTCCCGAATTCAGAACCAGGCGTCGCGCATCTCGCGGGTGGTCGAATCCGCGCGGGCCAGCAGATCCAGCGCCGGCCCGGTCTTGGGTAGCTCGTGCCGGTAGAAGTACCGGGCCGCATGGCGTTTGCCCTCGTAGAAATCGCCCGCGCCGGTGCCGGCGGCGAGGAACTGCTCCAGCCAGATCCAGGCCAGCACGATATGCCCGAACGTCTCTAGATAGACCGAGCTGTTGGCCAGCGCCGCCTCGACATCGCCGGTGGACCACAGCGCCGCCGTCACCTCGACCAGCCGCTGCCACGCCGAATCGAGTTGCGCGGCAAGGGCTGCCGCCTCCACGCCGCCGGCCCGCGCGGCCGCGACGGTCGCGGTGACGCGGGCGCCGAGCTCCAGCAGACTCGCCCCGCCCTGCTGGGTGACCTTGCGCCCCAACAGATCCAAGCCCTGGATACCGTGCGTGCCCTCGTGGATCGGATTGAGCCGGTTGTCCCGGTAGTGCTGTTCCACATCGTATTCGCGGGTGTAGCCGTAGCCGCCGTGCACCTGGATGGCGAGATCGTTCGCGACGACGCACCACTGCGACGGCCAACTCTTGGCGATGGGGGTCAGCAGGTCGAGCAGCAGTGTGACACGGCGCTTTTCGTCGGCCGACTCGGTGGTGTGCTGTTCGTCCACCAGCCGCGCGCAGAACAGCACCAGCCCCAGCGCGCCCTCGGCATAGCTCTTCTGCGCCAATAGCATTCGCTTCACATCGGGATGTTCGACGATCGGCACCTGCGGTTCGTTCGGGTCGCCGAGCGCCTTGGACCGGCCCTGCGGACGGCCGCGCGCGTAGTCGAGCGATTTCAGGTAGCCGGTGTAGCCGAGCGAGGCGGCGCCGAGCCCAACGCCGATCCTGGCCTCGTTCATCATGTGGAACATGTAGCTCAGCCCGCGATGCGCCTCGCCGACCAGGTAACCCACCGCACCGGGCGCACCGCCGGGAGTGAATTTGCCCTCGCCGAAGTTCAGCAGCGTATTGACCGTGCCGCGGTAGCCCATCTTGTGATTGAGCCCGGCCAACACCACATCGTTGCGTTCACCGAGCGCGCCGTCCGCGCCGACCAGATAGCGCGGGACGATGAACAGCGATATCCCCTTGGTGCCCGTCGGGCCGCCCGGAATCTTCGCCAGCACCAAATGCACGATGTTCTCGCCCATTTCGTGATCGCCGCCGGAAATCCACATCTTGGTGCCGAACAGGCGGTAGGTGCCGTCGGGGCGCGGTTCGGCGCGGGTCACGATATCGGCCAACGAGGATCCGGCCTGCGGCTCGGACAGCGCCATGGTGCCGAAGAACCGGCCATCCAGCATCGGGCGGACATACCGCCGCACATCCTCCGCGGAGCCGTGCGCGACAAGCAGATTCGCGTTGGCGGCGGTGAGGAAGGCGTAGCCGGTGGTGCCCGCGTTGGCCGCGGTGAACCAGGCCGCGCTGGCCTGCGCGACCGTGGTGGGCAGCTGACTGCCGCCCAATTCGTAATCCAGTGTGGCGCCGACGAGTCCGGCCTTGGCGAAGGCGTCCAGCGCCACGGCGACCTCCGGGATGATGGTCACCTTGTCGCCGTCGAAGCTGGGCTCCTGCGCGTCGGCCCGTTTATTGTGTGGCGCAAAGTATTTCGTGGCCAGCTGCTCGCTCAGCTCCAGGATGTCGTCGAATGTTTCGCGCGAGTGGTCGGCGAATCTCCCGCGCTTGGTCAGTTCCTCGACATCGAGCCATTCATAGAGCAGGAAATCGAGGTCGCGGCGCGAGAGCAGGGTGGAACGCATCGGGCCGGGTCCTTTCGAGCCAAAGGTCTTCGGTGTTGCGGTACTTCATCGGCGGTGTTGTGGGTAGGCGGTGTTGTGGCGGTCACAGCGGTGCCGAGGATACACGCGCTCGGGCGTGTCTCGATCCGGTGCGGTCGAGCGGTGTCGATCTTGCCGGGGGCGGGTCGCGCACCTGGCCGGTGAACGGGTAGAACCGTCCAAACCTGTCCCGAGGATCGTCGTTACCGGTGATACTGGCCGTGATTCACCGAAGTCAAGTGAATCACGGTTAGCACGAGCTGCCGGTGGATTCGGCGGAAAGGCAGTACCAAATGGGAACGCTCGACGGCAAGGTGGCCATCGTCTCCGGCTCCGGCCGCGGCATCGGCCGCGAGATCGCGATGAAGCTGGCGGGTGCGGGCGCGCAGGTGGTGGTCAACGACCTGGACGCGGATCCGGCCAAGGAGACCGTCGCCGCGATCGAGGCCGCGGGCGGGCGCGCTCTGTCGTGCGTCGGCAGCGTCACCGCCGAGGGTTTCGCCGAACGCTTCGTGCAGACCGCGGTCGACGGGTTCGGCGGACTCGACATCATCGTCAACAACGCGGGCTACACCTGGGATTCGGTGATCCAGAAGATGACCGACGAACAGTGGGACGCCATCCTCGACGTACATCTCAAGGCGCCCTTCCGGATTCTGCGCGCCGCCCAGCCGGTGATCTCGGCGCGGGTGAAGCAGGCGCGCGCGGCGGGCGAGCCGGTGCCGTGCCGCAAGGTGGTGAACGTTTCATCCATCGCGGGTACGGGAGGCAATGCGGGACAGGCGAATTACTCCTCCGCGAAGGCCGGCGTGCTCGGGCTCACCAAGACACTGTCGAAGGAATGGGGCCGCTACAACGTGACGGTGAACGCCGTCGCGTTCGGCGTCATCAGGACCCGCCTCACCGAATCACCCGCGGGCAGCGGCGGCACCATCGATATCGAGGGCCGGGAAATCAAGGTCGGCGTGAACCCGAATCTGTTGAGCGCCATGGAACAAATGATCCCGCTCGGGCGCGCGGGCCTGCCGAGCGAGGCCGCCGGTGCGGTGTACCTGTTCTGTATTCCGGAGTCGGATTACGTCAGCGGCCAGACGCTGCTGTGCAACGGCGGCCTGGCCCTGTAGCCCGCTGGCGAGTCGTCCGCCTGGCGAGGTGAGATATCGCTGAATATGTATCGGCGGCGGGTGTTCTCGCCGCCGATACACCTGCGGCAAGTTACCTACCGGTTGAAAGGTGTTGTGCGCAGGAGGGATTCATCTACCGGACAGACCCCACGACGGCGGGTGGTGTTCGGATACGAAATCGCAACTCCACTCGCTGATCGCATGTTCCCGCTGAAACTGCTGGCCGCCGTCGATGCATTTCGACTCGGTGCTGTACCACTCGATGAAATGCCAGGTGCCACCCTGCGGGTCGAATTGTTGTGTGTACGAGCGTGTTTCGACCGCATGGGCCGCAGGTGTCGCTCCGATGAACGCAAGGATCGCGAGCCCGCCGCCCGCGATTGCCGCACGTAGGCGCATAACTCCACCTTTCTCCGGCTGGCCCCGACCAGATAGCGAGGTCCAGAACCTGCCCCAATTCTTCCCGAGCGATCGCCGTGCACTGTGCTCATCACTGGGAAGTGTGCGGAACAGCGTTATTACATCGCGCCGCCGGGTGGCATTCCGCCCCAAGCATTTTGCGGCCGGACATGCCGGGGGAGCGGTACTCGCGCAAATACTCGGCCTGCCAACGTGGCCAGTCCAGGTATTGTGCGCCCACACTCGCCCGGTATCGGCGGTACTGCGAGCGTGCCGTTCGCGTCACAGACCGCCGCGCCTCCCGAGCCGCCCGCCGGGCTCGGGCCAACCCGTGCTCCAATTCCCCCAGCGACAAGGCTACGGGCGGGTCGGTGAACGGCGCCCGCTCCCGGAAAAATCGCATCGAAACCCCCTCGGCTCCAGCCAATTATGTGCAGACCGCCCGAAGCCGACAACACCGCGCTTTCCCGGGCATACCGGCGTCCGCCGGGCAGTTCGAAACGATGTCGAAGGTCGTGCTGGCACTACCGGTATTCGGGGCGGTAGCAGGCTGCCCGCCGCCGGTCGTTTTCCGTAGGTTGATGCCGCGAGTCCGGCGTCGAACTCGCTGTGTAGTAACAGGTTTCGGTTGCCGGGGGGACAGGAAGGAACGTCGTGGTGAGTGGCAGGGTCGGTGTGGTGGCGTGGTTGGCCGGGGCGGCACAGTTTCTGGTCGTCCAACTGATTGTCGGAGCGGCGTGGGCGACGCCCTACAGTTGGGCGGACAACAACATCAGCGATCTGGGAAATGTCGGCTGTGGAATGTGGGACGAGTCGCGTCCCCGCTATGTGTGCTCACCCCTGCACGGGGTCATGAACGTATCTTTTGTGGCGCAGGGAATTCTGTTGCTGGTGGGTGTGGTGCTGACCGGAGCGTACTGGGGGCGGGGCGCATTCGGGTGGACCGCGCGCATTCTGCTGATGGTCGCCGCCGTCGGATGGATCGTGGTGGGGTTGGCTCCCGCGGATGTCGACGAGAACCTGCATCTGCTGGGAGCGCTGTTCATCATGGGTTTGGGCAATATCGGGCTGGTCTGCGCGGGCTGGCTGCCGCGGACCGCCGCGTTCGGCCGGGTGCGGTCGGCGACCCGGGTCCTCGCCGTTGTCGCGGTCGTGTCCGCGGTGCTGTTCTTCGGCCAGCGGGGCCCGGTGATCGGGATGGGTGGGATGGAACGCGTAGCGGCCTTCACGGTCTCGGTCTGGACGGTGCTCGTGGCGGTCACCGTGCTGTGTGCGCGCCGCACCGGCGAGACCGAATCCGCGTCGATCGCTCGATCCGACGCCGGGTAATCGGCTGGATATCACCCACTGGTCGGAATTCTTTACGGCGGCGACCATTCCCGGCCCGCGAGGCGCCCGATCGGCTGGTGGGCGATATCCGCGAATTCTTCCACGCAACGGTGTGACAGGGGCCGACCATGCGGTCGGCCCCTGTCACGTTCGTATCGGGCTGTTCCTGTACAGGATTCGTTGCCCCGCACAATATTAGGGGTAATATTTTCGAGCCGTTTGGTGTGAACTTCTGATCGAGCTAGATGCAGAAGGTCACGTACTGAATATAGGCGGGTTCGGGCCGCCGGAACCGCGACAGCCGTGCCCAAGACTGCGAGAGCGGTTGCGATTTTCTTGATGGTATTCATATTTCCCCTGCTTCGAATAGCTGCATCCGACCGGATCGGATGGGATTCGAATTATGTTGCCGTAGGCCGAGTTTCCGCATATCCCCAAGGAACTGGGGAGCCGGGCGGGCCGATACGACGGCGCCGGTCCGGCACGGCGCGGGAATAAGTATTCGCACACCGATGTATAGCGCCCGGTGGCGTTGTTCGGTATCGGGCGGCGGGCTCCGAACAATAACTATCGTCCGTGGTGACCAGCACCGATATCGCCGAGCCGGAACAGTTGAATATGCGATCTCCTCAGTCCATATGTGATGGCGGAAAGACGGTCGGTCGGCTCAGGTGAGGTCGCCCAGCAATGCGAGGATGGCTGCCGCCATGGCGGCCGGATCGCCGTCGCCCGGGTGTAGGACCAGGTCGGGGTGTTCCGGGGTTTCGTAGGGGTCGTCGATTCCGGTGAAACCGCGAATCTCACCCGCCCGAGCCTTGGCATACATACCTTTCGGATCGCGTGCCTCACAGATATCCAGCGGCGTATCGACGAAGACCTCCACGAACGGCAACCCGGCCGTTCGGTGCGCGACCCGGACCTTCTCGCGGTCGGCGCGATAAGGGCTGATGAGCGAAACAACCGCCACGACACCGGCTTCGGCGAACAGGCGCGCGACTTCGCCCACCCGGCGCACGTTCTCGACGCGGTCGGCTGCCGAAAACCCTAGATCGGCATTCAGCCCGTGCCGCAGATTGTCACCGTCGAGCAGGAAGGCGGGCCGTCCCGACGCCACCAGCCGCCGCTCCAATTCGACCGCGACGGTGGATTTTCCGGAGCCGGACAGCCCGGTGAGCCAGACCGTGAGGCCGCGGGTGGCGCGTTCCTCCCGGCCGACGGCCGTGCTGTGCCAGATCACCCGGGACGACGGCAGGGTGGGTCCGGTGATCATCCCCGCCGCGACCGTGTTGTTGGTGGTGTCGTCGACCAGGATGAAGCTGCCGGTGGCCCGGTTGCGCCGGTACGGATCGAACAGCAGCGGCTGCCGGGTCCGCAATTGCACGCGCCCGATCTCGTTGAGCGACAACGATTCCGCGTGCTCGTCTCGATGTAGCGTGTTGACGTCGAGCCGGTAGTCGAGGCTGCGCACCTCGGCGGTCGCGGTGCGGGTGGTGTGGCGCAGCGTGTAGGTGGCGCCGGGGGATAGCGCGGAATCGTCGGCGAACCAGCAGACCATCGCGTCGAGGTCGCGCCCGACGTGCGGCCGGTTGTTGGGGCGGCAAATCAGATCGCCGCGCGAGATATCGATTTCGTCCGCGAGCTGGATGGTAACCGCCTGCGGCGGAAAGGCTTCCGCGATCGGAACGCCGCCGGGACCCCAGATGGCGGCGACGCTGGTGGTGAATCCGGAAGGCAGCACCGCGACCTCGTCGCCCGGCTTGAACACCCCGCCGGCGACCGTACCCGCGTAACCGCGGAAATCATTGGCGTGCCTGCGGATTACGTACTGCACCGGGAAACGCGCGTCGATCAGATTGCGGTCGGAGGCGATGTGCACCTCTTCGAGGTGATGCAGCAGCGGCGTGCCCTCGTACCAGGGCATGCTGGCGCCGCGGTGCACGATATTGTCGCCGTGCAGGGCCGACATCGGCACGAAGGTGAGGTCGGCGACGTCGAGTTTGGTGGCGAATCCGGCGAATTCCTCGCGGATTTCGAGGAACCGCTGCTGCGACCAGCCCACCAGATCCATCTTGTTGACGCACAGCACCAGGTGTGGAATGCCGAGCAGCCCGGCCAGGAAGGCATGGCGCCGAGTCTGTTCCACCACGCCCTTGCGCGCGTCCACCAAGATCAGCGCCAGATCGGCGGTGGACGCGCCGGTAACCATATTGCGGGTGTACTGGATGTGCCCCGGGGTGTCGGCGATGATGAATTTCCTTCGCGGCGTTGCGAAGTAGCGATGCGCGACATCGATGGTGATGCCCTGTTCACGCTCGGCGCGCAGGCCGTCGGTGAGCAGGGCCAGATTCGGGTAGTCGTCGCCGCGGTCGCGGCTGGTCCGTTCGACGGCGGCGAGTTGGTCGGTGAAGATCGTCTTGGAATCGAAGAGCAGCCTGCCGATGAGGGTGGATTTGCCGTCGTCGACGCTGCCCGCGGTGGCCAGGCGCAGCAGGGTGGTTGTCATCAGAAGTAGCCCTCTCGCTTGCGATCCTCCATGCCCGCCTCGGAGATTCGGTCGTCGGCCCTGGTCGCGCCGCGCTCGGTGACGCGGGCCGCGGCGACCTCGGCGACCACCTCGGCGGGGGTGGCCGCGGTGGATTGCACGCAGCCGGTGCAGGTCGCGTCGCCGACGGTGCGGAAGCGAACGGTGGCCTCGTAGGGCTGTTCGCCATCGAGGAGTTGGAGAAATCTGGTGTGCGCCAACAACATTCCGTCGCGCTGCACGACGGGGCGGCGGTGCGCGTAGTACAGTGACGGCAATTCGATGTCCTCGGCGGCGATGTAGCTCCAGATATCGAGCTCGGTCCAATTGGAGAGCGGGAAGACCCGGATATGTTCGCCGGGGCGGTGGCGCCCGTTGTACAGGTTCCACAGTTCGGGGCGCTGGCTGCGCGGTTCCCACTGGCCGTATTCGTCGCGGAAGCTGAAGACCCGCTCCTTGGCGCGGGCCTTCTCCTCGTCGCGGCGCGCGCCGCCGAATACCGCGTCGAATCGGCCCTCCGTGATGGCTCGCAGCAGCGTGGTGGTCTGCAGTCGGTTGCGCGAGGCGCGCGGTCCGGTCGGCTCGGTCACCCGTCCCGCGTCGATATCGTCCTGCACCCGGCCGACGATCAACCGCAGGCCCAACCGCCGGACGGTGTCGTCGCGATAGTCCATCACCTCGTCGAAATTGTGCCCGGTGTCGATGTGCAGCACCGGGAACGGTACGGGCGCGGGCCAGAAGGCCTTGGCCGCGAGGTGCAGCATCACCACCGAATCCTTGCCGCCGGAGAACAGCAGCACCGGCCGTTCGAAAGTGGCTGCGACTTCTCGGAATATGTGCGCCGACTCGGCCTCGAGCGCGTCCAGATGCGCCAGCTCGTAGGTGTTCGCCGTCGACTTCGCGTACTGGCTCACGCCCCAAAACTAGAACAAGTTACGGTCACTGGTCAATGGTGCGTTCCGGTTTCGCACACCACCCGACTCCGCCGTCACATTATCCGCCGCCGCGACCAATTCCGCACCGCGCCTGGCGATTTCGGCTCCGGTGATGGGCTTGCCGACATACATGGTGAGCACCATGTTCTGCCTGCCGTCGGCGCCGTAGGTCGGCGCGGCCAGCAGGCTCACCGGATGTTCCTTGCGCGGTCGCAGATCGGCGCCCAGATACACCCGCTCGCCCAGGCTCGTAACCAATTCGCCGACGAGTTTGCGCAGTTCATCGGGTAAATCGTGGGCGGTGACACCGGCCAGCAGCGAATACAGCCTGCGGCCCGCCGCGGTCATGCTCTCGATCAGGTATCCCCGTTCGCGGCATTCGGCGACCACCTGCCGCAGCCGGGATTCGTCCTGGTTCAGCGGCACCGACGGCGGCGTCGCAAGCCAGGCGTCGAGTGCGGCATCGGCATCCCACAGCACGTACATCAGGCCGACGGGCGGCGCGAAATCGTATGTGGCGCCGACCTTTACCATGCCGGGCCCGGTGCTCTCCAGCACCACGATCTGCGATCCGACCACTGCCGACGCGGTGCACGTGGTCCGGTACCGCGCGCTGAGCTCCTGCAATCGGGTCCGGGCGAGGGCCGCGACGGTGAACCCGTCCTGGGCCACCCGGCCCGCGGCGATGAGCGCGGGACCCAGCCCGTATGTGCGGGTCTGCTGATCGCGCACGAGGTAGCCGCCGGCGCTGAGTTCGGTGAGTATGCCCAGGCAGGTGGGCTTCGCCATATCCAGTTCGCGGGCCAGTTCGGAGAGGCCGAAGCGTTTGCCGCGGTGCTCGACGAAGTAATCCAGCAGCTGGACGACGCGGGCGGTCGGCGCGGATCTACGGGCGACCATGGACAACTCCTAGAACAGGTTCTAATCTTGCTCGTATCGAAATGTACCAGAGTGGTACATATTTGGAACAGTCGACCGGAGCGCCTCTTGCTGACACAACCGTTCGCGGAAGCCATCGCCGCCGCCGAGCAGATCATCGCCGCCGCCCCGCACATCCGGACCGAACAGGACCTCGTCGAGGGTTACGACTATCTGGCGGGCAGCATCCGCGCGGCCTTGCAGATGGCATGGGCCTACGAGCGGGACTTCCCGTTCTTCGTGCAGTCCACCGGCCCGTACACCAAAATGGGTCTCGACAATCCGGACACCCTCTACTTCCACTCCTACCTGCGGCCCGACGCCGAATACATCGTCACCGGAAGCCGCGGCAGCACAAGGGATCTCAGCTTTCAGGTGCTGAACGGTGACTATTCGCCGGTGGATGTGCCGGACAGCCTGACCGCGTTCGACGACCGCGCCGTCGACATCCGCCCGGACGGGACTTACGAAATCCGTTTCGGCCCAGGCGAAGCCGGTCCCGGGTACGTTCCGCTCGCCCCGGATTCCGCCATGCTGGTGGTGCGGGAGGTGTTCAGCGATTGGGGCGCGGAACGCCCGGGCACGATCCGCATCCAACGGGTCGACCGGATCGGCGCCGCGCCACCGCCTTTGAGCAAGGACCTGCTCACCAAGCGCTACCGCGTCGCGGGCAAGATGCTGATCTCCCGGCTGAATACCTTTCTGGCCTTTCCGAAATGGTTCTATCTGAACCTGCCGGTGAACACTATGACCGAACCGCGCTCCACCCCGGGCGGTCTCACCACCCAGTTCTCCTCGGCCGGGCACTACGAACTCGCCGACGATCAGGCGATGATCATCACGGTGCCGAAATCCGATGCGCCGTATCAGGGTTTCCAGCTGGGCAGCATGTGGTACCTGTCGCTGGACTACATCAACCACCAGACCAGCCTCACCGCCGACCAGGCCCGCGTCGATCCGGACGGGATGATCCGGCTGGTGGTGAGCGAACGAGATCCCGGACTGGTCAACTGGATCGAGCGCACCGGGCACGATCGGGGCTACCTCCAATTCCGCTGGCAGCGGCTGTCCCGCGAGATGAAGCCGGAGGACGGTCCGGCCGTCGAGGTGGTGCCGTTCGGCGAATTGCCGCAACGGCTGGCGTATTACGAACAGGCGCGCATCACGCAGGCGGACTGGCGGGCGCGGATCGCGGCACGGCAGGCGGCCGTCGCGGAAAGGATGCTCGGCTGATGTTGTTGCGGGACAAGGTGGTCGTGGTTTCCGGGGTCGGTCCCGGACTGGGCCGGGCGATCGCCGTGCAGAGCGCCCGGGCCGGCGCCGATGTGGTGCTGGCCTCGCGCACCGAGGCGCGACTCACCGAGGTGGCCGAGGAAATCGGCGAGCTGGGGCGGCGTGCGGTGGTGGTGCCCACCGATATCGACGACGAGGCGGCGGCCGTGCACCTGGTGGAATCGGCGGTGCGCGCGTTCGGGCGGGTGGATACGCTGGTGAACAACGCGTTCGCCATACCGCCGATCGTGGACCTCGCCGAGGTCGACCTGGATCAGGTGCGGGCCGGATTCGAGACCAATGTGCTTGCGGCGCTGCGGCTCACCCGGCTGTTCATTCCGGCGCTCACCGAATCGAAGGGTTCGGTGATCATGATCAACTCGGCGGTGCTGCGGCATTCCCGGCGCACCTTCGGTCCGTACAAGATGGCGAAGGCGAGCCTGCTCGCGCTGGCGCAGAGCCTGGCCACCGAGCTCGGCCCGCAGGGCATTCGGGTGAATACCGTTGCGCCCGGCTACATTTGGGCCGACAACCTGAAGTGGTACTTCAATTACCTTGCCCAGCAGCGCGGCATCTCCGCCGACGAGGTCTACGCCGAGACCGCGCGCTCCATCGACCTGCGCAAATTGCCGGAACCCGACGAGATCGCCGATGCCGTCGTCTTTTTCGCCTCGCATCTGGCGCGGGCGATCACGGGGGCGTGCCTCGACGTCAACGGCGGCGAATACCACCACTAGGAGTAGGACCGTGATCGGTAGGGACGACGTCGGCACCGTCGACGATTTGCACGCCTCGGCGTCGAAATTCATCGGGCTCGACGATTTCGGCGACGACGAGTACCGCGAAGGGCTAGCGGTACTGCTGGACTCGTATGCGAAGGACGCGGAGCTCACCCCGTTCGGGAACAAGGTCAATCGCGCCTTCCTGCGCGGCGCGCTGGTCGCGCGGCTGCTGAGTGAGGCCGCCTGGCAACGGTTTCCGGAATATGCGGCGGTGCCGATCGAGCGACCCATCTTCGTGACCGGGCTGCCGCGATCCGGCACGACGGCCGTGCACCGGCTGCTGAACGCGGATCCGGCCCATCAGGGTTTGGAAATGTGGCTCACCGAGATGCCGCAGCCGCGGCCGCCACGGGAGACCTGGGCCGCGAATCCGGTGTATCAACGGCTCGCGGCGGCGTACGAGAAGCATCACGTGGAGCATCCGGAATTCATGGGCGTGCACCACATTTCGGCCGACCAGGTGGAGGAGTGCTGGCAACTGCTGCGGCAGTCGGCGAAATCGGTGTCCTATGAATGCCTCGCGTATCTGCCCGGGTACTCGGAGTGGCTGCGCGAGCAGGACTGGACCGACGCCTATCGCAGGCACCGGCGCAACCTCCAGCTCATCGGGCTGCCCGAGGCGAAAAAGCGCTGGGTGCTGAAGAATCCGAGCCATCTGTTCGCGCTCGACGCGATCTTCGCGGTCTATCCGGACGCGCTGGTCATCCAGATGCATCGCGATCCGCGCACCATCATCGCATCGGTGTGCAGCCTCAACGAGCAGGCGTCGGCCGGATGGTCGGCGAAATTCCGCGGCCCGGTCGTCGGCTCGACGCAGCTGGACCTGTGGGCCCGCGGCGCCGCGAGATTCCTCGCGGATCGCAAGCGGCACAACCCCGCCCAGTTCTGCGATGTGGATTACGGTGCGTTCGTCCGCGATCCGCTCGGGACGGTGGCGTCGATCTACCGGCACTTCGGGATTCCGTTCAGCGACGAGGCGCGGGCGGCGATGGGGGAGCTGCACGCCGAAAGCACTTCGGGCGCGGCGCGTCCGGTGCACCGGTACGAGCTGGCGGATTTCGGTTTGAGCGCGGAACAGGTGGACCGGCGTTTCGAGGAATATCGGGCGGTCTATTTCCCCGAATCGCCTACTGCTGGCCGGGATTGAGCACGATGAACAACCCGTTGGCTTCGGCGCACAACCGGTCGCCGTCGTGCAGGGTCGCGCGCAGGAAAACCTTTCGTCCCTCTTGGCGTTCGGCCCAGGCCCGCAGCCGCAGCCGGGTATTCAGCGGCGTGATGGATCGGTAGTCGACGGTCAGCGACGCCGTCCTGGTCACCGCGCCCGCGTACACCGCCGCCGCCATGCCGATCAGTTCGTCGAAGCCGACGGCGATCTGGCCGCCGTGCGCGGCCGAATTACCGCCGAGATGGTAGTTCCGGAAGGTGATCGTGGCGTCGATGCCGTCCGGGCCGACATGGTGGACGGCGTACGGCGGCACGGTGATATTGCCGCGCGCGGGTACGTCGTAGCGGGTCCACAGCGGCGTCGACCATTCGTCGACCACCGCGGCGTCGAGCTTGTCGTTGAGTTCCTTCAGCGTCGCGATGGTTTCGAGCGCGAGCTCGTCGGACGGGTTCGCCAGCCGGACCCGGTCCATCAGTCCGCGGACCTGCGAGATGAATTGCCGGTAGTGCGGTCCGCCGCGCGCGATATCGGCCTCCGGCACCCCGCGCACCTCGTCGGCCAGCTCGGATATCGGCCGGAACCCGCCCTCGTGGTGATCCTCGGTCGGCAGTCGATCACCGCCGGTCTGCTCAGCGCTCATAAGAACAAGTTATCGGTACCTCGCCGGAAGCCCCGTCCGGGAGGTCGGGAAATTGACAGTCGGCGGCGCGGGCGGGCATGTTGGCGAGGGCGTCCCGAGGTGAAAGGCTGACTGGATGGCGATCGCGGCGGTGGTCTTCGATATGGACGGAGTTCTGATCGATTCCGAGCCGGTGTGGGAGCGGGTGCGGCGCGGTTACGTGGCCGAACGCGGCGGCACCTGGCTGCCCGACACCCAGACCCGGCTGATGGGGATGAGTACGGGCGAGTGGTCGGCGTACCTGAGCGCGGACCTGCGGGTCGGCGCCGAACCCGGCCAGGTGGCCGCGGATGTCATCGCGCGGATGGCCGAGCATTACGACACCGAGGTGCCGCTGCTGCCCGGCGCGGTCGACGCGGTGCGCCGCCTGCGCGAACGCTGGCCGCTCGGGCTGGCCAGTTCGTCGCCGCGCACGCTCATCGATGTCGTCCTGAAGCACACCGGGTTGGCCGACTGCTTCGACGCCACCTGTTCGACCGAGGAGGTCGAACGCGGCAAGCCCGCACCCGACGTCTACCTGACCGTCACCGCCGCCCTCGGTGTGCGCCCGGAAGTCTGTGCCGCCATTGAGGATTCGAGCAACGGCCTGCGCGCCGCGCACGCCGCGGGCCTGCGCGTCATCGCCGCGCCGCGCCCCGAATACCCGGTCGCCGCGGATGCGGCGGATCTCGCCGCGGTCACCATCGGCTCACTCGACGAGCTGACCGACGAACTGGTCGCCGGGTCGGCCTGAGCGCGGCTGCCTCGGAAGCCGCTGTCGCATGGCAATTCCCTGCCACAGGGGTTGGCTCGGGGCGGTTTCGCTGATTCGATCGATGTCAGTGTCCCCGTTGACATTCTGCGAGGTTGCGATGTTCGACGTCCCCACTGATCCGATCGATTGGCTCCTGTATTGGTTGCGGGCGATCGCGTGCACGATCTTCTATAGCGACAGGGTCTGCCCGTTCCGGTAGCGACCGCTCAGCGCCGATACGACTCCAGCAGGGTGCGCGCCGCCTCCGGAAGGTCGGTGTCCAGCCAGGCCGGGAGGGTCGGCGCGTGGGCGTGGCGGCGTAGGGCGGCGTAGGGGAGATCGACCACGGCGCGGCTGACGGCGTCGATGGCGCGCTCGTCGGCGCTGCCGAACAGCGCGTGGGCGATCCGGCGCAGGTGGGCGACGAGCGGCGCGTTCATCAGGTCGAGCCGGGTCCGGAATTCGTCGTCGGGTCCGCCGTCGAGTAGGTCGCGCGGGCGCAGGTTGAGCAGAAGCCTTGCGTCGTCGGGCAGTTCGCGGCCGAAGCCGACCGCGGCGGCGGCCATCGCGACGCCCGCCGCCACCGGATCCGGATCGTCGGCGGCGGCTAGGGTGCGGTCCTGGAATCGTCCCAGCGCGCGCAGCCATGCGGCGGTGAGCACCCCGTTCCGGTTGCCGAAGCGGTGATAGAGGGTGCCGACGGGGGCGCCGCTGGCTTCGGCGATCGCGGCCACCGACGCCGCGCGCGGGCCGTCGGTGAGTACCAGCGTCCGCGCCGCGTCCAGGATCACATCGGTGTCGTGCTTGCGAGGTGGGGCCATGTAATAGTACGTTCCTTCTATATGGAGCGACTGTCCTATATTGACGAGCATGCCAGATGGATCGACTCGGATCGCGAAAGGGTCTGGCGGGCACTGCTTCGAACAATGTGCAAAGACCCCCAGGGTCCATCGACCCTGCCGACGGGTTGGTCGCTCGAATCGGCCGAACCACCCGGACGGCTGGCTTTGCAAGGGCACCACTGGTTTTCGCGCTACGCGCTGGTTTTCGAACTAGATGCGGACGGCCCGGGCGCGACCCGTATCCGCGCCAGATCGTGGGCGGACTTTCCTGGCCCGCACGGAAGGATCTACCGTGCGCTGGTCATCGGGTCGGGCGGCCACCGGGTAGTGATACGGGGACTGCTGCGCAGAATCGCGAACGCGGCATGAACCCCGGACTGGTCTGGGGCGCCACGCCCGCCGAACGCGCGCGGCGGTTACCGTGCGACGAACTGGAACCCGGTGGGCTGCAAGCGGATAGAGCCATCAGCATCGATGCGGCACCTTACCTCGTATATGCGTGGTTATGTCAATTGCGGGTCGCGCCTTACAGTTACGATCTGATCGACAACCTCGGGCGGCGCAGTCCCGAGACGCGTGATCCCGGGCTTACCGCGCTGGCGGCGGGGCAGCGGTTCATGTTCGTCTTCGAGCTGGTCGAATTTATTCCAGGCCAGTGCATTACCCTGCGGACGGACCGGGTATCGGTCACCTATGCGGTGTATCCGGAAGGGTCCGGTACCCGACTGGTCGTTCGCGTCCGATTCCGGCTGCCGCGCCCGATCGCCCACCCGGTGGCGTTCGGCGATCTGCTCATGACGCGCAAACAGCTGCTGACCCTGAAGAAATTGGCCGAGGCCGAACAGCACGGGCAATCGGCGGAAACGGGCGGTCAGTCCGGATAGTCGAGGCGGTCCACCCTGGCCCGCGCGGTCCAACGCCCCTGATCGTGGCGCACCTCGACCGGGTGAGCGAAGGCGGCGGTGACGTTCTCGGTGGTGACCACATCGCGGGCCGGTCCCGCGGCGACGGTGCGGCCGTCCGCGATGAGCAGCGCATGCGTCGTGGTGCTCGGCAACTCCTCCAGATGATGGGTGACCAGGATCGATGCGACATCGGGATGGGTTTCGCCGAGTGAGTCGATGGTTTCCAGAAGTTGTTCGCGGGCAGCGAGATCCAGGCCGGTGGACGGCTCGTCGAACAGCAGCAGCCGCGGTTCGGCGATGAGCGCGCGGGCGATCAGAGTGCGGCCGCGTTCGCCCTGGGACAGGGTCGGCCAGATCTCGTCGGCCTTACCCTTCAGCCCGAGCGTGTCGATCATCGCGTCGGCGCGGCGGATTTCGTCGTCGGTCGGCGTCCAGCGCATCGGCGTATCGATCGTCGCGGTGATACCGGTGAGCACCACCTCGCGCACCGTCAGCGAATACCGCAGGGGATGGCGGGGATTCACATGCCCGATGCAGCGGCGCAGCCGGGCCAGCTCCACCCGGCCCATTTGTTCGCCGAGCACCCGGACCGTGCCGGTGGTGGGAAACGTTACGGCGCCGCAGAATCCGAGCAGGGTGCTCTTGCCCGCGCCGTTCGGGCCGAGCAGGGCCCAGTGCTCGCCGGAACGCACGGTGAGCGAGATGCCGTCGATGATCTGCTTGCCCTCGCGCCGGAAGGTCACCTCGGTGAGTTCGAGTACGGGCGTGCGGTAATCGTTCACGAGAACGCTGCTTTCAGTGAGGTCAGATGGGTTCGGCTGAATTCCGCGGCGGCCGAGGCGTTTTTGGCGACGATGGCGTCGAGCAGCCGCTGGTGCGCGGCGTGGTCGGCGGATTCGGAAGGGACCGGCCGGATTTCGAGCATGTCGATCATCGCGAGCCGGAGCCGGGGGAGGAAACTGTCGAAAAGCTGGGTGAGCACCTCGTTGTGCGCCGCGACGATGACGGCGCGGTGGAAGGCCATATCGGCGTCGACGTGCTCGGCGACCGGTTCGCCGTTCGCCTCCCGCGCCGCCAGCGTGCTGCGCAGCACCCGCAGATCGGCGCGGGTGCGGCGATGCGCGGCGAGGGCCGCCGCCTCCGATTCGATGGCGATGCGCGCCTCGATCACCGAAACGATATCGGCCTGGCGCAGCACGACATCCCAGTTCTCGGTGGCCTCCAGCGCGGTGACGTAGACGCCCGCGCCCTGGCGGCTGTCGAGTACACCTTTTCCCGCGAGTTCGCGGACCGCCTCGCGCAGCGTCGAACGGCCGACACCGAGCTGGGCGGCCAGCGTCGTCTCGCCGGGAAGCCGGTGACCGAGCGGCCATTCACCTGCGCGAATGCGGGTCATCAGCAGTTCGGCGGTCTGCGCGGCGAGTGGGTGCCTGCGAACTTGCGCTGCCATCGAACCTCTCTACTTGTCTGAGGAGTTGTGTATAGTCTAGGACACCATGATCCACTGCCTGCTTCTGCTTAGCCGCCACGGCGGGGCCCGATAAGACCGGCCGCCCGCCGTGGGCTCCGTCGTGGCCGGTCACCTCGTCATCGAGCAGCCAGGAAGCAGCACATGCGCACCTTTCCGACCATCGACACGCCCGTCGGTGAAATCCCCGCCGCCGCACCGGTATGGAACCGGCAGCGGCATTCCCAGATGCCGTCGCACCGCTACCGCGATATCTACTCCCGCGTGGAAGTACCACTCACCCAGCGGAATTGGCCGGACAACCGGATCACGAAGGCGCCGCTGTGGGTGCCGGTCGACCTGCGTGACGGCAACCAGGCGCTGGCCGAGCCGATGGACCCGGCCCGCAAACGCCGATTCTTCGAACTCTTGATCGCCATGGGCTACAAGGAGATCGAGGTCGGATATCCGTCGGCGTCGCGAACCGATTACGACTTCGTCCGGCTGCTCGCCGAAACCGGCCTGGCCCCAGCGGATATCACCATCGTCGTATTCACCCCGGCCCGCAGGGATCTGCTGGAACGCACCGTCGAATCGGTGCGCGGCATCCGCAACGAGGTGGTGGTGCACATGTACACCGCGACCGCGCCCGCCTGGCGGAATATGGTGCTCGGCAAGGATCGCCGGGAACTGCGCGAGCTGATCCTGGACGGCGGCCGGGTGCTGCGTGCGCTCGCCGGCGATCTGCCGAACGTCCGATTCCAGTTCTCCCCAGAGGTTTTCAACCTCACCGAACCCGACTACGTGCTGGAGATCTGCGATGCGATGACCACGCTGTGGGACGCGACGCCGCAGCGGCCGGTGGTGCTGAACCTGCCCGCCACCGTCGAGGTCGCCACGCCCAACGTCTACGCCGACCAGATCGAATACATGCACCGCAACCTGGCCCGCCGGGACAGCGTGATCCTCTCGGTGCATCCGCACAACGACCGCGGCACCGGTATCGCCTGCGCCGAACTCGCGGTGCTCGCCGGGGCCGAGCGGGTCGAGGGCTGCGTCTTCGGCAACGGTGAACGCACCGGGAATGTCGATATCGCGACGCTGGCGTTGAATCTGCATGCGCAGGGCGTCGATCCGATGATCGACTTCTCCGATATCGACGAGATCCGCCGCACCGTCGAATACTGCACCCGGCTGCCGATCCACGAAAGGCACCCGTACGTCGGCGATCTCGTGCACACCGCGTTCTCCGGAACCCACCAGGACGCGATCAAGAAGGGCATGGCCGAACATCGGGCCAGGGCGACCCAGACGGGGCGCCCGGAACGCGAAACCGACTGGCAGGTACCGTATCTGCCGATCGATCCGGCCGATGTCGGCCGCAGCTACGATGCGGTGATCCGGGTGAATTCGCAATCCGGCAAGGGCGGCATCGCCTACCTGCTGCAGGCGGAATACGGGCTGGACCTGCCGCGCAGGCTGCAGATCGATTTCGCGAAGCATGTGCAGCGCCGCGCCGACGACACCGGCCTGGAGATCACCGCGACGGAATTGTACGACCTCTTCGCCGCCACCTACCTCGACGACTCGGAACCCGCTGTGGTGCTGAAGGATTGGCGCACCTCCGGCGACGGCGACGCGGCATGTACGGAGATCACGCTGGTCGCGGACGGCGCCACCGCCGTATCCGAACATCACGGGACCGGACCGGTGGCGGCGCTCACCGCGGCGCTGGCGAAGATCGGCCGCGCGGTGGAGATACTGAGCCTCACCCAGCAGTCGATCGGCGGCGGGAACGCGAGCACGGCCATCACCTATCTGGAATACCGGATCGGTGCCCGTACCGGATGGTCTTGCGGCCGTTCCGATTCCGTACTCGCGGCCTCGCTCGCCGCGGTGCTGCGGGCGGCGAACACTTAGTCCCCGGTGACGCCGTCGATGCGTTCGCGCAGGAAGTCGGCGTGGCCGTTGTGGCGGGCGTACTCCTCGATCATGTGGATGTACACCCAGCGCAGGCTGTACTCCGATTCGGGCCTGCGCGGATGCTTGAAGGTGGCGTCCAAGGGCATATCGGCGACGGCGGCGTCGGCGAGTTCGATCTCGCTGCGGAACGCGGCGAAGGTCGCGGCCGGATCGGCATCGGCGATATCGTCGAGGTCGCCGTCCCAGTTGTCCTCGGAGCAGTAGATGTAATCGATCGACTGGCCGCGCGCGATCCGCCGGAACCACCAGCGCTCCACCTCCGTCATATGCCGGACCAGGCCGAGCAGCGACAGCGTCGACGGTGCGACACACCGCTGGCGCAGCTGTTCGGCCTCCAGGCCGGAGCATTTCCACAGCAGGGTCTGCCGATGGTTGTCCAGCCAGGCCTGCAGCATCGGGCGTTCGTCGGCGATCAGTGGCGGCGAGGTGCGTTGGATATCGGGTGCGATCCACGTCATCCGGCGACTGTAGCGCCGCCGTGTGGACGGGGTCGCCTGGATTTGCCGGAACCCGACGGTCACATGCCGATTCCGTTGGCGTCCACTGAGTGGGACAGTTCCGGAATTCCGCTGACACGGATACGCGATGCCAGTGCACTATTCCCACCTGGCAGGTTTGTGGGAGGCGCCATGCGAATCATGATCACCGGAGCCACCGAGCCGAGCGGGCTGGCGGTGGCGCGGATGCTGACCGCGGCCGGACATGACGTGATCGGGTTCGCCAGGCCGGGACGCAGCACCACCGATCCGGGAATACCGCTGCTGACCGGGGATTTCGCGGATCCGGCGGATTGCGCTCGGGCGATGGCTGGCTGCGTGAGCGTGCTGCATCTCGCCGATCGCGGCCTCGCCGCGGTCGCGGCCGCCGCGCGGAAATCCGGTGTGCGCGTTGTGGTTCCGGTCGTCGCGGGGGCGCGCGTCGCGGGACGCACCGAATCCGGTGTTTCGGCGCTGCTGCGCGGCGTCGACGGACTGATGCTCCGGATACCCGCCGTCGCGGGACGTCGCGTCGGCCGGGAGACCTGGCGCGCGCTCGAACCCCTGCTCGGACCCGATACCGCGGAGGGTTTCCAGCTGCTGCACACCGACGATCTGGAGCGGTTCCTGGTGTCGGCCGCCGCCTCGCAGCGCACCGGAATCGTCGAACTGACCGCGCCGGGCCTGGTGACACCCACCGAGGTGCGAAAGCTGCTGCGCCGTGCCGGAATTCGCTATTCGGCCTGGGTACCGGGCTGGTCCGGCCGTGCGCCACTGCTGGACCCGACGGCCGCGCAACGGGATTGGGGTTTCCGCTACGGTTGGTCGGCGCGGGAGGTCGTCGAGGATCTGGTGCGTGGACTGCTCGGCCGGAAACCGGACTGTCGCGGATTCCACGCGCGCCTCGGCGCTATCCCGATGCCGGTGCGCGGCGTACCCGGCAGCCTGTCGGCTGTGCCGCGTGCCGGAGGACATGGCACGGCGGGCGAATTCGCGGATCACCACTCGTCGGCCGCGGCTCACCACACCCGGTACGCCACCCTGCCCGAGTCCCCGACACCGCTGACGGCCGACCTACATCTGGGTGCGCTGCGGCTCGCGGACGAGGCGGTCGCCACGCTGCTGGGCCCGGCAGCAACCGCTTTCAAAGGCGTGGCCCGACTATGGATTGTCGCGCACAGATACCGTGCCTCGGTCGCGCGGATCGACGCCGCCGCCCGTGCCGAGGCGTTGGGCGCCGACGATATCCGTGCGCTCACCGACGCGCAGCTGCATGTGCGCGCGCTGCTGTCGCGGGACCGCCTCGCGCAGGCGTGGCAGGCCGTCGCGGTCGGTGATGTGCTCATCCGATGGGCCGGGCTGGACGATGATGTTTCGGATCCGGCGAAATCCCTACCGGCCGTTGCGCGTTTGGCGCAGCAGTGCCGTGCCGATATTGCACTGCATGCCATCGCGCGCCGCGGCGACGTGCGTGCCGCGCGGACGGCGTGGCCCGCATTCGACTCCGTGATCGACGAGATCGCCCATCGCGGCCCCGACGAATACGAGCTGCTGGAGCCGACTTTCGGTGACCGCCCGGACCTCCTGTTGACCGCTGCGGCCGAATCCGCTTCACACACAGCATGTTTGCCGAACATGCAAAGTGGCATCGAATGCATAATTGCCGACGATGCCATCGCTGACGTGGGTCGGCCCGGCGGGCGGCGATACGTCGCCGATCGCGACCTATCCCGCGATGCGTTAGCCCGAATCACCCACTGCCTACGCCTACTGGTGCGGGAGCGCGCGGCCCGGCTGGTGCGGTCCGGCCGACTCGTCGACCCCGATGACGCCTGCTACCTGACCTTCGACGAACTGTTCTGTCCGCCCAGGGATTACGCCGAGCGGATCGTATCCCGCCGCACGGCGGTATCCGCGCCGGGCGCGCAGACCATCGGGCGAGCAAAGGAGCCGCGCACCGCCTTCGGGCGCGCGGATCGGCCGTAATCCTGCGGACCGCGCCGTGATCGCGGCCCGACCCCTTGCCCGCCAAAGTCTACCTATGTAGAGTTAGGGACATGGCACCTCGCCGCCCATCGGCACAAACCCGACTCGTCCTGGACGCCTTGCGAATTGCCGGGCGCGAGTGGCGGCACGGCTACGACCTGGCCCGTGCGACCGGTCTGGCCCCCGGCACGCTCTATCCGATCCTCGGCCGGTTGACGGATCGCGGCCTGCTGGAAAGCAGGTGGGAGGAGGATCCGCCGACGGGCAGGCCGCGGCGGCACCTGTACCGGCTGAGCGAACCGGGCCGCGGGTACGCGGCGGAATTCGCCGCCGCACCGGTCACCCGCGCGGTATCCACCCGTCCCGGGCTCGCGGGCGGCCTCGCATGACCGATTCCGAAAGATTCACCCGCACATTGACATTCGGCATCGGGTTGCTCCCGGCCGAACGCCGGGAACTGGGCGCGGCCATGCTCGCCGAAGCGGCCGCCCTCGAACCCGGCTCCGATCGGCGGCGCTGGTTGCGCAGCACCGCCTGGTTCATTGCGAAAGAAGGCATTATGACCTGGCTGAAACTCCTCGCCATCGCGGGCAGCGCGCTTTTCATCCTGTGGATCCTGTACAACGGCATGGATTCCGGCTGGGTCGGCACCACGCCCGAAATCGTCTCCTACATCGCGATAATCGCGCTGTTGAGCCTGAATATCGTGCTGCTGAGCCGCGGGCTGCGCCAGGAGCGCCGCCGCATCGACCGCTGATCAGCCGGCAACCGCGCGCCAGCAGCGGAATGTCTGCTGGCCGTGCCACTTTCCCTGAAAGCTACCGCGCCCTCAGGAAGGTGCCCGCATGCAGCGTGGTGCCGAATCCCGGTGCGAATTCACCGTATTCGTAGAGGATGTGCCCGCCGACGAGGGTGGCGGCGACGGCGCGGTCGTTGCGGTTCACCATGCGTGACAGGCCATCGATGCCGGGAACCGGCGCCTCGGCGTATTCCGCGCTGGCACCGTCGAATCCGGCCGGATCGAGCACCGCGATATCGGCCCGCGCGCCCTCGGCCAACCGGCCCGCGTCCAGCCCGTACCAGTCGGCCAGTTCACCGGTGAGCCGGTGCACCGCCGTTTCCACCGGCATGAACCCGCGCCGGTGCACCCGCTCCAGCATTCGCAGCCCGAAGTTGTAGAAGGCCATATTGCGCAGGTGCGCACCGGAATCGGCGAAGCCGACCTGCATCACCGGCGACCGCTGTAGTTCGTCGAGCACGGCCTCGCGATCGTTGGCGATCACCGTGCGCCAGCGCAGGGCCTTGCCGTGCGCGACGGTGAGGTCGAGCAGCGCGTCGGCCGGGTGGATACCGCGCTCATCGGCGACCTGACCGAAGGATTTCCCGACGACATCGGCGTCCGGGCAGGCCACGATCTGCGCGTCGTAGAGGTCGCGGTGCCAGACCCGCGGCCCGAAACGCTTCGCCAGATCTTTGCGGAACTGCCGCCGATATGTTTCGTCGGCGAGCAGTTCACCGCGCTTCATGACATCGCGGATGTTCAGCGCCGCGGAGCCGGAGCCGAATTCCTCGAACACCACCAGATCGACGCCGTCGGCGTAGAGCTCGAACGGCACCGGTAGGTGCTGCCACCGGAACTGTGCCGCGCCAACGGTATTCGCGATCCGCGCGGCAATGGTCGCGGCGCGGGCGGTGGTGCGGTCGGCCTTCACGTCCATACCGGCGATGAGGGTGGTCTTGAGCGGTTTGCGCAACCGGCCCGCGCTCTGTGCGAAATAGCGGGCGATCTCGGCCCGCGCGGTGAGGTTCGGTGTGCTCTGATGGATCCGATTCCGTTGCCGCAGAATGTTGTTCAGCGCCCGGTATTCGGCCCAGGTGGCATACGTCGACGGCAGCTGCCGCGCCGGGAAGCGCGACCCTTCGAGTTTGGAGAACGAGCTGCGGATGGTGGACAGTCCGAGGAAGCCGGCGTCGAGCGCCTCGGTGAGCATGTGCCGCATGCGATTCAGCTCGGCCGGGGTGGGCCGCGTCTGTGCGTCCACCGCGCGGGCCAGGCCCATCACCGCCACCCGGATATCCGAATGGCCGAGCAGCGCGGCGATATTCGCGCCGAGCGGGCGGTCGGCCAGCGAGCGGACGTAGGACCTGGGATCGTCCCAGTCCCGGTGCTCCTTCACCGCCGAATGCACCGCGTCCCACGGCAGCGCCTCGACCCTGGCGAACATGTCGGCGCAGTCCTCGGCGCCGGAGTACACCGTGGACAGCGAGCAGTTCCCGATGACGACGCTGGTGACGCCGTGCCGCACCGATTCGCCCAGTCCCGGATTGCCGAGCACCTCGGCGTCGTAGTGGGTGTGCACGTCGAGCATGCCGGGAATGACCCATTTGCCCGCGGCGTCGACGGTGCGCGCGCCGTCGGGCAGTCCGGTGGCGACGGCGGCGACCCGGCCGTCGGCGATGCCGACATCGGCCGTCCGCGGCCGGGCCCCCGAGCCGTCGAATACGTTTCCGCCCCGGATCACCACGTCGTAGCGCGTCATTGTCGCTCCCTTTGTACTGCCGATACGGCTGACTCGGTCGAAGCGCGGCAGTTGTATCTGGTACTGCTGGTATCCACTACATCGTGACACGACGGCGCGGCAGTCTCCACCGCTCGCCGAATTCACGCCACCTTCAGCACCACATACGTCACCAGCAGCAGCGCGAGAATGAGGGCCGCACCGGCGGTCCCCCCGATCAGCAGCACGCTCAGCCAGCCGAGCCCGGCCAGCGTGCCCGCCGCGAGCCAGGTGCCGATCGGGGCGAACCGCGAGATCATGCCGAAGGTTTCGGTGGGCGTCACGAGATCGGTTTCCGGCGCGCACTTTCCGGTGCGCACATAGTCGGCGATGCTCGCAAGCCGTTGCGGCACAAGCGCCGCACCGTGTCCGCCCTGAATCGAGCGCACCTGCACGGCATTCGGCGGCACCGAGTCGAATCCGGTGAATCCGCCGACCCCGATATCGCGCATGCCGAATCCGCGCAGCGCGCTGCACAACCAGCCCACCGGCTTGTCCGCGCTCGCGCAGACGTTCACCAGCTCGCCGACCTGCCCGCGGTCGGTGGCGCGCAGCCAGTCGTATTCGCGGGGCAGCACGCTGCCCGCCAGGAAGACGTGATCGAAGCGCAGCGCCGGAATCTGTTTCAGCGATTGCCCGAACAAATATGTCCCGTTGCTGTGCCCGACGAAGTGGAACGGCTTGCCGGGATGTCTGGCCAGGTAATAGCTGTACTGGTCGGCGAACCAGCGCAGGTTGCGCCGCCGGGTGAACGGCAGCGCGAAATCGTATGCCGAGAGCCTGCCGTAGGACGGCGTCACCACCAGCGCGGCATGATCGTGGTCGGCCAGCTGCTCGGCCAATTCGGCGGGCCAGTCGCCGCTGCCGGAGCGAATTCCGTGCAGTACGAACACCACCGACTTCTTGATCGCCTCGCTCGGCGGCACCGGGGTGGGCTCGGTGGCCTGGATCGGTTCGGTGATGGCCCAGCACAGGATGTCGAACCGCTGGCCGGGATAGTCCTCCCGGACCGAGTCGACGGCGACGATATCGTCGTGGGTGGCCAGCGGCATCACCCGCTGGGTCCCCGTCGGCAGCGCCTCCAGATCCCGGCTGTCCTCATCCGCCACCGTGACGTCGTCGTCGGCGCGCAGCTGCACGACCTTCGGCGCCCGGTGGCCGAGTTCGGCGAATTCGCGCATCCACTGGATCCGCAGATTGGTGACGAACGGCGTGCCCATCACGAGTTCGGCGATGGTGTACCGGCGCAGTAGCGGTGCGAACAGCCACAGCAGGATTCGCTGCGGCCAGGCCAGCCGCGCCGGGTCGAAGCCGCGGTTCGGCGTCGCGAGCAGCACGATCCTGGTGACGGCCTGCGCCCAAGCCAGCGCGGGTCCGTCGATGCCGCAACGCGCCTGCAGATATGCGTAGCGCACCAGCAATCCGCCGACGCCGTGCCCGATGAGAACGACCTCGCGGGTGCGCCGCAGACCGATGCGGTAGCTATCGATGCGGTCGGCCAGATCCCGCGCGTGCGCGGCGAGTCCCGCGCGGGAGAATCGGCGCACCGGATCGGGAAATTCCCAGTAGATGGTCTCGTCGTCGCCGTAACCCGGCACCGTCCGCAGTCGTTCGAACAGGCCGGCGACGGCGCCGGGACGCTCCGACGTGCGTCCGACGTAGATGATGAGTCGTTTGTGGCTGCTTGCGGATGTCACCGCGTCCCCCCGGATCGGCTGCTGTCAATTCTAGGCCCTGCCTTGAAATCCCGTGCGGCGCGCCCGGCCGTCGCCCCCCGCGCGCGCCACGAACTCATCCGACTGGACTATGCGCCAGAACCTAGGTCCTACCAGCAATATCGATTGCGGCGCGCGGTTCGTTTCGGTGAGTGGGACAGCGGCGTCAGTAGAGCGCCTGCCGGGCCCGGCGGTACGCGGCCCGGATGTCGGCGCCGATCGTCGCATCGGCCGGCGCCGGGATCTCGGCCGCGGTGCGCGCGGGCCAGTTCGGCGGATCGGCCTTGCCGGACAGCGCCCACGCCGCCTGCCGCGCCGCGCCGAGCGCGACGTATTCCCCGGGTTCGGGCACGGTGACGGTGACGCCGAAGATCTCGGCGGCCAGCCGGGCGACCAGTGGTGAACCCGCCGCACCGCCGATGAGCAGCACCCGGTGCGGCGCGGCGCCGAGCGCGTCGAGCGCATCGGCCATATTGCAGAGCATGCCCTCGTATCCGGCGCGGGCGATGTTGCGGGGGCGCATGGTATCCGGGCGCAAACCGTGCAGGCTGCCCGCGACGTGCGGCAGGTTCGGGGTGCGTTCGCCGGTGAGGTAGGGGAGCAGCACGATCCCGCCCGCGCCCGGATTCGCCTGCGCGGCAAGGTCTTCGAAAGTCGGCAGGTCCACGCCGAGCAGATCGGCGACCGAGCCGAGCACCCGGGCCGCGTTGAGGGTGCACACCAGCGGCAGGAAAGCGCCGGTGGCGTCGGCGAATCCGGCGACCGCGCCGGTGGGGTCCGCGCTCGGCACGGTGGTTCTGGCGAAGACGGTGCCGCTGGTGCCGAGGGAGACGACGACATCGCCGGGTCCGATGGCCAAACCCAATGCGGCCCCGGCATTGTCGCCGGTGCCCGCGGCCACCGGCACCCCGGCCGGGGTCCGGCCGACGATCTCCGCGGGCGCGGCGACCCTGGGCAGCTCCGGCTCGCGTCCCCGGAAGGCAAGCGACAGTAGATCTTTGCGGTATTCGCCGGTGGCGGGTGACCAGTAGCCGGTGCCCGACGCGTCGCCGCGGTCGGTGGTCGGCTCGGCGTCGGCGCCGCGCAACCGCCAGGTCAGGTAGTCGTGCGGCAGCATGATGCGGCGGGTGCGGTCGGCGAGTTCGGGTTCGTGGTCGGCGAACCAGCGCAGCTTGGCGACGGTGAACGCGGCCAGCGGAACGCTGCCGACGGCGTCGGCCCAGGCCCGCGGCCCGCCGAATTCGGTGACGAGCTGTTCGGCGGCGGCCGCGGAGCGGGTGTCGTTCCACAGCAGCGCGTCGCGCACCGGGCGATGCGCCCCGTCCAGGGCGACCAACCCGTGCTGCTGCCCGGCGACGGCGATCGCGTCGACTCGGTCGAACCGGCCGTCGCCGACGGAAAGCAGTGCCTGCCACCAGGATTCGGGGGAGACCTCGGTGCCGTCGGGATGTGGGGCGGTGGCCCGGTCCAGGATTTCGCCGGTATCGGCGTCGCAGACGACCACCTTGCACGACTGCGTGGAGCTGTCCACGCCCGCGACGGTCGTCATCGGCGGCCTCGATTCGGATAACGCATGCCAACCACCTTGCACCCCGGCGGGCCGGACCCGGGGTGATTCGGCGTGATCGGTTCCGGGACACTGGGTTCGTGACCGAAGTCGATGTGACCGTCGGCGACGAGCAGCTGCCCGAGCCGATCACCAATGCCCGGCTCACCGAACTCGTCGCGGATCCGGGCTGCCCGTACATCACGGTGCGCCGCGGCGACGACGAGTACATCCAGGCGCGGCTGTTGGACGACGGCGTATACGAACTCGAATACCGCGAGGCGGCGGACCATTTCCAGGTCTACACACCGGATCCGGTGCTGGTGCGCGACACCATGTGGTCGTGGATCGATGACGATGACCGGTGGCGAAAGACGGTGGCGTGGTACCGAATAGATCCGGCGATACTCGAATTGTCGGCGCTGCGTGGTGAATTGACCGACATGCTGGACGGAATCGCCGCGCTGCGCGATCTTTCGCGGGATTCGTGCGCGTTCGGGGATGCGACCTTGGATGACGCTTTCGCCCGCATAGACGAGATCGCCGCCATGGAGCCCGGTCCGGACGAGGACGACGAGGTGGATTGAGCGCCCGGGGCGGACCGATACCGACCCGGGCGGCCCCTCACGGCATCAGCAACATATGGAGGAATTGCGAGACAGACCAGATCATGTGTCCGAGGAAATGCGGGATCATCACGGTTCCTTCCTGCTCGGGGCGATTCGGGCGATGTAGGCCCGGACATTCAGTTATTCGTCGCCGAGCGGGCGGGGGATGGGCGCGGACCGTACGGTTGACCGGGTTGTCCGGCGGAATGCGGTGGAGCCGCTGATGATCCGGCTCCACCGCACACGGATTACTTCTCGATATTCTCGAAGTCGAACAAGCCGCTCCAGGCCATCTCGGCCTTCTTCACCTTGGTCGACCGGCCGCCGGGCATGGTGTAATCCCACAGCGGGATATCGGCCATATCCTTCAGCAGTACCGCCTGTGCCCGCGCGATCAACTTGTACGACTCCGGCTCGGTCGGCGCGGCATACGCGGCGTTGAGCAGGTTGTCGAACTCCGGGCTCTTATATTCGACATCGTTGCCGTCGGAGAAGCTGTAGTACTGCACGCTCAGGAATTCCAGCATGGTCGGGTAGTCACCCTGCCAGCCGTAGCGGAACGCGGTGCCGATCGTCTTCGAGGTGATCTTGTCGCGAATGTTCTTGAACGTCGGGTACGGCGTGCCGACGGCGTCGATGCCGAGGGTGTTCTTGATGCTGTTGGCGGCCGCGTCCACCCAACCCTGGTGATTGCCGTCGGAGTTGTACGCGATCTCGTAGCGGCCCGACCACGGCGAAATGGCGTCGGCCTGCGCCCAGAGCTTCTTGGCCTCGGTCGGATTGAACTTCAGCACCTCGACGCCCGGCAGATTGTTGTCGAAGCCGGGCAGCGTTTTCGCGGTGAAATCGCGTGCGGGTTCCCGGGTACCGTGGAAGATCTTGTCGCAGATCAGGTCTCGATCGATCGCCTCGGAAATGGCCTTGCGCCGCAGCACGCCTTCCTGGCCGCCCCAGTGCGGGGTGCTCTGCTGAATGCCGATGGACTGCTTGTACGCGATGTCCTTGGAGATCGCGCGATCGCCGAGATCCTTCTTGTAGGTTGTCAGCGCGCTGTCCGGAATGAGGTCGAGCACGTCGAGATTATCGGCCTGCAGATCCGCGTATGCCGTGTCGTAGGACTGATACATCACAAAGCGCAGGCCCTTGTTCTTGGCCGGACGCCCGCCGTGATACTCCGGATTCGGGACCACCTCGATTTTGACGTTGTGCTCCCAGGTGGTGAGCTTGTATGGACCGTTGCCCACCGGATGTTCGCCGAATGCCTTCATATCCTTGAACGCCACATCGGGCAGCGGATAGAACGGCCCGTAGCCGAGCGAGACCTCGAAATCGATCGACGGTCGCTTGAGCTCGACGGTGAAGGTCTTGTCATCGACCACCTTCAGTCCCGACATCGTCTGCGCGGTGGGATTTTTCCCGTTCACGTCGTCGAAGCCGACGATCGGTTCGAAGACATAGCTCTGCAACTGAGCGTTGGTGCCGAGGGCGCCGTAGTTCCACGCGTTGACGAACGACTTGGCCGTCACCGGGGTGCCGTCGGAGAACTTCCAGTCCGGCTTGATGGTGATCTTGTAGTTCTTACGGTCCGTCGTCTCGATGGACTGCGCCATCTCGTCGTGCGCGTTGCCGTTGGCGTCGTAATACTTCAGCCCGGCGAAGAGCCGGTCGACCACCCGGCCGCCCATATTCTCGTTGGTATTGGTGGGAATCAGCGGATTCTGCGGTTCACCACCGTTGACCTTGACGAGATCGGTGTCGCCGCCGGAATCGGAGGACGAACAGCCGGTCAGGCCGAGGCCCGCGGCGAGCACCGCGGCCGCGACAAGCACCGTTGCTTTGGTAAATCTCAAGAGGCTCTCCCGGGTGTCGAGAAGGTGGCGGCACCAGTGCGGCGGCTCGGGGTCGACCGAACCGCGCGCGTCTGATCCCGCCATGGGATGTATTCGGACACTAGCCATTTCGCGCGCCTTTGTCCTGCCATACTGAGTGCGAGTCTTACCAATCCGACCACCCACTACGGGAGGACCGGCATGGCGCGTATCGGTGTCATCAGCATTTCCGACGGCCGCGACTATGTGCACGCGGGGATCGCGGAGTTCATCAACACGACCGAGGACCGCCTGGTCGCCGCGTTGACCGCGGCCGGGCATACGGTCGTCCGGGGTTCGGCGCCGGTCAGCGATAACGCGCTGGCCGGATCGGTGGCGCGGAGTGTGGCCGCGGCGGGTGTGGACCTGACCGTGCTGCACTACGCGGTGTGGGCGTTCCCGCACTTCACCATGCTCGCCGCGGGTGCGACGCCGGGTCCGCTGCTGCTGCTGTCGAATATCGACCCGGTACAGCCCGGCATGGTCGGCATGCTGGCGGCCGGCGGCGCGCTCGATCAGATCGGCCGCGCGCACACCCGGCTCTGGGGCGACCCGGCCGATCCGGCGCTGATCACCGCGATCGGCACGCACGCGACGGCGGCGGCCGCGGTACAGAGCCTGCGCGGCAGCACTTTCGGACGCTTCGGCGGACGGCCGATGGGGATGAATACGGCGGTCGCCAACACCGATCAGTGGCAGCGGCTGTTCGGCATCGATGTCGAGGAGATCGACCAGTGGGAGATCGTGCGCCGGGCCGAACTCGCCGATCCGGCCGAGGCCAAGGCCGCACGCGAATGGCTGGAACAGCATACGGCGGGCGTGCATTACGACGGCGACAAGCTCACCCCAGAACTGCTCGAACGCCAGATCCGCTCGTATCTCGCGGTGCGCGAACTGATTTCGGAATGGCGGCTGGATTTCTCCGGCATCAAGGGCCAGCCGGAGCTCACCCAGTACTTCGCCACCATGGATATCACCGAGGCGTTCCTGAACGATCCGTACGACTGGAACGGGCCGAAACAGCCGCATATCTGCGCCACCGAGGCCGATATGGACGGCGCGCTCACCATGCAGCTGCTGCACCGGATCGCCGGGACGCCGGTGCTTTTCGCCGATGTGCGGCACTACCACGCCGACCGGGACATCTGGGATCTGTGCAACTCCGGCCAGCACGCCACCTGGTTCGCGGCCCGCAGCGCCGATCCGGCGGAGAATCTGGCCAAGGTGCACCTGTATCCGGAGGTGTTCTTCTTCCCGGCGGGCGGCGCCTCGGTGCATCACCTGGCCGCGCCGGGGCAGATGACGCTGGCCCGGCTCACCCGGCTGGACGGCGACTACCGAATGCAGTTGATGCTGGGCGAATTCGAGAACTACGACGCGGCCACCAACGAGGCGCTGATGAAGCAGTCCACCTGGGAATGGCCACATGCGTTCGCGCGCTTGGACGCGAAGGCGGAGGATTTCCTTTCCCGGTTCGGCGCGAACCACATTCACGCGGTGCCGGGTGATCACCGAGCGGCGGTGCGGGCCGCGTGTGCGCTGCTCGGCGTCCGGCTGGACGAGTTCGCGCGGTGATGTTCCTCGGCATCGATATCGGGACGTCGAGTTCGAAGGGCGTCCTGGTGGCCGAGGACGGCCGTATTGTCGCGAGAGCCGAACGGGCGCACGGTGTTTCGACACCGTATCCCGGATGGGTGGAACACGACGCCGAGGCCGTGTGGTGGGCGGATTTCGTCGCGCTGGCCCGCGAGCTGACCGCGGCCGCGGCGGGCGCGCCGCTCACGGCGCTCGCGGTGAGCGGGATCGGGCCCTGCCTGCTGCCCGCCGACGCCTCCGGTGCGCCGCTGCGGCCCGCCATCCTCTACGGCGTCGACACCCGGGCCACCGCCGAAATCGCCGAGCTGAACGCGGAATTGGGGGCCGAGGCGGTACTGGGCCGCTGCGGCTCGCCGTTGACGAGTCAGGCTGTCGGTCCGAAGCTGCGCTGGCTGGCCCGCCATGAACCCGGCGTCGCGGCCCGCACCTCGATGCTGCTGATGGCGAGTTCCTTTCTGGTGCACCGGCTCACGGGTCGCTACGTGCTCGACCATCAGTCGGCCAGCCAGTGCGTGCCGATGTACGACCTGCGGGCGCGGGCCTGGGCCGCGGACTGGGCCGCAGCGGTGGCGCCGAAGCTGCCGCTGCCGGAACTGGCCTGGCCCACCGAGATAGTCGGGCACGTCACCGAAAAGGCTGCCGCGGCAACGGGTCTGCTCGCCGGGCTGCCGGTGACCACCGGAACCATCGACGCGTGGGCGGAGGCCACGAGCGTCGGCGTGCGAGCGCCCGGCGATGCCATGGTCATGTACGGCACCACCATGTTCCTGGTGCAGGTGCTCACCGATCCACGGCCACATCCCGGACTGTGGGGCACCTGCGGAACCTGGCCCGGCACATACACTTTGGCCGCCGGGATGGCGACGTCGGGCGCCGTGACCGATTGGCTGCGGACACTGGTGGGCGGCGATTTCGGCGAGCTGGTCGCGGCGGCGGCGCAGGTGCCGCCGGGTAGCAGGGGCCTGCTGGTGCTGCCCTACTTCGCGGGTGAGCGCACACCGCTGTTCGATCCGGACGCGCGCGGTATCGTCGCGGGCCTGACGCTCGGGCACGGCCGCGCGGAATTGTATCGCGCGGTGCTGGAGGGGATCGCGTACGGCGTCCGGCACAACCTCACGGCGATGACCGAGGCGGGCGGCCGGGCGCGGCGGCTGGTGGCGGTGGGCGGCGGCACCAAGGGCGGGCTGTGGACCCGGATCGTCTCCGAGGTCACCGGCCTGCCGCAGGAGTTGCCCGCCGATACCGTCGGCGCCTGCCTCGGCGACGCCATGCTGGCCGCCGAGGCGTCCGGGGTGAACACCACGGGCTGGAATCCGGTGATCGCCACCGTGACACCCGATCCCGAGCACGTCGCGCGCTATGAGCCCTACTATCGGCACTATCGGGAGCTGTACGAACGCACGGTCGGCACCGCGCATTTCCTCGCCGAACAACAGCGGGCCGCCGCGCCTTCCTGAATTCTCCGGTTACGTGCGAGGATGCAGGGTTGTATCTCGGGAGGATGACATGGCGACGCAGACACTGACCCAGCACAACTTCAACACCGTCATCACCAGCAACCGGATCGTTCTGGTGGATTGGTGGGCGAATTGGTGCGGGCCGTGCCACCATTTCGCGCCCGTCTTCGAATCCTCCGCGCAGCAGCATCCGGAAATCGTGTACGGCAAGGTGGATACCGAGGCCGAGCCCGCGCTCACCGGCATGGCCGGGGTGGACAAGTTCCCGACGCTGATGGCGTTCAAGGACGGCCTGATGGTCTACTCCCATTCCGGGTACATCCCCGGTGACGCACTGGAAGACATTGTGCAGCAGGTGCTTTGGCTGGACATGGACGAGGTGCGGCGGGAGATGGCCAAGCAGTCGGGTGAACCGGCGCCGCAGCAGTCCGCGCCGAATCCGGCGCCCACGGCCGCGGCGCCGCAGCGACAGGCGAGCGTGGCCGGTCCGGCCCGATACGGGTGGCCGGGGCTGAATTGATGTCGAGATAAAGGAGATATGGGCGATGAGCGAGTTGTGGCGGCTTGATGGCGCGCGGACACGATCGGTCAGCGCCGAGAACCCCACCGGCGCGCCCGGCCAAGGCGGGCGGGCCACGACCGGGACGGGAGCATGGGCCGCGCGCTTCCTCGGCGTCGGCTGGAAGATCTCGCCGTCGATCGATCTGGGCTCCGGCGAAAACGCCACCCTCGCCGACATTTCCGGGCCCGGCATCATCCGGCACTTCTGGATCACCACCGATCGCGGGACGCTCGATCAGCTGATGTTGCGCATGTACTGGGACGACGATCCGGTACCCGCCATCGAGCTCTCGCTCGGCGACTACTTCTGCAATGTCTGGGATCAGCTGGCGCTGCTGAATTCGCAGATGATCGTCGTCGCACCGGCGGCGGGCCTGAACAGCTACTGGCCCATGCCGTTTCGCGGCAACGCCCGAATCACGCTGGAGAACACCAGCGATCACCAGGTGCCGGTGTACTACCAGTTCACCTACACCGAGGAGGACGTTCCCGATTCGGCGGGCAGGCTGTACACCCAGCGGCGGCAGAGCAATCCGCTCGGCAGCCCGACGATCCACACCCTCGTGGACGGAATCACCGGTCCCGGCCGGTATGTCGGCACCTACCTCGCGATCCAGCCCAATGCCCCCGGCTGGTGGGGTGAGGGCGAGATGAAGTTCTACATGGACGGCGACACCGACTTCCCGACCATCTGCGGCACCGGCACCGAGGACTACTTCGGCGGCGCATGGAATTTCGATATCGACAACCGCTACGTCACCTTCTCCACCAACTACTGCGGCCTGCACCAGGTGCTGCCGCCGGACCAGATCTATGTCGACACACAGCGATTCGGCATGTACCGGTGGCATGTGCCGGATCCGATCTGCTTCGGCAGCGCGCTGCGGGTCACCATTCAGGCGCTCGGCTGGCAGGGCGACGCGTATCTGCCGCTGGAGAACGCGAATATCACCACGACATCCTGGCTGTACCGCGGCTGAGTCCGGTATCAGCGCGGAACGGATTGGGCCGCAGGCGAATTCGGAAAGGTCAGCGGGGCGATATAGACCCCGCCCTGACCCCAGCCCGCATGGGTGATCCACCAGTTGTCACCGTCGCGGACCACCTCCGCCGCATGCGCGGCAATGTGGCCGACCTTGTCGCCGATGCGGAACCGGTACGGGTTGTCGCTGCGGAACACATCGGTGCCGACGTAATCCGGGCGCGGGCCGATGAACAGATACCACCAGCCGCCCTGGCGCACCACGAACGGGGATTCGGTATTGCCGCCGAAGGTTCCGCAGGTGGGATCGATGAAGGCGAACTGCCGGTCGCTCCAGTGCAGTAGATCGCTGCTCACCCGGTATGCCACCACATGGTTGCCGTTCTCCGGCGCGGCCGTCGCGCAGTAGTACATGACCCACTTCTCGCCGACCTGCAACACCATCGGATCGCGGGCGTCGTAGCCGTCGCGGAACAGGGGGCCGTCCGGTAGGCGGGTCCACTGATAGAGGTCGGTGGAGGTGGCCAGGTTGATCTCGGCGTCGGTGTGATCCGGGCCGCCGCCCGCGTAGAACATGAAATACGTTCCGTCCGAGGCGATTACGTGTGGCGCCCAGAGATGGGTTTCGCCGTAGTCCGGATCGACCGTCAGCGCCGGATCGAGGGTGGTCCACGGCCCGAGCAGTGCGGGCGCGGTGGCGTGTGCGAACTCGATCTCGTTGTCCGGGTCGGCGGGTTCGGGGTGCGTGATGCCGAACAGGTGCCAGTTGCCCGCCGTGTCCTGGATCAGGGTGTGGTCGTTGATGTACCACTGCTGGTCTCTGCCGATGCTCGGGTCGTAGATCTTGACGAAATCTCCGGCCTGCACCACGTCTTGCGTGCCCATAACGTTCATGATGCCGCCGAACGCGGCGTCGGCCGCGGTTTTTCGGCTCACCGCTGGGATTGATCGATCAGGTTCAGTCGTAGGAGGTCCAGTTCGGCGGCGGACAATCCGTTGAGCCGCAGCCAGCCCGCCGCGCCGCCGTGGCTGTCGTGCAGGCCGCGCAGGAATGCGGCCATCACGCCGGGGTCCACGGACATGATGCCGGTGCCGAGCGGCGGCAGGCTGCGGTAGGCCGTCATGGTGATCAGCCGGGCGCGCACCTGGTTCAGATGCTCCGCGGACAGCGCGTAGTCGGCGACTATGTGCTCGGCGGAAACGCCGAGCGCGTCCAGCAGCAGTGCGGCGAGCAGACCGGTGCGGTCCTTGCCCGCCGCGCAGTGGAACAGCACCGAGTGGCGTTCCGGCCGGGCCAGCAGGCGCATCGCGGCGATTACGGATGCGCCGCTGCCGGAAAGCAATTCGCGATAGTGCGCGACCATGCCCGCGGCGGACGCGTGCGCGGCCAGCTCGGCCGGATTCGCGGCGGCGTGCCCGGCGACCCGCAGCGGCAGGTTGACCACCCGGACGAGGGTGCCGGACAGTCTGCCGTGGCCCTCCCGCTCGGACTCCGCGCCGGTGCGCAGATCGATGACGGTGCGCAGGCCGAGTGGTCCGGTGAGCAGCCGCAGATCGGCGGCGCCGAGCTGCTGCGGGGTGGCGGAGCGGAAGACGACGCCGCGGCGGATGCTGCCGCCGGAGGCTACCGGGAGACCGCCCAGGTCGCGGGCGTTATCGATATCGGTGAACCGGAGCAGGCGCCGGTATCGGTCGACCGGCGCCGGATTCGGGTCGAGCCGGTCGTGCGCCGGAGCGTGCCGGGTGTTCATCTTCCAATGGTGCCCCGAAAGCGTTGGCAATGGCCGTGTTTGGTGACTTCCGCGCCGAAATGCGAATAGCTCCAAGGATGCTCGCGACGGCTGAATCGCCCGGCCCCGGCCGCGCCCATCACGCGGCTTCGGCGAGGCTGCGCCTGAGGTATTCGGCGGTGATGGAGCGCCGGTCGTCGCACAGCTGCACCGGTGTGCCCGCGAAGACGATCTCGCCACCGTGTTTGCCGCCGTCGGGTCCGAGATCTATCACCCAATCGGCGCGTTTGACGAGCTCGAGATCGTGTTCGATGACGATGACGGTATTGCCCGCGTCCACCAGCCGGTCCAGCAGCGCCACCAGGGTGTCGACATCGGCCATATGCAGTCCGGTGGTCGGTTCGTCCAGCACGTAGATGCCGCCGGTGCGCCGCAGGTTGTCGGCCAGCTTGATGCGCTGCCGTTCGCCGCCGGACAGCGAACTCAGCGTCCGGCCCAGCGTGAGATAGCCGAGGCCGACCTCGTGCAGCGCGCGAAGCGGACGGCGAATCCGGTTGTCGGCGTGTGTATTCCAGAAGTCGAGCGCCTGTTCCACGGTCATCTCCAGCACATCGGCGATGGACGCGCCCTGCACCGTATAAGTCAGCGCCTCGGGCCGGTAGCGGCGGCCGTGGCAGGTCCGGCAGACGGTGGTGACCGGATCCATATAGGCCAGATCGGTGAATATCACGCCCGCGCCGTCACATTCGGGGCACGCGCCGTCGGAGTTGAAGCTGAACAGACCCGGCTTCACGTGGTGCGTCTTGGCGAACAGTTGCCGCAGCGGATCCATGATGCCGAGGTAGGTCGCGGGGCTGGAGCGGCGCGACGCGGCGATGGCGGATTGGTCGACGGCGATCGCCGCCGGATATGCGGTGACGAAGGCGTCCGATACCAAAGTGCTTTTGCCCGAACCGGCTACGCCGGTGACCGCGGTGAGCACGCCGGTGGGAAACCGCGCGGTGACATTCTTCAGGTTGTGCCGGTCGCCCCCCGTCACGGTGAGCCAACCGGTCGGCGTGCGGGTCCGCGCTTTGAGCGGCTGCCGGTGGCGCAGCCGCTCGCCGGTGGATGTGCCTGAGGCGCGCAGCTTTTCGACGGTGCCCTGGAACATCACCTGGCCGCCGTGGCCGCCCGCGCCCGGTCCCATATCGACCACGTGGTCGGCCACCGCGATGACATCCGGCGAATGCTCCACCACCAGCACGGTATTTCCCTTGTCCCGCAACTGGATCAGCAGCCGGTTCAACCTGCCGACATCGCGCGGGTGCATGCCGACGCTCGGTTCGTCGAATATGTAGGTCATACCGGTCAAACTCGAACCGAGATGCCGGACGACCTTGAGCCGCTGCGCCTCTCCGCCCGAGAGGGTCGATGTCTCCCGGTCCAGCGCGAGATAGCCGAGTCCGACCTCCTCGATCCGGCGCAGCCGGGCCAGGGCCGCCGCGGCGATCGGTTCGGCTACCGGATCGGTGAGCGCCGCCAAAACCTCGATGAGATCGGTGATTTCGAGCCGCCCGTAGTCGGCGATGCCGAGCCCGTCGATGCGACTGGCCAGCGCCGCCTGATTCAAGCGCGCGCCATGACAGAGCGGGCAGACCTCCTCGTGCACCACCGCTTCGGCGGCGGCGCGGTTCTTTTCCGAAAGCGAGCTCAGGTCGCGCTTCAGATATAGGCGGTCGAAACGTTCCAGCAGACCCTCGTAGGCATTGGTGCCGGTGGAGCCGGTCCTGCTCGCCCTCGGCACGCGGAAACCGTTGCCGCGCAGGAAGAGCTGCCACTCCTCGGGCGTGTAGTCGCGCAGCGCCTTGTCCGGGTCGAACAGCCCGCTGCGGGCGTAGAGCTGCCACTGCCAGGACCCGACGGCGAACGGCGCGAAGGTGATCGCGCCCTCGTTGAGCGATTTGGCGATGTCGAGCAGCTTGTCCAGATCGGCCCGCACCACATGGCCGAGGCCCGCGCATTCCGGGCACATGCCGAGCGGATCGTTGAACGAATAGTGTGTCGCCCCACCGGCGCTCGGCTCGCTGTACCGGGAGAACAGCACCCGTACGATCGACTGGATATCGGTCATGGTGCCGACCGTCGATCGGGAATTGCCGCCGATCGGCCGCTGGTCGATCACGACGGCCGGCGCCAGGTTATCGATGAGATCGGCCTCCGGGCGCTCGTATTTCGGCAGCCGGTTGCGGATGAACCAGGTGAAGGTCTCGTTGAGTTGCCGCTGCGACTCCACCGCGACGGTGCCGAAGACGATCGAGGATTTGCCCGATCCGGAGACGCCGGTGAAGACGACGATCTTGCCCTTGGGGATCTCCAGCGACACATTGCGCAGGTTGTGCTCGCGGGCCCCGACGATCTTGATGGTGTCTCGAGTGGTCACCTGCGCCACGGTATGGATCAATGAGGTCAGCTTCGGTCCTCATTCCGGTGATACTGGAGTGGTGACCGATACCGCCGCGCGCCTGCTCGCACTGCTCGCCCTGTTGCAGACCCGCCGCGAATGGTCGGGTCCGGAGCTGGCCGAACGGCTCGGCGTCACGGTCCGCACCGTGCGCCGCGATATCGACCGCCTGCGCGAACTGGACTATCCGGTGTCCGCGAACCTCGGGTCGGCCGGCGGATATCGGCTGGCGGCGGGCACCGCGCTGCCGCCGCTGCTGCTCGACGACGAGGAGGCGGTGGCCATCACCCTCGGTCTGCGTGGCGCGGCATACGGCGCGGTCCGCGGCATCGAGGAATCGGCGGCGCGGGCGCTGGTGAAGGTGCAGCAGATCCTGCCCGCGCGGCTGCGTCGCCGGGTGGACGCGGTGGATGCGGCGACATCGTCGCTGGGCGGGCCGCCCGCCGGACCCTTCATCGATCCGGAGACGCTGGTGGCGCTGGCCGCGGGCTGTCGCGATCACGAGCGAATCCGGTTCCGCTACCGGGCGAAGGACGAATCCGAGTCGAAGCGGTTGGTCGAACCGCACAGCCTGGTCGCGGCCGGGCGGCGCTGGTATCTGGTGGCATGGGATGTCGACCGCGGCGAATGGCGCACCTTCCGGGTGGATCGGATCGGGGAGCCTTTTCCGATCGGGGTGCACTGCGCGCCAAGGGCATTGCCCGACGATGCGGCGCCGACGGAGTATGTCGCACGACAGTTGGCGGCGGCGCGGCCCGCACCGGAGGTAATTTTCCTGGTGTATGCCTCGGCGCGAGAGTTGGCCGATGCGTTGAAGGTTCGGGCGGGCGAGGTGGAGCCGATCGACGAGCGCACCTGTCTGCTGCGGACCTCCGGCGATTCGCTGGAGTGGACCGCGATCCGGATCGCGCACCTGGACAAGGAGTTCCGGGTGCTCGAACCGCCGGAGATGGCGGCGGAGCTGTCTCGCCTGGGTGCGAAATTACAACGGGCGGCTCGATATCCGAGGACTCGTCCCTGGCCGAGTTTCAGCTCGGGTGATCCGCGCTTCGCGGAAGACGCCGAGCAGCTACTCGATAATGCCTATGATGACCGCCGATCCGCGAACCAATCCAGCGACTGACCGTGCGGACCCGCGTATCCCAGCGGAATACCGTCGCGCGCCAGAATGAACTGACGCCCGGGCGGCACCTCCGTGGGCGGCAGCAGCGCCGGATCATAGGGCAGAACTTCGTTGCCCTCGTTGGCGATCCAGGTGCACGGCAGCGCGCGCACCGTGTCGGCGAATCGCGCCCGGTCGCCCCGATCCAGGTACGCCAGCACGGCACTGCCGAATACGATGATCGGAACATCCTGCGGCGCCGCGTAAACCAGGTCGGCGATGCACTCGACGATATCGCCCGCGACCAGTTGCGGGGGATGACGCCGGGCGATGGCGACGGCATCGCGCAGCCGGGAGAGCCGGTCGTGCTGCTCCGGCCAGACCAGGCATTCCAGCCAGCGCACATCCTCGGGGTTGCGGACGTCCAGCGGATGCAGGTCGATGCCCGCGCGAAAAACCACCTGCGGCAGGCATTTCGGAATGGGTGGGCGTCCGGAGGTGGTGCACGGCAACAACACCGGGGAACGTCCGTCATCCGGATCGATGATGATCTCGTCGTCGTAGCGGTAGCTGAAACGGTCCGGATACAGGCACAGTCCGGCGGACGCGCCGATCTCGATCAGTGCGACGGGCGATCCGGCGAACGGCTCCAGCGCGGGCAGCAGCACCGCGGCGCGCCCCGCCTCGTTGGTCTGGGTGTGGTGGGTCATGGCCACTTCGCGCACGGTCGGCCAGTTCTCGACCAGCCATTCCTTGAATTCGTCGAGCGGCGAGACGGTGACCCCGACATATCGTGCCGCGCCGAGGATCAGATTCGGCTGGCGTTTCGGCGGTGGTAGTTCATCGATGAGGGCCAGCAGGTCCGGATCGTCGGCGATCCCGTGACACCACAGCTCGTAGCAGGGGGAGTAACCGTGGGCCTCGACCTCGGCGAAGCGCCGATATCGCGCGGACGTCTCCATCGCAACCCCTCTGGCCAGGGCCGCACCGCCCACCGGTGCGGGCTGTTCGGCAGACGCTACCAGCCATACGCCGACCCGCCGATGTCTGAAAAATCACTCTCACAACGGGTTTAGCAGAGCTACCGCCGGCACGATCGAAAACCCTTGGTGACGGCGCTGTTACGGCCGATCTCGCAGCGGCATTCGGCCGCACCGGGCTTCGGGAATTCCGCGCCGAAAAATGACGGGCTCGCGGCGGCTCCGGTCGGCTAATCTGCGTCGCAGCATCAGAGAAAGGGACAGCTGATGGCACTTTCGGTCGCCGATCGGCTCGATATCGCCGAAGTGGTCGCACTGCAGGGCCACCTCACCGACGATGGGGCCTTCGATCGGATGGATGAGGTATTCGCGCCCGAAATCGTCTATGACGTCCGCGCATTCGGGCTCGGCGAGCTGCACGGACGCGAGGCGCTGCGGGAGGCGGCGCTCGCGCTCGGCGACCGGAATCCGGTGGGCCATCATGTGACGAACATCGTGGTCCGCGAGGACGCCGACGGCACGGTCCGGGTGCGTTCGAAGGGTATCGGGATCAATGCCGACGGTAGTTGCGGCAGCGCGGTATACGACGACATCGTCATCCGCACGCCGGACGGTTGGCGCATCTCGCATCGCACCATCCGGCGCCGCGAGACGCCGTTGACGCCATGAGGCCATGGCGCGCGCGTGAAGCAACTTCCCGGCTAAGGTGAGGGGATGTCGCCCGAGTGGTGGGCGACGGACGGTCCGCGCGCGGGTCGGTGGCGGCGGTATGGAGGCGAGATGCGGAGAGTGGCAACGGGTTTCGCCGTTGCGGTGGTGTCGGCCGGACTGGTCACCGGCTGCGGGGACAAGGCGAGCGGGGCCGACGATTGCACCGTGCGCCAGCCTGCCCAGCTCGGGATCGCCTCCGGCAACACCTCCGGCGTGTTCTACACACTCGGCAAGGCGCTGGCCGAACAGCTCGCGTCGGCGACGGACGGCAAGGTGCGGGCAACCGTCGCCGAAACGGTTGGCTCGCCGCAGAACATCCAGCAACTCGTCGCGGGCGCGTACCAGGTGGCCTTCTCGCAGTCCGATACGGCCGCCGACGCGGCGCTCGGCCGGGAGGAGTTCGCGGGCAAAAGGGAGCCGGTGCGCGCGCTTTCCCGGCTGTACCTGAGCTATATGCACGTCATCGTGCGGGCCGAAGCGCATATCGACACCATGTCCGACCTGAAAGGCAAACGGGTGTCGACCGGTTCGACGAATTCCGGCACCGAGATGGTTGCCCAGCGCATGCTGCGCGCCGCCGGCCTGAATCCGGACAGCGATATCAACGCCCAGCACCTGGATCTCGGCAAGACGGTCGAGGCGATGAAGGACGGCGGCGTCGACGCCATGTTCTTCGTCGGCGGCCTGCCGACCCCCGGCATCACCGACCTGTTCGACTCGCTGCACGACAAGGTGCGGCTCATCGATGTCACCGATGTGCTGCCCGCCCTGCGCACGGTGAGCACGGTCTACGAGGGCGGCGCGATTCCGGCGAGCGTGTACGGCCAGGCGGCCGACGTCCGCGCCGTCGTCGTGCCCAATGTGCTGCTGGTGCGCGAGGATATGGACACCGGCCTGGCCTGTGCCATCACCAAAACCCTGTTCGACCGGAAAAACCAACTGGAGCAGGTGAATTCATCGGCCAAAGGTATCCTGCGCGGCACCGCGCCGGATACCGATCCGGTGGTGCTGCACCGCGGCGCGAAACGCGCGCTGGGTTAGTCACCAGCCGCAGTGTTCACCCGTGCGCCGGATTTCCGTCGTCGGCCAATGCGGCGGAAAGGTCGCGGGCGGCGTCGACCGTGGCCGCGATGAACGAATCCCGTTCGGATTTACCGGTTTCGGTGCGCAGCGCGCCGAGCTGGATCTCATAGGCCGGTACGCCGGTGCGGTCGAAGACCGGCGCGGCGAGGTAGCTCAGCGGTAGCGGAACGTCGGAGTCGAGTTCGGATTTCGTATACGGCCGCGAGGTGAGTTCGGCGAGGCGGCGCAGGGCTCGGGTGCGCAGATGTGGTTGGCGCAGTTCGGAACCCATGGCGGCGAGCAGATCGGCGAGCAGTTCGACGGTGCCCGCGTCGTCGTCGGTGTCGGGCCGGAAGACCGCGATGCCGCGCCGGCGCACCGAATTGAGCAAAGCCGTTGCGGTGCGGCGGGTTTCCGGGTCAGCGGTGGCCAGCCAGGCGTTCTGTTCGGCGGCGGGCCGCCACGGCATCACGCTCGCACCCGCCGGGAATCGCAGCGGAATGCGGTGTCCGACCGGGATTCCGGGGACGATCCGGTCGGGGCCCTGTCGAACGTCGAGCACGGTCAGCTGATCCGGCTCGATGCGGCTGAGGGTGGCGCCGCAGCCGGTGCGCATGGCGAGGGCGTCGAGTACCTCGCCCGCGGCGCGGGGCAGCGCGGGACCGTGTAGTCGAGCCAGCGCGGGCCCGAGGTGGTAGCCGCCGTCCCCGCGGGTAACCCAACCCGCCGAATCCAATTCGGCGAGAATCGCGGTTGCGGTGGCGCGGGCGATATCGAGCCGGTCCGCGATGCCCGCGACGGTCACCGGTTCCGGCGCGGCGATCAGCAGCGAGACGATGTCGACGACGCGCCGGGTCGGCGGCGACGGGGAGCGATCTGGCACGGCGAACCCCTTGTGCGGCTGGGCGGAACGACTCTAGTATGTCGAATATACGTTATGGAGCGTCGAATATTCGACAGCAGATCGCGGGACGTTCGTCGCGGCGAATGTCCGAGAGAGTGCTGAGCCGGGGATATTCGGACGCGAAAGCCGCTGGAGCGCGCATGATCCTGGACAGATTCCGCATCGACGGGCAGGTCGCCGTCGTCACCGGCGCCGGCCGCGGCCTCGGCGCCGCCATCGCGATCGGCTTCGCGGAGGCGGGGGCCGATGTCGTCATCGCGGCCCGGACCGAGAGCCAATTGGACGAGGTGGCCGAGCAGGTGGCCGCGACGGGCCGCCGGGCACACGTGGTGGCCGCCGACCTCAGCGATATCGAGGCGACCGCGGCGCTGGCCGCCACCGCGGTGGACCGGTTCGGCCGCCTCGATATCGTCGTGAACAATGTCGGCGGCGCACTGCCCTGCCCGCTACTGGACACCACGCCCGAAATGCTGGTCCAGGCCTTCGATTTCAATGTCACCAACGCGCACACACTGGTCCGTGCGGCCGTACCGCATATCCTCGAAACCGCGGGCGGCGGTTCGATTCTCAACATCACCTCGACGATGGGCCGCCTGCCCGGCCGCGCCTTCGCCGCCTACGGCACCGCCAAAGCCGCACTGGCGCACTACACCCGGCTCGCCGCCATGGATCTGAACCCGCGCATCAGGGTGAACGCCATCGCGCCCGGCGCCATCCACACCTCGGCGCTGGACATCGTCGCGAGCAACGATGCGATGCGCACCCAACTGGAGACGAACACCCCGCTGCACCGCCTCGGCGAGCCCGCCGATATCGCCGCCGCCGCACTGTATCTCGTCTCACCCGCGGGCGGCTACGTCACCGGTAAGGTGCTGGAGCCGGACGGCGGGCTCATCGCCCCGAATCTGACCATCCCGATCCCGGATCTGTGACATGACTTATCGCGTAGTGCAATGGGGGACAGGCAATGTCGGCCGCAACGCGCTGGCGGGCATCATCGCCAATCCGGGCCTGGAATTGGCAGGCGTCTGGGTATCCGGACCCGCCAAGGGCGGTGTCGACGCGGGAACCCTTGCCGGATTGGAACATCCGGTCGGCATCCGGGCCAGCACCGATCCGGACGCCATGCTCGCGCTGCGGCCCGATTGCGTCGTCTACTGCGCCATGACCGACAACCGGCTGCTGGAGGCGGTGGAGGATCTGCGGCAGATACTGGCGGCGGGCGTGAATGTCGTCGCCTGCGCGCCCGTCTTCTACCAATATCCGTACGGCGTATTGCCCGACGAACTGCTGAAACCGATCGAAGAGGCCGCCGCCCAAGGCAATTCGACGCTGTGGGTGAACGGCATCGATCCCGGCTTCGCCAACGACCTGCTGCCGCTCGCGCTGGCGGGCACCTGTCTGCGCGTCGACCAGCTGCGCTGCCTGGAGATCGTCGACTACGCCAGCTACGACAACCGCGCGGTCATGTTCGATATCATGGGTTTCGGCAAACCGCTCGACGAGATACCGCTGCTGCTGCAGCCGGGAGTGCTGTCGCTGGCCTGGGGCAGCGTGGTCCGGCAGCTGGCGGCGGGCATCGGCGTGACCCTGGACTCCGTCACCCAGACCTACGAACGGGCCGCCGCGCCATCGGCTTTCGACATCGTCACCGGGCATATCCCCGAAGGAACCGCCGCCGCACTGCGTTTCGAGGTGTGCGGGATGGTCGGTGACCGGCCGGTGACCGTGCTCGAACACGTCACCCGCCTGCGCCCCGACCTCTGCCCCGACTGGCCGCAGCCCGCACATCCGCAGGGCTCCTACCGGATCGAACTCACCGGTGAACCCAGCTACACCCTCGACCTGGTGACCTCCAGCCCGAACGGCGACCACAACTACGCCACCGTACTCGCCACCGCCATGCGCATCGTCAACGCGATACCCGCGGTAATCCAGGCCCCTGCAGGCATTCTCACCGCACTCGATATGCCGTTCATCACCTGGCCCGCGGAAGCCGGTTCGCGACTGACGCGTTGAAGCCCGTACGGTGCTGGTCTCGTTCGGTTGTTCAACCGTCGATCCGTCGATCCGCCAGCCAGCGCAACGTGCTCGGCAAGAACGTCAATACCAGCACTGTGATACCGAATGCCACGCCGATGGCTGACACTGGAGTGAGATCTGTGGTAACCGAGACGGGGTGATGCCCACCGCTGACATCCTCGCACTGAGGTATGCCAGCGCCGCAGGTAGGGATTTTGATGACCGATACGGCGACAACGCCGATGCCTCCCACTCCGAGCAGAGTATGTGCACCCAGCTGCCGCCGGAACGTCCGGATCCCACCGACCACCAGCAGTAGCCCGAACGCCACCAGCAGCAGTTCCAGGAGCTTGCTCAGGAAAACGGGAGGGTCGTCGATATTGGCAGCGTCGAACAGCAGAAGAAACGGCAGATCGTACAGGATGATAATCCCGCCGATGAAGGCTACGACGCCTGCGGGGATCGCGGTGACGGTGCTGGACTGGGGTTGCCGACGGAACCGAGGGTCGATCATCATTGCCTCCGATCCGAGTCATCATTACATGTCCGGCGTCCTCGAGGCGGTCGATCGGCACACTCGGCGGTCGGGCGGGTGGTCGAAAGACGCTCTTGCAGTTGGCATGTCGATGTCAGGCCGAATCATCCGAGCGCGACCGAACCCGGACCTCTACACAGACGCCCGGTTCTCGCCCATCGCGGTAAGCGCCCGCTCGACATCCGTTTCATCGTTGTAGAGGTGGAACGAGAACCGCAGCCCGCCGTTGCGCGCCGAGGCGATGATTCCGGATTGCTGCAATCGCTCCGCGGCCTCGCCGGCGCCCGGCACCGCAACGATCGCCGAATTCTCTTGCACCGGTGCGTAACCCAGCTTCACCAAACCGGTTCGGAAGGTGTCGGCCAGTGCGAGATTGTGTGCGCCGATCTTCTCGACGCCGATCTCCTCGATCAGGTCGAGTCCGCCGAGCGCGGCGTAGACGCCGATGAAGTCGGGGGTGCTGTCGAAGCGGCGGGTGGTGGCGGGCAGCGCGACCGGACGGTAGAGCTCGGCCCACCGGTCCGCGGCGGCGAACCAGCCGGGCCCGAGCGGGCGGATCAGGTCGGCGGCCTCGGGCGCCGCGGCGAAGAAGGCGACGCTGCGCGCGCCGATCAGCCATTTGAAGGTGGCGCAGACCCAGTAGTCGGCGTCGGTGAAGCGCAGCGGGAACCAGCTGGCGGCCTGGGTGATATCGACGGCGAGCCGCGCCCCGTGCGCCCGGGTCGCCGCGCGCAGCCGCGCCAGATCGGTGACCCGGCCGTCGGCGGATTGCACGGCGCTCACCGCGACGAGCGCGGTCTCCGGACGCACCTCATCGGCCAGCCGCTCGAGCGGGACGACGCGCACCGCCAGCTCCGGCCGGTGCACGAAAGGCATTGATACCGAGGAGAATTCGTTCTCGGCCAGCAGTACCTCCGCACCCGTGGGCAGCGCCGTCGCCACCGGCGCGAGCAGTGAGGCGACGCCGCTGCCGATGGCGATGTGGTCGGCGCTCGCGCCGTCGATGAGCCGGGCGAAGCCGTCGCGTATGCGATCCACCACGGTCTCGTCCGCCATCGGCGCGGTCCGGCCCGCCGCCCATTCCGCGTGCAGTCGCTGTACCGCGGCCAGCGAGCGCGCCGGGGGCAGTCCGTAGGAAGCGGTGTTGAGCCAGGTGGTTTCGGGGGAGAACTCGTGCGGAGCCAGCGAAGACATGCCTTCACCCTGCGCCGCCGAGCGGCCGCGCGTCCACAGCCAGTCTGCCGAAACTGGCATATATTCCGCCAAATCCCGCTCGCAATAACTTGTTCTAATTCCACCCGTATAGAAAAGTACGTAAGGCTGATCGAATACTTCTAAGCTGAGTGCGCTAGCGCGATGGAGGAACGGATGACGGTCGAGACGATGCCACACCCGGAATCCGAACGCGCCACGCCGCGGCCGAATCAGCCGCCGGTCTCGATGATCGAACGAATGACGTTGATACTGGACGCATTCGACGCGCATACCCCGACGCTCACCCTGCTCGGCCTATCCGAGCGCACCGGACTGCCGCGTTCCACCGTGCATCGCATCCTCGACCAGATGATCCGCCTGCGCTGGCTCGCGCACGCCCCCGGCGGCTACCGGCTCGGTATGCGCCCCCTGGAACTGGGCGGACTCGCCGCCGACCACAACGAGATTCGCGACGCCGTCAGTCCGCTGCTGCACGATCTGAGCCAGCGCACCGGCATGGTGGGCCACCTCGGCGTGCTCGACGGCCGCGAGGTGCTGTACCTGGACAAGGTCGCGGGCCGGGCCGCCGCCGCGGTGCCGACCCGACTCGGCGGACGAATGCCCGCGCACTGCACGGCACTCGGCAAGGCGCTGCTCGCGGCGCTGGAGCCGAGCATCGTGGAAGCCTCGTTCCGCGAACGGCTTCCGCAGCTGACCGCCCGAACCATCGGGGAGACCGGCGAATTGCAGCGGGAGCTGGCGCGGATCAGGAGCAGGCAGGGCGTCGCGGTGGATATCGAGGAGGCCATCGCCGGAATCTCCTGTGTCGCCGTACCGATTCGCGGACGCGGCGCCGCGGTGGCCGCGCTCTCGCTGACCACCCAATCCGGCCCGGCACTCGATACCGCGAAGCTGGCCCGCATGCTCGCCGAGGTCGCGCACGAGGCGGGCGAGGCACTGCTGCCGCGCAGGCGCTGATCCCGCGGCATGCGAAGATCTCTCGATCGAGATTCGATCGGAGGGGTTGATGGTGCTGACAGTGGCCGGCTTGCTGGTGGAGGGTGTCGTCGACGCGGCGCAGCTGCGACGGCTACCCGGGTCGCCGTGCGTTTCCGGCCGGGTGGCCGCGGGCGCCGAGGTGTTCAGCAAGGGCGCGGGTTTCGACGCCGACTGGGCGATCGCCACCCTCGACGGCTGGACGGTGCTCACCAACTCCACCCTGCGCGGTATGGACAGTGAACAGGTGAGCCGCGACCTGTCCAGGGGCCGAAGGGTTTTCGCATTCGTCGCATACGGCGCGAACGCCACCCACGGCTTCGCCTGGTTCGTCGACGGTGAGTTGTTGCGCGCCATCTTCTACGCCGATTTCGAACTCATCGGCACCGAGGGCGGTCCGCTGCCCGAGGAGGCGATGCTCGCCGAACCCGGTGACGGCCGCTATGTGTTCGGCATGATGACGCTGCTCACCGGGGTGCGGCTGGGCGATCTGGTCGACGCGCCGTATCAGGTACTCGTGACAACACATCCGAATTGACGGTCGGCCGAACCATTTACGGTGTGGCCGCGGGCGCGTCCAGGAGTGTGCTGGGCAATTGCCCCGGACTTGCCCGAAGTGTGAGTGTTTCACTGCGAAGATTTTACGTTCGGCGGGTACCGCACCGGATCTGCTGGTTTCCTGGACTGGTCAGGATGGATAGTCCGTGAGGTTGGTGAGCCGGAGTCGGGAGCGATGCACCGGATACCGATACAACAGCGTCATTTTCGGTCTGTTTGGCTGTGGTCAGCGCTCGGTATCGTACTCGTCGCCGCGGCGGTGGTGTGGCTCACCCGTTCCGAGCCGAACGCCTGCGATACCGGCGTGGTCGCCGACGTATCGGCCAGCACGCGAATGCCGTTGCCCGTCACGGCATTTCCGGACACACCGAGTACCGTGCCGGCTCCGGTGACAACGCCGCCGCCGGAACCGCAGCAGGTGGTCGCCGGTGAGGCCCGCTTCTACAATTTCACGCCGAACGTCGCGTGCTCCTTTCCGGGGCTGCCGCTCGACGGCTTCTACGTCGGCATGTCGACACCGGAATACGGGCGGGCCGAACCGTGCGGCGGCTACCTCGATATCCATGGCCCGCTCGGTGACGTCCGCGCGTTCATCGTCGATCGTTGCCCGGGATGTGCTCCGGGACAACTGGATTTGAGTATCGCCGCCTTCGACCAGATCGCGAACCGGGCCGCCGGCGTCGCGAAGGTCACCTACGCGGTGGTGCGGGATCCGCAACCGCCGGAGGAACTCTCGTACGCGGTGAAGCCCGACTCGTCGCCGCAGTGGTTCGCCGTGCTGCTCACCGGAACCGGAAATCCGTTGCGGGAGGTGGTGATCCGGACCGCGAGCGGCGGGGACTGGCGTCCGTTGACCCACGGTATGGACAACTACTGGACCATCTCCCGCCCCGGTCCCGGACCATTCGCGCTCCGAGTGACCGATATACACGGGCACCGGACCGAGGTGGCGGGCGTCACCCTCGACGCCGGCCTGCGGGTGACCGGCGCGCACCTGTACGACACACCGCCGCCATCGATTCCGGTCGCGCCGCCGATCACCTCGCCGACGGCCCTCGCCGTGCCGCACCCACCATCGGTGGCCCGTTCGCCGAACTGCAAATGATCGGAATGTGGTGTAATCAGCGCGGTTTCGCGGCCAGCGCGCGCCCGGCGGCACGGCCGGAGAAGATGCAGCCGCCGAGGAAGGTGCCCTCCAGCGCGTTGTATCCGTGCACACCGCCGCCGCCGAAGCCGGCTACCTCACCGGCGGCGTACAGCCCCGGCAGCGGCGTACCGTCCGGACGCATCACCTGGGAGTCCAGATTGGTCTGCAGGCCGCCGAGTGTCTTGCGGGTCAATACATTCAGCCGCACGGCGATGAGCGGGCCGTGCGCCGGATCGAGGATGCGGTGCGGTTTGGCCACCCTGGTCGCCTTGTCGCCGAAGTACCTGCGGGCATTGTTGATCGCCATCACCTGCGCGTCCTTGGTGTACTTGTTCGCGACTTCCCGGTCCCTGGCGACGATTTGGCGTTCCAACACATCGAGCCGCAGCTGTGGGCCTCTGGCGATCTTGTTCATGCCGGTGACCAGTTCGGCGAGGGTGTCGGCGACGACGAAATCGACGCCGTGCCGCTTGAACGCCTCGACGGGTCCGGTGGCCCCCTTGGCGAACCGGCTGGTGATGGCCAACCTCAGATCCTTACCGGTGATATCCGGGTTCTGTTCGGAGCCCGATAGCGCGAACTCCTTCTCGATGATCGACTGGGTGAGCACGAACCAGGAGTAGTCGTGGCCGGCCGCCAGGATCTCCTTCATCGTCGCGTTGGTGTCGAAACCCGGAAAACACGGTGCGGGCAAACGCTTTCCGTTCGCGTCGAACCACATCGACGACGGTCCAGGGATGATCCGGATGGCGTGATCGGGCCAGATCGGATCCCAGTTCATGATGCCCTCGGTGTAATTCCACATGCGGTCCCGGTTCACGATCGCCGCGCCCGCGCTCGCCGAGATGCCGAGCATCCGGCCGTCCACGTGCGCGGGCACACCGGAAATCATGGTCTTCGGGCACGGCCCCAACCGCTCGGTGGGCCAGTTGCGTCGGATGAGTTCGTGATTGTGCCCGATACCGCCCGAGGTGACGATCACAGCCTTGGCACGAAATTCGAACTCGCCGACCACATTCCGCGACGATGCCCGGCCGCGTGCCAGATCGGTCGGCTCCAGTACGCCGCCGCGCACCCCGACCACCGCGCCGTCCTCGACGATCAACTCGTCGACGCGATGCCGGAAAGCGAAGCGCACCAGCCCGTTTCGTTCACCCTCCAATACCGGTTCGGCGAAGACCCGCACCACCTCGGGCCCGGTGCCCCAGGTGAGGTGGAAGCGCGGCACCGAATTGCCGTGCCCGTCCGCGAAACCGCCGCCCCGCTCGGCCCAGCTGACCACCGGCGTCACCCGTAAACCCAACTCGTGCAGGTAATTCCACTTCTCGGTGGCGGCGAACCGGACATACGCCTCGGCCCACCGGCGGGCCCACAGGTCCTCGCCCTCGTCGCGGTCGAATCCGGCCGATCCGAGCCAGTCCTGCACGGCCAGCTCGTAGGAGTCCTTGATGCCGAGCCTGCGTTGCTCCGGACTGTCGACGAAGAACAGCCCGCCCAGCGACCAGAAGGCCTGCCCGCCAAGGTTGTTGCGGTTCTCCTGGTCCAGCACGTGCACCGTGCGGCCGGCTTTGACGAGTTCGTGGGTCGCGACCAACCCGGCCAACCCGGCGCCGACCACGAGAACGTCGGCCTCTCCTGTGAATTCAGCGGACATGGTCATCCTTCTTGTGCGGTGCTGTATGCCAGCACGACGTGGTGGAAGAGTTCGATGCGCCGTTCGCGTACCGTGCGACTGCGCGGTTCCAGCAGCACCTGAACCGCGGTGCCGTCGTGCACCGCGACCAGCGCCTGCCCCAGCGCGACCGGATCGGGGACGGCGCGACCCCGGCCCGCGAGGGTGGCGACGACCGGCGGCATGAGCGCCTCCAGGATCGCGGCCTCGCGCGCGGCGACGACCCGGCGCAGCCCCGGATCCCGCAGCGCGTGCGCGGTGAATTCGGCGGTGATCCGGAACCATGCCTCGTCCACCGGCACCGCACCGGCCAGCCGCTCGATCATGACGCGCAGTTCGGTGACACCGTCGGTGGCGATACCGTCCAGCGCCGCGCGCACATCGGCCAGGAGTTGTGCCGAGCGGTGCTCCCACATGGCGAGGAACAGCTCATCCAGCGAGCCGAAGTTCGAGTAGAACGCTCCCCGCGTGAAACCGGCTTGCTCACAGACCTTTTCGACGGTCGAGCGACCGAAGCCCTCGGCGGCGAACACCTCGTAGGCGGCGGCGAGCAGCCGGTCGCGGGTCTGGGCGCGGCGGCGGGTGACCCGTTTCGGCGGGACGCCGGATGCGGTGGTCGGCGCCATGCGCACCTCCTCGGCTACGGATACAGCTTTGTATCGGATACACGAATGTATCAGATCGATCGGCTGGCACGCCGCCGCGCGGGTATCGTCTATCGCAGTCGGGCGCTGCCGCCAGGCGCGGTAGGCCTCGTGACGGCAGTGTTCGGGTTGTGGGCGGAGCCGATGGGCGACGGATTATTCGCAGCAGAGATAGGGGACCCGTGACCGGCGAGATGACGGCATGGCGGGTGCGGCGGCCCGGACCGATCGATTCGGGGCCGCTGGAACGGGTGCGCGAACCCGTACCCGCACCCGGCCCCGGTGAACTACTTGTTCGCGTGCGAGCCTGCGGCGTGTGCCGCACCGATCTGCACGTCTCCGAGGGCGATCTGCCGGTGCACCGGGCCGGGGTCGTGCCGGGCCACGAGGTGGTCGGCGAGGTGGCCGGGCTCGGCGATGGCGCCGAGGGTTTCGCGGTGGGGGACCGCGTCGGTATCCCGTGGCTCCGGCACACCTGCGGTAGCTGTCGCTATTGCCTGCGCGGCGCGGAAAACCTATGCCCCCGTTCGCTTTACACCGGTTGGGACGCCGACGGCGGCTATGCCGAATTCGCCACCGTCCCAGCGGATTACGCACTGCCGCTGCCCGCGGGCTACACCGACGCGCAGACCGCGCCGCTGCTGTGCGCCGGGATCATCGGCTATCGGGCGCTGCAACGCGCGGCCGTACCCGAGGGCGGCAGGCTCGGCATATACGGCTTCGGCGGCAGCGCTCACCTGGCCGCGCAGGTCGCGCTGGCCCGCGGCGCCGAGGTGCATGTCATGACCCGCGGCGCGGCCGCGCGCGAATTGGCCGTGGGACTCGGTGCGGCGAGCGTGCAGGGCGCGGCGGATCGCCCACCCGTCCAACTGGATTCGGCGATCATGTTCGCGCCGGCCGGCGACCTTGTGCCGCCCGCGCTGGAGGCGCTCGATCGCGGCGGGGTGCTGGCGATAGCCGGAATTCATCTGAGCGACATCCCCGAGCTGAACTATCAACGGCATTTGTTCCAGGAGCGCGAAATTCGCTCGGTCACCGCGAATACCCGCGCCGACGCGCACGAATTCCTGGCGCTGGCGGCCGAATATCGCATACAGGTGACGACGCACGGGTATTCCCTCGATAAGGCGGATCGGGCGCTCGCCGATCTCGCGCACGGACGATTCACCGGCGCAGCGGTTCTCGTGCCATAGCCCGAAATCGGCAGGACACGATTCGGCGCTGAAGCCATATCACTTGGGTCCAGTTGCTCGACGGCCGCTCACCCCATTCCTATCCTCGCGGATATAGCCGCGTGCGGCTTGTCCCGACAAGCGGCGCGCGGCTTCTCACAACGGCGTGAGCGGGTGATCGCAATGGGCAACCGGAAGGTAAAACGCTTCGAAAAGTGGCGCGCGGCACGGCTATTGGCCATCTTGCTGCTCGTCGGCGCGACCGTGGCGGCCGGTATGGCCGGGCGGGCCGCTGCGGATCCCTGTGCGGCGGTGGATATCGTGGTCGCCCGCGGTACGTCCGAACCGGGCTGGCTGGGCGCGCAGGTCGGCGATCCGCTGTATGCGGCACTGCGACAAGCGCTTCCGCTGGACGCCGCGGCCTATCCGGTGCGCTATCCCGCCGATCTGCTCGTCGCCTCCTCGGCGAGCGACGGCACCCGGGATATGACCGCGCACCTCGTCCAGCAGGCGGCGATGTGTCCGGACCAGCGGTTCATCCTGGTCGGTTACTCGCAGGGCGCCGCGGTGACGGAGGGTGTGCTCGGCACCGGCATAGTCGCGCAGCTGCCCGGAACCTATGTGCTGCCACCGGAATTGGCGCCGAGGATCGCGGCGGTGTTGCTCTTCGGCGATCCGCTGCGCGCCATCGGCTGGAATGTGCCCGCCGCATATCTGTCGCGGACCGCGGACTATTGCGCGGCGGGCGATCCGATATGCGGCGCGGGCGACGATCCGGCGGCGCATACGGAGTACGGTGGATTCGTCTGGGCGGCGGCCGTTTTCGCGGCGAGCCGGATCTGAGATCCGGACCGGGAAATCCGGACGGTGGCGGGGTCCTCGGAAACGGGGACCCCGCCTTTGCTGTGCGAATGCGATAAATTATGCGAGGGTAATCGAATTCACCGCAGGTATCCGGAGACCGCACAGCAGTAGGCGCCGGGTTGATCAGAGCTTGCGGACCCAAGTCGCGACGAAGTCGAAGCTGTCGTCGTTCGGGTCCTGGCGTCCGGATGCCGGGGCCCGAACGACATCAGCTCACCAGCGCAGCCCGGGCACCATCCTGGCGACGCGAGCCGCCGGGGTCGGCAGCGCCATCAGCGGGATGACCACCGGGGCCAGCAGATCGAGCGGGCGGCGTGCGGAATCTTGTTCCGGCAGTTCGGCATCGGCCTTCGCCGCAACCTTCTTGCCCGCCGCCGCGCGGGATTCCCCGAACAGGCGGAAACCCTGGTGCATGATGGTCCGCTTCAGCGACGGCATCAGCAGTTCCACCGCCTGTGCCAGGGTGCCGACCGGCGTATCGATGCGGTCCGGACGCTCCTCCAGCGCGCGAATCACGATGGCGGCGGCCTGCTCCGGATCCGGCACCGGCAGAGCGCGGTACAGGTCGGTCGGCGCGATCATCGGGGTGCGCACCAAAGGCATCCGCACCGAGGTGAAGGTGATTCCGGCGTCGCGGTTCTCGACGGCGGCGATCTCGCTGAAATTGTCCAGCGCCGACTTGCTCGCCACATAGGCGGCGAACCGGGGCACCTTGGCCTGCACCGCGATCGAGGAGATGTTCACGAAATGCCCGAACCGGCGCGCCCGCATCGACGGCAGCAGCGCCAGGATCAGCCGCACCGCGCCGAAGTAGTTCACCGCCATGGTCCGTTCGAAATCGTGCATCCGGTCGGTGGAATTGGCGACCGCGCGCCGGATGGACCGGCCCGCGTTGTTCACCACATAGTCGACGTGGCCGTGCTCGCCGAGCACCGTGCGGACCAGCGCGTCCACCGCGTCCGGGTCGGTGATATCGCACGGGTACGCCTGTGCGACACCGCCTTCCGCGCACACCGCGGCGGCGGCCGCGTCCAGGTCCTCCTTGCCGCGCGCGACCATCAGCACGGTGGCGCCCCTGCGGGCGACGGCGTGCGCGGTGGCCAGCCCGATCCCGGACGACGCGCCGGTGATGAGCACCGTGCGGCCCGCCAGCGGATCGGCGCCGTCGCTCGGCCGTTGCGATTTCGGTGCGGTCACCGGGCGCGGCGCGAGATGTTCGCGCCAGTAGTGCCAGAGCCGTTCGGCATAGCTGTCGAACGTGGGCACCGTCAGGCCGCGCAGCTGGGCGCGGGTCGAATCGGAGATGAATTCCGAGGCGAAGGCGACATGCGGGGCCACCTCCGGCGGAATCCCCATCTGTCCCAACAGGAAATCGCGCGCCGCGGGCACGCCGGGCAGGCGGCCGAGTCCGTACAGCGCGAGTCCGCTGCCGGGCAGCGGGCCGATTCCGGCGGGGGCGCCCGCCGCGCGCGCCAGCGCGTTGTACACCTGGGCGAACGGCTGCGGCTCCGGGTTGACGAGGTGGAAGGTGCGCCCATTGAGGCCCGGCTTGCGCACCAGTTCCACCATCGCGGCGGCGACATAGTCGACGGGAACGATATTGGTGGCGCCCAATTCCGGTAGCGGCATGGGCAATTCGGTGGGCAGCGCGGCCAGTTTGGCGATGGCGGGGAAGAAGTAGTACGGCCCGTCGATCTTGTCCATCTCGCCGGTGCGTGAATCGCCGACCACGATCGCGGGCCGGTACACCCGCCAGCGCACGCCGCGCGATTCCCGCACCAGTTTCTCGGCGGCGAACTTCGTCCGGTGGTACGGCGAGGTGAGCCGCTGACCGAGATCGAAATCCTCCTCGAAGAATTTGCCACGGTGATCGCCCGCCACGGCCACCGACGACACGTGGTGCAGTACCGCGCCCAACTCCTGGGCCAGGGCCAGCACCGCCTTGGTGCCCGCGACATTCGCGGCGTGCGCGGTATTTTCGTCGGCGGTCATATCGTAGACCGCGCCGAGATGGATGATGTGATCGGCGGCGGGTGCGGTGTCGAGGCCGAGCCGTTCCGCGGTCAGATCGCCGATGAGCGGGTGCACGCGGTCGCCGCCGCGCCAATCCGCCGCCAGCGCGGTGAATTTCGCGAGCGAGCTCGCGCGGACGAGGATATGCACTATCGCGTCGGGATCCTTGTCTAGCAGGCCCGCCACGACCCGCCGTCCGATCAGTCCGGTACCGCCCGTCACGATGTAGGTAGCCATCGCCCCTCTCCTGCTGTCTTCGAATCTCGTTGTGGCACAGCGATGCCCGGCATACAGCAGCGGATGCGGCGCATCGGATGGATTCGGCGCCGGCGCGGGCAACCTGACGCGGGTGACAGCGGTCGGGCCGAAAAGTAGGAACCCCTTCGTCCTGACTTATAGAAAACAGTAATCGGTGTGAATCAATCCCGGCAACCGATGGGCGCTGTGGGACCGGTCACGATGTCAAGATCGCGAATAGTGTGTGTGACAACAGTTTTCAGGTAGTCGCCTATTTCTTCTCGATGCGCGGCGCGGGCGGCTGCAGCGGCGAGTGCTCCCGCAGATAGGTTTCGAAGGCGTCCAGGTCGATCGGGCCCACCGTCAGATCCTTGCCCTCGGTGAAAACCGAGAACCCGTCACCGCCGGAGGCGAGGAAGTTGTTCGTGGTGATCCGGTATGCCGCAGCGGGATTCAGCGGCTGTCCGGCGATGCGAACGCTGTCGGCGATCACCTTGGCGCCCTTCGGCGCGGAATCGGAGTAGCTGTAGGTGATCCCGGCGGGGGAGAGCACGGCCGGTTTGCTGACGTTGTTCCACTGCTGCTCCAGCAGACGCAGCAGCTGCTGCCCGGTCAAGGTCACCGTGACGACCTGATTGCCGAACGGCTGGACACTGTAGATATCGCCGTAGGTGATGTCGCCGCCCTTCAGGTCGGTGCGCACGCCACCCGGATTCATCAGCGCGGCAACCGCGGCGGCCGGTCCGCCGGTGGTGACCGAGAGCATCGCGTCGGCGATGACATCACCCAGTGTGGAATCGCCTGCGGGGCCGGGCGCCTGGGGCAGCGGCGCCGTCGCCGTGCCGACTACCCGCTGCGTGCGCGGCTTGGCCTGCTCGCCGTAGAAGTCGACCAGCGCGGTGGTCGGGGTGTCCGGGGTGACATCGCGGGTGACGACGCGGTTCACCGCGGATGCCTGCACGCCGTTGTCGAATTTCAGCGTGATGTCGGTGATCAGCCGGCCATAGCAGGCGGCCTGGGTGACCACCTTCCCGTTGATGGTGCAGTTATATGGCTGGTGGGTGTGGCCGGTGACGAGCACCTGCACCGCCGGATCGACGCCGTTGGCGAACTTGGTGACCTCCGGGCTGATGTTGTCGCAGCCGTTGTAGTCCGGGAAATTACCCTTCACCTGCTGGGCGCCGCCGTCATGCATGAGCGCGACGATCGCCTCCGCGCCCGCGGCCTTCAGCTCCGGGACATACTTGTTGATCGCGGTGACCTCGTCGCCGAACGAATAGCCCCGAATGCCTTCCGGAAAAACGATATTCGCGGTGTCTGGGGTGACCGTGCCGACCAACCCGATCTTGTGGTTGCCGATCTGCAGCATGGTCCAGGGCTTCAGCGCGGGCGGTTGCTGCCCCTGCGCGTCGGTCACGTTGGCGGCCAGGTACGGGAATTTGGCTCCGGTGAACGGCGCGCCGGGCGAACAGCCGTCCGGTGCGCAGCCGCCCTGCTGGATCCGCGCCAATTCCCGCACGCCATGGTCGAATTCGTGATTGCCCACCGAAGATGCCGCGACGCCGACGGAATTGAGGAAGCTGATCGTCGGCTCGTCGTGGAACAGGCCCGACTGCAGCGGGCTCGCGCCGATATTGTCACCGGCCAGCACGATCGCGCTGGCCGGATAGGCCGCCTTCAACCGCGCCAGATGAGTGGCCAGGTAGACCGCGCCGCCCGCGTCGACCCCATTGATCTTGCCGGTGGCGCCGCCGGGCGGCTGCAGATTGCCGTGCAGATCGTTGAACGCGAACAGGTGTACCTCGTTCGGCCCCGCGCCCGGCAGATCATTGGTGGAGATCAACCCGGTGTCCCGGGTGGTGCTCGGTTTGGAGCCGCCGGAATCGGCGCTCCCGCAGCCGGCGACCAGCAGCACACTCACCAGAGCGGCGATTCCCATGGCGAGGCGGTTCGCAATCATGGTCAGACTCTCGCATGCGCGGCCCATCCGTGTCACCGCAAACCGGCGCGATTCGAGGCCCGCACAACCTTTTCGGCGACTGTTCAGCGCGTGTTCAGCGTGCGGCGCTCGGCATGGCGGCTCGACCTGTGCCGAATACCGCGCCCTCCGCGAGTCGGCCGACGGCTCGTGTGGCAACGTGCATCAGCAGCGGGGAACTCGGGAGGTGGTCTGTGCGGTGAGTGCTCGTGTCCAGAAGGCGATTACGGTTTCGACGCCGTCGTCGATCGTGTGGCCGTCGAGTGGTTCGAGTACGACGCCGTGGATTTGCGCTTCGACGGCTTGGACGAGCAAGGTCGCGGTCAGTGCCGGGTCGGTTCCGTCGATGCCGAGACGGATCAGGTGAAAGGCGACTTCGTTGGCCAGCAGCTGTTCGAACTGCTTCAGCTTTTCCGTACTGGCCGGGGTGCGCGGCGCCTGTTCGTAGAGCAGCCGATGCAGGTGCGGTTCGGCGGTGTGCAGGCGGGCGACCGCGGTGATCAGCCGCCGGACCGTATCGGCCAAAGGTGGCTGTTCGCTGCGTAATTGGGCTGCTTCGGCCAATAGATCCGCTGCGCCGGTGCGGAGGTGGCGTTCGGCGAGCGCGTAGAGCAGCGCGTCCTTGTTGGGTATGTAGTGGTAGAGCGTCCCGATGGACACCCCGGCCAGTTCGGCGACCTTGTTGGTGGTGGTCGCGGCGTAGCCGTGCTGTTGGAAAAGTCGAGCAGCCGCGTCGAGGATGGCGTCGAAGGTGAACTCCGATCGCTGCTGGCGCGGGGTTTTGCGTGGGGTGGACATGGTCTCCCGAAACCGAGTTGTCAAAACCGAGGATTACTCGAATTATTGTGACATGCACGATTCCTACCTGGCCTTTCTGCCCGATGATCTCCGTCCCGATCCTGGGCTTCGCCCCGAGTCGACGTGGTGGCGGTGGCGTGGCGCGCGCATTCATATCGAGCGTGTGCCTCGGTCGGACGCCGCGGTGCGGATGTTGCTGGTACACGGTGGCGGCGGGCATGCGGCGGTGATGTGGCCGTTCGCGGCGCTGGCGGCGCGGCAAGGCTTCGAGGTGTTGGTGCCCGACCTACCGGGTTATGGTCGCAGTGAGGTGGAATCGGCTGGGGCAGTGCGTTATTCGGACTGGGTCGACTGCGTCGCCGACCTGGTGCGTGCCGAGAAGGCGGCCGATCCGCGCCCACTGGTCGTGTTCGGGGCCAGCATGGGCGGAATGCTCGCTTACGAGGCCGCGGCTCGCACCGGCATGGTCGAGGCGATCGCGGTCACCTGCCTGCTCGACCCGCGATCGCCGCTGGCCCGTCGCCACATCGGCAGATTTCGCTGGCTCGGGCAGTACGGCGCACCGCTGCTGGTTCCGGTGGTCGACGGCGTTCGGGTGCCGATGCGGTTGGTGGCCAACATGACTGCGATGTCCAACCTTCCCGACCTCACCGCCACCGTCGTCGCCGATCCACGGGGTGGAGGTGTGTGGATACCTCTCGGATTCCTGCGCACCTACCTGTGCTCGGCGCCGCTGGTCGAGCCGGAGAACTTCACCGCCTGCCCCGTGTGGCTACTGCATCCGGGTGCTGATCGCTGGACGCCGCTGGCGGTCAGCCGGATGTTCTTCGATCGGATCGCCGCACCGAAACACCTTCTCGTACTCGACCGGGCGGGCCACTATCCGGTGGAGGACCCTGGAATCCGCCAATTGGCAACGGCATTGGCGGATATTCACCGCTGGGTCTGCGGCATAGGCTGATCGGACCCGAACGAGCTCGAACCTGGCGGTGAGTTCGGCCGGTTGGAAAGTCAGGTGCGTGAGCGTCGCCCGGGACCGGAGATCCGTTGTCGCCCAATTGATCAGCTCGGGCGGCGGAAACCGGGTGAGGCGACCGCGAGACGCAGTGTATCCGTGTGGTGGGTGAGGGTGAGCTCGTACCAGTCTGGGGTGCGGGCCTGTGCGACGATGCCGTTCGCGTCGGTGGCCAACGTTACTTCCCAGCCGTGCCGCTCCCAGATCCGGATGATGACGGGTGGGTAGATGTCGGTGCGGTCCGGGTCGGGGGGTTCGAGGAAGTAGCGGGTTTCGAGCCGGTCGACGTGATAGATATTGCCCGCGTCGTCGTCGAACGGCAATATCATTTCGCCGTTGAGGCCCTCCTGGGTGCGGATGCGCATCTGACCGCCCAGCGCTCGCAGCAGGTCGGCGACGAGGTCGCGGATGCGATCGCGGGCGGCGTCCTCGGTCAGTTCGGGATCCCACACCACCGCCCGCGCTATCGGCGGCACGGATCTGAGTGCTTGCGGCCCAAGCGATATCGCCGGTACGGCGGGTTCGCGCACGCGGTCACGGTCGAGTTCGAAACCGTAACTCATCAGCTCGTCGAAGGTGTGCGCGAAGTCCAGTGGCCGCTCCAGATGCCCGCCCGCCTCCCAGCCGATGGTGCCGCCGGGCAGATCGGGGGAGACGAAATATCGGGTCTGACCCAAGCCTTTGGCGATGAGCAGCGCCCGATCTCCCGGAATATCCTCGGCCGCTTCCCAATTGCGCACGGATTCGACGATGTTCAACGTGCGATATGTTCGCATGTCCCGAGGCCGGGTGGGGCCGAAGGAGATTCCGTCGAGATCGGTGAATCCCGCATGCACCGTATCGAGGAACACCCGCAGCGCCTTGGGCAACCTCTCCCAATACGGCGGCAGGTCGGCGCCGAACGTTCCCGGATCCCACCCGATGCGAAACGCATACGGCTGAAACGGCTTTCGCAGCGCATATAGGAGTACCCAGTCGCCACGCAGCAGGCAGACCCGCACATCATCGAGGCATTCGTTCAGCACCGCGCCGAACCGCGGCAGCAGCTCGACGAGCACGTCGAGGTTCCACAGCGCGATGGCGGCGGCGCGCCGCGCGCCGGGATCGTCGTGGCGGGCGATCTCGGCCCACCGCGGCGGCACATGCGCGGCCGCCGATGACCCCGGTTCGACGAGCAACGCTGAGCCGGACCGGAATTCCGCGACAACACGTGCGAAATCAGGATTACCCACGGTGCATATCCAACAACATCCCCACAGCTGGTTACCGTCCCCGTCATTCTCCGCCGCGCCGTCCGCACTCCACCAGATCGCGCACCGCACGTGCGGCGGCATTGGCGGGCCCGACATCGTCGAGGATCTGCGATGCGCGTCGCGGAATCTGCCCGACCCGGTACTCCGACGGGGTGCCGTCCCACACCTCGGCGATCATCCGACAGCCCCAATCAACCTCACCCACAGCGATTTTCGATGCCGCCGCATCCAACCGCAAAATCGATTCCCCCACCGGATCCCGCCGACTGAACGGCAATTCGAGTGCTCGGGCCCGCAGTTCATCGGCGTCGGCCCGCGCGCCGACCGCGGCCAAGGCGACCGACTGGTGCCAGCGCAGAAAGTATTCGGTGAGATGGCATCCGTCGGCCACCGTCTCCGCTTCCGGCAACGCGGCGAACATCCGATCGGCTGCCCGGACGGCAGCCGAAGTCTCTCGACGGCACCCCATCCTGGCGTACAACGACGCCTCCGCCAGACAGCCGAACGCGGCTCCGGCATTCGGCCGACCACCTCCGGCCGCCCGAGCGCCACGCGCGGCCGCGAGCCCGGATTCGAGAAACCTGCCATACCAGGCACATGAGGTGCCGATATGCCCAGCGATCCAAGCCTGCACGGCAACATCCTCCGCCAACCTGCCCGCCCGGCGAGCAATGCCGAACCATTCGAGGCAGTCGTCCAAACCCGCGATATCGATGATGCGGATAGCGATGAACCCGGCGTTCTTGGCGAACAAGCGATACAACCGCCGACGGATACCCGCCGATCCCGTCGACAGCGCATACGCCTTGATGCGCGCAAGATCCGCCATCCGTTGCGGGATATATTCCGTCGGCGCGGCGGTGTACAGCATGCGACCGGCGGACTCCGTCAGTTCCTCGAGAAGGTCCAGGTACGTCGCCGTGCCGACGGCCGACAGGTCGATCGTCGCGGGATCCGGAAGCGGTGTGTGGTCGACGATTTCGCGGCCGGTCGGTGCGATCGCGTCCGTGCCGGAGTAATCGTTTCCGAACCCGAGCCGGTCCGGCCTGGTGTGATACAGGACGCACAGGGCATTGAGATAGTGCGGCGTCGGCACGTCCTTCCGGTTCTCCCACCGCGAGAGTTGTTGATGCGCAAGCCCTTCGGACGGCCGTCCGTACGACCGCAGAATCTCCTTCAGCCTCGCCGCGGCCTCGGCCAGCGTGTACCCGGCGGCAATACGGTACGCGCGCAGCGGTGATACGCCACAGTGCCGCTGGACGGCGAACGCCGCGTCGTCCGCGAAACCGCCCGCCGCGATGATATTTCGAGCCAGTCGCCGTCCGCAGGAACTGTTGTGCATGGCGACCCCTCCCGCCGGACTCGTGAATCCTGGCATTCGACGCTACCGCTACGTCGAGTGCGCAGGCCGTCGCCGCGAGGGTTTTCAAGCAGCACGTGCAATCCGCCTTCGGCCCGGCATGGTGGGGGTCTATGTGTGGGTTCGTGTTTCGCTACACTGCGCGGGGTTGGTGTCGGTGTTTCTCCAGGGGGGATTGTGTCCAGAGGTGTTCGGATCGTTGTTGGGATTTTGGGTGGGTTTGTCGGGGCGGGGTTGATCGTCGGTGGTGGTATCGGGTTGCGGGGCAGTGGTTCGGCTGAATCCGATCAGGAGGCGATTCGGGCGCGGTTGCATGAGGAGCAGTTCCAGTTGCAGTCCGGGGCCGATCTCGTATTGCTCGTGAAATCGTCCGGTGGAGCGCTGAATCCGACGGCCGTTGCTTCGATCGCATCGCAGGTGCGGACATTGCCGAATGTGCGGTCGGCCGGGTCGGGCGGCAATCAGGCGATGATGAACAGGGATAAGAGCGCCGCCGTAATTCCGGTGGAAATAGCGGGGGAGGGCGACGGTTACCGGGCGGCGAAGGCGGCTGTCGCCGATGCCGTGCCGACATTGGATACGAGCGATGGCGCGACCGTCACGGTGCTCGGCGCCGCCGCCCCGCCGTCTTGGCGCGCGCCGGTCGGCTGGGCCGCGACAGGCGGCGGCGCGGCGATCGTATTCGTCTCCGGCGCACTGGCTTTCGCCGGTTCACGTCGAGGAAGCGGATTCCAGCCCGCCTATCAGCCACCTATGATGCTTCCGCCGACACAGCAGCCGTTCCACCATCCGATGTACTCCACTCCGGGTGCGATGCCACCGCACAATCAGTGAGTTGGTCACCGCGACGCCACATCATCGGATGCGGCGTCTGCGGTCGCGGACGGGTTCGTCGATGCGGCATAGGCGGATTCGATCTGGTGACGCAGGTGCTTCTCGGCATGTTTGACCGTGGGGCCGACGATCGCCTGGATGACGCGATCGAGTGCCCGCCCCGCCAGACCGCCGGGCACCCGGTAGTCGAGCACCACACCGATTCTGCTGTGCCCCGCGTCGATCGGCTCGAAGGTCCAGCGCGCGGTACCCTCGACCCCCTTCACCGCGCGCAGCGTGATGACGGCGTTGTCCTCCCATTCGATCACCTCGCCGCGCAGGTGCAGCGTCATCGGTCCCAGGTTGAGCGCGGAATCGAATACCGCGCCGACGCCGCGCGACTGCTCACCCACCGGGGTGTAATGCTTGACGCCGAATACCCAGCGCGGCAGATTCCGGTAGTCCGCGACATATTCGAATGCGAACTCGGCGGGCGCCGCACCTTCCGCGGTGTAACTCACATGTCCCATGCCACAACCCCTTCCGTACCGACTATCCGGTAACCGAGCCTATGCCGCGGGGCCGAGCCGCGCCCGGCAATGCGGTCACATACGCAACGTCCGATTCACCAGCGCCGCCATCCGGCCGCGAAAGACGCTGGGGGAGAAGGTAACCGCATGATCGCGCAGCGTCGCCGCCGAATAGCGCCACGGATCGAACGCGAGCATCGCCTCGGCGAGACCGTCGACGACCGCCTCATCGGGACCCGGCGGAATGTGTTCGCCGGTGCTGCCGGGCACAACGGTGTCGAGCGCACCGCCAGCGCCGACGGCGAGAACGGCCGCGCCGCAGGCCATCGCCTCCACCGGAACGATGCCGAAATCCTCGATACCGGGCATGAGCAGCGCGCGGCAGCGGCGATACATGGCGAGCAGCGTGGCATGCGCGGTGGCGCCGAGAAAGACGGTTTCGGGTCCGGCCAGGGTTTCGAGATAGGGACGGAAGCGCCCGTCACCGAGAATCACCAAGCGGCAACCGGCTTTTCGGGCGGCACGAATGGCCAGGTCGGGCCGCTTGTATGGGACGAGGCGTCCGGCACAGAGGAAGAAATCCTCGCGCTCGACCGCCGGATCGGGGGTGAAGCGGGCGATATCGACGGGCGGGTTGATCACCGTCGACGGCAGCCCCCACCAGTCGGCGACGCGATGGGCAACTGCCCGCGAATTGGCGACGATGCTGGTGAGCCTTGGCGCGGCGCGCAATTCGGCGCGGCGGGCCAGCAGGCCGAGCGCGGCGAGGGCGAGCTGTCCGCCGCGCCCGCCCGCCTCCCTGGCGCGAAACCCCTTGTCCCAGGCCCATCGTGCCGGGCTGTGCACATAGGCGATGGTCGGTGCGTCCGTGGCGAGTGCCGCTTGTACGGCGAAGGCGTGATGGCTGATCAGCACGGCGTCGTAGCGTTCGCGTAATGGCAACCGCCGCAAGGCGCCCGGCACGAGCGGCAGCAGCGGCGCATGCGAGCGGCGCCCGGTGGCGGCGTGCGCGCGACTCAGCCAGGTATCGCGCACCGCGTGCACCGGTGCGCGCAGTATCGCCGGATCGACGATCGGCGCGTAAACCGTCGCGTCGGGCCAGGTTTCGACGAATTCGCCGACCACCGCCTCCGATCCACCGAATTCGGTGAACCGTTCGTGCACGATCGCGACCCGTGGCGCGCTCATCGCCCGGCCTCGCCGCGGGAACCGCCGGATCCCGCCTCCGGAAGTCGCCGCGGTTCCGCATGCCTGCGAATGGCCGGGGCTACCGGCCTGCCGATCAGCAACCCGTCGACCGAACCCTGTTCGAGCGCTTTGCGATACACGGCCGCGGCCGCCCGGCAGGCGGTGAGCGTCGCCTCGATATCGGCGTCGGTGTGTGCGGCCGAGGTGACGAAGGATTGCCCGAGCACCCCGCGCTCCAACAACTCCTGGAGAAACAGCGTCCGAAATGGTTGGGACGGTTGGCCGTCCGGGTCGCGGGTGACGAAAATGAGGCAGGACGGCCGCCCGAGCGCCGTCAGCTGCGCGCCGATGCCGAATTCGGCGGTGATCGTATTGAATCCGTCGGCGAGCAGCCGCCCCGCATGCTCCATCCGGGCGACCGGATCGCCGGTGACGTATTCGCGCACGACGGCGCGAAAGGCGGCCAGCGACCCGGATTCCGGACCGTGTGTGGTGGATAGTAGGAACACCCGGTCGCGATCGGTGCGCAGCCCGCCGAGTTCCATCAGCTCCCGGCGGCCCGCGAGCGCGGAGATGGGAAATCCGTTGCCCATCGCCTTACCCCAGCAGGACAGGTCCGGCCGCACACCGTATACGGCCTGCGCGCCGCCCGCGGACCAGCGGAACCCGGTGATCATCTCGTCGAACACCAGCAGGGTGCCGTACCGGTCGCACAGCTCCCGAACCCCTTGCAGGAAGCCGGGTTCCGGTTCGTTCAGCGCCGTCGCCGCCTCCATGACCACCGCGGCGACCCGTCCGTCGCGGAGCACCGCCGCCAGCGACGGCAGATCGTTGTAGCGGAATTTCACCGTCTGCGCCACGGTTTCGGCGGGGATGCCGCTGTCCATCGCGGTGGTGCCGATGAACCAGTCGTCGACGGAGAAGAACGGTTGATCGCAGACGGCGATGGCGGTGCGTCCGGTGGCGGCCCTGGCCAGCCGGACCGCGGCGGTGGTGGCGTCGGAGCCGTTCTTGGCGAACTTCACCATGTCGGCGGCCGGTACCAGCGACAGGAAATCCTCGGCGGCGAGGATTTCCAGCTCGGTCGGCCTGCTGAAGCTCACACCGCCGGCGATGGCCGCATGCACGGCGGCGACGACCGGCGGATAGCCGTGCCCGAGCGTCACCGAGCGCAGGCCCATACCGTATTCGATATAGCAGTTGCCGTCGGCGTCCCAGACCCGGCAACCGCTGCCGCGCACCAGGATCGGCGCCATGAATTCCGGATACTGGTCGGCGCCACGGGCATAGGTGTGCGCGCCGCCGGGAACGAGGTCGTGCAACCGGGCCTGGAGCCGGTTGCTGCGGGTGAAATCACGTCTGCCGGAGGCTTCTTCCATACTGGGCTCCTGGGGTGCGTTGTGGCACGGCGGGTTTCGGCGCGAACCTGCCGTTCAGTCTTCGGTGTGCGCCGCAACGGCGGCCCACAGGTCGTAGTCGGTACGGCCCTGCTCGCTGCCGCCGACCGCGAAGGCTCGCATGGTGCCCTCGCGAACCATGCCGACCCGCGCGGCCATCCCGGCCGCATCGCTGTTATCGGGTTCGATCGCCATCGCGACCCGCCGCAGCCCGAGCCCGCCGAACGCATGGCCGAGCAGCATCCGCACCGCCGTCTCGCGGGCCGCCGGATCCGCTCCCCAGACGGCCAGCCTGGCGTTGCCGTCGAACATGTCGAGATCGAACAGACGGCATTCGCCGGAGTACGACCCGTCCGTCTCGATGGCCAGGATCAGACCTTGTCGTGAGCGTAAACCGGCACGGGCACAGAGCGATTCGCGCAACCAGTGGATGAAGCGGCACTCGGATCCGGACTGCCGGAGCCATGCCGCTCGCCATCGAGGCCAGTCCGTCAACTTACGGTTACGAACCGTGATATGCGGTGGCCCTGGGTCGTCCAGCCGTACGCGCGGTGACGACCGGACCGGGTCGGCCAGGTGTGCCAATCGGCCGAGGGCATATCGCACTGATGCCAGGAAAAGTGTCGCAGGCGAAAGTATCTCGTCATCGATGGCCTCGCGGCCGACAGCGGCCGGGGCACCGGCGAGGGGTGCTACCCCCTGATGATGGGCGATCCACCACGTCACGAATCCGCCTGGCGGAACGTCGCTTTCGGTGATCGCCCAGAGTTCGTGATCCCGCCGCGCCCCGTCGGTGTCGAAGTACTGCCGCATCAGCGCCTCGCGCCGGAACCCCATCTGCGCCGCCCCGCTCGCCGCCGCGATATTGGCGGGCGAGATCGGCGCGGTGATCCTGGCCAGCCCGCCGGGGCCGAAGCCGAAGTCGAGCAGCAGCGCCGCCGCCAAACCGCCGAGCCCGCGCCGCGCGACCTCCGCGTCCACCCAGATGCCCATCTCACCGGATCCGGCGGCTCGGTCGAGCGAGCCGAGTTCGATCTGCCCGGCGAAGCGGCCGTCCACCTCGATCGCCAGCGCCAGCCTGCGCCCGCGCCGGGCATCCGCGCGGATGGTGAGAAGCTCACGGACCCAGAGCTTTCCGGTGTGCCGCTGGGACCAGTCGAGCGGCGAGCTGAACCAGAACGGCTCGATCAGCCGCCGGTCCCGCAGCCGGATGCGCCGCCATGCGCCGAAGTCCGCCAGCCGGGGCGGGCGCAGCAGCACCGTGTTGCCGTGCAGTGCGGCGGGTCCGAGTCTGGTGCAGGGCAACGAGATTCGCACCGGCGGCTCACTCGCGCGGTCGCTGGGCGCCCAGCGAACTCGTCTTCAGCGCGCCGTCGGCGCCGACGGTGATCCGCCAGTAGCCGCCCTTCGGGTCGCGCAGCATGATCCCGTTCTCGGCGCGGTCGGAAACCCAAGTGCCACCGGAGGTTATCGCACCGCGCACCGAACCGTCGGTGGCCCGCGCCTGGAAGATATCGGCGTCGCCGGACCCGGCCATGGCGATGGTGGTTCCGGTGAGCCGGGTTTCGTGCATGCCGGACCGGTTGAGCACATGCCATTCGTTCGGGAATACGCCCGGCGCGATATCGTCCGCGGCGCTGGAGATCAGGTTGATGGCGGTGCCTTCCGGGCAGCCCTGTGAGTCGATTCGCAGCTCGGTGGGCGGATGGTCCAGATCCCGGTCGAATTGCACATTGGCCAGATAGGGCTGACGGCAATAGATCAGGTCCAGACCGAGTGTGCGCGCGGCCACCTTGCAGTTGACCATGCCGAATTGCGCCGGGCCGCCGCGGTCGCGCGCCCCGACCGAGAGCGCGGTATCGGCGCCCTCGAACCACACGTTGGTGAGCCACCAGTCGTTGGCGGCGCCGTCGACGAGGAGATGTTTGTCGGTGGTCTTCGGATCCTCGTCGGAGACGAATTCCACGTTGGTGAGCGCCAATCCGGCATTGTGATCGTTGCCGGTGCCGAGTACGCCGATGTAGTTGCTGGTGAATTTGGATGAGGTCACATAGTTCTGGATGCAGGAGGTGACCAGTCCGAAGCCGAAGTTGTTGATATCGCAGTCGATGAAGGAGGTGCCGCCGGTATTGCCCTGCAGCACGATGCCGCGCTGCTGTGCGAAGCGAGGGTAGTTGTCGCTGAGGTGATTTCCGCGGATCACCACGGATTCGAAGGAGCAGCGGAAACATTCGTCGAGCTGTATCGCGGTGGCCTTCGGGCCGGTGAGGTAGAAGCCGAGCCGGGAGAACCGCACCCGGTTGCGCTTGTGCAGGTTGATCAGCGTGGTGTCGCCGGTGCAGAGCACGAGCGACACATCGCCGCCGTCGCCGAGCACCGTTGCGAAATCGGGCATATCCGGCCACCTGCTGACGTTGTAGTGGCCCGCGGGCAGGTACAGCACCAGCGGTTTGTCGCCGACGGCGGCGGCCGCGGCGATGGCGGCCGTATCGTCGGCGTTGCCGTCGCCCACCGCGCCGAAATCCCGGACGTTGCGGGCCGCGGGCGCGTCGGTGACGTGCGGCGAGCGGAAATCGCTCGCGGGCGAGCCGGATGAGCCGCAGGCGGCCAGGGGCAGCGCCGCGGCGGCGCCGAGCGAGGCGGCGAACAGATGTCTGCGCCCCAATCCTTTCCGGGAATCGCGGCGGCTCATATCCGCAGCCTCCGAATCAGTCGGCGCAGGCCCTTCACCGGCCTGGTGTACGCTACCGCGCCGCTGAGCCGATTGTCTCCGAAAGTGGCCAGGGCGCCGCGCAATTGGGGGATCGTGGTGGCGCCGAGGGTGACGACGCCGACCGTGTGATCGCACAGCGGCGCGACGGCGATCGCGTCGGCGGCCGCGACGACCGGCGCGACCTGGACGACCACATGGTCGTAATCGGTGCGCAGCTTGGCGAGGACGGCGGCGAACCGGTCCGAGGCGAGCAGATCCTGCGTTCGATCGTCGGCCGCGCCGAGCGGCAGCAGGGCGGCGTTCGCACCGGGCAGGCCGGTGAGTACCTCCGCGATGGGCACCGCGTCGCGCAGGACCGCGACGAGTCCCGCCGTCGGCTCGGAAATCGTCTTGGTGATCGAGCGATTCGAGGTGTCGGCGTCGACCAGCACCACCCGGCTGCCGGTATCGGCGAAGGACTTCGCCAGCGCCGCCGCGACTTCGGGTTCCGACCGGCCGGAGAGGCTGGTGGTCAGGATGGTGCCGGACTCCCCGCTGCGGGTGAGTCGGGTTCGCAGTCTTCGGGTTTCGTCGGGCGCACCGGGTCTGCCCGCATCGATGACGCCGAGGACCGGCACCCGTGACCGATAGCCCGCGCCGCCGGGTATCGGGTCGGCGAGCACCGCCGCGAGGTCGGTGGAGGTGCGCAGGGTGCGGTCGGTGCGGTCGCGCACGAATGCGGCGAGCCCGCCGAACACCAGCCCGGCGAGCAGGCCGAGCGCCAGTATCCGTTTGGCTTGCGGCGCCGTCGGCCCGGACGGCAATTCGGCCTTGTCCACCACCGCGACGCGGGCCGCGGGTGCGGCGTTCTTCTCGATGGTCTCCAATTCCGCGACGAGCTGGCGGAATTGGGCGACCACCGCGTCGGCCAGATCGCGGGCGCCCTGTGCGGTGGAATCGGTGACCGAGATGACGACGATGGTGCTGGCGGGCGGCGAGTCGGCCTTGATTTTGCCGCGCAGCTCGCCGACCGACATCTTCAGGCCGCGGTCGTCGATGGTGCGCTGGGCCACCGTCGCGCTGGTCGCCAGGTCCAGATAGGACCGGATCCGTTGCTGCGCGGCCAGCCCGCCCTGATACGAGTCGTTGACCGAGGTGCCGGTAGCCATCGAGACATACATGCTGCTCGACGCGGTGTATGTGGCGGGCGTCGTGCGCAGGTAGCCGAACGCGCCGATCAGGCCGAGTAAAACCGCCACGGCGATGATGACCCACCGGCGGCGCGCGATATGCCAGTAATCGGTCAAACCCATTGCCCGGAACCCCCTTTCTCGATGGTGACAGCCCCGACCGGAACGATCGCGCCGCGCCGCGTGGCCGGCCACGGTTCGGCGCGCCGACGGAATTCGCGGACCAGCAGATAGATGACCCAGGCCAGCACGCAGGCCTGCAGGAATTTGCCGAGATTCTCCATGCTGCCGAGGATTCCGCGCTCGAACAGCGCCGAGGCCCCGGTCATCGCCAGGCCGAGCACCACGATCGGAAAGTACTTGGCGTGCAAGGCCTTTGCCCAGGCGAGCAGCAGTCCGAAGGTGAACAGCGCGCCGACGAAGACACCCGGATAGCCGCCGAAGACGTAGCCCTCGTTGACATTTCCCTCGGCCAGCGAAACCGAGACCCGGGTCAGATCCACCGACGCGCCGCGGACATCGGTCGCCCATGCGGTGCCGGACTGGAATTTCGTGGCCCCGAGCAACTGGGTCGGGATGAGGCTCTGCAGCGCGTGCGTGACGACTTCGTCAGGGGTGAGCCAGGATCCGGGTCTGTGATAGTAGGCGTCGGTCGCCGCCTCCAGCAGGTCGAAGCGCCGCAGCATGCTCAGGAACGGCTGCACCACCGTCGGGTACTCCGAATTGACCAGCGCGGTTTGGCTTTTCGCCTCGGTCGTGGTTTTGAGCGACTGGAGCCAGCCGAATCCGCCGATGGCGAGCACGCCGATCAGCGCGACGCCGATCGCGTTGCGCCTGGTCCAGCCGAGGATCGCGAACCGCAGGGCCACCGCCAGCGCGGCGCCCAGCACGGGGGTCTTCGACTGCACCACCGCGGTCCACAGCAGTTCGACCCCCATCAGCCCGCCGATGATCAGCACGGTGGTCCGCTGCCGCGCGGGCCGGATGAAGATGATCAGCCCGAGCGCGGCGATGCTGGCGAGGATGGCGACGAAGTTCAGTATCGGGTTGGCGCTCTCCACATCGCCCGCGTGACCGACGGATCCGGTGGCCACCGAGGCGGCGCGCCCGAACAGGCCGACCGCGTACATCGCGCCGAGCGTCGGCACCAGGTCGGGGTCCGCGAGCAGCGCCGGCGGCGGGGTCGTCCGGCGGCGACGCCAAAAGGCATACGCCACAACGAGTCCCGCGTACACCCAGAGTCCGAACAGCACATGCTGCAGCACCAGCGCGATACCGCGGTCGTAGCCGAGATCGGCCAGGCGCGGATCGGGAATGTTGTCGCCGAATTCGGGCACCGGCCGCACCCACAGCAGCACCACCGGCCGCGCCACGTAGGACAGCGACCAGAACGCCGCCTGCGCCACCAGGAACACCCGCGCGACCCCCGGTACGAAAAACGCCGCGACCGCGATGGTGAGCAGTGCGCAGGCGATGAGGAAGACCTCCGTCTGCGCGGTCATGCGGTTCCGGCTTCCGTGCGGGTCGAAGCCACTTCAGGCGAGCGCATCGACGATCTCCCTGGCCCGGTCGACATACCGGTGCCTGCCCTCGGTGATCCGGCGATAGCCGGATTCCGCTACCGCGGCGGCCTTTTCGGGATGCGCCGCGCACCAGTCGATGATCTCGCGCAGTTCGGTCCTGCTGCCGAAGAGGAAGCAGTCGACGGCGTCGTCGAGCAGTTCCGCGTGCTCGTCGGTGCGTTCGCCGACGAACAGGCCGCCCGCCGCGGGCACCTCGAAGGTGCGGCAGGTGTGGGTGTCGCGGTTATCGGAGTTGAGCAGCACCAGATTGGCCGTGACGGCGGCGACCGCCTGCGAATACTGCTCCCCGTAGACCGGTCCGGCGACAGTCGTTCCGGTGGCCCGCAATTCGGGGACCCGGCGCCAGCCGGGGCCGCGCACCAGCAGCCGCGCACCGTAGGTGCGGCCGAGCGCGACCATATCGGTGCGCCGGTCCGGGCGGCAGACGCCGATGAAGCCGACGAGATAGCGCGTGCCGCCGCGGCGCGCGGTGGGATGGTGCCATGCGGGATCGTAAGCGCTGCGCACGAACCGGACCTCGCGGGCGCCGCGGGCGCGCAGCTCGCCGACGTTGTGCCGCTTGGTTGTTACGATGAGGTCCCAATCACGTTCGTGCGCAAGGTATTCCGGAGAGGTGTTCACCGGGTTGGCGACATCGTCCGGGCTGTAGTGCACCCGCAGCGCGGCGGGGACGCTCAGCAACCTGCGCTGGTCCAGGTGCACGCCCTTGAATACGAAAAGCAGGTCCGGCCGGAAATCCGCTGCGGCGCGGTCGATCTCGGTGTGGATCGCGGCCACCCGCCACGGCGCGCGGCGCCCGGCGACCTTGGCGTATACCCAGGGCGGGGACAGCCGTGCCGGTAACGTCACGGCGGTGGAATCGATCACCACCACCTCGTGCCCGGCCTGGCGGAAGCCGTCCGCCAGCGAGCGGGCATTGCTGCCGACCCAATCGTCGCCGACGTACAGGATTTTCACGCCGCACCCTCCTCGCGCATGAGGACTATCGCCGGAGCCCCGGTGAACGGTACGGTCCGCTCCCGCACAATCAGCCCGCGCACTCGGATGAGATACCAGGCGGCGACGGTGCATTCGGTGAATACGCTGCCGTAGACCAGCGTCCACACCGAATGGGTGCGGAAGGCGATGCCGAGCGCGACGGCCGCGACACAGGTTCCGATGATCGCGCCGATCAGCACCCCGACGGTGTCCTGGCGCACCGGGAGGATGGCCGTCGTGACGAACGAGGTGACGGTCGTCGCCGGCAGCATGAAGATCTCCACCCGCAAAAGCCCGATGGCGCCGGTGAACTGGGCGCCGAAGATGAGATGGATGAGCAGCGGCGCCACCGCCCACACCACCGCGGTGGCCGCGGTGGCCAGGCAGACGCACGCGATGAGGGCCTGCAGGCTCTTGCGCCAGAATCCGTCCTCGGTGCTGCGCCGGGCCATCCGCGGCAGCAGCGCGAAACCGATCGGGTCCAGCGTCGACTGGATGGCGCGCACCAGCCGGTCGCCGGCCGAGTACAGGCCGAGCGCAGCCGGGTTGAGTACCGCGGAGTAGACCGCGGCCGCGCCTTGGCCGTACACGGTGACCAGCAGCCGTGAGGCGAGAACCGGCGCGCCCGTGCGGAATACGGAGCGAAGTCCGGCCGGCCTGGCCGGTCTGCCGAAGGTGCGGAAGGAGTCCCACCAGGTGAGCGCCACCGTTGGCACCGACGACACCAGCAGGCACAGCACCGCCACCTGCGGGCTGGGTAGCCGCGGCAGAAATGCGACCAGCAGCGCGAGGTAGACGATCCGGCCGATGCCCTGATACGCCGTCGAGGTGCCGAATCGTCCCTGGCCGATCAGCAGCCAGTCCTCCGAGATAGACCAGAAACCACCGGAGAACAGACCGAGCAGAATCATCTCCAGCTGCACCGGCGCGCCCAGCGCGTAGCTGCCGAGCAGCGCGATGCCCATCACGCTGAGCGTCGTCGCCCGGATCGCGAAGTAGTTGCCGCGCAACTGATTCAACTGCCGATGGCGGTGGCCGCCGGGTTCGCCGGTGTCGTGCACCCGGGCCGCGAGGAATGAGGTGATCCCCAGATCTACCATCAGCGAGCCGATGAAATACGACGACATGCCGATGGCGAGCAGGCCGAGTCCGCTGGCGCCGAGCGTGCGGGCGATGAGCGGCACCGTGACGATCGTGATGACGTACTGCCCGTACTTACCGAACATCACGTACCCGATATCGCGGATGATGGCGAGCAGGCCGTGCCGCTGGTGCGCGCCGGCGCCGTTGCGCCCGCGGGCGCTGTCGGTGCGGCGATGCGCGCCGTGCGCGACGGGCGGGTGATATTCGTGATCAGCCATGGGTTTTCGCTTCCGCGGTGCGCCGTCGTGCGCAGGTGGTGAGGAAATCGGCGACGATGCCCGCTGACTCGGTGATGCCGAAATCCCGGGTCCTGGCACGCCCCGCCGCGGCGATGCGGGCACGGCGTTCCGGATCCGCGACGAGGTCGTCGAGTGCGGCGGCCAGCCCTGCCGGATCGCCGGGGTCGACCAGTAATCCGTCGACTCCGTCGGTGATGATTTCGGCGGGACCGCCTGGGCCGGTGGCGATTACGGCGCAGCCCGCGCGCATACCCTCGACGACGACCTGACCGAACGGTTCGGGCAGCACCGAGCAGTGCACCAGGATATCGGCGGCGCGCAGGTAGGTCTCCGGATCGTCGACGTGCCCGGTGAAGGTGACGGGGAGCGCGAGTCCGGCGGCCATGCGTTGCAGGCGCGCACGGTAGGGCTCCTCGTCGAAGAAGCTGCCGCCCACCAGAAAGACTTGGCGTGGCGGGACTTTCATCATGGCGACCGCGCGAAGCAGCACATCCTGCCCCTTCCACGGGGTGAGGCGGCCGACTACGGCGATGACGGTGTCCGCGGGCGGATGCTGTTCGCGCGGTGGGGGATCGGCGCCGAATTCGACGCCGGGATAGGCGATCACGGCCGGTTTGCGTCCGGTGCGCAAGGTGCGCAGGGTGGTTCGGCTGTTGGCGACGTAGCCGTCGGCGCAATGGCCGAGCAGCCGGATCGCGAGCACCGGCAGCCTGCCGAAGTAGTCCACCGAAATCCGGTCGTGCACCTGCCAGATCAGCGGTATCCGCGCCCGCCGGGCCCCGACCAAGCCCATCACGAGCGCCTTCGTACTCTGTGCGACCAATACGTCGGCGGACAGTTCGCGGGCCAGTGCACCGAGCCGCCAGCCGAGCCGGAGCAGTCCGAGGAACCCGGCGGCCAGTCGCAGCGGACCCGATCCGATGGTCATCGCGCGACTGTCGAATCCGCTTCGCAATACCCGGGTTTCGATCCCGCGCGCCCGCGTGCGTCCGACCATCGGACCGTCCTCCGTATAGGCCATCGCGACCTCGGCCCCGCCGGTGGCGCGCAGCGCCGTCAGCAGCCGCAGGGTGGCCAGCTCGGCCCCGGACGGCGCCGCGGTGTGCGTGAGGAACAGTGCCCGAGTCATCGCGTGATTTCCCGGTACATCGTCAGATGGCGGGCCGCTGTGACATCCCACGAAAAGGTGGCGGCGTGCGCCCGGCATTCGGCCGGTGTCGGCAGTGCGCCGTTCAGCGCGGCCACGAGGCGGGCGCCGAGCGCGTCGGCGTCCTTGGCGGGCACGATCAGCGAAGGATCGAGTCCGCGAACCGAATCCGGCAATCCGCCGCAATCGGTGACGACGGGCGCCCGGCCCGCGGCCAGCGATTCCAGCGCGATCAGCCCGAAACCCTCCAGCGCGACGGTCGGCGCCACCGTGCACACCGACCCCGCGTAGAGCTCGGCCAGGCCGGTGTCGTCGACCCGTCCGGCGAATTCGACATGATCGCCGAGCCCGGCCGCCAGCGAACGCAATTCGCGTTCCGCGGTGCCGGTGCCGACGATCACCAGGCGGGCGTCGGGGTGCGCCCGGCGCACGCCGGGCCAGCAGCGCAGTAGCACATCGATGCCCATCCGGCGCTCCAGCCTGCGCACGCACAGCACGGTTCGTGACGATTCCGGAATCGGTTCGGCCCGAAAGCGATCCAAATCGACTCCTGGCGGCAGCACCGCGATCCGCTGCGCGGGAATTCCGTACTCGTCGCTCAGCAGCTGACCGAAGTGGTTGGACAGCACCACGATTCGCGCGGCGCCCGCATACCTGAGCCGTTCCAGGAAATATTTGGCCTTGACCGCGAGCGGCCCCTGTCCGGCGATCCTGCTCTCCGCCGCCCAAGGCCCGTGGAAATGCACGACGAGCGGGATGCGCCCGCGCGGACCGAGCGCCGCGGGACCGTAGAGACAGAAGTGCCGATCGAGAACGTCCGCATCGCGTAAGGCGTGACGGGCGAGAAATGCCGTTCGTGCCCGGCGCGCGGTGGATCCACCGATATCACCCCACGAACCGCCGTCGCCGACAGCCCGCCCGAACGCCGTCGCCGACACCGCGACCTCGGGATTGCGGGCAAGCGCCGCATAAAGATCGGTGAAATACCGATTGAGCCCGCCCGGCGCCGCCCCGAACCATTCGGAACCCGTCATATGCACCCGGAGAGTCTCGGGCCCTTTCGTCACCGCGGCCCCCTACTCCAGGCAATGCTGCGTCGAACCAGGCGGGGCCGCGTCGAACCGGTCGGGTCGAACTCGCTTCCCGCGCAATAGTCTATGGGACGGCGGGAATTTTTCACGCGGTCCGCGAAATGCCGAATCCCATTCGCCCACAACGGACTAGCCGGTATTTTCCCGAACTGCACAAGTGGCCGATTCTCAGGAACGTACGGTAGATTCACTCCCGAGTTCGTGCTCGGCACGGGCGACCCGCGGGGGCTGGCGGGAGGACTGACAGTGGGCATCCACGGTTCCGTGGCCGAGCAGGCCCGGCTCGACGAGGGCGAGTTGCGGGTCCTCGTGGAAAACGGTGAGTATTGGCTGCGCAATCGCGGCGATATCGCAATGATGGTGATGACCGTCGAACGACTGCGCGCCCGCTGGCCGCGCGCCCGGATCGGGGTGCTCACCCATCAGCCCGCCATCCTGCGCGCCCTGCTGCCGACGGTCGAGCCGATCTCCGGGCCGGACTGGGACTGGCCCGCCGACGATCTGCGCGGCCGGGTGACCCGAACGGCCGCAACGAAATTGGTCGCTCCGCTGGCACTGCGCTGGCGCGCGGCCACCGACGGCCCCAAGGATCGCGTCCGAGCCGCGCTCGCCGACCGGCGCGAGCGCGCGGACACCGAACAGCGGGATACAGCTGTCTTCCCGGTCCGGATCCCGCCCGCCGCCGAACGGGCGTCGCTGGTGCTGGCGCTCGGCGGCGGCTACCTCACCGATGTGGACCGGTACCAGGCGCACCGCACCCTCGACCTGCTCGATTACGCTGCCGCGCAGGGTATTCCGACCGCGATGCTCGGTCAGGGCATCGGTCCGCTGCACGATTCCGGTCTGCTCGACCACGCCAGAAAGGTGCTGCCCTCGGTCGATCTCGTCGCCGTGCGCGAGAGCAGGCGCGGGCCCGGACTGCTGACCGGCCTCGGCGTCCATCCGGAGCGCGTCATGGTGACCGGTGACGACGCGGTCGAATTCGGTTACCGGCTGCGCGACGCCAGAATCGGCGCGAATCTGGGCCTGTGCCTGCGGGTCGCGGATTACGCACGGGTGAGCGACGCGGCCAGGGCCACGCTCGGCACCGTGGTGCGGCGGATGGCGAGCGAACTCGACGCGGGCATCGTCCCGCTCATCATCTCCGAATACGCCTCGGAGGACCGGCGCTGCACGCTGCCGCTGCTGGACGGCTCGGTGCGCGCGCTGCCCGCCGTCGGGCGCGGCGGCACCGCGCGCGATGTCGCCCGTCAGGTGGCCGACTGCCGCCTGCTGGTCACCAGTGCGTATCACCTCGCGGTTTTCGCGCTCTCCCAAGGGATTCCGGCGATCGGCATCACGGTCTCGGAGTACTATGACGACAAATTCCACGGCCTCGCGCAGATGTTCGGCGCCGGGCTGCGGGTGGTGCATCTCGATTCCGCCGCATTGGAATCGGAGCTGTCCGCCGCCGTAGCGGCGGTGTGGAACGAGGCGCCCGCGGTGCGGGATGCATTGCAGCAGAAGGCCCTCGAGCAGATCGAGGCCAGCCGCGCCGCACTCGCCCGGGCGTGCGGACTCGTCGAGGAGCGGGCCGGGAACAAACCCTGCGGCCCGCGTAACGAAGGGCCCGCGAACGCCGCTAATTGAACATACGGCTCGCGGCGAGAATTACCGAGGCTAGGGGGCTGATCGTGACCACACTGTCGGTGTGCGTACCCGCGTACAACGCCGAGCGGACCCTGGAGACCACGCTGCGCTCGGTGCTCGATCAGGACGCGGATTTCGAGGTGCTGGTCTTGGACAATGCCAGCTCCGACGCCACCGGTGAGATCGCCCGCTCGGTCGCGGATCCACGAGTCCGGGTGCTGCGCAACGACGTCGCGCTGCCCATCGGCGACAACTGGAACCGGGCGATCGGCGCGAGCACCGGCGAGCTGGTGAAGGTGGTGTGCGCCGACGACGTGCTGCGTCCCGGCGCGCTGGCGGCGCAGCTGGCGGTGATGGCCGACGATTCGATCGCCATCTCGGCGGGCCGGTTCGAGGTGATCGGCGAATCGGACGAACTGCTGGAGACCGGGCTCGGCCTGGCCGGCCTGCTCGGCATGCGGACCCCGAAGACGTTGGCGCGCACCATCGTCCGGCGCGGACCGGCCGAATTCGGACCGACGGCCGCCGCCATGTTCTATCGCGAGCACTTCGACAAGGTCGGCGGCCTGCGCGGTGATCTGGTGTTTCCGATGGATGTGGACCTCTTCGCCAGGGTCGCATCCTTCGGCATGTTCTACGGTATGACGGAAATCCTTGCCGCATGGCGTAATTCGTCGTTCAACCTGTGCAGCCGGACCTCCACCGTCAGCAAGCTGACCGATATGCTGCGCTTCCACCACCGCATCGCGGCGGACTATCCGGATCTGGTCGGCCGGGGCGACGTGCTGGCGGGCGACGCCCGGCTGGCGGGTGCCGCACTGCACCGGCTGCGGGTGCGCACCATTGCCACCGTGCGCAACCGCCCCGATCTGCTGTGAAGCGAATTACCTTGTGACTCTTAGATACTCCAGAGCGGCCCGTACGTGATAACGGTGTCGCCGGTCGAGCCGACCACCCGGACCCACGGCCGGATGGTGGTCCGGCCGAGCACACCGCTGACGGTGCCGTGGAAGCCGGACATCCTGATGAAACCCTCGGTGCCGGAGACATCACCGCCCGCGCACTCGATATCCTTGATGCCGGGCCCGAAGCCGACCTGCAACTGAAGGCCGAGCGTCGGAATGACATTGGTGAGATCGGCCTTCAAACCGTCGCTGCCGCCGAGTTCGAACTCCAGACCCGGCGTCGACCAGTTGAAGGTGAGGTTGCCGTTGAGCGTCGCCGGATAGCCGACCTCGTAGCCGATGGTGATGTGCCCGGCCCAATCGCCCGCGCGCGGCCCGGTGATGTGGAATGCGGCCTCGCCGCTGTGAAACCACTCGCGGGTCAACGGGTTTCCGTCCAGCGGTGGTACGAAATCGATGCGGGTGTCCTGCTGGATCGCCTCGATGGTGCGCTCGCCGTGATCGACGATGGTGTTGCTGCTGTCGATGGCCGCGTTCGCGGTGGCATTGCCGAATCCGATATCGCCGCCGAATCCGATGCCGCCGCCGAGGGCGATGCCGGACGCCACGATCGAGGCCAGCGCGGCCATCCGCATCGGTGTCGGCCGGTTCCCGCCCGCCCGGTCGTCCGCCGCCCACCGGTGACGGAGCTGATCGGTATCCCTCATCAAATAACCCCTGTCGTGAATGTGCCGAACCCTTGTGTGCCGGGCGCGATTCGCGCGCTCGACGCCCGCTCCCCTTCGAATTTCCGAGGGCACCAAGCATTTCCATGGTTGACGACAATGCGTACCCGGTAAATGAATAATGTCACGTCAAGTAATCACCGGTTTGCTGGTTAATTCCCGGCCGGTCGGAATGGTGAATTACCCGCAACTATGTTTCTGATTTCGGCCCCGCCGCGTCATCGATCAGCCAGCGGCCGTGTAGTCCCGGAAAGTCCGCGCGCACCTCCTCCAGTAGATCGGGCAAGGTCAGCAGGACGAGATCCGGTGCGGCGGCCAGGAGTTCGGCCGGTCCGATGATGGGGATATCGGTGCCCGGCATACGCCGTCCCCGTTTTGCCGGTGCGGCGTCGGCGACCGCCCCGATCAATCCCCGATGAATTCCCGCACGGCTGAATACCGCGACCGCGCGCGAGGCTGCGCCATACGCGTAAACGCGCTTTCCGCGCGCCTTTTCATATTCCAGGCGCTCGCGCAATGCGGTCGCGTGCATATCGGCGGCGCATTGTAGTTCGCGCGCGGCGGCCGGCTCGGTGAACGGCGCCTCGGCGGCGCGAATCGCGCGGATCGATTCGTCGGGTTCGTGCGCGCCGTGCCGGGCGGCGACGAGCACCGTCCCGCCGTACAGATCGAAGGTCCATCCGGTGACGACGGTCATTCCGGCAACCATCAGCAATCGCTGCAGCGCCTCCAGCGAATAGTAAGCAAAATGTCCGTGCCGCAATGCGTTCCACTGCCGCGCCGCGACGATGGTGGCAAAGGAGTGGTATTGGACGAGCAGCAGCCCGCCGGGCGCGGTCGCCTCGGCCCGCGCCGCGACCGCCGCCCGCTGGTCAGCGTGGTGCATGAGGCCGAAGCAATCGATGACGACATCCGCAGCGCGAGCCGTCGTCGCGAAGCCGCGCCGGGTCAGCAACGGTAGCCAGCTGCCGCCGTGCGGGCTGCCGAACTCGCGCACCGAGCCGCCGCGTAGCAAACCCGAGGCGGCGACCCGGCCCACCGCATCGGCCGCCTGATCCCGCAGCGCCCGCGGTTCGACCCCGCGCGGCTCACGGGTGATGGTGTCGTCCTCGGCCAGCTGAGCCAACCCGCATCCGGCACATAGCCGCATCCGCAACGGATGCGCCGACTCAGCGGGGTGAACGGCCGTCGCCGCGGGCGGAAAATGGTCCGCCGCAGGCACTTTCCCGAGATCGAGCACCGTATGCAGTTCGGCGGAGCCGCAGGCGCGGCAGGGCGGCACGGACACGACGCGGGCCGCTCAGTACGCGCCCTCGCCGCGGGCCACCGCGCCGATGGTCTTGGCGATGAGGAGCAGGTCCAGCACCATCGACCAGTTCTCGACGTAGGAGAGATCGAGCCGGACGGAATCTTCCAGCGACAGGTCGGATCGTCCGCTCACCTGCCACAGCCCCGTGACTCCCGGCTTCACCAGCAGCCTGCGCCGCATCTCGCCGTCGTAGCTGGCCACCTCGCGCCGCACCTGCGGCCGCGGGCCGACAACGCTCATCTCACCGCGCAGCACGTTGATGAACTGGGGGAGTTCGTCGAGGCTGAACTTGCGGATGATCCGCCCCACCCGGGTGACCCGCGGGTCGTCCTTCACCTTGAAGAAGAGCGGATTGCCGCCGTTGGTCTCGATCAGCGAGTTGATGTAGCGGTCCGCGTCGACGTACATGCTGCGGAATTTGATCATGCGGAACGGCTTGCCGCCCAAGCCGATTCGCTCGGATAGGTAGAACACCGGCCCGGGGCTGGTGAGTTTGACCGCCAGCGCGATGCCCGCGAGGGTGGGTGCGATGGCGAGCAGGACGACCGCCGCGAAGCAGATGTCGAAGACCGCTTTGCCGGTCGACTTGGCCCGGTCGTACTGCGGTTTCGCGATGTGCAGCATAGGCATTCCGGCGACAACCCGATTGGTGAGCCGGGTGCCCGCGACATCGATGACGCCGGGCGCGACGATCAGTTCGACCCCGAGTGGATCGAGTTCCCATGCCATCCGCCGGAATTCGACGGGACCGAGATGTTCGGTCGCGGTCACCGCCACGGTGTCGGCCCCGCTGCGGTGCACCGCGTCGAGCACCGAGCGGTCGTCGCCGACCACCGAGAAGGTGTGGCCCGAGGCCTGGAATTCGTATTGCGCTGTGCCGCCGGGCGCTTCGGGAATGCAGACGCCGACCACGCGATAACCGGAGGCGGGATCGCGGGAGAACGCCGTCGCCATGGCGTGCGCCGCCTCCGGACTGCCGACCACCAGCACCGAGCTGCGGTATTCGCCGCGGCCGCGCCGGGACCGCGCATGCAGCCGCCAGGCGAAGCGGCTGAACATCAGGCCGAGCAGGCCGAGTGGTAGCGCGATCGCCAAATACCCACGGGCGAACTCGATCTGGAAGATCAGCGAGAGGATGGCGATGAGGCCGAACAGCCGCATGGTGGCGGCGACGAGGCGGCGGTATTCCTCGGCCCCCGAACCGACCACCTGGGGGGAGCGGGTGCTGCCCGCGGCGAGAAAGGCCGACCAGGTGAGCGCGAGCGCGAGCGACACCACCGTGTAGCCGACCTCGTAGGGTAGGTGCCAAGCCAGCGGCGGCGCCGCGGGCCCGCCGAACCGGATCAGCTGCGCGAGCCCGACCGCCAGCGCTATCACGACGAAATCGGTTGCAGCCAAGCGCTTTACATACTCGGTTTGCCATCGTTCCCGAGCGGGACGCGGCAGCACCCGCGGTGGTCGCGCGAAATCCAGATCGTCGTTGTCGGCGAGCTCGAAGCTCATTACACACGCACCTCCCCCTACGGAAAGTGATTCCTCTCCCGATCCCCATCGACCGGACCCGCGGCCTGCGTTCGGCCGCCCGGGGTGCTCGTAGTTTCGGCGGCCAGAACGCGATTGTTACAGAACACAATGGGTCTTACATGCGGAATCGCAAGGTACACAAGGTATTCCACGCGATAACCAATAAGGGGGCGGTCGGTTTTGAACCGGTCCCGCCCCCATTGTCGCGGCGGCGTCGGTCCAGGTCGACGGGTGCGGCGGTGGGCGACGGCCGATGCGTACCACCAACGGCATGATTTGCCGCCGAAATGCTACCAACCGGACTTCGTTGAAAGTGGTCCGAAAATGTCTCCCGGGCAGGGGATTTCACCTACCCGACAGGTAGCCGTAGTTGTAACGTCTCACTGGTTCGGGCCGAACTCTCCAGCATCGGCGGGCAATAAGCCGCCGATCGTCTTCACGGCAGAAGGTGGGGCCATTCGTGCGATGTCGACTGTGTGAATCCGAGCGGTTGGCGAGCGTTCTCGATCTCGGTGCGACGCCGCCATGCGAGAAGTTCCTCGGGGCGGACGAGCTGAACCGTCCCGAGACGACTTTTCCGCTGCACTTGCAGGTGTGCCAGGACTGTCTGCTGCTACAGATTCCGGCATTGATCACCCCGGAGGAAACTTTCACCGAATACGCCTATTTCTCGTCGTATTCGGATAGCTGGGTGCGGCATGCGGAAACCTTCGTCGGGCAGGCGGTCCGGCGGCTCGGATTGGACGGTGACTCGTTCGTCGTCGAGGTGGCCAGTAATGACGGCTATCTGCTACGGCATGTGGTCGCGGCCGGAATTCCCTGCCTCGGCATCGAACCTTCGGTGAACGTCGGCGAGGCGGCGCGGGCGGCGGGTGTGCCGACCGAAACCGTCTTCCTCACCGAAGAGACCGCGCGCCGGATCCGCAGCGCGCACGGCGCGGCCGACCTGGTGGTGGCCAACAATGTCTACGCGCACGTGCCCGACCTGCGCGGCTTCACCCGCGCGCTGCGCACCCTGCTGGCCGATGACGGCTGGCTGTCGATCGAGGTCCATCACGCGCTGAATCTGTTGCGGCTCGGGCAATTCGACACGATCTACCACGAGCACTTCCAGTACTACACGGTACTGGCCGCGCAACGCGCCTTGGCCACCGCGGGTTTGACGGTCGTCGACGTGGAACAGCTGCCGACACATGGCGGTTCGCTGCGCCTGTGGGCCCGGCCCGATCCGGTGGCGAGCGCGCCGAGCACCCAGGTGTGGGCGGTGCTGGAGCTGGAGGCGCAGGCCGGATTGCACCGCGCCGACGGCTATTTCGAGCTGCGCCCGCGCGCCGAGGCGGTGCGCCACGAACTGCTGCGCTTTCTGCTCGACTGCAAGGCGAAGGGTAAGCGGGTGGTCGGTTACGGCGCGCCGGGCAAGGGCAATACGCTGCTCAACTACTGCGGTATCCGGCCGGATCTGCTCGAATACACGGTCGACCGCAACCCCTATAAACACGGAAAGTTCACGCCGGGCGCCAGGATTCCGATCCATCCGGTAGAGCGGATCGATCTGGACCGGCCCGATGTCGTGCTGGTGCTGCCCTGGAATCTGGAGCGGGAGATCACCGCGCAATTGCGGCATATCGGTGAGTGGGGCGCGGAACTGGTGTATCCACTGCCCGCCCTGCATCGCGCCGAATGGCCGGACAACGCGCCGATCGAAATTATCACGGGGAGACACGCACGATGAAAGTTGTCCTGTTCTGCGGCGGTTACGGCATGCGGATGCGCGACGGCACCGACGATATGATTCCGAAACCCATGCAGCTGGTGGGGCCGCGGCCCCTACTATGGCATGTGATGCGGTATTACGCGCATTACGGTCACAAGGATTTCATCCTATGCCTCGGGCACGGCGCCGAGCACATCAAGAACTTCTTCCTCACCTACGAGGAATCGGTCTCCAACGATTTCGTGATCCGGGACGGCCGGGTCGAATTGTTGCGCACCGATATCAGCGACTGGTCGATCACCTTCGTCGACACCGGCGTGGAATCGCCGATCGGCGAGCGGCTACGCCGGGTGCGCCCGCATCTGGCCGGCCAGCGGTACTTCCTGGCCAACTACGCCGATGTGCTCACCGACGCGCCCCTGGACGAGATGATCGCGAAATTCACCGCCTCCGGTATGGCCGCATCGATGATGGTGGTGCCGCCGCAATCCTCGTTCCACTGCGTCGACCTCACCCCGGCGGGCGAGGTGAAGGAGATCTTACCGGTCGCGCGAATGCCGTTGTGGGAGAACGGCGGATACTTCGTACTCACCCAGGAGGTGTTCGATCTGCTGCCGCCCGGCGGCGATCTGGTCGCCGACGCCTGCGGTGTGCTCGCCGGGCAGGGCCGGTTGTTCGGATACCGGCATCTGGGCTTCTGGAAACCCGCGGACACCTTCAAGGAACGCGCCGAACTCGATATGGGCTACCGGACCGGTCAGCGGCCCTGGATGGTTTGGGAGCGAGTGTGATTCGGCTGACCACCGGGCGCGTCGCCGAGATCGCCGCGCTCGGCGCGCACTGCGACGATATCGCGATCGGTATGGGCGGCACCCTGCTCACCCTGGCCAGGGCGCATCCGCGGCTGCGGGTTCGGGCGCTGGTGCTGTGCGGCGCCGGCACCGAGCGGGAGAACGAGGAATGGGCGGCGCTGGAGGCGTTCTGCCCGGACGCGCACGTCGAACTGACGGTGCTCGACCTGCCGGACGGCCACACCCCGGCGCACTGGGACCGGGTCAAGCGCGCGCTGAATACCTTTCGGCGCCAGACCAATCCGGATCTGGTGTTCATGCCGCAACCCGGTGACGCACACCAGGACCACCGCCTGCTCGCCGAGCTGGTACCCACCGAATTCCGCGATCAGCTCACCCTCGGATACGAAATACTCAAGTGGGAGACCGATACTCCCGCGCCGACCGTATTCCAGCCGCTCTCCGTCGATCTGGCCGAGGAGAAGGCCAGGCTGCTGCTGAAACACTATCCGTCCCAAGCGGATCGGGCATGGTTCGACGCCCAGTCCTTCCTGGGGCTGTCGCGGCTGCGCGGGGTGCAGTGCCGCGCGCCGCACGCCGAGGCGTTCGTACTCGCCAAGGCCATCGTCGATTTCGGAGGAAAGTGAGATGCGGGTTCTCGTCACCGGACATCAGGGTTATCTGGGCACCGTCATGGTTCCGGTGCTGCGCGCCAGTGGGCACGAGGTGGTCGGCCTGGACAGCGGATTCTTCGCCGAGTGCGTGCTGGGGGCGTTGCCGAGTGAGCCGCCGGGGCTCGCGATCGACCTGCGCGATGTCACCGCCGAGCAGCTCACCGGATTCGACGCGGTGGTGCATCTGGCGGCGCTGTCCAACGATCCGCTCGGCGCGCTCGCGCCCGAAATCACCTATGAGATAAACCATCACGCCTCGGTGCGGCTGGCCCGGCTGGCCAAGGCGGCCGGGGTCCGGCGCTTTCTGTACGCCTCGACGTGTTCGGTCTACGGTGCGGCGGGGGATGGGTTGGTCACCGAATCGGCTCCGCTGCGCCCGATCACACCGTACGCCGAGAGCAAGGTCCGGGTGGAGGACGATGTCGCGGCGCTCGCGGATGCCGATTTCTCGCCCGTATTCCTGCGCAACGCAACGGCTTTCGGATTCTCGCCGCGGCTGCGCGCGGATATCGTGCTGAACAACCTGGTCGGTTACGCGGTGCTCACCGGCGAGGTAAAAGTGCTTTCCGACGGCACGCCGTGGCGGCCGCTGGTGCATGCCCGCGATATCGCCGCCGCCTTCGCGGCCTGCCTGTCGGCCCCGGCGGAGGCGATTCACTGCCGCGCCTTCAATATCGGCACCGAGCACAACAATCTCACCGTCGCCCAGATCGCGCTCGCGGTGGTGGACGCGGTGCCCGGCGCCAAGTTGGTGATCACCGGCGAAACCGGCGCCGACCCGCGCTCGTATCGTGTCGACTTCACCGCTGCCAGAAAGGCTTTGGGCTTCCGCGCGCACTGGACCATCGCGCAGGGCGCGGCGGAGCTCTACTCGGAATACCGGGCCCGCGGCCTGACCGCGGCAGACTTCTTCCATCGTTTCACCCGGCTGGCGCATCTACAGAGCCTGCGCGATACCGGTGTGCTCGACGCCCGAATGCGCCGGGTCACGGCGGATCCGGCGGTACCGGCCAGGAGTTGATGCCCACGCGAAGCGACTTCGCCGGGCGACAATCCGCGGCGCAATAATGTCCGCCGCGGATTGTGCTCGCTGCCTTGGGGTTACGCCGCGAGCGGTGGGTAAAGGGCTGCGAGTTCCTGAAATACGGCGGCGTTGAACGCGAAGGCGCGCTGCGCCTCCTCGAGCACCCGGCCCTGTTCGTCGGCGTCGAAGCGCAGGTTGTCCAGCGCCTCGCGGTATTCGCGTTTGAAAGCCGCCGGGTTGCCGATGTTTTCGAAGACGTAGAAGCGCACACCGTCGCCGCGCTTGGGCAGGTTCCACTGCTTCTCGGCAGAGCCGCGGATGATCTGCCCGCCCGACAGGTCACCGAGGTAGCGGGTGTAGTGGTGCGCGATGAACCCGGCGGGCCAGTCGCGGGCACATTCCTCGATGCGGGCGGCATATGCCGCGGTCGCCGGGAGCGGCGTCAGCTCGGCGCGCCAATCCGGGCCCGCGAGGTGGGCGAGATCGCGTTCGAGCTCCGGGGTGCGGGCGAGTTCGGCGCGGATGAACGGGGCCGCGACGGTATCCGCGGCGAGGCGCGCGGAGTTCGCCTCGAGCGCGCGGTATACGAACCACAGCTGACCGCTGAGCGCGACATAGGCGTCGATGCCCAGCTTTCCGCCGAGCAGATCGCCGACGAAGCTGGAGTTCTCGGCGTCGGAATGCTGCTGTTCGGTGGCGGTGCGCAGGAGCGTGGAGAACGGAGCCGTCTCCGTAAGCGTGTCCGACATTTTCGACTACCACCTCACCTGAATCGCCACTGCTGAATCACCATCGCCACCCGGACAGCCCTACAACTTTGGCTACCCTAATCAGCTACTGACGACGATACGTTCGCGCTCGGGACCGAGCATCCATCAAAAGGTGTAAAAGCCGGTCCACCCTTCGATCAAAATCGGCCTCTACCTGCGCATTTGGCTTTGTGAGGCCGGTCACCGGGTGTGCGGAGGTCCGCCGCGCGCGGGCTCGTGCGCCGGAACGCGCCCTTGGTCTCGCCCGCCGAGCCGTGGTAGAACTCGTTCTAATTCTGCCGATGGGAGTGTCCGGTGCGCCACGGAATCGTCTTGTTCACCAGCGATCGGGGCATTACGCCCGCCGACGCGGCGCTGGCCGCCGAACGGGCCGGATTCCACACCTTCTACGTACCCGAACATACCCACATTCCGGTGGTGCGGGCGGCGGCGCACCCGCGCACCGGCGACGCCACCCTGCCCGACGACCGCTACCTGCGCACCCTCGACCCGTGGGTCGCACTGTCCACCGCCGCCGCGGTCACCGACCGGATCGGCCTGTCCACGGCCGTCGCGCTGCCCGCCGAACACCACCCGATCACGCTGGCGAAGACCATCGCCACCCTCGATCACCTGTCCGGCGGCCGGGTGCGTCTCGGCGTCGGATTCGGTTGGAACACCGATGAACTCGCCCATCACGGGGTACCGGCGGGCCGCAAGCGCGCGGTCCTGCGCGAACACCTCGACGCCATGCGGGCCATCTGGACCGACGAAGAAGCCAGCTACGCGGGCGAATTCGTGACATTCGGCAAGAGTTGGTCCTGGCCGAAGCCGATCCAGAAACGGATCCCGGTACTGCTCGGCTGCGCGGGCACCGAGAAATCCTTCGCCTGGCTGGCCCGCAACGCCGACGGCTGGATCACCACACCCGCCGAAACCGGCCTCGATACGAAAATCGAACTGCTGCACCGAGTCTGGCACGAGCACGGGCGAACGGGCACACCGGAGGTGATCGCGTTGGCCGGACGCCACGATGCGAACCAGCTCGCGCAATGGGCCGAATCCGGCGTCACCGAAGCGGTTTTCGGACTACCGGACCGCTCACCCGAAGACGTCCAGGGTTATCTGGCGCGCCTCGCGGGCAAACTCGGCCTGCACGGCTCGTAATCCCGGCACAGCAGTCGGCTTCCCGCGCAGACAATTCGGAGATGACTGCCAGCGCGGGAAGCCGAAAGCTCCACAAACACACTCAGCGCAGGTCGCGCCTACGGAAGGCGACAGCGCCCACCGCGATCAATCCGGCGGCGACAGCCAGCAACCAAAGCTCCGGCGTCGCGGTGAATTCCGCGCCGGGCAACTTCGGCGGATGGTTGTACGGCACCAGATCGGCGGTCCAGTGCGGCAGCCCGTTCAGCATGCCGAGCACGAAGATGAGGAGCATCGCGCTGAACACACCCCAAGCGACCGGCGTGAATCGCGGCGCTATCCCATAGAGCGCCACCGCGATTCCGGTGAACACCCAGATGGCGGGCACCTGAACGAGCGCGGCGCCCAACGTATCCGACAGCTTGCCCGGGATGTCACCGGCCGCGGTCCCGTAGACGAAGCCGAACACCGTACCGGCGAGCAGCACCAGGAACGCCGACGCGAGCAATGCGAAACCGACGTGGCTCGCGACATATCGCCGCCTGCTCACCGCGCCCGCGAGCGTGGCCTCCACCCGCTGGCTGGCCTCCTCGTCGTGCAGCCGCAGCGTCGCGGAGATCGTGTACGCGCCCGCACCGATGGCGAGCATGGTCATGCCGAGGGTGACGAAGGCGTCCTCCAGCACCTTGGTGCCGCCGGTCCGCGTGACGAAATCGCCCATCGTGGAGCCCTTGTTGATCATGTCGCCGATGCTGCGAACGATCCCACCCATCAGCGCGCCGTACAACGCGAAGCCGATCGCCCAGACCAGCAGCGTGCCACGCTGCAGTCGCCAGGCCAGCCCGACCGGACCCGACAGCTCCGATGCGGCCGTCGCCGGGCCGGGTCGTTCGGCAATCAGCCCCGATCCCGTATCGCGAACCCGCAGCAGCGAATACGCACCGGCCCAAGCGATCACCGCGAGGGCGAGCAGCGGAACCAGCGTCCACCAACGGATTTCGGCCATCGGCCGCATCAGCACACACCAGCCGACCGGTGAGAACCAGGACAGCACACCGTTTCCCGCGTCACCGATGGCCCGCAGTGCGAAGGCCGCGGCCAGTGCGCCGAAGGCGATGCCGCGGGCCACCCGTGCGGTGCTGCCCGCCTGCGCGGCCACCGCGGCCACCCCGCCCCAGAGCAGGCCCGATGCCGCCAGCGCCGCGCCCCACGCGAGCGCATGCGCCCCGGACGTCTCGGATTTCAGCGTCACCGCGCAGACGAGCCCGGTGATCGAGCAGCCCGCACCGGTCAGGATCAGTGCCGCGGTGAGTCCGGCGTAGCGGCCGATGCTGGTCGCGCCGACGAGTTCGGCGCGACCGGTATCCTCCTCGACGCGGGTGTGCCGGATGACGGTCAGTATGGTAGCGATGGCGATCATCGTGAAGAATGGACCGCCCTTCCAAAGCGCAACCGCGGGAAGGTCGGTGGCGTAGAGCCGCCCATACATCATGTGCAGCGCCGGACTGTCCTGAATGGTCTTGGCGTACTGCGCCAGCTCGGCGGGTTTCCCGTCGTAGATCTTCTTGGTGCTGGACAGGTACATGATCGGCACCAGCCCGAACAGCAACGACCAGAGCGGCAACACGATTCGATCGCGGCGCAGGTAGAGCCGCAGCAGCCGACCGGTTCCGGCGAAATCGGCGGCGGTGCGCGCGGCGGGCGCCGCATAGTGCCGCCCGGCGACGGCGGTTGTCATGCCCGCACCCCCGTCGCGGAAGTCGCTGCGGCGGAACGGGTTCCGTCACCATCGCGGTCGATGTGGTAGTGCCGCAGGAACAACTCCTCCAGAGTCGGCGGCGCGCTCGTCAGGTTGCGCACCCCGGCGTCGCCGAGCACCCGGATCAACTGGCCGAGATGTTCGCCGTCCACCTGGCAGCGCACCGTAGAGCCGTCCCGCTCGATGTCCTCGACCCCCGGAATGCGTGCGAGATCGCCTGGGTCGCCGATCAATTCGGCGGTGATATTGGTGCGCGAGAGGTGCCGCATATCCGACAGCGACCCGCTCTCGACGGTGCGGCCCTCCCGGATGATGGTCACCCGGTCGCACAGCACCTCCACCTCGGAGAGGATGTGACTGGACAGCAGCACCGTGGTGCCGCGGTCCTGCGCCTCCTTCACACATTCCCGGAATACCTGCTCCATCAACGGATCCAGGCCCGAGGTCGGCTCGTCGAGCAGCAGCAGCCGCACGTCGGAGGCCAGCGCGGAGACCAGCGCCACCTTCTGGCGGTTGCCCTTGGAGTAGGTGCGCGCCTTCTTACGCGGATCCAGATCGAATCGTTCGATGAGCTCGGCGCGCCGCCGGGTATTGATGCCGCCGCGCATCCGGGCGAGCAGATCGATCGTCTCGCCGCCGGAAAGTGACGGCCACAGCGTGACATCGCCTGGTACATAAGCCAATTCGTGATGCAGGCCGACAGCGTCGGACCACGGGTCGCGGCCGAGCAGCCGGGCGGTGCCCGAGGTCGCCCGCAGGATGCCGAGCAGGATCCGGATGGTGGTGGACTTACCCGCGCCGTTGGGCCCGAGGAAGCCGTGGATCTCGCCTTCGGACACCGCGAGATTCAACCCGTCGAGTGCCGTGACATGACCGAAGGTCTTTCGGAGATCCTTGATTTCGATGACGCCGGACATTCACTCCTCCTTGGTGAGTGCGTCGAAAAGCGTTGAGTCGGTGAATATGCCCTGGGTGTACATCTCCAGTGCGGGCATGGTGAGATCGTCGGTGACGTCGCGAATGGCCTTGCGGAAGTCGATCTTTTCGCCGTTCGAGCAATACAGCTGTATCCAGAGCAGCCCCGCGCCGACATTCATCATGGTCAGATATCGTGCGCGGGCGTATTCATCGCGGCTAGGTCTGATGGTCCCCGCATCGACACCCGTTCGGATGTAGCTCACCGTATCGTCGACCAGGTGGTCGAAGAACGATATCGCCGCCGGCCCACCCGCCTGCAGGGTGCGCAACAGGTAGGCCACCATCGGTCCGTACACCTCGACCTCGGCGATCGCGGAGAGGAGACCCTTGGTGCGATTGAGCTCGTTCATCGCCTTGAGTTTCTCGTCGCGAATCAGCTGGAGCACTCGCTCGTCACATGCGGCGCGCAGGCCGTCCTTGGATCCGAAGTGGTGGTTGACCAATCCGGGCGAGACATCGGCGGCCTTCGCGATGACGCGTACACCGACCTGGAATCCCTGCTCACCGAAGACCTCGATCGCGGCGTCGCGTATGCGCGCCGCGGTATTCAGATCGTCGGCGGATCCTTGCGATAGGGGCTGTCGGTTAAACACACGTTCAGTATATTAAACATCCGTTCAAACACCAGCAAGAGGCCTGTCCGATTTGTGTCCCGGCGAAGTCGGCCAGAGGTGTGATCGAATCGGAAACCGCAGTTCAGGGGCCGTGTTCACGCGTCGGGAGCGGGAGACCGGACATCGTCCGACTATGGTCGAGGACATGGCCGAAGACATCGCGACCCGGACATCGACGACGGCAGATCACCTTCGCGCGGCACTCGACGGACCATGGGCGGCGGTCCGCGAGGAGGCCAGGACCCAGCTCGCGGGCGACCGCTTCATCGGCGATCCGTACCTCGACTACCGGGCCGCACGGGCCCGGGTGCTGGAGCAGATGCGGGCCGTCGCGACGCTCGGCTACGCCGAACGCGGCTTCCGGCGCGAGCACGGCGGCACCGGTGAACCCGGCGCCGCCGTGGTCGCATTGGAGATGCTGGCCTACTGTGACCTGTCGCTGTGGGTGAAATGCGGTGTGCAGTGGGGACTTTTCGGCGGCGCGGTGGAAAATCTCGGCACCGAACGGCATGCCGATTACGTCAAGCGGCTCATCTCACTCGATCTGCTCGGCTGCTTCGCCATGACCGAATCCGGGCACGGCAGCGATGTGGCGAATCTGGAGACCACCGCCACCTACGACCCGCAGGCCGGGGAATTCGTCATCCACACGCCGACACCGTCCGCGCGCAAGGATTACATCGGCGGCGCGGCCGAACACGCAAGGATGGCAGCGGTTTTCGCGCAGCTCATCACCCAGGGCGAGCGGCGCGGCGTGCACTGTCTGCTGGTGCCGATCCGCGACGAGCACGGCGCCGACCTACCCGGCGTCACCACCTCCGACGACGGTCTCAAGGGCGGCCTACCCGGTGTCGACAACGGGCGCATCGTCTTCGACAACGTCCGGGTGCCGCGGGAGAACCTGCTCAACCGCTACGCCGATGTCGCGCCGGACGGCACGTACAGCTCGGCCATCGAGAACCCGAGCCGCCGATTCTTCACCACGCTCGGCACTTTGGTGCGCGGCCGGGTCAGCGTCGGCGGCGCGGCGGCCGCGGGGGCGCGGGTGGCGCTGAGCATCGCGGTCCGGTACGCGCTGAAGCGCCGCCAGTTCGCCGATCCCGATACCGGGGCCGAGACGCTGCTGCTGGATTACCGCAGCCATCAGCGCAGGTTGTTGCCGTTGGTGGCCAAGTCGTACGCGTACGCCTTCGCACAGAACGACCTGGTGCGCCGCATGCATCTGGTGCAGACCGGACAGGATCTCGATCCGGGCGCGCAGCGCGCGCTGGAGAAGCGGGCCGCCGGGTTGAAGGCCGCGCAGACGCGGCATGCGACCCGGGCCATTCAGGAATGCCGCGAAGCCTGCGGCGGCGCAGGCTATTTGACGGAGAACCGGCTGGTGACGCTGAAGGCCGACACCGACGTGTTCACCACCTTCGAGGGCGACAACGTGGTGCTCACCCAGTTGGTGGCCAAGGAACTGCTCACCGCGTACTCCGACGAGGTCCGCGATCTCGACGCGCTCGGCTGGGTGCGGTTCGCCGCGACCATGGCCGGTGACGTGGTGCGCAAGCGGTCCGGCGTGCGTCAGCTCATCCAGACCATGCGCGACGGCGCGAAGGACACCGTCGACGAGGGCGATCTGTCCCGCCGGCCGGTGCAGTTGCAGCTGTTCGCCGACCGGGAGGACTACCTGCTGCGCACCGCGGCGCACCGGCTGCGCGCCCGTGCGAAGGACACCGGACCTTTCGAGGCGTTCGACAACGCGCAGGACCACATCCTCGCCGCGGGCGCCGCGCATATCGACCGACTGGTGCTGGAGGCCTTCGTCGAGGGTATCGCCGGCATCGCCGACCCAGCCGCCCGCGACCTCGCCGAAACGGTGTGTGATCTGTTCGTTTACACACTGCTGGAAGAGAATTCGGCGTGGTACATCATGCACCGGTTCATGTCGGTCGAGCGGGCCAAGGCGGTGCGTCGCGGCGTCAACGAACTGGTGGACCGGTTGCGTCCCGACGCGCTGACCCTCGTCGAGGGACTCGGCGTGCCCGAACACATGCTGCGCGCGGCCATGCTCGACGACGCGAGCGTCTACGACCGCACCTGAGCCGCGTCTCCCGGCATGCTGTGGAAGACCGTGCCGCGCGGCTACGGTCGCGAGTGATCGACCCGGCCCTTGTCGGTGGCCGTTTGGAGCAGCCCGGCCAGCCAGCACAGCGCGGTGGTCAGCGCGATGGCCGCGGCCGCGCCGCCGACGATATCGGTGGGCAGGTGGTATCCGAGCCCGATCATGCCGATCGCGACGAGCGCCAACGCCACCACAGTGAGCGCGAGCGCCGCCAACCCGGCCCGCGCCGAATCCGTCAGCAGTACGAATGCCGTTGCGACGGCGACCAATTGGACGGTGTGCCCGCTCGGGTACGCGAGGTAGTCGTGCAGCGGCCGCGCCCAGAGCGGTTTGAGCAGGAAGGTATTGATCGCCACGGTCAGCTCCGGCGCGAGCAGCATGGTCGCCGCGGACCACCACCGGCCGCGATGAGCGAACCACGCCGCCGCGGCGACGAGCAGCGGCAGCACGATATAACCGTCGCTCGGGATCACCAGCGCGTGCAGTACGCCGGGATGCGCGTCGAGCGCCGAGTGCACCGGTTCGGTGACCGCGCGGTCGGCCGCGGTCGGACCGCCGTCGGCGGGGAAGGTGGCCGGTAACGCGACCGTCACCGCGGCGCCCGCCGCAACCGTCCCGGCCGCGACCACCGGGGTCGGCTGTCGCTGTTTCACCGGACGACCATAGCGTTTCCTGTCATGCCCGCAGAATTACGGGCGCGATTGCCGAAACCGCGGTCGCCGGACGCGCAGCTCTACCAATTGCTCCGAATAACGCGCCACCGCAATGCTTTTCTGGTCGAGTTTCGCGAAATCGCCTGTATGGCAAGTATTTGCTATACCGACGGCAGCCCGACTCGAACGAGAAGTGCCTGCCCCTACCGGGAAACGAGCCTGCATCGATTCCGCTGCCGGGACCGTGTGGCTTGGTATTGTCGTTCTGCAGCGATTCGCGCGGTGAACCGCGCGAATCGAAGGTTCGGCTCGCGCCCGGATGCGGTTGATGCATGGGATGTTTCGCGGCGACCGGGCGCGTGGGTGCAGTGAGAGGGACAGCGATGGTTGATCGGAATTACGGATTGCAGCTGCCCGTGATATCCCGAAATACTCAGCCCGGTAGTGCCGCCCACCATTTGCCCGTGCTCGTCGGACGCGACGGCGAATTGGCCGAGCTCGCCGAACTGCTCGCCGCATCCGGTCCCCGGCTGCTCACCGTGACCGGCACGGCGGGCGTCGGCAAGAGCAGGCTGGCGCGAGCGGCCTTGTGCGGCAAGGAATTCGAAGGCACTTGGCGCACTCCCGCCGAACCGGGCGTCGCCGTCGACCTCGCCGAGTGCGCCGATCGCGCCGCGGCCTGGAATGCGGTTCTCGCGGCGGTGGGCGGTCGCCCGCTCGGCATCGTGCGGCCGGTGGCCGGGGTCGACTCGATCCTGGCGCTGCTGGCCGCCCGGATCCGGGACGCACCGGCAACCCTGTTGCTGGACAACTGCGATCGCCTGATCGAAGCGATCCCGGCCGATGTGGCCGCCCTACTCGACCGCTGCCCGCGCCTGGTGATCGTCGCGACCAGCCGGGCGCCGCTGCACCTGCGCGGGGAACATATCGTCCGGGTGCGGCCGCTACCCGGTGAAAGCGGCGACGGCGACTACTATCCGGCCGCCTCACCCGCCGCGCGGCTGCTGCTGGACAGCATCGACAGCCACTATCGCGGGCTCGCCGCACTGGCCGACCGTCTGGTGCTCGACGATATCGTCCGCGAATTGGACGGTGTGCCACTGGCTTTGGAGCTCGCCGCGGGCGCGATCGCGCGCCTCGGGCCGGTACGCACCCTGCACCGCATCAAGGCGGGCGCCGACCTTCAGTCACCCTTCTTCGTCGACGTGCCCGCCCGGCACCGCGGCATGGACGCCGCGGTCGGCTGGGGCGTCAGCGGCCTGGATCCGGACGTCTTGGAGCTGCTGCTGCGCCTTTCGCTGTTCGAGGCGCCATTCGATCTCGAGACGGCCTGCCTGGTGAGCGTCATCGACGAGGAGCGCACCGGCGCGGCCATCGCCGAGCTGGTTGATCGCAGTCTGCTGGAACACGATCCGGCGGCGCCCGCCACGGCCGCCTATCGCCTCTTCGCAACCGTGCGCGCCTGGTGTCGGCGCGTGCTGGCCGCGGAACCCGAACGCGCGGAACGGATTCGGTGGGCACACGTGGATCGTCTGTGCCGGCTGGCCACCGTGCTCGGTCCGCTGCTGCGGTGCGACGGCGAGCGCGCGGATGCGATGGCGAAGGCGGGCGCACGGATCGCCGACCTGCTCGCGGCGCTGCATCACCTGCTGGAAACCGGCCAGCCCGAGCGTGCCGTCGCGGCCGCCGCCCGGCTGGAACCGGTGTGGGTGGCGCACGGCTATCTGGCCGAGGTGGAATCGCTGCTGGCGCGCACCCTGCGCACGGACGAACTCGGCGCCGCGTCGGCCGCGCTGTGCCGCCAGGTGCTCGGCATCTGGGCGCTGCGCACCGCGCGGCTGCACCGCTCGGTCGAACTGCTCACCGATGCCGTTGCCGGATACCGGAATTCGGGTGATCCGGTGGGCGCGGCCGGGTGCGCGGTCGTACTCGGCACCGCGCTGTGCATGCTCGGCGACGATGACGGCGCGCGCAGGCAGCTGCGGTCGGCCGCCCTGCGGGCCGACCGGCTGTCCGAGGAACTCGTCGGCTGGCTGGAGGTGGCGCAGGCGATGACGGAGATCCCGCTCCCGGCTCGCCGCGACGGGACCGGATGGGCGGTGGTGCGCGACCGGGTGCGCGAATTCGAGCTGCCCATCCGGCTGCCCGCGCTGTACATGCTGGCCCGCACACAGCTCGCGCCCGAAACCCTCGACCGGGCGCTGCTGCTGTTGCGCGAGGTGCTCGGCACCGAAGGCATCGAGGCGCATCTGCTGCCCGCGATCAACGCGCTGGAAGGTTGCGCGCTGGCCTATTTCGCCGCCGGCGGCGACTACCGGGAGGTGGCCGCGACGCTGTCCATGGCGGCTCGGCACCTGCGCGAGGTGCACGCCATCCCGCCACTGGCCGCCGAGGACTGCTCGATGGCCGAACCGGATTACCGGAATGCCTTGGGGGAGGAGCGTTTTCGTGCGGTCGCCCGGCGTGGCTCGGAAATGGATCTGGCCGCCGCCATCACCTACGCGCGCTCCGCTCCGCTGCTGCGCGCACCCGACGAGTCGCCGCTGGCGGCGCTCACCAACCGGCAGCGCGAGATCGCCAGGCTGGTGGCCACCGGGATGACCAACCGGATGATCGCGACCCACCTGCGTATCTCGGAATGGACCGTGGTCAACCATGTGCGCCAGGTGATGTTCAAACTCGACTGTCCGTCCCGCCTGCATGTCGCGCTGCTGGTGGAACGGGAGAGTCAGCCGTTCGCCGAAACCGATCCGGCGGCGACGCCGACCGCGTGACTATCCGGGACCGTACGTCAGCACCAGCGCGATGACGAACCACAGCACCCAGACGAACGCGACGATCATCCCGGTGGCGAGCAGGATGCGCATGAACGCCTGGCCCATATCCATATCGCCGGGCACCCGGGGGTAGAGCTTCCACGGGCTGTACCACGGCGCCTCGATGCGCAGCCGCGGGCTCACCTGCGCCTCGCGCTCCTTGGCCAGCCGCATCTCCTCGACATACGCCTCGGCCTGCGCCTGGTTCGGGCCGCCGTGCCACAGCGTGATGTCGATCGGGCCGAGGAAACCCTCGTTGATCAAATCCTGCGGGGCGGGCAGATACGGCAGAATGCCGAGCCCGCGGAAGGCGACGGCGATATCGTTCGCGGTCCACAGGAACTGTTCCTCCTCGGCCAGCTGCTCGAAGTACGAGCGCAACCGGGACGGGTCGTCGCCGAGCACGACGTCGAAACTCGGGTCGCTCCAGGCCTGTTGGATGGTGAGCTCGGCGCCGCGCAGCGGCACCACCAGCACGATGCCGTGCACCACCCGCTGGCCGAGCCCGCGCGCGGCGAGCCAGTTGTACAGCGCGTAGGTGTGCTCGCGGGATTTCTCCAGCGGTGTGCGCCGGTCCCGTCCCTCCAGCGCGGCGGGCTCGCCCGAGATGGTCCACGGGCCGTTCAGCGGAATCTCGAGCACGCCGTCCTGCCGCGCGACCAGCGCCTCGGCCTCGATGATCACGCAACTCGACGGCGTCCAGACGATCGCGTCGAACTGGTGCAGCCGATCCTGGTGGAACAGGCTCGCGTTGATGGTGGCGACGCCGTGCGGACTGGACGGATCCTTCCAGGTGCGCAACCAGTCGATCAGCGCACGCTCGGCGTTGGTCCCTGCGGGGTTCTGCACTCGCACGAGCATTGTGACAGTTTATCTTGGCCGCGCTCCGCGCGGCGTGTTCGCGGCCCCGGGGAGTCTCGCGTCTCAGCGGTCGAGACTCGCGCCTGCGGCGCATGCGCTTCGACCGCTGAGA